>NZ_JBVJLM010000033.1:0-69077 GCF_055584725.1 Kitasatospora sp. NPDC101108
ACTGCAGGGGGGACCCTGTGGGAGAGTAGGACGCCGCCGAACAATCATTCAGAAAAGCCCCTGATCCATCGGATCAGGGGCTTTTCGCATTTCCGTTGACGTATCGTCGGTACATGGACGATCAGACAGCGGTCATTGCGAGCAACGTGCTCAGCCCCGAGCAGCGCGACGGCGCCCTGCGTGTTCTGGCGGAGGCCCAGGCGGTGGACGGCCGGGCCGCGGTGTCCGAGCAGGGCCGGCTCCGGCTGCGGAACGCTGAGACGCCCCGCCCGGGCGTCACCCATGTGATCGAGGGCGAGAACGGCTCCGTCGTGGGCTACGGCCAGCTCGAAGTGCCGGAGGCCCCGACCGCCGGTCCCGCCGCGGAGCTGGTGGTTGACCCGGCCGCCCGTGGTCGCGGCCTGGCCCGTCCGCTGGTCGACGCGGTGCTGGCGCAGGCCCACCGGGCCGGCCGGGACGAGGTGGACTTCTGGGTGCACGGCGGCCACCCGGCTGCCCGGCACCTGGCGGGGGCGTACGGTGCCGAGCTGGTCCGCGAGCTGCGGCAGATGCGCCGCACCGGTGTGCAGACCGAGGCAGTGCCGGTCCCCGCGGGCATCGAGCTCCGGACCTTCCGCCCGGGGGAGGACGACGCCGAGTGGCTGCGGCTGAACGCCCTGGCCTTCGCCCACCACCCGGAGCAGGGCTCCTGGACCGAGCTGGACCTGGCCGAGCGGATCGCCGAGCCCTGGTTCGACCCGGCGGGCTTCTTCCTCGCCACCCGGGACGGCAAGGTGGTCGGCTTCCACTGGACCAAGGTGCACCCGGCCACCGCCACCGAGCCCGAGCTCGGCGAGGTCTACGTCGTCGGGGTGGATCCGGCCGAGCAGGGCAGCGGCCTCGGTCGGGCCCTGACCGCGGCGGGTCTGCGCCACCTGACCGGGTCGGGCGCCGGCGAGCGCGGACTCGCGACCGTCCTCCTCTACGTCGACGCCGACAATCCGGCCGCCGTCCGGGTATACGAGCGACTGGGGTTCACCATCCACGAGGTGGACCTCATGTACCGGGCCCCGTACCGGGCGGACCGGCCGACCCAGGCCCCCGCCTGATCCCATCCGCACGCACACCCGCCCACAAACCCACCCCCCTGCACCCACGCCCCCACACCCACATCCCAAGACCCACCCGAACCACATCCGCACCCAGGCCAGCCACGGCCCAGCCGTAACGGGACGGTCGCGGGCGAGGGACGGACGACCGCGCCGCCCCTTGCCCCGACCGACTCAGCTTTCCTCCTGGCCATGCGGTGTTTACCGTGGATTCAATTGCTGCCGCGAAGATCACAGGATGAAGTCCGTAGTGTCTCGCTCGTGCAGAGTCGACCGCCATTCGTCGGCCGGTCCTGTACGGACCGCGCCCGGTGGGTGGGCGCTGTCTCCGGGGAAGCCCCGGGGCGAGGACGACGGCCCGCAGAGCCATCCGCGTCCGGACGCCGTCCTGCTGGAGGAGCTGGAACCCATGAGCATCCCCCGCCCCGTCCCTGCCCCGCTGGCGCCCACGGCCAGGATGTCCAGTGCGCTGGGCGTCCCGCCGGAGCTGCCGGCCACGGACGAGCAGGAGTTCGAAGCACTGCCGCAGGGCCGCTTCCTGGACCGGGAGCGAAGCTGGCTCGCGTTCAACGAGCGCGTTCTGGAGCTGGCCGAGGACGCGGGGATCCCGCTGCTGGAACGGGCGAAGTTCCTGGCGATCTTCGCCAGCAACCTGGACGAGTTCTTCATGGTCCGGGTGGCCGGTCTCAAGCGCCGGATCGCCACCGGTGTGGCCCAGCGCAGCGCGTCGGGCCTCCAGCCGCGCGAGGTGCTGGACCTGATCTGGACCCGCTCGCGCGAGCTGATGGCCCGCCACGCCGCCGCGTTCCAGCAGGAGGTGCTGCCGGACCTCGCCGCCGAGGGCATCGAGGTGGTGCGCTGGCCGGAGCTGGCCGAGAAGGAGCAGGCCCGGCTGCACACCCTGTTCCGGCAGCAGATCTTCCCCGTGCTGACCCCGCTGGCGGTCGACCCGGCGCACCCCTTCCCGTACATATCGGGGCTCTCGCTGAACCTGGCCGTGGTCGTCCGCAACCCGGTGTCCGGCCACAAGCACTTCGCGCGCGTGAAGGTGCCGCAGTCGCTGGCCCGCTTCCTGGAGGCCTCGCCCCAGCGGTACGTCCCGCTGGAGGACGTCATGGGCGCGCACCTGGAGGAGCTCTTCCCGGGGATGGAGGTGCTGGCCCACCACGCCTTCCGCGTCACCCGCAACGAGGACCTTGAGGTGGAGGAGGACGACACCGAGAACATCCTCAAGGCCCTGGAGAAGGAGCTGATGCGGCGGCGCTTCGGCCCTCCGGTCCGGCTGGAGGTCGAGGAGTCGATCGACCCCTACATCCTGGACCTGCTGGTGCGGGAGCTGAACATCACCGAGGCGGAGGTGTTCCCGCTGCCCGGGCCGCTGGACCTGACCGGGCTGTTCGGGATCGCCGACCTGGACCGGCCGGAGCTCCGCTACCCGAAGTTCGTGGCGGGCACGGCCCGCGGGCTGACCGACGTCGAGTCCGCCTCCCAGCCGGACATCTTCGCCGCGATGCGCGAGCGCGACGTCCTGCTGCACCACCCGTACGACAGCTTCTCCACCTCGGTGCAGGCCTTCCTGGAGCAGGCCGCCGCCGACCCGGACGTGCTGGCGATCAAGCAGACCCTGTACCGCACCTCGGGTGACTCCCCGATCGTGGACGCGCTGATCGACGCGGCCGAGTCCGGCAAGCAGGTGCTGGTCCTGGTCGAGATCAAGGCGCGCTTCGACGAGCAGGCCAACATCAAGTGGGCCCGCAAGCTGGAGGAGGCCGGCTGCCACGTGGTCTACGGCCTGGTCGGGCTGAAGACCCACTGCAAGCTGTCGTTGGTGGTCCGCCAGGAGGGCGACACCCTGCGGCGCTACTCGCACGTCGGCACCGGCAACTACCACCCGAAGACGGCCCGGCTCTACGAGGACCTCGGCCTGCTCACCTCCGACCCGCAGGTCGGCGCGGACCTCTCGGACCTGTTCAACCGGCTGTCCGGCTACTCGCGCCGCGAGTCCTACCGCCGGCTGCTGACCGCCCCGCGCGGCCTGCGGGACGGCCTGGTCTCGCGGATCCACAACGAGATCGCCCACCACCGGGCGGGCCGGCCCGCGTACGTGAAGCTCAAGGTCAACTCGATCGTCGACGAGGCGGTGATCGACGCGCTCTACCGGGCCTCGCAGGCCGGGGTGCCGGTGGACGTCTGGGTGCGCGGGATCTGCGCGATCCGGCCGGGGGTGCCGGGGCTGAGCGAGAACATCCGGGTGCGCAGCATCCTCGGGCGCTTCCTGGAGCACTCCCGGATCTTCGTGTTCGGCAACAACGGCGATCCCGAGGTGTGGATCGGCAGCGCCGACATGATGCACCGCAACCTGGACCGCCGGATCGAGGCACTGTTGCGGATCACCGACCCGGCGCACCGCGCAGAGCTGTCCGGGCTGATCGACCTCGGGGTGTCGGACGAGACCGAGTCCTGGCACCTCGGGCCGGACGGCGTCTGGGGCCGCCACTCGCAGGATGCCGAGGGCCGGCCGCTGCGGCAGGTCCAGGACCTGCTGATCGACTCGCGCCAGCGCCGTCGGGCCGCCACCCCGCGTTGATGCGTCCACTGATGCGAGCCGCCGGAGCGGTCGGGGCCCCCGAAGGCCCCGAGGGGACCCGCTCCGGCGGTCGGCCACCAGCCCCGGGGAAGGGCCCGGGGGAACGGGGATCAACCACGCCATGACCGATGCGCCGATGACGGCCCGGGCGGCCGACACAGCGACCGCCGGGGACATCCTTTCCCGCCAACTCACCGCCCAGGCAGGAGCGTTCCTGCGCGCCCTGCCGCTCGCGGTGGGCGAGGCCGGCGCGAGACCGGGTTCGGCGGCGGCCGTTCCGTCGAGCGGCACCGCGGACCTGCTGCGGGCGGTGCGCCGGATCGGGGGGCTGCTGCACACCTTCGGCGCCGTGTTCGAGCAGGGCTGGGCGCAGGAGTCGCGCACCGAACTCCGCTGGCTGCTCAACCTGTTGGCGCTGGAACCGGGTTACGTCCGCCGCTCGGTGCGGCTGCTGGGCGCGCTGGACTCGCTCAGCGGCACCGACCCGGAGGGCACCGGAATGCTGGCCGGGCACGCGGGTGCCCCCAAGGCGCGGGCGCTGCTGGACCGGCAGTTGACCCTGGCCCGGACCAGGGCGCACTCCACCGTGCTCCAGGAGCTGCGATCGGCCCGGCTGCACGCGCTGGCGGACCGGATGACCCTGCTGGTCGGCGAGGCGCCGCTGCTGGAGACGGCCGACGGCCCGGCGTCGGCGGTGCTGCTGCCGAAGGCGGCGGCCGCGTTCACGGCGCTGTCCGCGAGCGCCCAGCAGCTGCCGCTGCAGCGGGCCGCGACGCCGTACGGCGGGGACGGGCTGCGCCGGCTGGGCGCGACGCCGGCCCCCGTGCCCGCCTTCGGGCAGGAGGTGCCCGCGGCGCGGGTCGCGTCGGCGGACGCGGACTCCGCGCTGGCGGCCGACGACGCGCCCTGGTCCCGGCTGCGGATCCTGGTGAAGCAGGCCCGGTACGCGCTGGAGGTGTGCGGCCGCCCGGCCTCCGAGCTGGACGAGCTGGACACGGTGCTGGACCGGCACCAGGAGGCGGCGGACGCCGCGGTCACCGCCGCCACCGCGGCGCGCACCCCGAGGATCACCCCCGCGACCGCCTACGTGCTGGGCGTGGTGCATGCTGATCAGCGACTGGAGGTGGAGGCGGCACGGTACGCCTTCGGCCGCCGGTGGCCCGACCTCCCGCCAGGCCCGGACGGCTGGCTGGAGATCCCCCCTGCCGAGGGCTGGGGGCATTCCCCCGCACCACGGACGGCCTGAATTGCACGATCGCCTGAGCACCGGGCACAGCAGCCCGAACGTCGGGCAGAGCCGCCCGTGCCCCGGCCGGCCGGTGGAGGCGCTCTCGACCGGGACGGGCCGCACCCCGGTGATCCTCGCGGCGGGCGCGGTGCTCTGGCTGCCCGGGAAGCCCAAGCCCGGCGGACGGCTGGGCCGGCCGCGGATCGCGGTGATCCACCGGCCGAAGTACGACGACTGGAGCCTGCCCAAGGGCAAGCTCGACCCGGGTGAGGGCGTGGTGGAGGCGGCGCTGCGCGAGGTGGCGGAGGAGACCGGCTTCCGCTGCCTGCTCGGCCCGGAGCTGCCCGCCCAGCACTACCTGGCGCAGGGCCGTCCGAAGGAGGTCCGGTACTGGGCGGCGGTGCCGACCGGCGGGGCCTTCCGGCCGAACCGCGAGGTCGACCGCCTGGAGTGGCTGCCGGCGGGCAAGGCCCGGGCGCGGCTGACCCACGACCGCGACCGGTTGCTGGTCGACGCCCTGCTGGCGATCCTGGGGGTGAAGCCCGTACGGGCGAGCGAGGGAGCGCGGGTGCGGGAGCGGTCGAAGTGATCTCCCCGCGCCCTCGCTGTGACGCAACCGTTACTACGTGACGTAGTTTCCTGCCATCCGTTCGAGGTTCACTCCCCGTTCACTTGCGACCGGCTGGCGTGTCACTTACCCGGCCTAACTTCGGGATCACCGGAGGGCCGAACGGGCCCCGGACCACAGCAAAACCCGCGCTCGGCCGTGTCCGCACGGCCTGCGCGACGGGCAATGCCACAGAAAGGGACACCCCTGTGAAGCTCCAGCGGAACGGCCGCTCCAAGGCCCTCGCCATCGGTGCCATGGCGCTCGTCAGCTCGCTGTCGCTCGCCGCCTGCGGGTCGGACAACAACACCAACTCGTCGTCCGGCGGCTCCAACGGCACCTCCGCTGCCGCTGCCGCCATCAACTGTGGCAAGCCCGGCACGCTGCTCGGCGCGGGTTCGACCGCCCAGGCCCCCGCGATCGACGTGTGGAAGACCACCTTCGGCGCCTCCTGCTCCGGCACCACGGTCAACTACAGCGGCGGCGGCTCCGGTGCGGGCGTCCAGCAGTTCAACCAGGGCAAGGTCGCCTTCGCCGGCTCCGACTTCGCCCTCAAGCCCGCCGACGTCGACGCCTCCAAGGCGGTCTGCACCGGCGGCAAGGCGATCGACCTGCCGATGGTGGCCGGCCTGGTCTCGCTGGTCTACAACGTGGACAACGTCGACAACCTGGTCCTGGACGGCCCGACCGCCGCCAAGATCTTCGACTCGCAGATCACCAAGTGGAACGACCCGGCCATCGCCGCCCTGAACCCGGGCGCCAAGCTGCCGGACGCCGAGATCCAGACCTTCCACCGGTCGGACGACTCCGGCACCACCTTCAACCTGACCTCCTACTTCGCCAAGACCTCCGGCGGCGCCTGGAGCGCCGAGCCGAGCAAGGCGTGGAAGGGCAAGGGCGGCCAGTCCGCCAACGGCAGCGCCGGCGTCTCCGCCCAGATCAAGCAGGTCAAGAACTCGATCGGCTACGCCGAGCTGTCCTACGCCCAGACCAACAACCTGAAGAGCGCCAAGATCGCCACCGGCGCCGCTCAGCCGGTCGAGGCGACCGCCGCCAACGCGGCGAACACCATCGCCTCCTCCACGGTGTCGGGCACCGAGGGCGACCTCGCCCTCTCCCTGGACTACGGCACCAAGGCCGACAAGGCCTACCCGATCGTCCTGGTCACCTACGAGATCGTCTGCGACAAGGGCAACAAGGCCGAGACCCTGGACACCCTGAAGTCCTTCTTCACCTACACGATCAGCGACGCCGCCCAGAAGTCGATCGGCGACAAGGGCTACGTCCCGATGCCGGCCGCGATCGGCGACAAGGTCAAGACCGCCGTCGGCGCCCTGGCCTGACCCGACAGGACCCCCGGTGGGACGGCCCCGTGAGCGAGGGGGGCAGGGGCCGTCCCGCCGGAGCACCGCCATCCAGCACCAACGTCCGGGGCACCGCCGCCATGGTGCCGACCCCCTTCCGGGGCGGCACCACCAGACCGGAGTAGACCAATGACTTCATCCTCCCCTGCCGCCCCGCGAGGCAGGGAACGCCGACCGCGCGACAGCCGCGTCGGCGACAAGATCTTCATGAACCTCGCCCGTGGCGCGGGCATCCTGCTGCTGGTCATCATGGCCGCGATCGCCGGCTTCCTGGCCTGGCGCTCGGGCATGGCCCTCAGCAACAACGACGGCAACTTCCTCACCACCTTCGAGTGGGCGCCGGACGCCCCGAAGCCGGTCTTCGGCATCGCCGTCCTGGCCTTCGGCACCATCGTCAGCGCCGTCATCGCGATGGTGATCGCCGTCCCGGTGGCCATCGGGATCGCGCTGTTCATCTCGCACTACGCGCCGCGCCGGATCGCCCAGCCGTTCGCCTACCTGGTCGACCTGCTCGCCGCCGTCCCCAGCATCGTCTACGGCCTGTGGGGCGCGCTGTTCCTGGTCCCGCACATGGACGGGCTGACCAGCTGGCTCAACCAGTACCTGGGCTGGACGTACCTCTTCGACCAGACCAGGACCGGCACCCCGCGCAACCTGTTCACCGTCGGCATCCTGCTGGCGATCATGATCCTGCCGATCATCACCGCGGTCTCCCGCGAGGTGTTCCGCCAGGTGCCGCGGATGCACGAGGAGGCGGCGCTCGCCCTCGGCGCGACCCGCTGGGAGATGATCCGCACCGCGGTGCTGCCGTTCGGCCGCCCCGGCATCATCTCGGCCTCCATGCTCGGCCTCGGCCGGGCGCTCGGCGAGACCATCGCGGTCGCGGTGGTGCTCTCCGCCAACAGCGTCCTGTCGCTGCACATCCTGGACGCGGGCGGCGGCACCTTCGCGCAGAACATCGCGCTGAAGTTCGCCGAGGCCGGCAACAACGGCCGCGACGCGCTGATGGCCTCCGGCCTCGTCCTGTTCGTGATCACCCTGCTGGTGAACGGTGCCGCGCGACTGATCATCGCCCGCCGCAAGGAGTACTCGGGGGCCAACGCATGACCACCCTGACGACCGTCCCCGAGGACGCCCGGCCGCAGGTCGGTCCGAAGCTGACCGCCAACCGACTGCCCAAGTGGACCCCGCCCGTCGTCGCGGCCGGCTCCATCGCGGTCGGCTGCGGGATCGGCGCCGCCGCCGGACTCCGGAGCCACCTCCAGTGGGGCCTGATCTCGGCGCTGCTCTTCCTGGTCGGCGGCTACCTGATCTCGGCCCAGGTCGAGGGCCGCCGCCAGGCCAAGGACCGGTTCGCCACCTCGTTGGTCTGGGTCGCCTTCATCCTGGCCGTCGTCCCGCTGGTCTCGCTGACCGTCTACACGGTCCAGCAGGGCATCGGCGTGGTGAACGGGAACTTCCTGAGCCACTCGATGAAGGGCGTCATCCAGTCCGGCGCCGGCGGCGGCATCTACCACGCGCTGCTCGGCACCCTCCAGCAGGTCGGCCTGGCGACCCTGATGGCCGCCCCGCTGGGCCTGCTGACCGCCGTCTACCTCGTCGAGTACGGCCGCGGCCGGCTCGCCAAGGCCGTCACCTTCTTCGTCGACGTCATGACGGGCGTCCCGTCCATCGTCGCCGGCCTGTTCATCCTCTCGCTGTGGAACCTCGCCCTGGGCTTCAGCTACTCCGGCTTCTCGGGCAGCCTCGCGCTGGCGATCCTGATGATCCCGGTCGTGGTCCGGTCCACCGAGGAGATGCTCAAGCTCGTCCCGAACGAGCTGCGCGAGGCCTCGTACGCCCTCGGCGTGCCGAAGTGGAAGACCATCCTGCGGATCGTCCTCCCCACCGCGATCGGCGGCATCACCACCGGCGTGATGCTCGCGGTCGCCCGCATCACGGGCGAGACCGCCCCGGTGATGATGCTGGTGTTCGGCGCCGACTACATCAACAGCAACCCGTTCGACGGACCGCAGCAGTCCCTGCCGATGTACATCTGGCAGCAGTACTCGGTGGTCAACAACGACTTCGGCTACGCCCGCGCCTGGGGCGCCGCGCTGGTGCTGATCGCCTTCGTGATGGGGCTCAACCTCATCGCCCGGGGCATCGCACGCTGGCGCTCGCCCAAGGCCGGACACTGAGCGACCGACTGACGTACGAAGACAGACGAGAGAAGCAACGATCATGGCCAAGCGCATCGACGTCAGCGGACTGTCGGCCTACTACGGCACCACCAAGGCCATCGAGGACATCTCGATGAGCATCGAACCCCGCTCGGTGACCGCCTTCATCGGCCCCTCCGGCTGCGGCAAGTCCACCTTCCTGCGCACCCTCAACCGGATGCACGAGGTGATCCCCGGCGCCCGGGTCGAGGGCAAGGTCCTCCTGGACGACGAGAACCTGTACGCCTCCAACGTCGACCCGGTCGCCGTGCGGCGCTCCATCGGCATGGTCTTCCAGCGCCCGAACCCGTTCCCGACCATGTCGATCTACGACAACGTGGTCGCCGGGCTCAAGCTCGCCGGCGTGAAGAAGAAGTCCGTCCTGGACGACGTGGTGGAGCGCTCGCTGAAGGGCGCCAACCTCTGGAAGGAGGTCCACAACCGGCTGAACAAGCCGGGGGCCGGCCTCTCCGGCGGTCAGCAGCAGCGCCTGTGCATCGCCCGCGCCATCGCGGTCGAGCCCCAGGTCCTGCTGATGGACGAGCCCTGCTCCGCGCTCGACCCGATCTCCACCCTCGCCATCGAGGACCTGATCGGCGAGCTGAAGTCGCAGTTCACCATCGTCATCGTCACCCACAACATGCAGCAGGCGGCCCGCGTCAGCGACCGCACCGCCTTCTTCAACCTGGCCGGCGTCGGCCAGCCGGGCAAGCTGGTCGAGCTGGACGACACCCAGCGGATCTTCTCCAACCCGTCGGTGCAGGCGACCGAGGACTACATCTCCGGCCGCTTCGGCTAGTCCGGACCCCAGCTGCCCCGCGGTGCTGCATGGCGGTGCCGCCGCGGGGCATGAAGAAGGGCCCGCCCCCCGAGATGTGGGGGGCGGGCCCTGTCCGCTGTGCCGACCGGTGGATCGGCCGTTCCGGCGGGCTCAGCCCCAGAACAGGTGGACGAACCAGTACACCAGCGCCGCGACGACGGCGGCCGCCGGCATCGTGATGAACCAGCCGAGCACGATGTTCTTCGCGACGCCCCAGCGCACCGCGCGGATCCGCTTGGTGGCCCCCGCGCCCATGATCGCCGCGGTGATCACGTGGGTGGTGGAGATCGGCGCCTTGAAGACGAACGACGTGATGTACATGACCGCCGAGGAGGTGGCCTCGGCCGCGAAGCCCTGCGGCGGGTCCAGCTCGATGATCTTGCGGCCGAGCGTCCGCATGATCCGCCAGCCGCCCGCGTAGGTGCCCAGCGAGAGCATGGTCGCGCAGGAGATCTTCACCCAGACCGGGATGTCCCCGGTGGTCTGGTGGCCGGAGATGGTCAGCGCCATCACCACGATGCCCATGGTCTTCTGGGCGTCCTGGAGGCCGTGCGCCAGCGCCATCGCGGCGGCCGAGGCGGTCTGGGCGACCCGGAAGTTGCGCTTGGCGCGGTGCGGGTTGGCCCGGCGGAAGATCCACAGGATCGCCAGCATCACGATGAAGCCGCCGACCAGGCCGACCACCGGCGAGAGGATCATCGGGATGACGATCTTGTCGATGACGCCGTTCCAGATCACCCCGATCCCGCCGGCCAGCGCCGCGCCCACCATGCCGCCGAACAGCGCGTGCGAGGAGGAGGACGGCAGGCCGAAGTACCAGGTGACCAGGTTCCAGGCGATCGCCCCGACCAGGGCGGCGAACAGGATCGCCATCCCCTGGTTCCCCTTGGGGGTCTCGATGATCCCCTTGGAGACGGTGTGCGCCACCCCGCTGCCCAGGAAGGCGCCGGCCAGGTTCATCACGGCGGCCATCGCGAGCGCGGCCCTCGGGGTCAGCGCCCGGGTGGAGACCGACGTGGCGATGGCGTTCGCCGAGTCGTGGAAGCCGTTGGTGTACGTGAAGAAGAACGCAACGCCGATGACGGCGATGAGTGCAGCCATGTCCACGAGGGTCAGGACTCCTTGACGGCGATGGTCTCCACCGTGTTGGCGACGTGCTCGAAAGCGTCCGCCGCCTCCTCAAGGACGTCCACGACCTGCTTCAGCTTGAGCACCTCGATGGCGTCGTACTGGCCGGAGAACAGGTGGGCGAGCAGCTTGCGGTGGATCTGGTCGGCCTGGTTCTCCAGCCGGTTGACCTCGATCCAGTACTCGGTGAGGTTGGACATGCTGCGCAGGTTCGGCATCGCCTCGGCGGTGAGCTCCGCGGCGCGCGCCAGCACCTCGATCTGCTGCTCGATGCCCTTCGGCAGGGTCTGGATGTCGTAGAGGACGACCAGGTCGACGGCCTCCTCCATGAAGTCCATGATGTCGTCCAGCGACGAGGCGAGGCTGTAGATGTCCTCGCGGTCGAAGGGCGTGATGAAGGAGGAGTTCAGCTGGTGGAAGACGGCATGGGTGGTGTCGTCCCCGGCGTGCTCGGCGGCGCGCATGCGCTCGACGATCTCCGCGCGGGCCGACACGTCTGATCCCAGCAGTTCCAGCAGGAGCTTCGATCCGACGACGAGGTTCTCCGCGGCGGCGGCGAACATGTCGTAGAAACTCGTCTCCTTCGGGGTCAGGCTAAAACGCACGGAAATCTCCGATGTGCGGGGTACGGACTGAACGATGCTAGGTGCAACCAAGCGCGATCGCGCAAACGGGGTGGTGAGCAGGGAGGCGGAACCTCCCCTTCCGTTCGGCTGCCGAACCGGCCGACCCGGACCGCACGGCCATGTGCGGACGTGATTCCCCAGTCTGACGGAACCTCGCGCCGATTGCCCCCGTCCTGCGCGCGAGGGACCGGGGCGCCGCTCAGACGGGTGAACCCCGCCGCGACCCCCACCAGGCCGTTCGGCACATGCCGGGTGGGCCGTCGGAACACCGCGGAGGGCCCCGGTGTTGGACACTGGTGGCCGACGCAGCCACCAGGCACTCAGACGAAGGCGGGCCGATGACCACGACGCAAGCGCGCACCGAACCGGACCACGCGCCCGGCACCGACCCGCACGCCGGCACCCCGGCCGCCGCGGCGCACGGGAGCGGGCACGGCCCGCACGGCTACAGTGCGCAGAAGGACGCCCACCTCAAGCGGCTGCGCCGGATCGAGGGCCAGGTCCGCGGACTCCAGCGGATGGTCGACGAGGACGTCTACTGCATCGACGTGCTCACCCAGGTCTCGGCCAGCACCAAGGCCCTGCAGTCCTTCGCGCTCTCCCTGCTGGAGGAGCACCTGCGGCACTGCGTCGCCGCGGCCGCCGAACAGGGCGGCGTCGAACTGGACGCCAAGGTGGCGGAGGCCTCGGCCGCGATCGGCCGACTGCTGCGCAGCTGAGCCCGGCCCCGCACGGCCGGCCCGCGCGACGGCCGTCAGCCGTCGCCCTCCCGCTCGGTCCGGATCGGGTCCACCCGGTCCAGCAGCACCTCGTCGATCCGCTCGGTCGGCAGCCGGTCACCGGCGCTGGCCGTCGCGGCGATCATCAGCTCGCCGGCCAGCTCGATCTCGTCGAGGGCCGCGTCGTCGTGGCCGCCGCTGCGGCCGCCCGTGGACACCACCTGCACCACCCCTTCAGTGCCTCGCCAGCCCGGGCGGCAGCCACCCGACGTCCAGCCTAGGCACTCCGGGGCCCGTCCACATGGCACGGACGGGCCATCTCGGCGCCGCCGAAACGGGTGGCCGTCGCTCCCCGCGCGGCCACCCGCCCGACGGCCTACTTCGGGCTCTCCGAGGGCTTCATCTGGTAGATGTCCGAGGCCGGCGGCTCGGCCGCCTCGACCGGCTTGCCGAAGTCCGACAGCGAGGTGGTGGAGGTGACCTTCACCTGGTCCCTGGCCTCCTTCGACCCGGCCACCCCGGCGAAGGTGAACACCTCGACCACCTTTCGCAGCCGGCCCTGGTCGTCCAGCCAGACGTCGTACGGGACCTCCTTGACGGTGAAGGTCTGCCCGCCCATCCGCAGGCCGTCCCCGCCCCGGCCACCGGTGGCGTCGGCCGCCTTGGCCAGGTCCAGGGTGCCCCGGTAGTGGTGCAGCGGCGTGCCGTTCACGGTCTCGGTGCCCACCAGGTCGGCCTTCTGCACCCCGCGCAGCGCACCCGCCGCCGAGGCCGGGTCGGTGGCGCCGCTGCTCACCAGGTTGCCGTCCGGCAGCTGCCGCACGTCCAGCTTGACCCACTTGCCCTCGGGCACCTTGGCCCCGCTGTTCTGCAGGTAGACGGTGCCCGGCAGGACCACCTCGACGATCTTCCCGGTGGTCGCCGCGCCCGGCGGCACCTGCACCTCAAGCCGGCCGAGCCGCTTCACGTAGTCGTAGCCGCCGCTCCCGCTGAACGAGGCCTTCTTGTCGGCGGACTCGGTGACCAGCTCGGTGGCGGTGTGCGCCGAGCCGGTGCGGCCGGTGATGTCGGCGGCGTTGCGCACCGCCGTCAGCGGGTCCGCGGCCAGCTGGTCGGCGACGGCCGACTGCCGGTCGGAGGAACCGCCGCCGGTGTGGCCCGAGCAGCCGGCGGCTCCCGCGGCCAGGGCGGCGGCGAGCAGGGCGGCCCCGGCCGCCGCGCGCAGGTGCGGCCCCGGACGGCGCGCCGGCCGCCCGGTTCGCTGCTGGTCGGTCATCTTCATCCTCGCGACAACCCCCTCGGGCCCGACTGCCCCTCCGGACCCCTCCGGGCGGGCAGAGCTCTTTCCGGGCAAACGAGTTGAGCCGCGAAGGGTTACGGGAACCGGGGAAACCCGGGGCGTCGCGCACCGGCCGTCCGGCGCGTTACGGTGAACCACGTGCACAGTGAGCTGCCGACCGTCCCCGGCACCACCCGGATGCCCGAGCACCGCGTCGCGGTCGGCGAACGCGGTTCCTTCGCCTTCGCGACCTGCAGCTGCGGCTGGTACTCCGCCGCCCGCCGCTCCCGTGACCTGGCCCGCCGCGAGGCGGCCGACCACGCCGCCGAGTACGGCGGCGAGCCCGCCGACTAGCCGGGCCGGGGCCTGGATCAGGCCGCCAGATCCGACTCCGGCGGCTGCTCCTCGGAGCGCACCGCCCCCCGCCCGCGCCGACGGCCGCGCGGGGCCGCGCCACGGGCCGTACCGCCGCGCTCCGGCGCCCGGATCAGCGGGGCGACCGCCGTCCGGCCCAGCGCGTGGCAGAACGGGACCAGCACCGCCATCGCGATCGGCGCCAGCAGCAGCACCACGGCGGCGGCGAGCGCGTAGCCGCCGATCACGTCGGTCGGGTAGTGGACGCCCATGAACATCCGGCAGAAGCCCTGCAGCAGGGCCAGGCCCCCGGCGATCCAGCCCAGCCTCCGGTTCACCAGGAACAGCGACACCGCGACGGCCATCGTCATGGTCGAGTGGTCGCTGACGAAGGAGTGGGTGCCGGCCTTGCCGTCCACCAGCACCAGCAGCCCGGGGTGGTCGACGAAGGGCCGCGGCCGGTCCACGATCGCGGCGATCGGCAGGTTGGCCAGCTCGGCGACGGCCACCGAGAGCGGCACCCAGAGCAGCCCGGCGATCGCCACCGGCGCGTCCGGACGGCGCCTCGCCTGCAGCCAGCCCACCAGCCCGAGCATCGCGAGGCCGATCAGGATGCCGTACTCGCCGATCCACGAGACCAGGTGGTCGAGCCACTGCGGGGAGCTCTTGGCCAGGCCGTTGACGGCGTAGAGCAGGCCGAGGTCGGGGTTGGTCGTGTCGGCAAGCGGCGTCGACACGCCGCACCTCCTTCTGGTCCGCTGTACCTGTGCGTTCCCGCCGGGGCCCGCCCGGCGCGGAACGCTGACGGGGGGCCATCGGACCCAACGTCATCGCCGGGACACAGCGTTCCACGGAAACGCCGGGTTATGGAAACTTGACTCAGCGTCCACAGCCCGCACACAGACCGACGGACGACTCGGCCGGTCCCGCCGGTTCCACCCCTTCGATCAGGGCCGTCCCACCGCCGTCGGGGCGGGCGGGGCGGCGGCCGCGGGGCGGCCGGTGGCGGCAGGCGCCGTGGTGCCGGGCCGGCTCGGGGGCTGTACCGCGCCGTTGCCGTTGTTGTCGCGGGTCGGCAGCGCCTGGGCGCCGTCCGAGGTCACCCGGGTCGCCCCGATGTACTCCCTGGTGTCGATCTTGTCGTAGCGGATCACCGCCCCGGTGTGCGGTGCGTTGATCATGTAGCCGCCGCCGACGTAGATCCCCACGTGGTGGATGCTCCGCGGATCGCTCAGGTCCGTCGCGAAGAACACCAGGTCCCCCGGCCGCAGCTGATCGCGCGACGGGTGCGGCCCGGCGTACCACTGGTCGTTGGCCACCCGGGGCAGCTCGATGCCCACGGTGGCGAACGCCGCCTTGGTGAGCCCGGAGCAGTCGAACTGCCCGTTCTGCGAGGACAGGCCCTCGCCGCCCCACAGGTACGGCGTGCCGAGCTTGGTCTGGGCGAAGTAGATCGCGCCGGCCGACTGCGCGGACACCTCCACCGGCGCGGTCGGCGCGGCGAAACTGCGGGCCATCGCCTGGATGTTCCGCACATAGCCCTGGGTCTCCCGGTACGGCGGGATCCCCCCGTTCTTCGTCACCGCGTACGGGCCGGCGTTGTAGGCGGCCAGCAGGTTGGCCTGGGGGTCGCCCGGCACCCCGGAGACGTCCTTGGCCAGCGCGCAGTCGTACACCGCCGCCGTGGCGATCGCGTCGTACGGGTTCCAGACGTCCTTCTTGCCGTCCCCGTCACCGTCCGTGGCGTACACCGGCCAGGTGCCCGGCATGAACTGCGCCATCCCCTGCGCCCCGACCGGCGATTGGGCCCTCGGGTCGAAGCCGCTCTCCTGGTACAGCTGCGCCGCGAGCATCGGTGCGGAGATCTCCGGGCAGAGCGATCCCCACTTCTGGAAGGCATCCTGATAGGCCGCCGGGACCGTTCCGGGAGAGAGCGCCGAGCGATTCGCCGACTGCTGCGGCGTCCCACTCGCCGCATACGTCCCCATCGTCACCAGACCGAGGAACCCGAACGCGACAACTCCCGCCGCAGCGGCGGCCGTACCGGCCTTCCGGAGTACCATCAGCACCATCCCGACGAATCGTCAGTCGAAGTGTCCCGGAAGGCGTTGCTCACCGCAATCATCAGAGATACAAAGAGTGAGCGCTATCCTTCGTACGGTGGACATCCTCGCGCACGTGTCCGATGCCTCACGACCAATCCGCGAGAAGTAGCCAAGTCGACATCAGATCTGGCCAAGAATAGGTACCGACCCTTCGCGCGGGCGGGGTCAGGGCCCTTGAATTTGCCTGATCGGGCGGTGAGATGGAAATGAACCTGAGCAGCGTGCACACCTATGCGGTCGGCCACCTGGCCGAGGACCCACCCAAGAAGCCGAGCATCGACACCATCATCGGCGGCATCGCCCCGGACTGGGGTCCGTTCGCGACCCTCGGCTCGGAAGCCCGGGTGATGGTCGAGGTCATCATGGCGCTCGCCATCATCCTCTGCCTCGGCATCGCGGCCTGGGGCGCGGCCAAACAGCGGATCGGCGCGACCGCGATGCGCGACAGCTTCGGCGCCGAACAGGGCAAGGGGCTGATCATCGCCGGGCTGACCGGCGTGTTCATCATCGGATCACTCGGGACTCTGTTCACCATTGTCTACGGCATGGCGATCTGACGATCGGACAACTCGGACACCTCGGACAACAGTGACCCGGACCGGCTGAGGGCAGGTTCCCCATCCGGACCCCACCAGTGGCCGACCAGCCAGGACTCCACCCCCGTTCCCACCCTCCGTCCGCGCCCGCCCCCGGGCGGAGGGCCCCCGGAGCCGCATCCCCGGCTCCCCGCACCAGGAGGGCCGCCGTGCCGTTGTCCGACGACCAGCCGCACACCCGTACGCGGCTGCCGGTCGACGAACAGCCCTCCGCTCCGGCGAGCCTCCGTCAGTCACGGCCGCTCCGCGCGCTGCTGACCGTCCTCGTGGTCGTCACGCTGCTCGTCGTCGCCGTCTCCATCGCCAACCGCGGCAAGCCCGGCAACGGCGGCGGCAGCTCCGCCGACCACGCCGCGGCCGGCACCGGCTCCGGCGCGGGCCCGGCCCCCAGCGGCGACCAGCCCGTCGGCACCACCGTCAACGGCATCGCCTCCGGCTTCCCGCACAGCGACCAGGGCGCCCAGTCCGCCGCCGCCAACTACGCGGTGGCGATCGGCTCCGTGGACATGTTCCGCACCGACAGCCGCCACACCATCATCGCCACCATCGCCGACCCGGGAGCGGCGGGGGCGCTGCAGAGCCGGCTGGACCAGGGGTTCTCGCCGGAGACGGCAGCCCGGTTCGGTGTGGACGCACAGGGGCGGGCCCCCAAGGGGTTGACTTTCGTCAGCCGGACGATCCCGGTCGGGACCAAGAGCAACGGCTACACCGCGGACGGTGTCAAGGTCGACGTTTGGTGCAACGGCCTCTTCGGACTGGCCGGTGAGCGGTCGACCAAGCCGGTCTCCGAAGAGTGGTTCACGCTCAACCTCAGTCTGCGATGGGCCGGAACGGATTGGAAGCTCACTGACTTCAGCCGAGTGGCGGGCCCGGCTCCTGTCCCGCCGGACCAGCAGGCCGCGACCGCGGAGGAGATCACTGGTGCCGTCGAGCAGTTCGGAGGCTTCCGCTATGCCCGCTGACGGTAACTCGGGCTTCGTCCGCCGGATCGTCGGCCGTGTGACCGGGACGGCGCTGTTCGGCGTCTTCTCCGTCGTGTTGGCGGCCAACCGCGCGATGGCGGACCCATCGCCCACCCCCGGTGCCGGGGTTACCAACACGGCGTGTCCGGGAGTTCCGCTCCCTGGGAACGACGTGTACTGCGCTCCGCCCGGGGGTGGTGTCCCCGGGAGCGGCACCGTGGGCACCGTGACCGATCCGCTCGGGTCGCTGGCCAAGGGCTGTGCCCAGGCGGCGGCGTGGGTGGTGCGGAAGCTGTCCGGGGCGATCGACGGGACGACGGCGGTGGACTTCACCAACCAGTCGTTCCTGCAGCAGTACGCCGTGGTGTTCGCGGTGTCGACGGTGATCACGCTGGTGCTGTGGCTGCTGGCGGTGACCAAGCGGGCGGTGCGGGGGGTGCCGCTGACGACGGCCGTCTCGGAGGCGGTCGGCTTCCTGTGGCTGACAGTGGTGGCCTCCGCGTTCACGCCGCTGATCCTGTTCACCGTGGTGAGCGTGACGGACGGGCTGACCAAGGCGATCGCGGTCGGGACGAAGTCGGACACCGGGACCTACCTGAGCGGCTTCGCGGACACCCTGGAGAAGGGGGACGTCGGCGGCGGCCCGCTGATACTGGTGATCGTGTCGCTGGTGGCGGTGCTGGCGGCGGCGGTGCTCTGGATCGAGCTGGTGATCCGGGCGGCGATGCTGTACGTGGGGGCGCTGCTGGGGACGGCGGTGTACGCGGGGCTGGTGGACCGGCAGTTGTGGAAGCACGTGCGCCGGTGGGCCGGGATGATGCTGGCGGTGGACCTGGCGAAGCCGATCATCGTGATCATCCTGGGTCTGGCGGGCGCGGTGGCGACCGGCGCCGGGGCCAACGACGACTTCGCCCGGGTGCTGTCCGGGCTGGCGATCCTGTTCCTGTCCATCTTCGCGAGCGCCGCGGTGTACCGCTTCGTGCCGACCTTCGGCGACGAGATGCTGAACATGCGCCGGGCCCGGGCGAGCGCGGTGCAGGCCGGTTCGGCGATGATCAACGGCACCGCGAACCTGATGAAGCAGGGCATCACCACCCACGGCGACCGCGGTCCGCAGGCGGCCGGTGCGGGTGGTGGCGGTGCGGGCGGCGGCTCGGTCGCGCCCGGCATCGCCGCACACGCCGGCCGGACGCCGGCCCCACCGCCGCAGGCCGGGCCGCCGCAGGCCCCGGTTCCGATCCGCGACAGCAATCCAGCGAAGGGAGGGTGACGGGTAAGTGAGCAGCGAACCGCTCGGCCAGTACGGTGCCCAGTACGCCCAGCCGTACGTGCACCAGCGCCGCACCTACCTGATCGGCAAGGCCCGCCCGAACGCGCCGATCGGCCGGAACCGGGAGTCCGGCGAGATCCTGCTGATCATCTTCGGGGCGTTCGTCGGAATGCTCTGGGGCCTGTTGATGCCGGTCCTGCCGCTGCGGATCGCCGGTCTGCTCGGCCTGCCCCTGCTGGCCATCGCGGCGGTCTACGTGCCGTACCGCAAGCGGACGTTCTACAAGTGGGTGGAGATCAACCGCACCTACCGCCGGACGGTCCGCCGCGGGCGCGGGGTGTGGCGTTCGGACGCGATGGACGCGGGCACCCGGATGGACGGCCGGGAGGTGGAGATCGGACCGCCGCCCGGGGTGGGGCGGCTGCGCTGGCTGACCGCGCCGTTCGGGCCGGACGAGGTCGGGGTGCTGATGCACCTGGAGCGGCGGACGGTGACGGCCGCGATCGAGATCGAGGGCCCGGGCGTCGGCCTGCGCGACTCGGAGGACCAGGAGGCGCTGGTCGACCGCTTCGGGACGCTGCTGAAGCACGTCGCCAACGGGGACGGTTTCGTGACCCGGCTGCAGATCCTGGCCCGCACCCTGCCGGCCGACCCGGACGCGCACGCCAAGGACGTGGAGCGGCGCGGTGACCACGACGCGCCGCGCTGGCTGCAGGAGTCGTACGACCAGCTGCAGTCGATGGTGTCGACCTCCTCGGAGCAGCACCGGGCGTACCTGGTGGCCTGCATGCACTACACCCGTGACCTGGCGGCCGAGGCGCACGCGATGGGCCGCAACGCCTACGAGAAGCGCGCGGCCGGCGGTCCGTCCCGGGACGACGACGGGCTGGCGGCCGTGATGGCCCGTGAGCTGACCGACATCTGCGCCCGGCTGGCCGAGGCGGACATCCGGGTGCGCCAGCCGCTGGGCCAGGCCCGGCTGTCCTCGCTGCTGCACTCGATGTACGACCCGGACCACCCGATCGACCACATCCAGGCGATGTCCCGGCGCAACGCGTGGCCGGCCGAGCTGGACGCGACCCACCCGCAGTACCTGACGGCGAAGACCCGCGAGTCGGCGACCCGGGAGCCGTGGTGCCACGCCACCGCGTGGATCAAGGAGTGGCCGCTCACCCCGGTGGGCGTCAACTTCCTGGCCCCGCTGCTGGTGCACACCCCGGACGTGATCCGGACGGTCGCGGTGACGATGGACCTGGAGCCCACCGACGTCGCGATCGAGCGGATGCTGACCGAGAAGACCAACGACGAGGCGGAGGCCAGCCGCGCGGCCAAGATGAACCGCACCGTCGACCCGCGCGACCTGGCCCACACCGGCCGGGTGGACCAGCGCGGCGACGACCTGGCCTCCGGCGCGGCCGGGGTGAACCTGGTCGGCTACATCACGGTCTCCTCGCGCAACCCCGAGGCGCTGGCCCGCGACAAGCGGACCATCCGGGCGTCGGCCGGCAAGAGCTACCTCAAGCTGGAGTGGTGCGACCGCGAGCACCACCGGGCCTTCGTCAACACCCTCCCGTTCGCCACCGGCATCCGCCGCTGACCGCCGCGCCCGTCCGTCCGCACCGCACCCGTCCACCCCTACCGCTGGCACCAGGAGGCCGCCCATGGCGCTCGGCAACCTCACCGACGCGTTCACCAGCCTGTTGTTCGGCAAGGTGGAGACCACCCGGCTGCCGGTACGCACCTCGACCGGCCAGGCGCAGGCGGTCTACCTGCCGACGGCCGCACCGGGGCTGGGCGACTCGGGCGTGATCATCGGGCGCGAGGTGTACAGCGGCAAGGGCTACGTGTACGACCCCTTCCAGCTGTACGGGCAGCAGCTGCCGGCCCCGCACTGGCTGGTGCTGGGGGAGTCCGGCAACGGCAAGTCGGCGCTGGAGAAGACGTACGTGCTGCGGCAGTTGAGGTTCCGCGACCGGCAGGTCGTGGTGCTCGACGCCCAGGGCGAGGACGGCGTGGGCGAGTGGAACCTGATCGCCGAGGCGCTGGGCATAAAGTCGATCCGGCTGGACCCGATGGCGGCCCGGGACGGCGGGGTGAAGCTCAACCCGCTGGACCCGGCGATCACCCAGACCGGGCAGCTGTCGTTGCTGCGCACCATCATCGAGGTGGCGATGGGGCGCGGGCTGGAGGAGCGGGCGGGCTTCGCGCTGAAGGCCGCGCACGCCCATGTGGTGGCCACGGTGAAGGACCGTCAGCCGGTGCTGGACGACATCATCGACACCCTGCGCAGTCCCGAGCTGTCCTCGGTGGAGTCGCTGGGCGTGGCGGTGGACGAGGTGCAGTCCTGGGGCCTGGACGTGGCGCTGGTGCTGGACCGGCTGGTCGACGGTGACCTGCGCGGCATGTTCGACGGCCCGACCACCGACGGCATCGACCTGGACGCGCCGCTGATCGTCTTCGACCTCTCGCACATCGACCGGAACTCGATCGCGATGCCGATCCTGATGGCGATCGTCGGGGTGTGGCTGGAGCACACCTGGATCCGGCCGGACCGGAAGAAGCGCATCTTCCTGGTCGAGGAGGCCTGGCACATCATCAACAGTCCGTTCGTGGCCCAGCTGTTCCAGCGGCTGCTGAAGTTCGGACGACGGCTCGGGCTCTCGTTCGTCGCGGTGGTGCACCACCTGTCGGACGTGGTGGACGGTGCGGCGGCCAAGGAGGCCTCGGCGATCCTGAAGATGGCCTCCACCCGGACGATCTACATGCAGAAGGCCGAGGAGGCGCGGGCCACCGGCCGGGTGCTGGGTCTGCCGCGCTGGGCGGTGGAGATCATCCCGACCCTGTCGCCGGGCATCGCGGTGTGGGACGTCAACGGCAACGTCCAGGTGGTGAAGCACATCATCACCGACACCGAGCGGCCGCTGGTGTACACCGACCGCGCGATGACCGAGGACGCGGTGGCCGAAAGGGTGCGGGCCGAACGGCAGTTGGCGGCCGAGCCGGGGGTCTGACCGGCGGGCGGCCGACGGACGGCCGGAGGGCGGCGTGATGGTGCGCAGGCTGCCCGTCCGCGTCCGGCCGCGATGGTTCGTCAGCAGGTAATGCTCTCGTTACGTTCTACGTCCTGACAGCTACGCGCGTTGACCCTAGGCTGCACTCGCGCAACCCATCGCGCACGCCCGGTGTCCTCCGCCGCCGCGCGGTCCTCCAAGTGCAGGGGTTCCCTCATGCTCACCGTCAGATCCCGACGGGCGGCGTTCGCCGTCGTCGCCGCCGCAGGTCTGTTCGGCACGGTGGTCGTGCCGACGGCCGCTCAGGCCGCCGACGCCGACGCCAGGCGTCACAAGACCGTCAACCTCCAGCTGCTGGCGATCAACGACTTCCACGGCAACCTGGAGCCCCCGGCCGGCTCCTCCGGCGCGATCAAGGAGGTCGACCCGGCGACCGGTCAGGTGGTCTCCACCCCGGCCGGCGGCATCGAGTACCTGGCCACCGAACTGCGCAAGGCGCGGATCCCGGCCGACGACTCGATCACCGTCGCGGCCGGCGACATCGTCGGCGCCAGCCCCCTCACCTCGGCGCTGTTCCACGACGAGCCGACCATCGAGGCGATGGACAAGCTCGGGCTGGACGTCACCTCGGTCGGCAACCACGAGTTCGACCAGGGCGCGGCGGAGCTGCTGCGCAAGCAGGAGGGCGGCTGCCACCCGACCGACGGCTGCTACGAGCCCGGCCGCACGTTCAAGGGCGCCAACTTCAACTACCTGTCGGCCAACGTCACCGACGAGAAGACCGGCAAGACCCTGCTGCCGCCGTACTGGGTGACCAAGTCCCAGGGGGTGAAGATCGGCTTCATCGGCGTCACCCTGGAGGGCACGCCGAACATCGTGACCGCCGAGGGCGTCAAGGGCCTGAAGTTCGCCGACGAGGTCACCACGATCAACAAGTACGCCGCGGAGCTCAAGGCCAAGGGCGTCAACTCGATCGTCGCGCTGGTCCACGAGGGCGGCTACCCGGCCAGCGGCGTCTACAACTACGACTGCGGCCCGGCCGGCCAGGGCGTCTCCGGCCCGATCGTCGACATCGCCCGGAACATCGACCCGGCCGTCGGCGCCATCGTCACCGGCCACACCCACAACGCGTACGCCTGCGAGATCCCGGACCCCAACGGCGTGCCGCGCTCGGTCACCAGTGCCGCCTCCTTCGGCCGGCTGTTCACCGAGATCGACATGAAGCTGGACAGGACCACCGGCGAGATCGTCCGTCCCTCGGTCAAGGCCGAGAACCACGTGGTGCGCCGCACGGTCCCGAAGGCGCCGGACATGACGGCGCTGATCGACCGCTACTCCAAGCTGGCCGCCCCGATCGCCAACCGTCCGATCGGCTACATCTCCGCGGACATCAACGGCCGGGGCAGCAGCGACCTGGAGAAGCCGCTCGGCGACGTGATCGCCGACGCGCAGCTGGAGGGGCTCGCCCCGGGTCCCAAGGGCGGGGCGCAGGTCGCCTTCATGAACCCCGGTGGCCTGCGTTCCGACCTGGTGTACAAGGCCTCGGGCAGTGAGGGCGACGGCGTGGTGACCTACGGCGAGGCGTTCACCGTCCAGCCGTTCACCAACATGATGCAGGTCAAGACGCTGACCGGCGCCCAGCTGGTCCAGCTGCTGCAGCAGCAGGTGAGCGGGCTCAACGAGGCGGCGCCGAAGGTCCTCCAGGCGTCCTCGAACCTCCACTACACCCTGGACATGCGCAAGACCGGCGCGGACCGGGTGGTCGTGGACTCGATCCGGCTGAACGGTGCGCCGGTCGACCCGGCCGCCAAGTACCGGGTCGCGGCCAACGAGTTCCTGGCCGGCGGCGGCGACGGCTTCCCGGCTTTCGCGGCGGGCACCGACAAGCTCGTCGGCGCCTCCGACCTGAACGTCTTCACGGCCTACCTGGCGGCCCACAGCTCGGCGGCCTCGCCGCTGAAGCCGCCGGCGCAGGACCGGATCAAGATCCTCGGCCCGGGCAGCGACATCGACTGACCGTGAGCCGATCCTGAGCGACGGGCGGGGCGCTGTCGGGGCGCCCCGCCCGTCCTGTTCTTCCCGGGCCTCCGCGCGGCTACTCGGGGGAGGGGCCTCCGGGCAGCCGTACGGTGGCCAGGGCGCCGGGGCCGCCGTCCTCGGCCGGGCCGAGGGTGACCTCACCGCCCGCCTCCCGGACGCTCTGCGCGACGATCGACAACCCCAGGCCGGAGCCGGGCAGTTGGCGCGAGGAGGGGGAGCGCCAGAACCGGTCGAAGACGTACTGCAGCTCGTCCGGCGGGATGCCGGGGCCGTGGTCGCGGACGGTCAGCACGCCCTGGTGGAGGCGGACTTCGATGGTGCCGCCGGGCGGGCTGTACTTGACCGCGTTGTCCAGCAGGTTGATCACGGCCCGCTCCAGGCCGGACGCGTCGCCGTGGACGTACCAGGGCTCGGTGCTCACCTCGAAGACCAGACCGGGACCGCGGAGTTCGGCGCGCTGGACGGCCCGGTCGGCGATCTCGTGCAGGGCGACCACGGTGAGGTTGGGGCCGGCCTTCGGGGTGTCGGGGCGGGACAGCTGCAGCAGGTCGCCGATCAGGACGGTGAGTTCCTGCATCTGGGCCTTCATGTTGCCCAGCAGCTTGGTCTTGGTCGCGGGGGGCAGCGGGCGGCCGGTGTCGTCGCTGCGGATCAGCAGGTCGACGTTGGTGCGGAGCGAGGTGAGCGGGGTCCGCAGCTCGTGGCCCGCGTCGGCGATCAGACGGGTCTGGCGCTCGCGGGAGTTGGCGAGGGCGGTGCTCATGGAGTTGAAGGAGGTGGACAGGCGGGCGATCTCGTCGTCGCCGTGCACCGGAATGGTGGTGCCGACTTCCTCGGTGCGGGCGATGTGCTCGACGGCGCCGGTGAGACGGTCGACGGGCTTGAGGGAGGAGTGGGCGACGAGGCGGCCGGCGACGGCGGCGAGGAGGATGCCGCCGAGGGAGACGGCGCTGAGGAGGATGGCGAGGCCCTGGAGGGAGTCCTCGACGGACTGGGTGGGGGTGGCGACCATCAAGAGGATGGGACGTGTCCCGAAATGGGTCAGGGACACTCGGACGACCGCAGGAGTCCCGTCGGTGAACTGGCCGTCCCTGATGATCGATTGGCCGTTCTTGAGAAGAAAGACGTTCGAATCGCCGGGTTCCAGCTCGATCGCTTTGGTCGCGTAGGGAGGAAGGCAGACGCCCGTCGGATTTTCCCGGACGTACTGGGTGTCCCGCGCGACCGATCCGGTGTTCTCGGGCGTCAGGCCGTGGGACTGGTTCTGGAGCGCGGACTCCGGGGTGCTGTAGCAGTCGAGGCTGGGTACCCGGGGAGGTGGTGGCAGCGTCGCGCTGGCCAGGTCCGTCCGCACCTGGTTGTACAGCTGCTTCTCCACGATGAACCAGCACGCCAGCGCCGACAGCGCGATGGCCACCGCCACCGCCGCCGCGCTCAGGAAGGTGAGGCGGCCGCGGAGCGAGCGGGAGCGGTACCAGTGGACGATCCGCTCGCGTCGGCCCGGGGTGCGCGGCGGCGCCAGCGGCGGGGGCGGAACTGTGTTCACGCGCCGGCGCCGGCGGCCGGGCGCAGGGCGTAGCCGACGCCGCGCACGGTCTGGATCAGGCGCGGCATGCCGCCCTGCTCGGTCTTGCGGCGCAGGTACATCACGTACACGTCCAGGGAGTTGGAGGAGGGCTCGAAGTCGAAGCCCCAGACCGCCTTGAGGATCTGCTCGCGGGTGAGGACCTGGCGGGGGTGGGCGAGGAACATCTCCAGCAGCATGAACTCGGTGCGGGTGAGTTCGACCGGCTTGCCGGCGCGGGTGACCTCGCGGGTGGCGGTGTTCATCCGCAGGTCGCCGAAGGCGAGCACCTCGCTGTCGTCCTCGGCGGCGGCGCGGGCGGCGGCCTCGGTGGCGAGGGCGTTGCGGCGCAGCAGGGCGCGGACGCGGGCGAGGAGTTCGTCGAGTTCGAAGGGCTTGGCGAGGTAGTCGTCGGCGCCGACGTCGAGGCCGGTGACGCGGTCGCCGACGGCGTCGCGGGCGGTGAGCATCAGGACGGGGACGGTGTCGCCGCGGGAGCGCATCCGGCGGACGGCGGTGAGGCCGTCCATCCGGGGCATCATGATGTCCAGCAGGACGAGATCGGGCTTGTCGCGTTCGACGGACTCCAGGGCCTCGTAGCCGTCGGTGGCGGTGGCGACCTCGTAGCCCTCGAAGGCGAGGCTGCTCTCCAGGGCGTCCCGGAGGGCGGGTTCGTCGTCGACCACGAGGAGCCGGGCGGAGGGGTGGCCGGCCTCGGCGGTGCTGCGGTCGTCGGCGGACGGGGTCATGGGCTGGTGCCCTTTCTCGTCGGATGGAGGGCCTGCTGGGAGCAATTGTCCGCCTCGCGGACGCTTACCGGTTCTCAGGGATTGTGGCTCACAGGCTCTGGCCGGCTTCGAGCTTCGGCAGGACCTGCTTGATGTCGTTGATCGGGATGGCGAAGCCGAGGCCGACGCTGCCGGCCGTGCTGCTGCCGCCGCCGGCGGTGGAGTTGGCGCCGTTCGGGGCGTACATGGCCGAGTTGATGGCGATGACCTGGCCGTTGGCGTTGATCAGCGGGCCGCCGGAGTTGCCGGGGTTGAGGGCGGCGTCGGTCTGGAAGGCCTTGTAGGTGGTGGTGTCGGCGCCGCTCTGCTGCTGCGGGATGCTGCCGCGCAGGCCGGGCAGGTTGGGGAAGCCGAAGCCGCCGTTGCCGCTGGTGGAGCCCTCGTCGAGCTGGACGGTGACGTCGCGGTTCTCGGCGCTGATGATGCCGGAGGTGACGGTGCCGGTGAGGCCGTCGGGGTTGCCGATGGCGACGACCGGATCGCCGACGGCCACGGTGGAGGAGTCGCCGAGGACGGCGGGGGAGAGGTTCTTGGCGCCGGTCGCGGTGATCACGGCGACGTCGAGCTTCTTGTCGGTGCCGGTGACGGTGGCGGGGGCGGTGGAGCCGTCCTTGAAGGTGACGGTGATCCGGCCGCTGCCGTTGGCCGCGGTGTCGATCACGTGGAAGTTGGTGAGGATCTGGCCGCTGTCGTTCAGCACGACGCCGGTGCCGGTGGCGGTGCCGTTGCCGCTCTTGACGGTGATCTGGACGACGCTGGGGGAGACGGCGGAGGCGATGGCGGGCACGTTGGCGCTGCCGTCGGTGCGGGCGGAGACCGGGCTGGCGATGGTGCCGACGCGGGAGTCGGAGGACGGCCGGTCGGCGGCGACGACGCCGCCGGTGACCCCGCCGATGACGGCGGCGATCGCGGCGACGGCGGTGACCAGGGCGAGCCGTCCGCGCAGCAGGCCGTGGCGGGCCCGGCCGCCGTGGCCGCCGTGGCCGGCGTGGTCCTCGGGCCCGGCGGGGTGGCCGAGCAGGGTGGGGGGCTCGGGCGGCATGGGCGGGGGAGGGGGCGGTCCGTCGAAGCTGCCGCCGGAGTGGTCCTCCCGGTACCCGTAGCCAGTGCGCGGGTCGGTGCTGCCGGCGCCGTACCCGGTGCGCGGGTCGGTGCTGCCGGCGCCGTGGCCGAGCACGGTGCCCTCGATGACGCGGGGCTGCTCGTACGGGCCGTACTGCTCGTCGGAGTGCTGCTGCTGTTCGCTCATGCCGACCAAGCTCCGCCCGGTGGATGAGGACCGGATGAGAAGCGGCTCAGAACGCCCCGAGAAGCGCGTTGGCTTCTCATAAAGCCTGGTCAGGCCGCTTACGGAGCGGAATCGACCGTTCCGCTGCGGTGGCTCCGTCCGCTTCCCCGTTCGGTCATTCCGGCAGGGTCCGCCCGGGCGCGGCGCCGTTGCAGCCGCAGGAACGGCGGATGACCAGGCGGGACGGGAACTTGCGGACCCGCTCGGTGTCCGATCCGGGCACCATCAGGGAGTCGTCCAGCACCAGGTCCACGGCGGCCCGGGCCATCGCGTCGCGGTCGGAGGCGACGGTGGTCAGCGGCGGGTCGGCGAGCGCGGCCTCGGGCACGTCGTCGAAGCCGGCTACCGCGAGGTCCTCGGGCACGCGCAGGCCGACCTCGCGGGCGGCCCGCAGCACGCCGATGGCCTGGTCGTCGGTGGAGCAGAAGACCGCCCGCGGCCGGTCCGGCCGGCGCAGCAGGTCGAGCGCGACCTCGTAGGCGCCGTAGCGGTGGAAGGGGGCGTCGATCAGGTGGGGCGCGGTGGGGACGCCGTGGGCGTCCATGGCGCGCTGCCAGCCCTCGACGTGGTCGATGACCGGGTCGCCGGGGGCGGGGGACTCCACCGGGCCGCCGAAGCAGGCCACGTACGGGTGCCCGTGGACCTCCAGCAGGTGGCGGACGACGGCCTCGGCGCCGCCGACGTCGTCGGTGACCACCGCGACGTCGTCGATCGCCTCGGGGCGGCGGTGCAGCAGCACCACCTTCGCGCCCTCCATCGCGGCGAACTCCTCGGCGGCGCGCTGCGAGGGGCCCTGGCTGACCAGGATGAGCCCGGAGACCCGCATGCCGAGGAAGGCGCGGACGTAGTGGACCTCGCGGTCGTCGACGTAGTCGGAGTTGCCGATCAGCACGAGCTTGCCGCGTTCGGAGGCGGCCCGTTCGACGGCGTGGGCCATCTCGGCGAAGAAGGGCTGGCGGGCGTCGGGGACGACCATGCCGATCAGGTTGGTCCGTCGGGAGGCCATCGCCTGGGCGACGCTGTTCGGCCGGTAGCCGAGCTGCTCGATCGCCGCGAGGACCTTCTCCCGGGTCGCGGGCGCGACCGGGCGCGGCCCGTTGTTGATCACGTAGCTGACGACCGCGGTCGAGGTCCCAGCCAGTCGGGCTACATCGTCGCGCGTCACCTTGGCCACGGAGGGAGTCTACGCGTGTGGCCCCCGGGGCGGCAGTGGGACCTGGGGCCGCTTGGGGGGGTCGTACCGGGACGGATCCGGACGGACCGGGCGGGGGGCGGCCCGCCCGGCCCGTCCGGTCAGGCCTCCAGCGGGGTCGAAGGGCGCTGCGAGAGGTCCGGGCGCTCGCTCTTCTCGGCCTTCTCCGGGACGACGAAGCGGTAGCCGACGTTGCGCACGGTGCCGATCAGCTGCTCGTTCTCGACGCCGAGCTTGGCGCGCAGCCGCCGGACGTGGACGTCCACCGTCCGGGTGCCGCCGAAGTAGTCGTAGCCCCAGACCTCCTGCAGCAGCTGGGCCCGGGTGAAGACCCGGCCGGGGTGCTGGGCGAGGTACTTGAGCAGCTCGAACTCCTTGAAGGTGAGGTCGAGTGCCCGGCCCTTGAGCTTCGCCGAGTAGGTGGCCTCGTCGACCGAGAGGTCGCCGTTGCGGATCTCCATCGGGCTGTCGTCGACGGCGACCTGCAGGCGGCCGAGGGCGAGCCGCAGCCGGGCCTCGACCTCGGCCGGTCCTGCGGTGTCCAGCAGGACGTCGTCGATGCCCCATTCGGCGGTCACGGCGGCCAGGCCGCCCTCGGTGACCACCAGGATCAGCGGGCAGCCGATGCCGGTGGAGCGCAGCAGCTGGCACAGGCTGCGGATCTGCGGCAGGTCGCGCCGGCCGTCGACCAGGATGACGTCCGCGCTGGGGGTGTCCACCAGGGCGGATCCCTCGGCGGGCGCGACCCGGACGTTGTGCAGCAGCAGGCCGAGGGCCGGCAGCACTTCGGCGGACGGCTGCAGCGCGTTGGTGAGGAGGAGGAGAGAACTCATACCCGGTGGTCCCCTTTCCGGGTCGTCGCGGTCGCGTTCCGGCTGCCGCCGCAGCCGGAGAACGCAGGTGCTGAGGGGAGGGAGGAGGACGCCCGGGCGGCTTCGGGGGAGCGCGTGGCGCGCCGGGGGTCCCGCAACCCCTGGCGCGACGTTCCTGCCCTGTTCATCCCGCGAACCCTCCGGTCTGGTCCGGTCCCGGGTGGCGGCCCGGCGCCGGGTGACGACACCCCGCCGGGCCGGCACGTCCTTGTGCCGCGAGAGGCGGGGCGGTTCCTGCGGCGCGCCGGGGGTGGGCCGACGAATCGCACGAACGTCCGTACTGGCGTCCTGAAAGCACAAAAGGACCCGGGGGCGACTCTGCCCGGATCCCTCTTGGTCCATGAGGATAGCCGACCGCACTCCGCGCCGGGAGTGCGCGAATCCGGCGGTTCACCCAATCCGGGCGCGCGCCGGGTGAGCCTGGCCACAGCTTCGCGCGCCGCCCCGGGCCGGTCCGGCCAGGGCGATTGCCGCTCCGACCGGCGGACACGCCATCATGGGACGCACATCGGCGGCGCTGCCCGGGTCCATCGTTCGGGTGGTCGGGCGGGAGCTCCGGTGGCGAGCCGGACCGGGCCACCGGGACCGGGCGAGGACGAACGGAAGGGGTGGCCCGATGGGCGCGACCACCGAGCCCGCGAGCGGCGCCCGGGCGCGCGGGACGATCCGCTACTGGGCGGCGGCGAAGTCCGAGGCCGGGCTGGCCGAGGAGCCGTACGAGGCGGCGACCCTGGCGGAGGCGCTGGCCGCGGCCAAGGAGCGGCACGCCGACCGGCCGAAGCTCGTCCAGCTGCTCGGACACTGTTCGTACCTGGTCGACGGCGCGCAGGTGGGCGGCCGGGACCATGCGACGGTGGCCCTGACCGAGGGCGGGACGGTCGAGGTCCTCCCGCCGTTCGCGGGAGGGTGAGCGGCGTGACGGACATGAACGACCCGAACCACGGCGGCGGCTACGGCACCTGGCCGCAGCAGCCCCCGCAGCCCCAGCCGCACCCGCAGCAGCCCCAGCCGCATCCGCAGTACGCGGCGCAGCACCCGTACGGCTATCCGGTGGACGACGAGGCGGCGACCACGCTGCTGCCGCCGGTTCCGGCCTTCGACGACGCGGCGGCCACCACCCTGTTGCCGCCGGTGCCCGCGTTCGACGACGGGCCCGCCACCACCGTGCTCCCGCCCGTTCCACCGCTGGACGACGCGGGGGCCACCACGCTGCTGCCGCCGGTGCGGGTGTCCGGCGCGATGCCGGTGGCCCCGCCGCAGCACCTCGGGCAGCCTCCGGTTCAGCACCCTCCGGTGCAGCCGCAGCCGCAGCCGCAGCCGCATCAACAGCCGCAGCAGCCGCAGCAGCCCTCGCGGGCACGGCACGCGGCCCCGGCCCCGCAGCAGGCCGCGCCCGCCGCCGGGATGCCCGCTGCCGGAATGCCCGCTGGCGGCATGCCGCCAGCCGGAGCGGGCTTCGACCCGCCGACCATGACGCTCAAGCGCCCGGACGCCCCCGCCGCCCCGCCGTACGGCTCCCTCCCCGCGCAGCCGAGCCCGCTCGCCGCGCCGAACGCCGCGCCCTCCGCCGCTCCGGGCGGCGGCCGGACCGGTTCGCCGATCATCGACCCGGGCCTGCAGCCCGCCCTGATCACGGCGGGCGTGGCCGCGCTGCTGGCCGGTGGTGCCGCGCTGGGGCAGGTGGCGCTGGCCCTGGTGGTCGCGCTGCTGCAGCTGCTGACGGCGGCCGGCTGGTTCCGGCTGAACGGCATGTGGCCGGCCCGTCAGGGCATCCTGCTCGTCGCGCTGGCCGGGCTCGCCGCGGACGTTGCCGTGCTGCTGGCGGACTCCAACGGCGACGCGGCGGCCGTGGTGGGCGCCCTGGGCGGGTTCTTCCTGCTGGTCCTGGTGCTGCAGACGTTCCGCCCCTCGGATCCGAAGGAGCGGTTCTACGCGCTGACCGTGCTGGGTTCGGCCACCGTGGTGACGGCGCTGTGCACCACGCTGCTGCTGGCCGACTGGGTGCCGGCCGGGGTGGGCGCGGTGGCGCTGGCCACCCTGCTGGCGGCGGCTCCGCTGCCCGGCCCGAAGCAGCTGGGCCCGGTGCTGGGCCTGGTCGCGGCGGTGCTGCTGGGCTTCCTGGTGGGCGCGCCGGTGGCGTTGGGGGCGCTCGCCGGGCTGGGCGCGCTGATCGGCCGCCGGGTCGCGGCGTACGACTTCCCGTCCCGCTTCGTGCACATGACGGCGGGCGTGGCGCTGCCGCTCGCGGTGGCCGCGCCGCTGATCTGGATGGCCACCGACCTGCTGGCCGGCTGAGCCGGGTACGTCACGACCCCGTCCCGCCCCGGAACCACCTTCCGGGGCGGGACGTCGTACGGTCGTGCGGAAGGAACCGCGTCCGGACGGCTCCGGGACGGAACGGCTCCGGAACGGAACGACGACGGCGACCGGCGACGACGGGGGACACGATGCGCGGATGGCTGAAGGCGACGATCGGCCTGGCGGTGGTCGCCGGCCTGCTGGTGGGCGCGGACCGGATCGCGGTCGGCGTGGCCGAGGACGAGGCCGCCGACCAGCTGGTGAAGAGCGGTCAGATGAGCCGGCGGCCGGACGTCACGATCGAGGGCTTCCCGTTCCTGACCCAGGCGGTCTCGAAGAAGCTGGACGACGTCCGGATCTCCTCGGACGGCCTGACCGTCCGGAACAACGGCCAGCAGGTCGCGCTGCACTCCTTCAAGGCGAAGCTCTCGGGCGTCGAGGTGAGCGACAGCCTGAACAGCGCCACCATGGACAGCGGCACCGGCAGCGGCGTGATCACCTACCAGGACCTCTCCCAGCTGCTCCCCCCGGCCTCCCAGCTGTTGGGCGGTGCCCCGCTGCCGGGCGGTGCCAACTCCCGGCTGAGCCTGTCGTACGGCGGTCCGGGCAAGGTCAAGGCCTCGCTGGGTCCGGTCTCGGTCGGTGAGGCCACCGTGCACAACGAGGGCAACACCGTCACCGTGGACGGCCTCAAGCTGAGTTCGCTGGCCGAGATGTTCGCCGGGCTGGCCAACCGGAAGGTCGCTCCGGCCGGCTTCACCCTGGACTCGATGCCGGCCGGGCTGAAGCTGGCCGCGAAGGACGGGGTGACGCCGCTGCCGGACGGTCTCCAGCTGTCCTTCGAGGGCAAGGACGTCAAGCTGCTGGGCTGACCGGAGTCCGCCCCGCTCCTCCCTCCTTCTCCTTCTCCCTCTCCCGTTCCGCTCCGCGAGACGCGCTGTCCAGCGCGACGCGCGGAGCGGTGCCGTTTCCGCCCGTTGTGCGCCTCCGCCGGGCGTCCGGCCCGGACCCGCCGGAGCGCTCGGAGGACGAATCCCATCATCCGGCCGTTTCGATCTCGGCATTCGATACGCTGATGACAGCGGGCCGTCGGTGTCCCTAGCATCGTCGGCATGAAGCGACAGACGGATCTCACGAAGCGGCGGGCGGTCGACCTGTGCCGCGTGGCCGCCTGTCTGTGTCGAATGCGCTAAGTCGGCATCCTGGCAGGGCAGTTGACGCCCGCCGCCGATATCTCCGGTGACCTCGCCCGGCTCTTCGGGCCGGTGAGCGCCGCCGTATCCCGCACTTCCCCGCCCGGTCGCCCCGGCTCGCTCCTCCGTCCCGTCATTCGGACAGGATTTCGGACGGGAATTCGGGCCGCACCCGTTCGGGCACCCCTGCAGCACCTGCTGAGCAGCACCTTCCGCCAACCGCCCTCGGATGGAGAACACCACCATGAGCCGCAGCGACGTCCTGGTCGACGCCGACTGGGTCCAGGCCCACCTGGACGACCCGAAGGTCGTCATCGTCGAGGTCGACGAGGACACCTCCGCGTACGACAAGAACCACATCCGCAACGCCGTCCGGATCGACTGGAAGAAGGACCTCCAGGACCCGGTCCGCCGCGACTTCATCGACCAGGCCGGCTTCGAGGCGCTGCTCAGCGCCAAGGGCATCGCCAACGACGACACCGTCGTCCTCTACGGCGGCAACAACAACTGGTTCGCCTCCTACGCCTACTGGTACTTCAAGCTGTACGGCCACGGCGACGTCCGCCTGCTGGACGGCGGCCGCAAGAAGTGGGAGCTGGACTCCCGCGACCTGGTCGCCGAGGTCCCGGCCCGCCCGGCCACCGAGTACAAGGCGCAGGCCGCCGACTCCTCGATCCGCGCCTTCCGCGACGACGTGGTCGCCGCCATCGGCAACCTCAACCTGGTCGACGTCCGCTCGCCCGACGAGTTCTCCGGCAAGCTGCTCGCCCCGGCGCACCTCCCGCAGGAGCAGTCCCAGCGCCCCGGCCACGTGCCGAGCGCCCGCAACATCCCGTGGGCCAAGAACGCCAACGACGACGGCACCTTCAAGAGCGACGAGGAGCTCAAGGCCCTGTACGAGGCCGAGGGCATCGACCTGGCGAAGGACACCATCGCCTACTGCCGCATCGGCGAGCGCTCCGCGCTCACCTGGTTCGTGCTGCACGAGCTGCTCGGCCAGCAGAACGTCAAGAACTACGACGGTTCGTGGACCGAGTACGGCAGCCTGGTCGGCGTGCCGATCGAGCTCGGCAACTGAGCCTCCGGCTCGACCCGTAAGTCAGAAGGGAAAACCAGACATGTGCGGTGCGAAGGCCGGCGGCCCGGACCTGGCAGGAGTTGACGTGGCGAACGAGACGATCATCCAGGGTTCGGTGACCCGCGACGGTGAGCCGGTCAACGGCTACGTCCGGCTGCTGGACGAGAACAACGAGTTCACGGCCGAGGTGCCCACCTCGGCGACCGGCCAGTTCCGGTTCTTCGCCCGCCCGGGCAAGTGGACCCTGCGGGCACTCGTCCCGGGCCAGACCGTGGACCGTCAGGTGGTGGCCTCCCAGGGCACCGCCGTCGAGGTCGCGATCGCGGTCTGACCAGGACGGACGATCACGCCGAGGGCCCCTGCCGCGCAGGGGCCCTCGGCCGTACCGTGGAAGACGTGCAGACGAGGCGCCGGCGGCGCTACTACTACGCCATGATGGGCGTGTGCCTGGGCATGTTCGTCCTGGCCTGGGGCCTGGTGCGGTTCTACTCGGTGGGCGCCGCGGTGGGCCTGTGCGTGGTCGCGATGGTCATCCCGCCCGCCGCCGCGGTGTTCGCCAACAAGCGGGATCCCGAGGACGACTGGTGGAACGACCCGCGCTGGGACGACCCGAAGTGGGACGACCCCGGCCACGACCGGGACCACCCCGACCACGAACCGCACGACAGGGACACGCCCTAGTAGACGAGCGCCTGGACGCCGTCCGCGGTGATCTCGCTGACGAAGACCTGCGCGCCCGCGATCCGGACGCCCTCGACGGTGTCCTTCTGCTCGATCCCGCGCCGGGCCGCGCACTGGGTGCACAGCGTCACCGAGCCGGCGGCCAGGATCGACTCCAGCAGGTCCGGCAGCGGCGCGGCGTGCGGCAGCTCGAACTCCGCCGCCTTCCCGGGCAGGGCGAACCAGGAGGACTCCCCGGTCAGCCAGAGCGAGACCTCGATCCCGCTGGCGACGGCCACGGCCGCCACCGTGAAGGCCTGCGAGCACCGCTCCGGCGCGTCCGCCCCGGCGGTGACCTTGATGACGAGCTTCTTCGACATGGCGCCACCTTAGAGGTCCCGCCGCCCCCGCCCGCCGACATCGCGGAATCCCTTGGGCAAACCTTGGACGGCGCCCGCGCGGGGCGCGAAACCCGACGTGGCGGGGCTCACCGCGACCGGCCGGACCACGGCGGATAGAGTGAGCCCGCAAAATCCACCACAACTGTCGCCGCCTGGGAGCCCCCCGTGTCCGGTCTGGAAATGTTCTTCGACGGTCTGCTGGCCCTCATGGCCGTGCTGATCACCTGGTTCGCCATCTTCTCCGTGATGAAGCTCTACCAGGGCCAGCGCTGACCCTGCCGTACGGTTGAGGCAGACCGCACCGACCACGACAGTGACCAGGAACATGATCGAGATCCCCTCTGACCTCCACAAGGACGTCGTCCCGCTCGCCTTCCTCCTCGGCACCTGGGAGGGCGCGGGCGTCTACGCCCCTCTGCCGAACGAGGGGGGCCCGGGCGAGGAGAAGTGCAACTTCGGCCAGGAGATCGTGATCCGGCACGACGGCCGCCCCTTCCTGGAGTTCCGCTCCCGCACCTGGGTGCTGAACGAGGAGGGCGAGAAGGTCCGTCCGCTGGAGAACGAGCACGCGTTCTGGCGCATCACCAGCAACCACGACGGCACCACCGGCGCGCGCGGCATCGAGATCTCCTCCGTCCGTGACGACGGCACGGTCGAGATCTGGTACGGCGAGCTGGCCGACGGCAAGCCGCAGGTCGACGTGTCCACCGACGCGGTGGCCCGGATCGAGGGCTCCCCGGAGTACTCCGGCGGCAAGCGGCTGTACGGCTTCGTCAACGGCGAGCTGCTCTGGGTGGGCGAGAAGGCCGCCCCGAACGTGCCGCTGCGCCCGTACATGTCCGCCCAGCTGAAGAAGGTGCTCAGCCCGGCCCAGCTGATCAAGGACATCAACGACCTGCCGGACGACGGCATCGCCTTCTTCAAGTAGGCACCGCACGGTCTGTGCACGAGGTAGGGACCGGCCCCCGGCCGGTCCCTACACTTGCCTCAGGACCCCCGACCTTGGCAGGGACAGAACCGTGGCGGACACCGGCACCACCGACTGGCAGCTCTCCGGCGACTGGAAGGCCGACCTGCGCGAGCGCGGCTACCGCCTCACGCCGCAGCGGCAGCTCGTGCTGGAGGCTGTGGACGTCCTCGACCACGCCACCCCCGACGACATCCTCTGCCACGTCCGCAAGACCGCCAGCGGCGTCAACATCTCCACCGTCTACCGGACCCTGGAGCTGCTGGAGGAGCTGGGCCTGGTCTCGCACGCCCACCTCGGCCACGGCGCCCCGACGTACCACCTGGCCGGCCGCCACCACCACCTGCACCTGGTCTGCCGGGACTGCGAGAAGGTCACCGAGACCGGTACCGAGATCGCCCAGCCGCTGATCGACCGGCTGCGCGAGGAGCACGGTTTCGACACCGACCTCAAGCACTTCGCCATCTTCGGCCGCTGCGCCGACTGCACCGCGAAGCAGGCGGACGGCCGGTCGTAAGCTGGCCGGTATGACCGGTGTGAAGAGTCCGCTGCTTGCCCTGCCCGGAGCCGTCCCCGCCGAGGGGGCCGACGAGGGCGTCGCCGCCCACTACGGCGACATCTTCCGTGAGCAACGGAACCTGTCGCAGGGCACCGGCTTCGTCGACCTCTCGCACCGCGGCGTGGTCACCGTCACCGGCGCGGACCGCCTCTCCTGGCTGCACCTGCTGCTCACCCAGCACGTGAGCGGGCTGGAGCCGCAGCACGCCACCGAGGCGCTGGTGCTCTCCCCGAACGGGCACGTCGAGCACGCGCTCTACCTGGTCGACGACGGCACCACCACCTGGGCCCACGTCGAGCCGGGCACCCAGGGCGCGCTGGTGGCCTACCTGGAGAGCATGAAGTTCTTCTACCGGGTGGAGGTCGCCGACGCGACCGCCGACTACGCCGTGGTCCACCTGCCGGCCGGCTCCACCGGCTCCGTCGAGGGCGCCGCCGCCGTCCGCGAACTCCCGTACGGGCGGGACCTGTTCGTGCCGCGCGCCGAACTGGCGGAGGTCACCGCCGGGTTCGGCCCGGCGGCCGGGGTCTGGGCGTACGAGGCCCTGCGGATCGAGGGCCACCGGCCCCGGCTCGGCTTCGAGACCGACCACCGGACCATCCCGCACGAGGTGGACTGGCTGAGCACCGCCGTCCACCTGCAGAAGGGCTGCTACCGCGGCCAGGAGACCGTCGCCCGGGTGCACAACCTGGGCCGTCCGCCGCGCCGGCTGGTCTTCCTGCACCTGGACGGCACCGAGGAGACGCTGCCCCCGCACGGCACCGAGGTGCGGCTGGCCTCCGAGCCGGACGGGCGCTCGCTGGGCTTCGTGACCTCCTCGGCCCGGCACCACGAGCTGGGGCCGATCGCGCTGGCGATCGTCAAGCGGAACGTCCCGGTGGACGCGGTGCTGCTGGCCGGGACGGTTCCGGGCACCCAGGACGTGATCGTCCCGCAGTAGTGCCGGCCGGACCCCGGAACCCCGGACCGCTGGGTCTCAGACCGCTGGGCCTCAGACCTCGACGAGGACGGTGAACGGGCCGTCGTTCACCAGCGCCACCTGCATGTCGGCGCCGAACCGGCCCGTCTCCACCTTGGCGCCGAGCGACCGCAGTTGGGCGACCACCTCGTCCACCAGCGGCTCGGCGACCGGCCCGGGGGCGGCCGCGGTCCAGGTGGGGCGGCGGCCCTTGCGGGCGTCGCCGTAGAGGGTGAACTGGCTGATCACCAGCAGTGGGCCGCCGATGTCGGAGCAACTCTGCTCCACACCCTCGTCGTTGACCGGGAGGATCCGCAGCGTCCAGAGCTTGCGGGCCAGTTGGGCCGCCTTGGCCGGGGTGTCCTCGTGGGTCACGCCGACCAGGACGCAGAGCCCCGGCCCCTCGATCGCGCCGACGGTCTCTCCGGCCACGGTCACCCGGGCCTCGGTCACTCGCTGCACCACTGCTCGCATGCCGCCATTGTGCCGGAGCGCCGTGCGGCCCGGCGGGCCTCCGGGCAATCCGGGGCCTGCGGGGGTCCCGGGGATCCGGGCAATCCGCGCGGGGCTTTCCGGGCCCGAGGCCGCGCCGGGACGTGTGCGGGGGCGCGCACGAGGGGCGCGCAAATGGTGGCACGCGCCGTGCAGCGCGCGCCTGCGCAGGTGTGGGCGCTGCTCCTGCCGCGGAAAGCCCTGTTCATATCAGCCACCCCCGTTCGCCAGGGGGCCGTTCGGGTGCACGCGCGGTGCGCGCGCGCCGGGTGGGGTGGCACGCTGGGGGACCGTACGAAGGCCCGGCGCGCCTGGAGGTCCGCCGCACCGGGCCGGGGTTCGGCCGGGCGGTCGAGCCGGTAGGTCAGGCGTTCTGTCCGGGTCGCCCCGGTGGGTGGTCCCGGCCGGGGAGCGGAACCCCTTCGGGGCCCCCGGGCGTGCCAACGGACGGGACGCGCGAGCCCGTCGGGGGACGGGCCGGACCGGCGGCAGGGACGGGCTGCCGCGAGCGGGCGGGATCGGACGACGGCAGGTGGGCTGGATGATGGACACGAGCGGCGCGGCGTGGAACCGGTCCGGGCAGGTGGCACAGGCCCCCGGGTCCCCGTCCTGGGCGGTCGGCCCGGACGGCGAACCCGACCTGGAGCGGCTGGGCCTGGACCAGCTGCGGATCCTGCGCCGGGAGACCATGGAGCAGGAGGCCGACCTCTCCTACCTGCGGCGGCTGCTGCACGGGCGGATGGACATCCTGCGCGCCGAGCTCGACCGGCGCCCCGGCGGTGGCCCCGCCCTCCCGGCCCGGGCGGGTGGCTACGGCAGCGGCGCCCCGGCGGTCGGCGGGGAGACCGGCGGCGACCTGCTGGACCGGCTGCCGGCCATCCTGACCGACGCGCCCTCCACCGTGCGGCGCTCGGCCCGGCACGTCACCGTCGGCCCGCCGCGCACCCAGGAGTCCCAGCTGGAGGCGGACGCGCTGATGGGCGACGTCCAGCTCGCCGACCTGGCCGCGCACCCGGCGGAGGAGCTGCTGGCCGCCCTGGAACGGCTGCGCGCCCATGAGCGCGAGGTGTCCGGGCGGCGGCAGCGGCTGTTGCGGACGGCCGATGGTTGCAATGCCGAGATCACCCGCAGGTACCGTGATGGGGAAGCACGGGTCGACGACCTGCTCTCGGAGAGGCCGCTCTGACCGGGTGAGTCGTCGGGGGCGGGTAGGGGTCCGGCTTCCTCCCGGCCACCACCCCCCGCCCCCGGAAGGCACCCGATGTCCCAGCTCGCCACCCTGCCCGTGCTCGCCGAGGTCATACGCTCGGGCTTCACCGAGGGCCGCCACCACGGCTCCCTGGTCCTGCTCGCCGCCGACGGCTCGGTGGAGTTCGCGCTCGGCGACCCTGATGCGCCGGTCTTCCCCCGCTCCACGGCCAAGCCGTTCCAGGCGGTGGCCACCCTGCGGGCCGGACTGGCGATCGAGGGCGAGCTCCTGGCGCTGGCGGCCTCCAGCCACTCCGCCGAATCGTTTCACCTCGACGGCGTGCGGGCCATCCTCGGCTCCGCCGGGCTCGACGAATCGGCCCTGCGCACCCCGGCCGACCTGCCGCTGGACGAGGCCGAGGCGGAACTGCTGCTCGGCGCCGGCGGGCGGCGCGCCCCGATCCTGATGGACTGCTCCGGCAAGCACGCCGGCTGGCTGGCCGCCTGCGTCGCCAACGGCTGGGACACCGGCAGCTACCTCGACCCGGCGCACCCGATCCAGGAGCTGGCCCGCGAGGCCCTCGCGGAGGGCACCGGCGAGACTCCCGTGCACACCGGCGTGGACGGCTGCGGCGCCCCGCTGCTGGCCGTCACCCTGACCGGCCTGGCCCGCGCCTACCGCGGTCTGGTGCTGGCCGCCGAGGGCACCGCGCAGCGCCAGGTCGCCGACGCCATGCGCGCTCACCCCGAGTACGTGGCCGGCACCCGCCGGGCCGACACCTGGCTGATGCGGGCCGTCCCGGGCGCGCTGTCCAAGATGGGCGCCGAGGCCGTCCAGGTGGTCGCGCTGCCGGACGGGCGGGCGCTCGCCTTCAAGATCGACGACGGCGCGGAGCGGGCCCGCGGCCCGGTGCTGGCGGCCGCGCTGCGCCGGCTCGGCGTGACCGGCGCGGACGACACCGTCGAGCGGATCGGTACGGCCCCGCTGCTCGGCGGCGGCGCCCCGGTCGGCGAGGTCCGGGCGGCCTTCTAGCCGGGCCCGGACGGCCTTCCGGCGGGCCGGTGCGGTCCCCTGCGCACCCCGTCCGGGGTGCGGGCGGCCCCGGGCCGGTGCACGGTGGACCGGGGGCCGTCGCACAGCTGAGGGAGTCCGCCATGACCGACCACGTGTACCGGGTGACCGAGATCGTCGGGTCCTCGACCGAGAGCGTCGACGCCGCGATCCGCAACGGGGTGGAACGGGCCTCCCGGACGCTGCGTAACCTCGACTGGTTCGAGGTCTCGCAGGTCCGGGGCCACCTGGAGGACGGCCGGATCAAGCACTACCAGGTGTGCGTCAAGGTCGGCTTCCGGCTGGAGGACTGAACGGCTCCCGGAGACGACAGGGGCCGGGGTCCGCGGACTCGTCCGCGTACCCCGGCCCCAGGAATCCGTCCCGACCTGCCTCGAACCGCTCCGGACGGACCAGGTGCGAACGGGGTCGGAACGACGGCTCAGTGGCCGCCCTGCTCCGCCAGGCGCTTGATCGAAGCGGTGACCTCGGCCTCGGCCTCGGCGCGGCCGACCCAGTTGGCGCCCTCGACGGACTTGCCCGGCTCCAGGTCCTTGTAGACCTCGAAGAAGTGCTGGATCTCCAGGCGGTCGAACTCCGACACGTGGTGGATGTCCCGCAGGTGCTCCCAGCGCGGGTCGGTCGCCGGGACGCACAGCAGCTTGTCGTCGCCGCCGGCCTCGTCGGTCATGTGGAACATGCCGATGGCGCGGCACTTGATGAGGCAGCCGGGGAAGGTCGGCTCGTCCAGGATGACCAGGGCGTCCAGCGGGTCGCCGTCCTCGCCGAGCGTGCCCTCGACGTAGCCGTAGTCGGCCGGGTAGCGGGTCGAGGTGAAGAGCATCCGGTCGAGCCGCAGACGGCCGGTCTCGTGGTCGACCTCGTACTTGTTACGAGAGCCCTTCGGGATTTCGATAAGGACGTCGAACTCCAACGCTTCCTCCAAGGTAGGGACTGACAGAATCCAAGTGTCTCCTACGGGAGTGAGTGCTGGGGAAAGGGGCCGGTCGGTGGGAGCAGGGGGAGGGGCGGTGCGCCGTCGCAGGGGGACGGCCGCCGGACTGTGCGGAGCGGCCCTGCTGGTCGCCGGAACGGCCCTGGGAGCGGGCGGGGCGTACGCGCAGCCGACCCCCGCTCCGAGCGGGAGCGGTTCACCGGCCGCGCCCCCGGCGCCCGCGACGGGCGCCGTGCTGGCCGCCGCCGGGAGCGGCCCGGAGGCCGCCGTGCCCACCACGCAGGGCCTCCAGCAGGCGCTCGGCCCGTACGTCTCCGACCGGAACCTGGGCACCGTCACCATCGCCGTCGCGGACGCCGCCGACGGCCGACTCCTGTACGGCTCGGGGGAGGACGTCCCGAGCACCCCCGCCTCCACCACCAAGCTGGCCACCGCGGTCGCGGCCCTGTCGCTGATACCCGGCGACACCCGGCTCGCCACCCGGGTGGTCCGCGGCGCGGACCCGGGCACCATCACCCTGGTCGGCGGCGGGGACCCGACGCTCACCGCGCTGCCCGCCGACCAGGTGCAGATCGGCGGCCGGCCCGCCGACGCCGACACCGCCCCTGCCTCGCTGGAGGCGCTCGCCCGGCAGACCGCGGCCGCGCTCAAGGCGGCCGGCACCACCACGGTCAAGCTGGACTACGACCTGTCGCTGTACACGGGCAGCCCGCAGCACCGGACGAACCCCGACAACCAGAACATCGCCCTGGTCGTCCCGCTGATGGCGGACGAGGCCAAGATCGACCCCAGGAGCCGCGAGGAGGCGCCGGAGCGGTTCGCCGACCCGGCCGACGCGGCCGCGGCGACCTTCGCCACGATGCTCGCGGCCCAGGGCGTCACCGTCGACGGCAAGGCCGGACCGGCCGCCGCCCCGGCCGCCGCCGACGCCCCCGTCCTCGGCAAGGTCGAGTCGCCGACGGTCGCCCGGCTGGTCGAGCGGCTGCTGACCACCTCCGACAACCAGCTCGCCGAGGCGATGGCCCGTCAGGTCGCCCTGGCCGCGCACCAGCCGGCCGGCTTCGAGGGCGCGGCGACCGCCGTCACCCAGGAGCTCACCGGGCTCGGCGTGCCGATGGCCGGGGTGGTCCTCAACGACGGCAGCGGCCTGCACAAGGGCAACCGGATCCCGCCTGCCACCCTGGTCCGGATCCTCGCCCTGGCCGCCTCCGACCAGCACCCCGCCCTGCGTCCGGTCCTCACCGGCCTCCCGGTCGCCGGCTTCACCGGCACCCTCGGCAAGCGCTACGGCTCCGGTTCCGGCGCCGCCGACGCGGCCGGGCTGGTCCGGGCCAAGACCGGCACCATCAGCGGCGTCAACACGCTCGCCGGCACCGTCGTCGACGCCGACGGCCGCCTCCTCACCTTCGCCGTCATGACCCGCACCCCCGACACCGTCCCCGCCGACACCGTCCGCGCCGCCATGGACCGCATCGCCGCCCACCTCGCCTCCTGCGGCTGCCGCTGACCGCCGCGCCGACGGCGACTGCCCCGCCCCGCGCACTCCCGCGCCGGCTTCGGTCCGGCGAAGGGGGTGGCCTGCTCGGGCAGGGCCCGATGGCCGTCCTCCTGCGTCGTGGCCCGCGCCGGTGGCACCCGGCACGCCCCGGACGGGGCGCCGCCGACGGCGGGTTCGAGGGGGGCCGGGGGCGGGCAGGGTGTTGGTGGCGGGTGGCTGCCGTTGGCGGTGGGGAGCACGTACGGTGAGGGCATGACGAGCGCGAGTGGCGGGGCTGACATGGTCGACTGGAATCTCGCGGTCGCAACCGCGACGAGGTTGGTGCGGCCGGGGCCGGAGGTGAGCCGGGCGGAGGCGGCGGCGGTGGTCGCCGAGCTGCGCCGGCACGCGCTGGAGGCCGAGGAGCACGTGCGGGCGTTCACCGGGATGCGGTCGAGCAGTCTGGCGGCCGCCGCCGCGACGCCGGTGCTGGTGGTGGACCGCCCGGGGTGGGTGCGGGCGAACGTGGCCGGCTTCCGTACGGTCGTCCAGCCGCTGGTGGAGAAGCTGCAGGCGCGACGGGCGAACAGTGCCACCGCCGGCGTGTTCGGTGCCGTGGGGGAGAAGGCGACCGGGATCGAGGTCGGGGCGCTGCTGGCGTTCCTGGCGACCAAGGTGCTGGGCCAGTACGAGACCTTCGCCCCGGCCGAGCCCTCGCTGGAGGCGCCGGACAGCCCGGCGGCGCTGTTCGACAAGCCGCGGCTGGGCCCGGAGGGGCCGGGGCCGGGTCGGCTGCTGCTGGTCGCGCCCAACATCGTGCACGTGGAGCGCGAGCTGGACGTGGACCCGTCGGACTTCCGGCTCTGGGTCTGCCTGCACGAGGAGACCCACCGGACGCAGTTCACCGCGGTGCCCTGGCTGCGCGACCACATCCAGTCCGAGGTGCAGTCCTTCCTGGCCGAGACGGAGGTCGACCCGGGCGCGCTGCTGGAGCGGCTGCGCGACGCGGCGGGTTCGCTGGGGGCCGGGCTGCCGGGGGCGGGCAACCGGGAGGGCCGGGAGAGCGCCCCGGCGGGGAGCCTGCTGGAGATCGTCCAGTCACCCGCGCAGCGCGAGATCCTCGGCCGGCTGACGGCGGTGATGTCGCTGCTGGAGGGCCACGCGGACGTGGTGATGGACGGCGTCGGCCCGGCCGTGGTGCCGACGGTCGCGGAGATCCGGGAGAAGTTCCAGCAGCGCCGCGACCGCGGGGCGAACCGGCTGGACCTGGTGCTGCGCCGGCTGCTGGGCATGGACGCCAAGCTGCGGCAGTACCAGGACGGCGCGGTGTTCGTGCGGGCCGTGGTGGAGCAGGTCGGCATGGAGGGGTTCAACCGGGTGTGGACGTCCCCGAACACCCTGCCGACCAAGGACGAGATCCACGATCCGGCCGCCTGGGTCGCCCGGGTCGGCCGCTGAGGGAGCCAGCCCCCGGGCCTGGGCCGACCCGGGCCGTTCCGGGCCGCCCAGGAGGGCCCCCGGGCGGGCGATCCCGCCGCGCGGCGGGGCCGTCGCCGGTCGGTGGCGGTCAAACCCGCTCGTACGAGTGGTCCAATCAGGCAGATGGTGGGTGAAGATACGTTTCTCCATTCACCCGAACGTGGGACGGTGGTCGTACCGGTGGCGCGGGTGGCGTAGCGGGTCGCCGCTTTCTGCCACCATCTGTGAGCGCCCGGTAACGCGGCGCTCATGCGGTAGCGCGGCCCCGGCCGCCCGCCGCAGTCCTGTCCCCTCCGTCGAGGAGTCGTCCGCCGTGGGCCCTCACCCCGCCGTCGCCGCGATACGCCTGGCCGTTCGCCGCACGCTCACCGACCTCGCCGCCGAGGCCGGCAACACCTTCACCGCGCCCGTGCGCGAGCCCCGCGAACGCCCGGCCGGGGCACCGCTGGTGGGTGCCGCCGTCGGCACCACCCTGATCGGCAACGCCGCCCGCCACCCTTCCGGGCTGCCCCGCACCCCCGCCGCCCCCGGCTCGCCGCTGGTCCTGGTCGCCGTCAGCGGCGGCGCGGACTCGATGGCGCTGGCCATCGCCGCCGCCTTCGAGGCCCCCAAGATCGGCCTGCGGGTCGGCGCCGTCACCGTCGACCACGGCCTGCAGCCCGGTTCCGCCGACCGCGCCGCCCAGGTGGCCGAGCGACTGCGCTCGCTGGGCCTGGACCCGGTCGAGGCCGTCCCGGTGCTGGTCGGCCGTACCGGCGGTCCGGAGGCCGCCGCCCGGGACGCCCGCTACGCCGCGCTGGACGAGGCCGCCGAGCGCCACGGCGCGATCGCGGTGCTGCTCGGGCACACCCGCGACGACCAGGCCGAGACCGTGCTGCTGGGCCTGGCCCGCGGCTCCGGCTCGCGCTCGCTGGCCGGGATGCCCGCGCAGAAGGGGCGCTACCGCCGCCCGCTGCTGGAGCTGGACCGGGCGGCCACCCGGCAGGCCTGCTCCGCCCAGGCGATCCCGGTCTGGGACGACCCCCACAACTGTGATCCCGCCTACACCCGCTCCCGGGTCCGCCACGAGGTGCTGCCGGTGCTGGAGAAGCACCTGGGCGGCGGCGTGGTGGAGGCGCTCGCCCGTACCGCCCGACTGTTCCGTGACGACGCCGACGCCCTGGACCAGTGGGCCTCCCTGGCGGAACGCGACCTCCGCACCGGCGAGGGCGCCCTGGACGCCGTGAAGCTGGCCGAACTGCCGCCCGCCGTGCGGCGCCGGGTCCTGCGCCGGGCCGCGTTGCGCGCGGGCTGTCCGGCCGGGGACCTGTTCGCCCGGCACCTGGAGACGATCGACCTGCTGGTCACCGGATGGCGCGGTCAGGGTCCGCTGCACCTACCCGGGGGCGTCGAGGCCACCCGTAGGTGTGGCACGCTGGTCTTTCGGCGGCAGGGCGACTGAGGGCGAGGCACGTCCCGGGGGAGCCGGCCGCCGGCCACACAGACCCCGAACGTTTGAGGACGTATCCCCGGTGGACCAGAACGACATGGGCGCTGACCTCGCGAAGGTGCTCATCAGCAAGGACGAGATCGACGCCAAGCTCCTGGAGCTGGCCGAGCGCATCGACCGGGACTACGCAGGCAAGGACCTGCTGATCGTCGGCGTCCTCAAGGGGGCCGTGATGGTCATGGCCGATCTCGCCCGGGCCCTGCACTCGCAGGTCACCATGGACTGGATGGCCGTCTCCTCGTACGGCATGGGCACCAAGTCCTCCGGTGTGGTGCGGATCCTGAAGGACCTGGACACCGACATCGCCGGCCGGGACGTCCTGATCGTCGAGGACATCATCGACTCGGGTCTGACGCTGTCGTGGCTGCTGGGCAACCTGGGCTCGCGCGGTCCGGCCTCGCTGGAGGTCTGCACCCTGCTCCGCAAGCCGGACGCGGCCAAGGTCGAGATCGACGTGAAGTACGTCGGCTTCGACATTCCGAACGAGTTCGTGGTGGGCTACGGCCTGGACTACGCGGAGAAGCTGCGTAACCTCCCCTTCATCGGCACCCTCGCCCCGCACGTCTACGGCGGCTGAGGGTCTCGTTCGGGCTACGGGCGGGAACAGTAGGTCGTTCCCGCCCGTTGGACCGGGGGACAAAGAACCACAGCCGTGTCGCCGCGCTCCCGCCATCGGTGGGTGCGACTGCGGTACGGTCCAATAAACCGCTCTTCACATGAGCACCGACCGGATGCGCCGCGGCCCACAGCCACACGGCGCCGTTGAGTGGCAGGAGGGACGGGGCGGCAACGCCGTCCCGCATGGATGGACGTCAAGCGATACTTCCGTGCGCCGATCATGTGGATCGTGCTGGCCGTCCTCGCCGTCATCGTACTGATGCAGGTCGTTTCGGACTCGAACGGCTACAAGACGGTGGACACCGGTCAGGTCGTCGCAGCGATCGACGCGCACAACGTCAAGTCGGCGCAGATCACCACTGGTGACTCGAACACGATCAAGATCCAGCTGAAGGACGGCGCCACGCTGTCCCCCGCCGGTACGGGCAAGGCCCCGTCCGGTACCAAGTTCCAGGCCTCGTACATCGGTGACCAGGGTGTCGCGATCGCCGACAAGCTGCAGTCGCAGATGAACGAGCGGAGCAGCTCCCTCACCGAGGGCTACACCGTCAGTCCCGAGAAGCAGAGCACCTTCGTCAGCCTGCTGCTGTCGATGCTGCCGATCGTCATCATCGTCCTGGTCTTCCTGTTCCTGATGAACCAGATGCAGGGCGGCGGCTCGCGGGTCATGCAGTTCGGCAAGTCCAAGGCCAAGCTGCTCACCAAGGACACCCCGAAGACCACCTTCGCCGACGTCGCCGGCGCGGACGAGGCGGTCGAGGAGCTCCACGAGATCAAGGAGTTCCTGCAGGAGCCGGCCAAGTTCCAGGCCGTCGGCGCCAAGATCCCCAAGGGCGTGCTGCTCTACGGCCCGCCCGGTACCGGCAAGACCCTGCTGGCGCGTGCCGTCGCGGGCGAGGCCGGGGTGCCGTTCTACTCGATCTCCGGTTCCGACTTCGTCGAGATGTTCGTCGGTGTCGGCGCCAGCCGTGTCCGCGACCTGTTCGAGCAGGCCAAGGCGAACGCCCCGGCGATCGTCTTCGTCGACGAGATCGACGCCGTCGGCCGGCACCGCGGTGCGGGCCTCGGCGGCGGCCACGACGAGCGCGAGCAGACCCTCAACCAGCTGCTGGTCGAGATGGACGGCTTCGACGTCAAGGGCGGCGTGATCCTGATCGCCGCGACCAACCGCCCCGACATCCTGGACCCGGCGCTGCTGCGCCCGGGCCGCTTCGACCGCCAGATCGCGGTGGAGCGCCCCGACCTCCAGGGCCGCCTGGACATCCTCAAGGTGCACCAGAAGGGCAAGCCGATCGCGCCCGACGTCGACATGTCGGCCGTCGCCAAGCGCACCCCCGGCTTCACCGGCGCCGACCTGTCGAACGTGCTCAACGAGGCCGCGCTGCTGACCGCACGCTCGGACAAGAAGCTGATCGACAACGGCATCCTGGACGAGGCGATCGACCGCGTCGTGGCCGGTCCGCAGAAGCGCACGCGGATCATGTCCGACAAGGAGAAGAAGATCACCGCGTACCACGAGGGCGGTCACGCCCTGGTCGCGGCGGCCTGCCAGTACAGCGACCCGGTGCACAAGATCACCATCCTGTCCCGCGGTCGGGCCCTCGGCTACACCATGGTGCTGCCGGACGAGGACAAGTACTCCACCACCCGCAACGAGATGCTCGACCAGCTGGCCTACATGCTGGGCGGGCGCGCGGCGGAGGAGCTGGTCTTCCACGACCCGACCACCGGCGCCTCGAACGACATCGAGAAGGCCACCGCCACGGCGCGGGCCATGGTCACCCAGTACGGCATGACCGAGCGCCTCGGTGCGATCAAGTTCGGCACCGACAACTCGGAGCCGTTCCTGGGCCGTGAGATGGGCCACCAGCGCGACTACTCGGAAGAGGTCGCCGGGCTGGTCGACGAAGAGGTCAAGAAGCTCATCGAGAGCGCGCACAACGAGGCCTGGGAGATCCTGGTCGAGAACCGCGACGTGCTCGACAACCTGGTCCTGGAGCTCCTGGAGAAGGAGACCCTGAACAAGGAGCAGATCGCCGAGATCTTCGCCCCGGTCGTCAAGCGCCCGGCCCGGCCGGCCTGGACGGGCTCCGCCCGCCGCACGCCGTCCACCCGGCCGCCGGTGCAGTCGCCGAAGGAGCTGGCGCTCACCAACGGCGCCGCCGCCTCCGACACCGCTCCGGTGGACATCGTGAAGCTGCCTCCGCTGCCGGCCGCCGAGCCGCCCACCGAGGGCTGATCAGGGCCTCCCGCAGGCAATTCCCGTAGGGAATGGATGCCGCGTCACCAGGGTTTGTACCCTGGAGGCGCGGCATCCGTGCTGTTCAGCCAGTCTTCCCACATCTAAGCGAGGCCCGCATGATCGACCCGGTGACGCTCGACGGTCCGCCCGCCGTCGGGATCTTCGACCAGAAGCGGGCCGAGAACGCGATCCGCGAGCTGCTGCTCGCCGTCGGGGAGGACCCCGACCGCGAGGGCCTGCTGGAGACACCGGCCCGGGTCGCGCGGGCGTACAAGGAGATATTCGCCGGCCTGTGGCAGGAGCCCGAGGACGTCCTGACCACCACCTTCGACCTCGGCCACGACGAGATGGTGCTGGTCAAGGACATCGAGCTGACCTCGGTCTGCGAGCACCACCTGGTGCCGTTCCGCGGTGTCGCGCACGTCGGGTACATCCCGTCCGCCAGCGGCAAGATCACCGGGCTGTCCAAGCTCGCCCGGCTGGTCGACGTCTACGCCCGCCGCCCGCAGGTGCAGGAGCGGCTGACCAGCCAGGTGGCCGACGCGCTGATGCGGATCCTGGAGCCGCGCGGGGCCATCGTCGTGGTCGAGTGCGAGCACATGTGCATGTCGATGCGCGGCATCCGCAAGCCCGGCGCCAAGACCATCACCTCCTGCGTGCGCGGCCAGCTGCGCGACCCGGCCACCCGGGCCGAGGCGATGAGCCTCATCATCGGCCGCTGAGGAGCGGGCCGGACGGCAGGGCTCAGGGCACCTCGTGCTCCGCGTGCGGCGGAGCCGGGGTGCCCAGTGCGTTGCGGCGCTCCGGCATCCGCAGCGTGACCATCCGGCGCCAGCCGAAGGCCCGGTCGTACAGGTAGAGGGCGTGCACCCCGAGGGCGACCAGGACCAGCTGCCGGCGCGACCAGCCCAGGAGCCGGGCCATCCGGGCGGCGACCGCGAGCCCGACGTCCCGGTGGGTGCGGATCTCGCCGCGGGCGCTGGTCTCCAGGGCGTGCCGGACGTACGGGCCGTGGCCCTCGGCGACCAGCCGCAGCAGCTCCTCGTGGCAGTACGCGAGGTGGTTGTCCTCGTCGGCGGAGATCATCCGCATCGCCCGGCCGAGCTCCGGGTCGTCCCCGTACACCCTGACCAGCTGGCGCATCTGCTCGGCCGCGCGCTGCTCGGTGACCCGGCTGTGCGCGAGGTAGGTGATGATCTCCCGGTCGCTCAGCGGGGCGTCGCTCCTCAGCCGCTCGTGGGAGAGGCCCACGCCCTGGCGCTCCAGGAGCATGCAGTAGTCGGCCTCGTCCGGGACGGGGACCTTGGGCAGGCCGCGCTTGTTCAGCAGCTGGGTGAAGATCCGGCCGTGCTTGCGCTCGTCCGCTCCGTGCCGGGCGATCTTCGGCGCGAGCACCGGGTCCCGGGTGAGGGCGGCGATCCGCTCGTTCTCCCAGCCGCCCTGGTCCTCGCCACCGGCCGCGATGCTGCAGAACAGCTGGTACGCCTGGTCGTTCCGGTGGATCTCGTTGAAGAGCGATCGGGTGCTCAGCACGGCGCCTCCTGCGCGGGTCCGGGGCGGCGCCCGCCGGGGCGGGCGGGCGGTCGGGATACGTCCCCCCGATCCGTCGGCCGGGCGGCGCCGACCGGCGGGTAGTCACTCGGACGCGCCGGCCACCTCGTCCGTCACCCCAGGTGGGAGCCCAGCCACTCCAGCGAGGCGGGCAGCTCCCTGGTCCAGCTGTCGAAGTTGTGCCCGCCGTCGTCCAGGTACAGCGACTCCACCTTGAACTGGGGGTTGGCCGACCCGACCTGGGTGGCCTGGTCGACGAACTGGACGGTCTGCGGGTAGTCCGACTCCTTTCGGGTGGAGACCACCAGCAGGTTGAGCGGCGGAGCCGGGAGGTTCTGCAGCCGCCAGCCGAGGTCGTGCTGCTGGGTGAGCGTCTTGTCGCCGTTGAAGAGGTCGCCGCCGGTGTACTGGTCCTGGCGCACCGTGAAGTCGCCGTGCAGCCCCGCGGCGTTCCCGTAGACGTTCGGGAAGCGCATCGACAGGCGCATCGCGCAGCTGCCGCCGGTGGAGTAGCCGAACAGGCCCCAGGAGCCGGCCGAGCGGCCCAGCCGGTACGCGCTGTGCAGCGCCTCGGGCACGTCCTTGGTGAACCAGGTCTCGGTGCGCGGCCCGCCGGGGACGTCCACGCACTCGGTGTCCCGGGCGGGCACCACCGCCGGACGGGCCAGCACCAGGACGGTCGGCGGCATCTTGCCGGAGTGCTGGAGCTCGACCGCGGTCTGCACCAGGGGCAGCTCCTTGAGCAGGTTCAGCGTGGTGCCCGGGAAGCCGGCCAGGGCCAGGACGACGGGGAAGCGGACCAGGGCGAACTTCGGGTCGAAGTACTCGGGCGGCAGGTAGACGAACATCTGGTCGGAGAAACCGGTCTCCTTGCCGTTGACCCGGACCGACTCGATCTTCCCGACCTCCTCCGGTGCGCCCTTGGGCAGGTTGGAGACGCTCTCCAGACCGCCCTCGTTGGTCGGCTGGACCAGCTGGTCGGAGACCGGTGTGCCGCCCTTGTGGTTCTCGTTGCTGGTCAGCGCCAGTTTCGCGCCACCGGGGTTGAGCAGGTCGTCCCACGAGGTGTAGAACCCGAAGGAGTTGTTCACCGACAGCGCCAGCACCGCGAGGATCGAGACTTGAACGACTGTCAGCAGGCCGATCCGGCCGAGCACCGGGAGCGGACGCTGTCTGGCCAGCCGCGGCCAGACCCACAGCGTGGTGAGCACGGCGACCACTCCCAGTGCGAGCAGCGAGTTCACCAGCGCTTCGCTGGTCAGTTCCATGCCGTCGGCCTTCCGGTGGGACGCTGTCGGTGCAGGCTTCATCGTCTGGCGGTCCGTCAGGTCGGGCCACCGCAGCTAGGCTGTCCGGGCGCCCGGTCCGGCGCGGGAGGGCGGGGGGAGACCAGGGGCAACCGGCGCCCTAGAATGCGGCGTCCACCGTACGTAACACGCACCGGAGGGTCCCGCCCCGCCACGCGGCGGCGGGCCCAGGCTCCCACCCCCGGCTCAACCCGCAGCGCGCCCACGGCCCCGGATTACCGTCCGTTTCCGGATCCTTGGTATGCGCATTGCCTGATGAAGGAATAGGCATGAAGGTCCATCACACGTGCTCCCCCGGAGTGAACGGACACCGCACCGCAGCCTCTACGCTGAGCTTCCATGAGCGTTCCCGTGTCCGTTGAGCCGAGCCCCGAGCAGCCGCCGCGCCGTCGGCGCGGCCTGCAGACGCTGCGCAACCAGGCGGCCGCCGTCCCGAGGGCCTGGCTCCCCGGCGCGGTCGGCTACGCCTGTCTGCTGATCGGACTGGTGGACATCGCCAGCGCGGTGTTCCCCAAGCTCCGGCACACCAAGATGCACACCTTCGCCGGACAGCTGCCGGGTGGCACCACCAGCCTGGCCGCGGTCGGCACGCTGATGGTCGGCATCCTGCTGGTGCCGCTGGCGCACGCGCTGCGCCGGCGCAAGCGGCGGGCCTGGCGGGCGGTCTGCGTGCTGCTGCCGGTCAGCGCCTCGCTGCACATCGTGCGCTGGCACCAGATCGGCCCGGCGGTCGTCTCGCTGCTGGTCCTCGCCGTGATGCTGGTGCACCAGCGCGAGTTCTACGCCAAGGCCGACCCGCGCACCCGCTGGGGCGCGGTGGTCAACCTGGTCGTGATGGGCGCCCTCAGCGTGCTGCTCGGCCTGCTGATCGTGAGCACCCGCACCAAGTACGAGGTCGGGCACCCGGCCCTGCTGGAGCGGCTGCAGCACGTCGGGTACGGGCTGTTCGGCTTCGAGGGACCGATCCGCTACAACAACGAGCGGATGTCCGACCTGGTCGCCTACCTGCTCGGCGGCCTCGGCCTGCTGACCGCCTTCACCACCGCCTACCTCGCGCTGCGCCCGGGCAAGCCCAAGCCGGAGCTCACCGCCGAGGACGAGGAGAAGGTCCGCGAGCTGCTCAAGCGGCACGGCGAGCGCGACTCGCTGGGCTACTTCGCGCTGCGCCGCGACAAGAGCGTGCTGTTCTCGCCCACCGGCAAGGCCGCGATCTCCTACCGGGTGGTCTCCGGCGTGATGCTCGCCTCCGGCGACCCGGTCGGCGACGTCGAGGCCTGGCCCGGCGCGATCAAGGTGTTCATGGCCGAGGCCCGCGAGCACGCCTGGGTGCCGGCCGTGATGGGCTGCAGCGAGGTCGGCGGCGAGGTCTGGACCCGTGAGGCGGGCCTGGACGCGCTGGAGCTGGGCGACGAGGCGATCGTCGACACCAGCACCTTCTCGCTCTCCGGCCGGGCCATGCGCAACGTCCGCCAGATGGTCAAGCGGATCGAGCGCAACGGCTACTCCTGCAAGGTGCGCCGGGTCTCCGAGCTCAGCGTCGAGGAGAAGTTCCGGATCGCCGACGCCGCCGCCCGCTGGCGCGGCACCGACACCGAGCGCGGCTTCTCGATGGCCCTGGGCCGCTTCGGTGACCCCCTGGACGACGACTGCGTGGTGGTCACCGCCCACAAGGCCCCGGAGGAGGGCGAGAGCGGCGACGACCTGAAGGCCGTGCTGCACTTCGTGCCCTGGGGGCCGGACGGCATCTCGCTGGAGCTGATGCGCCGCGACCGCGCCGCCGACCCGGGCCTGAACGAGCTGCTGATCGTCGCCGCCCTCCAGGAGGTCGGCGCCCTGGGCATCCGCCGGGTGTCGCTCAACTTCGCGATGTTCCGCTCGGCGCTGGCCCGCGGCGAGCGGATCGGCGCCGGCCCGGTGCTGCGCGCCTGGCGCGGACTGCTGGTGTTCCTGTCGCGGTGGTTCCAGATCGAGTCGCTGTACAAGTTCAACGCGAAGTTCCAGCCGGAGTGGGAGCCGCGCTTCCTGGTCTTCCCGAGCACCCGGGACCTGCCCCGGATCGGCTTCGCCGCGATGCAGGCGGAGGCCTTCATCACCCTCGGCATGCCGCGCTTCGGCCGCAAGCGCCAGCGCGAGGGCCTGATGCCCGTGCCGTCGACCCGTGAGGTCGGCGAGGCCGCCTGAGGCACCTCGAAGACGAACGGGGCCCCCGCCGAGAATCCTCGGCGGCGGCCCCGTTCGATAATGGTCACATGACCGATTCGCCGTCCTCCTCTCTTCCGGCCGGGCTGCCGCGGCTCGACCGCTGCGCCGTGATGGGCGTCGTCAACGTCACGCCCGACTCCTTCTCGGACGGCGGGATGTGGTTCGACCCCGCCAAGGCGATCGCGCACGGGCTGGCCCTGCGGGCCCGCGGTGCGGACCTGGTGGACGTCGGCGGCGAGTCCACCCGGCCCGGGACCCAGCGGGTGCCCGAGGACGAGGAACTGCGCCGGGTGCTGCCGGTGGTCCGAGAACTGGCCGCCGCCGGGGTGGTGGTGTCCGTCGACACCATGCGGGCCTCGGTCGCCGAGCGGGCCGTCGAGGCCGGCGCCGCGATCGTCAACGACGTCTCCGGCGGCCTCGCCGATCCGGCGATGGCCCGGGTGGTCGCCGAGACCGGCGCGCCCTTCGTGGTCATGCACTGGCGCGGGCAGTCCGCCGACATGGACCGGCTGGCCGTCTACCAGGACGTCGTACGGGACGTGGTCGCCGAGCTGACCGGGCGGATGGACGCGCTGCTGGCCGCCGGGGTCAAGGAGGACCAGCTGGTCCTCGACCCGGGGCTCGGCTTCGCCAAGACCGCCGAGCACAACTGGGCGCTGCTCGGCCGGCTGGACGCGCTCACCGCGCTCGGCCGCCCCGTCCTCGTCGCGGCTTCGCGCAAGCGGTTCCTGGGTACGCTGCTCGCCGACCCGGAAACCGGGGAACTGCGCCCGGCCCGTGAGCGGGACGACGCGACCGCCGCGGTCTCGGTGCTCTCGGCCCAGGCCGGGGCCTGGGCGGTACGGGTGCACGACGTGTCCGGTACGGCGGACGCCGTCCGCGTGGTCGCGGCCTGGCAGCGCGCGGCGCGGCTGGGGTGAGGGAGGGTCTGTGACAGGAGACGGCAGGTTGAGCGGCGGGACGGCCGGACGGGCCCGGGAGGTGGACCTGGAGGCGGTGCTCGCGTCGAACCGGGCGTTCTACGAAGCGCTGGAGCGGGGGGACGTCGAGGCCGTCGAGGAGGCCTGGCTGGGGCCCGAGCACGCCGACGACAAGGGCGGCGTGGTCTGCGTGCACCCCGGCTGGCCGGTGCTGCGCGGGCGGGCCCAGGTGACCCGCTCGTACATGCTGATCATGATGAACACGGAGTACATCCAGTTCTTCCTGACCGATGTCGAGGCCGAGGTCCACGGCGATGTGGCCCTTGTCACGTGCACCGAGAACATCCTCTCCGGCGGCGAGGCGGAGGAGGAGGGCGAACTCGGACCGCTGGTCGGCGGAAAGGTCGTGTCGAGCAATCTGTTCCGTCGTACCCAGGCCGGGTGGAAGCTCTGGTCGCACCACGGCTCACCCGTTCTGACCAGCGGCGACGAGGACGACGAGGACTGATTCCGGCGTCTGCGGAAAACCTCTGCCGGACGGTTGCCGGGGAATTCCCGAGTGGTCACCGAACGTTCACGTCAATCGCCATTCCGGTGCGCGTGGCGACGGTTCGTGCCGGGTAGGACGGTCAGGCGTTGTCCGCGCTCGCGGGTAGATTCGAAACGGAGTGGCGGGCGTGCTGCCCGCCTTCGCCCTGCCCGTCCACGCCTTTCTCCGGGTGGGGCCCGTCCGACTGGGAGCAGTGATTCGTTTGCTGGACCGCGTCACCCTGCGGGGGCTGCGAGCCCGGGGCCACCACGGCGTCTTCGAGCGCGAGCGTGTCGAGGGGCAGACCTTCGTGGTCGATCTCGTGCTGTACCTGGACACCCGCCCCGCCGCGTCCGGAGACGACCTCACCCGCACGGCGCACTACGGCATCGTGGCCGAGGAGGTCACCGCGATCATCGCCGGGGAACCGGTCGACCTGATCGAGACCCTGGCGCAGCAGATCGCCGACCAGTGCCTCAAGCACGACGCGGTCGAGGAGGTCGAGGTCACCGTCCACAAGCCGGACGCCCCGATCACCGTGCCGTTCGATGACGTGACCGTGACCATCCACCGGGGCCGCGCATGACCCCCACCGCGCGCCTGGTTTCCGATGCAGAGGGACTTCTTCGATGAACAGCAGTGACCCGATCGCCGAGCCGAACGCGTTCGACCTGGAGAGCCGGGTGGACTCCGCCGACACCACGCTGCACAGCCAGCGTTGTGCGGTGATCGCGCTCGGGAGCAACCTGGGCAACCGGCTGGACACCCTGCAGGGTGCCGTCGACGCGCTCGCCGACACCCCCGGGCTGAAGATCAAGGCCGTCTCGGCGGTCTACGAGACCGAGGCCGTCGGCGGCCCGGAGGAACAGCCCAACTACTACAACGCGGTCGTGGTGCTGCGCACCTCGCTGCCCCCGCGGGACCTGCTGGAGCGCGGCAACGCGATCGAGGACGCCTTCGGGCGGGTCCGGGAGGTCCGCTGGGGCGCGCGCACCCTGGACGTCGACATCCTGAGCTACGAGGGTGTGCTCAGCGAGGACCCGCAGCTGCTGCTGCCGCACCCGCGGTCGCACGAGCGGGCCTTCGTGCTGGCCCCGTGGCTGGACGCCCAGCCGGAGGCCGAGGTGCCCGGGCACGGGCAGGTCGCCGCGCTGCTGGCGGCGCTCGGCGGCCCGGACGCGCAGGGCGTGAAGCGGCGCGACGACATCCGGCTGACGCTGCCGGAGTAGGGCCGGGAGCGGCGCCGGGACGGACGGCGCGGCCGGGCCGGCCGGTCGGGTCGGGGAACTCGGCCGGGGGCCCCGGCCGTACGAGTAGATGTCCGCCCGTCCGGTCCCGGTACGGTGGCCTGACGCCGCCGTTCCGGGCCACCGGGCGGGCGGTCGGCTCTGGACCCCGGGAAGGACCTCCTCCGCGTGAAGCTGCTTCGCCTCCGCCTGCTGATCGGCATCACCGCCGCGACGACGGCGCTGTCCTGGGCCGGCTCCAAGCTCTGGGCCTCCCTGGACACGCTGCCGGCCGTGCCCGCCGCGGCGCCGGTGGTGCTGGCGGCGGTGGCGGTGATCCTGCTGGCGACCGCGATCTCGCTGCGGTCCCGGCTGAAGGCGGTGCGCGAGCGGCAGCCCGGTGCGAAGGGGGTCGACCCGTTGCTGGCGGCCCGGGCGGTGGTGCTCGGACAGGCCAGCGCGCTGGTCTCCGCGGTGGTCACCGGCATCTACGCGGGCGCCGGGATCTACCTGCTCGGCGAGCTGGACGTGCCGGCCCGCAAGGACCAGGCGGTCACCGCCGGGCTCGCGGTGCTGGCGGGGGCGGCGGTGATCGCGGCGGCGCTGTGGGTGCAGCACGTGTGCAAGCTGCCGGAGAACCACGACGACCCGAGCGGTCCGGCGGCCTCGCACCACTGACGGGCCCCGGTCGACCCGAGGTCGACCCCGATCGCCCTCCGCTCGCCCTCCGATCGCCCTCCGATCGTGTCGGCTCGTGCGGCACACCGCTGAGCAGGGCTTTTATCGTGATCTTGAGTGAAAAGCCGGGCACATGCGGTAAAAACTGCGCACTGTCAAGGGCGGAAGGGCACCCTGGGCTGACACGCCCCCAATTCGCACGCTAGTTTCTTGGCATGTCTCGCGGACGCCACCGTCATTCCTCCGTCCTCGGCCGGGTCTTTCCCCCCACCGCCGCCGGCGTACTGCTGGTCGCCGCACTGGCCGCTCTGCTTTTCAGTCAGGACACCATCCTGGTGCGCTCGGTGGGCATCGCCGCCCTGATCGCCACCCTCGGCTTCGCCGTGCTGCTGCGGCAGCGCGACAAGGCGGCCCGGGCGGCCGCCGAGATGTCCGCCGCGCAGCGGATGCGGGCCGAGGAGCGGTTCGAGGAGCAGCTCGCCGAGGCCGAGTACGCGGCCGAGGTCGCCGAGGAGCGGGCCACCCGCTTCGGGCGGCGGCTGACGGCGGAGAAGTCGCGGCTGGCCAAGGCCGAGACCGAGATCGCCCGGCTGCTGCGGGAGCGGGCCGTCGCCGTGGCCGAGCAGGCGCTCAAGGAGGCCGAGGCGGCCCAGCGGGCGCTCGCCGCGAGCCGACCCAAGTACCCGGCCACCCCGGCCGCGTTCGTCCGTGCCGCGTCCGTGCTGCGGCTGCTGGAGCGGCGGGCCGCCGAGCAGGAGGCGCTGCGGGAGCGTCAGGCGGGTGCGGAGGTCGCGCTGCGGGCGCGCACCGCTCCGGCCGCCCTGGCCGCGCCTGCTGCTCCGGCCGCGCCTGCCGTGACCGCGACGCCCGTGCCGTCGGTGGCGCCGGCGCCCGAGCCGGTCGCCGTGCCGGCTCCGGTGGCGCCCTCGGTGCCCACGCCGGCGCAGGCCCCGTCGGCCGGGGGCTCCCCGGCCGAGGCCAGGACCGAGGCCCCGGCCGGCCGGACGCCGGTGCAGCCGACGCCGCTGCGCCCGGCGCTGACCGCGACGGTGGGTCAGCTCGGCGGGGCGCCGGTCGCTCCGGCCGCCGGACCGGCGCCGGTGGAGCGGCAGCGGCCGCGTCCGGCGCAGTCCGGGCAGACCCGTGGGCCGGGCTTCAGTTTCTTCGGCCGCGGTACGGGCGCGGCGGTTCGGGCGGCCGCTCCGGCGCCGGCGGTGGGCAGCATCGCCGAGCTGGGGGAGCGCGCGGACCTGGCGGACGTGGTGGGCGACGAGGCGGTCGCCGCCAAGGCGAAGGCCGAGGCCCAGCAGGCCCGGGAAGCGCAGCAGGCCCGGGAGGTCCTGGAGGGCGCCCCGGCGGCCCGGCCCGGGCGTTCCGAGCAGCCGGCCGGTTCCGGGGACGCGGAGCAGGACGGGCCGACCGTGGTGGACCTGACGCCCGAGGACGAGACCGAGCTGATCGAGCTGCCGGAGCTGCGCGCCTCGCGCTGAGCACCGCGAACGGAAACGCCGCGGCGCGGGAAGTCGATCCGTCCCGACTTCCCGCGCCGCGGCGTTTCCGGGCCCTGCTGCGTCAGATCTGGACGCCGAAGTCCTGGGCGATGCCGGCCAGGCCGGAGGCGTAGCCCTGGCCGACGGCGCGGAACTTCCACTCGCCGTTGTTGCGGTAGAGCTCGCCGAAGATCATCGCGGTCTCGGTGGCGGCGTCCTCGGAGAGGTCGTAGCGGGCGATCTCGGCGCCGCCGGCCGCGTTCACCACGCGGATGTAGGCGTTGCGGACCTGGCCGAAGTTCTGGCCGCGGGCGACGCCGTCGTAGATGGTGACCGGGAAGGTGATCTTGGCGGCCTCGGCGGGCAGGCCGGCCAGGTTGACGTTGATCGACTCGTCGTCGCCGACGCCCTCGCCGGTCCGGTTGTCACCGGTGTGCACGACGGTGTTGTCCGGGGTGCTGGTGTTGTTGAAGAACACGAAGTGCGCGTTGGACAGCACCTTGCCGTCCGCGTTCAGGACGATCGCGCTGGCGTCGAGGTCGAACTCGGCGCCGGTGGTGGTGCGGACGTCCCAGCCCAGACCGACGCTGACCGCGGACAGGCCGGGGGCCTCCTTGGTCAGCGAGACGTTGCCACCCTTGGAGAGGCTCACTGGCATGGCGATTGCAGTCCCTTCGTTCGCTTTTCCCGGGACAACGCAATACTCCGTCGGCTTGGTTCCGTGGATCCCGTGAATTCTTCGTGAGGCGTCAAACCCGGGCAAAGGACTGGCAAAGTGGGGGTCGGGGTGCTCGGTTCCGGGCGTCAGACCCGGGGGAAACGGCCCTGCAGCGTCCAGATGTTCGGGTTGTCGGCCAGGTCGGGGTGCATGTCGAACAGGTCGGCGAGGGTGTCCTGGAGGAAGTCCCGGGCCTCGCGCCGCAGCTCGCTGTGCCGGACCACGGCGGGCGGCTCGTCCCGCAGCCAGGTCGCGGTGATCTCGACCCAGTTGAAGCGGCGGGCGAAGCGCAGCAGCTCGGTGTTCTGGGTGAAGTCGAGGTCGGCGGTCTGCACCCGGGCGGCCCGGGAGCCGTCCGGGTCGCGGTCGAGCTGCTCGACGATGTCGCACAGCGCCCAGGCGAAGTCCAGCACGGGCACCCAGCCCCAGCGGGTGGACAGCTCGGCGCCGTCGGCGTCCAGGTAGACGTCGCCGCAGAACAGGTCGTACCGCAGCGCGCGCACGGGGGCGGTGCGGTAGTCGGTCTGCGGGGGGTCGGGGAAGCGGTTGGAGAGGGAGTAGCCGAGCTCGATCACGTAGGCCATTGTCGGGGCTCGGGGCGAACCACGGATAACCGGGTGACCGGACGGGGGGTGCGCGGGATGATGGGCCCATGTCCGAGCCCATCCGCGTACGGGGGTCGGTGGTCGTCCCCGACGCCGAGCTCGTCTGGCGCTTCTCGCGTTCCTCCGGCCCCGGCGGCCAGCACGTCAACACCTCCGACTCCAAGGTCGAGCTGCGCTACGACGTGGCCGCCTCGCAGGCGCTGCCCGAGGTGTGGCGCACCCGCGCCCTGGAGCGGCTGGCGCACCGGCTGGTGGACGGCCGGGTGCTGGTGGTCCAGGCCTCGGAGTTCCGCTCGCAGTGGCGCAACCGGGAGGCGGCCGCGGCCCGGCTGGCGGCGGTGCTGAGCGAGGCGTGCGCGCCGCCGCCCAAGGCCCGCCGGGCGACCCGGCCGAGCCGGGGGATGGTCGAGCGGCGGCTGAGCAACAAGCGGCACCGCTCCGAGCTGAAGCAGGGGCGCCGGTCGCCGCGCGGCGAGTAGCCCGGCCCGTGGACCGGGCCCGGCCTCAGCCCAGGGTGCGGTAGCCGCCGCGGAAGTAGAGCAGCGGCCGGCCGCCGGGGGCAGGGACGGCGGCCTCCAGAACGCGGCCGACCAGCAGGATGTGGTCGCCCGCGGGTATCCGCTGTTCGGTGCGGCACTCGACGGTGGCCAGCGCGCCGTCGACCAGCGGGGCGCCGGTGTGCGCGCCGCGGCGGTGCGGGGTCTCCGCGAACAGCAGCCGGTCGCTGAGCCGGCCCTTCATGGCGAAGCGCGAGCCGAGCGTCTTCTGCCCCTCGGCGAGCACCGAGACCGCCCAGGTGTCGTTCCGGGAGAGCACCTCGTCCATCCGGGAGTCCTCGCGGACCGAGATCAGCACCAGGGGCGGGTCCAGGGACACCGAGAGGAACGAGGTGGCCGTCATGCCGACGTCCTCGCCGTCCTCCTCGTCGTGGACGGTCACCAGGCTCACACCGGCGGCGAGCTGGGAGAGTGCTGCCCGGAACTCGTCGGGCGTGGCGTGGGGGGCAGCTTCGGGCTGCGGCGACGGGTACACGTACCGCACGGTAGTCGTCGCTCGCGGGAAACGGCATCGGGCCGTGGTCGTAGGACCACCGCACCACGTCCGTTCCGGTCCCGGTGCGCTCACTCCCAGGAGTGAAGCGGGAGGACCGGCGGGCGCAGTGGGCTTCAGCGCGCGCCCGGTGCGGTCGACCACGAGAAATGTCCTGATAGCGCTTTATGTCCCGCTATGGGACGGATGAACTGATTAAGGGTGCATTAGTCTCGTGTGATTTAAGTCACAAGTGGTGGCCTATTGCTGACCGAGCGTGCCGAACGTTGTGCTCCCTGTGATTCAGTTCTTCTGGCAATCGGACGATAACCAATCAAGAACTATCCGAAGCAGCCGGGGAGCCCCCGCATGGAAGCCGAGTCGGAGCCGTACGTCCGTCTCGCGACCCTCCGCACCTTGCACCGGGTCGTGGCGGACCTCAACGCTGCCCGCAGCCTGGCGGGCACGCTGCAGGCCGTCGTCGAGGGCGCGGTGCACGGACTCGGCTTCGACGCCGCCGCGGTCAGCCTGGTGCGGCCGGACGGCGATCTCGTGGTGGCGGCCGTCTGGGAGCTGGAGGAGAGCCCGATGGGCGGGCCCTCGGTGCTGCTCGGCCAGGTCGGATCGCGGGAGTCCTGGGACCGCCTGCTCGGCGTCAGCGACCACTGGGGCACCCTGCGCTTCCTGCCGTACGACCGCGGCTGGGCCGTCGCCAGCGACATCCCGCGCTGGATCGGGGACGGCCCGCTGCCCGTCTACGCCAACGACTGGCACCCCGCCGACGGGCTGCTCGCCCCGATGTACAGCGCCGGCGGCGACCTGCTCGGCGTCCTCTCGGTGGACCGCCCGCGCAGCGGCAAGCGGCCCGGGGCGTGGACCCGCGAGGCGCTGGAGATGTTCTCGCTGCAGGCCTCCATCGCGATCGGCAACGCCCGGCTGCGCGCCGAGATGCAGCGCGCGCTGGCCCGGCTGGAGAAGGAGCAGCAGGCCCTGCGCGCCAGCGAGGAGAGCTTCCGTCAGGCCTTCGAGTACGCCCCCAGCGGGATGGCCATCACCGAGCTGCACGGCGCCGGGCGCGGCCAGCTGACCAGGGTCAACGACGCGCTCTGTCGGCTGCTCGGCCGCCCGCGCGCGGTGCTGCGCCAGCAGAGCTTCGCCGACCTGGTCCACCCCGAGGACCGCGCCCTGTTGGAACGCACCAGCGCCGAGAGCGGCCGGGCCGAACTGCGGCTGTCCCGGCGGGACGGCGGCTACCAGTGGGTCTGCCTGCGCAACTCGATCGTGGCGGACGCGGCCGAGGGGCCCAGCTTCCTGCTCACCCACGTCGAGGACATCGAGGACCGCAAGCGCCACGAACTCCAGCTCGCCCACCGGGCCAGCCACGACGCGCTCACCGGCCTGCCCAACGGCGCCGAGCTCAAGGCCCGGCTGGCCCGCCGGCTCTGCGCCGAGCCCCAGCCGGTCGGCGCCGCCGCCGCCATGTCCGGCGAGGCCGGCTACCCGCAGCCCTACGGCTACCCGGCCGACTCGTACAGCGCGCACACCGCGTACGAGGGCCTGGAGGGCGTGGACCCGTACGCCGGACCGGCGCACGGCTACGGGCCGGTCGAGGGCGCTCCGCTGCCGGGGCTCGGCACGGGCTACGGGGAGCACGTGCACGCCGTGGTCCCGGCCGAGTACGGGCCGGGCGGCGACGCCTGGTCCGCGCCGTTCCGCTCCGGCGCGGCGGCGCCGGTGGACAAGGGGCTCGCGGTGCTCTTCTGCGACCTGGACGGCTTCAAGTCGATCAACGACCGGTTCGGGCACAACGCGGGCGACTCGGTGCTGGTCGAGGTCGCCCGGCGGCTGAGCGGGGCGGTCCGGGACGGCGACACGGTGGCCCGGCTGGGCGGCGACGAGTTCGTGGTGCTGGCCGACGGGATCGGCCGCGAGGAGGCCAAGGACCTCGCCCACCGGCTGCGCAACGCGATCATCCCGCCGATGCGGATCGACGGCCGGGCGATGCGGGTCGGGGTGAGCCTCGGGATCGGCTGGGCCGGCTGCGGGATGAGCATCGAGGAGGTGCTCCACACCGCGGACGAACGGATGTACGACGAGAAGCGGGCCCGGGGCGGCGCGGTGCGGGGCGCGCGGGGCGAGCGCTCGCACCGGCGCGCGGGCTGACGGCGACCGCCGGGCGCACGCGGGTCGGTCGGGTGCCGACCACTCGGGGACGCGCAGGCTACCCACGGGTTGTCAAGGGTTCTTTTCCCGCTGTCAGGTGCGGCAGGTAGGGTGCGCGGTACGACAGCGTCCATGATCTGCGCCGCCCGCAGCGCGGCGGCGCGCACCGGATGGGGGAACAGACCACCGTGACGACCGCCGGCGACAACGGAGTGCCCGAGAGCCAGGGGGGCGGTGCCCCACAGGACGACGACCCGTTCGGCTACCTCTACCGCCCGGCCGACGGCTCCACCGGACAGCCGGCCGAGCCGCAGCGGGGAGTTCCCCGGACGCCGTACAGCCGGCCGATGGAGGTCGGGCGGGCGCAGTACGGCCCGCCGCGCGCCCAGCAGCCGTACGGCCAGCCCGGTGCGGCGCAGCCGCCCTACGGCCAGCACGGGATGCCGCCGCAGGGCCCGTACGGTCAGCCGGGTGTTCCGCCGCAGCACGGCGAGTACGGCGCGCCCGCCCAGCGGTCCCGCTACGCCGAGCACTCCCGGCCGCAGCCGGGGGACGAGCGGCCGAGCAGCGGCCGGAGCAAGGGCGCGGTGATCGGCGCGGTCGCCGTGGTCGCGGCGATCGCGATCGGTGCCGGGATCGCGCTCTCCACCGGGGACCGGGACGGCGACAAGGGCGCCAAGGGCGGCACCACGACCGCCGCCCCGCCGGCCCCCACCACCGCGGCGAGCAGCACGGCCGGCGGGACGGCCTCGCCCTCGGCGAGCGCCACCGCCACCGACGGGCCGTCGACCGTGGACGCCGGTCAGCTGCAGGGCCAGAACGCGCCGTCGGGCAACAGCGTCAAGGGCGCCAAGTCCGCCGACGGCAGCTACCTGACGCTCCAGCAGGGCGGTTCGGTGACCTGGAACGGCCAGGTCGCCGCGGCCGGGACGTACAAGCTCACCGTGCACTACAACAACGCCGGGGCGGACGTGAAGGGCGCGGCCGCGGTCAACGGCAAGGACTGGCCGAGCGGGCTGACGTACAAGAACTACGCGCCCGGCAAGGACCCGGCGTCGTCCTGGTACACCACCTGGATACTGCCGCAGTTCCAGGCGGGGGCGAACTCGGTCACCTTCACGGTGCCCTCCGGGCCGGTCCTGATCGACCAGGTCACGGTCGAGCCGAGCAGCTGAGACCGCCGCCGCGGACCTGAACGGCCGCCCGCCCCTTCGGGGGAGGGCGGCCGTCGCCGTTCGGTCAGGCGCTCTTGACGGTGGGGAACCTGTCGCCGCCGAGGACCCAGCGGCCCTGGCGCATGACGGCGACCAGGTCGTAGCCGGTGGAGTCGACCACGACCAGGTCGGCGAGCTTGCCGGTCGCCAGGGAGCCGACCGAGTCGGCGAGGCCGAGCAGGCGGGCCGGGGTGGCGCAGAGCGACTCGACGGCCTGGTCGAGGGTCAGGCCGTTGACGGTGACCGAGCGCTTGAAGGCCACGTCCAGGGTGAGCGTGGAGCCGGCGATCGAGCCGCCCTCGACCAGCCGGGCCACCCCGTTCTCGACCCGGACCTGGAGGGGGCCGAGGGGGTAGAGGCCGTCGCCCATGCCGGCGGCTCCCATGGCGTCGGTGATCAGGGCGACGCGGTCGGGGCCGGCGGTGCGGTAGGCGAGGTCGAGGACGGAGGGGTGGAGGTGGACGCCGTCGTTGATGAGTTCGACGGTGACGCGCTCGTCCTCCAGCAGGGCGACGATGGGGCCGGGGGCGCGGTGGGCGATGCCGGGCATGGCGTTGAAGAGGTGGGTGGCGACGGTGGCGCCGGCGTCGACGGCTTCGAGGGCGGTGGGGTAGTCGGAGTCGGTGTGGCCGACGGCGGCGATGACGCCGAGGTCGGCGAGCATGCGGACGGAATCGAGGCCGCCGGGGAGTTCGGGGGCGAGGGTGACCATCCTGGCGTGGCCGCGGGCGGCGTCGACGAGCTTGCGGACGAGGGCGGGGTCGGGGTCGCGCAGCAGGTCGGGGCGGTGGGCGCCGCAGCGGTTGTGGGAGATGAAGGGGCCCTCGAAGTGGATCCCGGCGAGGATGCCGTCCTCGACGAGTTCGGAGAGCACGGCGGCCTGGCGGGCGACGTCGTCGATCTCGCCGGTGACGGTGGAGGCCATCGTGGTGGTGGTGCCGTGTTCGAGGTGGGTGCGGGCGGCGCGCAGGGCCTCCTCGGCGACGCCGGAGGCGTAGGAGGCGCCGCCGCCGCCGTGCACGTGCAGGTCGACGAAGCCGGGGACGACGGTGTGGCCGGTCAGGTCGAGGTCGCCCGGCTCCGCCCCGCCGCTCGTGATGGCGGCGATCCGGGATCCCTCGACGGTGAGGCGGTCGCCCTCGACGACCCCGCCGGGCAGGACCAGTCGGGCGCCGGCCAGGGCAGTACGGTCACGGTCCGCGGTGGTCACGCGGTCACCTCCATCGAGAGCAGGTCCCATGCGAGCAGACCCGCTCCCAGGGACGCGGCGGTGTCTTTGAGCATGGCTGGTACGACCTTCGGGGGCATCTGGAAGGTCAGGCGCTCGGTGACCGCCGTGCGCAGCGGGGTGAAGAGCGTGTCACCGGCCTCGGCCAGCCCGCCGCCGACGATCACCGTGGACGGGTCGAGCAGGCTCTGGGCGAGCACGATGCCGTCCGCCAGCGCCTCGACCGCCTCCTGCCAGACCGCCCGGGCACGGTCGTCCCCGGCGTCCACCGCGGCGGCGCAGGATGCCGCGTCGGCGTCGGGGGCGCCGCTGGCCTCGGCCCAGGCGCGGGAGACGGCGGAGGCCGAGGCCAGCGTCTCCAGGCAGCCGCGGGCGCCGCAGCCGCACCGCGGGCCGCCCGGGCGGACCACGACGTGGCCGATCTCGCCGCCGTAGCCGTGCGCGCCGGCCTCGATCCGGCCGTCGATGCCGATGGCGCCGGCGATGCCGGTGCCCAGGGCGATGAACAGGAAGCGGTCGACGCCCCGGCCGGCTCCGAGCCGGCCCTCGGCCAGGCCGCCCGACCGCACGTCGTGGCCGAGCGCCACCGGCATCGCGGGGCCGCCGGGGGCGGCCAGCCGCTCGCCGAGCAGCTTGCGCATCGGGAGGTCGCGCCAGCCGAGGTTGGCGGAGAAGACCGCGATCCCGTTCTTCTCGTCGATCGTGCCGGGGACGGCCACGCCGGCCGCCACGGGGGGGACGCCGAAGCGGGTACGGCCCTCGTCGGCCAGGTCGGCGGCGAAGCCGAGGATGGTGGCGACGACGGCGTCGGTGCCGTGCTCCCGCCCGGTCGGCCGGCGTGCTTCGAACAGCACGGAGCCGTCCTGGGCGAGCAGCGCGGCCTTCATGCCGGTGCCGCCTACATCGAGTGCGATGACGTGCTTCACGGAGGACAGTTTCCCTTGGTCGGGTAGAAGAGGTCTAGTCCAGTTGTCGGATTGGTCTGGTCCATGCCGGGTGAGCTTTGTCTCGGTCGCGCGGGTGTGCGGGGCTTTGCGTCGCGGGGTCGGGCGAGGGCTTCCGTTCACCCTGTGTTGCGCATCGTGCAACGAAACGGGGCACTTCGGTAACTACTCCGCGGGTGGGTCCGATTGGTGTGGACCACTGGGCGGGCGGTTCGGCAGGCTTGCGCTTCTCCTGCCGGATTCCCTCATCCGGCCGTATTTCCCCCGAAGGCGGTACCCGCGTTGGACAGGCGCGCCCACGTTTCCCTCCGTGTGCTCGGAACGGCGCTGGCCGGAGCACTCGTGCTCACCGCGGTCAGCGCGTGCAGCGGGCCGGGCAACGGGCCGGTCACGCTCAAACTGGTCGCCGCGGACTACGGGGAGAACGCCGAGACCAGCTCCAAGCACTACTGGGACGAGGTCTCCAAGGCCTTCGAGGCGGCCAACCCCGGCATCAAGGTCCAGGTCGAGGTGGACAGCTGGACCGACATCGGCAAGAAGGTCGACGACATGATCGCGGCCGGGAAGACGCCGGACCTGCTGCAGACCGGCGGGTTCGCGGACCAGGTCGCGGCGGACCGGCTGTACCCGGCCGCCGACGTGCTCTCCATGGACACCCAGGCCAAGTTCATGGACAACTTCTCGCACGCCGGGCAGGTGCTGGGCACCCAGTTCGGGATCCCGTTCGTGTCCTCCTCGCGGGTCCTCTTCTACAACAAGGCGATCTTCCGGCAGGCGGGGATCACCCAGCCGCCGACCACCTGGAACGAGCTCCGCGCGGCGGCCGAGAAGATCAAGGCCAAGGTGCCCGGGGTGACCCCGTACGGGCTGCCGCTCGGGCCCGAGGAGGCGCCGGCCGAGTCCATGCTGTGGACGCTGAGCGGCGGCGGGAGCCTGTCCGACGACGTCGGCAACTACACCATCGACAGCGACCAGAACCAGGCGACGTTCGGCTGGCTGAAGAACAACCTGGTGAGCACCGGGCTGACGTACCCGGACCCCGGCAAGATGAACCGCACGCCGGTGTTCCAGGACTTCGCGTCCGGGAAGGTCGCGATGCTCAACGGGCACCCGACGCTGCTGCGGATGGCGTCCGCCGGGAACATCGACTTCGGGACGGCGGCGATCCCGAAGAAGGACGGCGTCGGGCGGACCGGGAGCCTCGGGGTCGCGGACTGGATGATGGCGTTCAAGGCCAACGGGCACAAGAACGAGATCAAGAAGTTCCTGTCCTTCGTGTACACCAAGGACTACCAGCTGAAGTTCGACGAGCAGTACAACCTGCTGCCGGTCACCCAGGACGCCTTCAGCCAGATGTCCTCGGACCCCAAGCACGCGGACCTCAAGCAGTTCGCGGTCGGGCTGAGCAATGCGAGCTTCTACCCGTTCGGGGACCCGGTCTGGGGTGAGGTCAGCAACCGGATCAAGGCCGGGATCGGGCAGGCGGTGACCGGGGATCCGAAGCAGGTGCTCGGGGGGCTGCAGGACGCGGCGATGAAGGAAGCGGCCCGGGTCCGGAAGCAGTAGCCCGGGAGTGGTGGTCCGGGAGTGGCGCCCGGGAGCGGCGGTCCGGGAGCGGTGGTCCGGGAGTGGTGGTCCGGGAGTGGCGGACCCGGGCGGCGCTGGGGTCAGGGGAGGGTGATCGCGTAGGCCTTGCGGAGGGTCTCGTGGACCGTCCAGGTGGTGCGGTCGCCCTCGCGCAGGACGGCGCAGTCGCCGGGGCCGACGGTCAGGGTCGGGCCGCCTTCGATCTCGATGGTGGCCCGGCCGCTGAGCACCACGAACATCTCGTCGGCCTCGACGTCGGTGACCACGCCCGGGGTGATCTGCCAGATGCCGCGGAGCTGGCGGCCGTCGGGGGACTCGGAGAGGACCTTCCCGGTGACCTCGGGGGTGCCGGAGACGATCTGCGACGGGTCGAGGGGCTCGGGGGTCAGGTCGGCGGTGGGGATGTTCAGGGTGAAGCTCGTCATGAGGGCGACCGTAGTGCGGCGGGGGCCGGGGTGCGGGGCGCAGAGTGTGTCGGGGTTCGGCGGGAGAATGACACTCCGTAGGTCCGTGGGGGATGCGCGGAGGTGTTTTTCGGTGGGTGAGCTGAGTGAGCGGGAACGGGCGGTGCTGGCGCTGGAGGGGCGGCAGTGGCGGACGGCGGGGGCCAAGGAGCGGGCGATCCGGGAGGAGTTGGGGCTCTCCTCCACTCGGTACTACCAGGTGCTGAACGGGTTGTTGGACCGGGAGGAGGCTTTGGCTTTTGCTCCGGTACTGGTGAATCGGTTGAGGCGGGTTCGGGAGGGGCGGCGGGCGGCTCGTTGACGGGGGTGGGGGGTTGCTGTTGGGGGGTGGGCTCTCGGGAGGGTGGGTGACGCCGGGGGCGGGTGCGGGGGGGGGGGGGGGGGGGGGGGGGGGTGTTTGTGGGTGGCGGGTCACGTGGGGGGGGGGT
>NZ_JBVJLM010000034.1:0-67466 GCF_055584725.1 Kitasatospora sp. NPDC101108
GACAGACTGCCACCGGCCACCCCCCCCCCACCCACAGAGTGGGCAGTCCCAAAATCACCCAGCCCCCGGAGCGCCCACCCCCGGAACCGCCCCCGGCGTCACCCACCCTCCCGAGAGCCCCCCGAAAAGCCCGAAGGCCCCCACCGGTCAATCCGGCAAAGGCCTCCGTCCCTGCTCCAGCAATCCCCTCAGCGGTGATCCAGCGCCGGATTGACCGTCACCTCAACCCGCTGGAACTCCTTCAGCTCCGTGTACCCCGTGGTAGCCATGGCCCGCCGCAGCGCCCCGAACAGGTTCATCGTCCCGTCCGGCGTGTGCGACGGCCCCGTCAGGATCTCCTCCGTGGTGCCGACCGTCCCGAGGTCCACCCGCTTCCCGCGCGGCAGCTCCTCGTGGACGGCCTCCATCCCCCAGTGGAACCCCTTGCCCGGAGCATCCGTGGCCCGGGCCAGCGCAGCGCCGATCATCACCGCGTCCGCGCCGCAGGCCACCGCCTTCGGGATGTCGCCGCTGTACCCGACCCCACCGTCCGCGATCACGTGCACGTAGCGCCCACCGGACTCGTCCATGTAGTCGCGCCGCGCCGCCGCCACGTCCGCGACCGCGGTCGCCATCGGCACCTGGATGCCCAGCACGTTGCGGGTGGTGTGGGCCGCCCCGCCACCGAACCCGACCAGCACGCCGGCCGCGCCGGTCCGCATCAGGTGCAGCGCGGCGGTGTACGTGGCGCAACCGCCGACGATCACCGGGACGTCCAGCTCGTAGATGAACTGCTTGAGGTTGAGCGGCTCGGCGGCGCTGGAGACGTGCTCGGCCGAGACGGTGGTGCCGCGGATGACGAAGACGTCGACCCCGGCGTCCACGACGGCCTTGGAGAACTCGGCGGTGCGCTGCGGCGAGAGCGCGGCGGCGGTGACCACGCCGGAGTCGCGGACCTCCTGGATCCGCTGCTTGATCAGCTCGGCGCGGATCGGCGCGGCGTAGATCTCCTGCAGCCGGCGGGTCGCGCCGGCCTGGTCGGTGATCGAGGCGATCTCGTCCAGCAGCGGCTGCGGGTCCTCGTAGCGGGTCCAGAGGCCTTCGAGGTTCAGCACGCCCAGGCCGCCGAGGCGGCCGATGGCGATGGCCTGCTGCGGCGAGACCACGCTGTCCATGGGGGCGGCCAGGAACGGCAGCTCGAAGCGGTAGGCGTCGATCTGCCAGGCGATCGAGACCTCCTTCGGGTCACGCGTACGGCGGCTGGGGACGACGGCGATGTCGTCGAAGGCGTACGCCCGGCGGCCGCGCTTGCCTCGCCCGATCTCGATCTCAGTCACTTCGAGCCCTTCTGGTTTGTTGCTCATGCCCGCCGGGTCACCCCGGCCGACCCCAGTATCCCGTACTACCGCCGGCAACGCCCCGACGGCCCACGCCCCGGACGGACGGGGGCCCGCCGCTGCGGTGCAGCGACGGGCCCCTCGGATGTCCGGCCGATCGGTGGCTCAGCGGGCCGAGTAGTTCGGCGCCTCGACGGTCATCTGGATGTCGTGCGGGTGGCTCTCCTTGAGGCCGGCCGAGGTGATCCGGACGAAGCGGCCCTTGCTCTCCATCTCGGCGATGGTGCCGGCGCCGACGTAGCCCATGGTCTGGCGCAGGCCGCCGACCAGCTGGTGCAGCACGGCGGACAGCGGGCCGCGGTACTGGACCTGGCCCTCGATGCCCTCGGGGACGAGCTTGTCGTCCGAGGCGACCTCGGCCTGGAAGTAGCGGTCCTTGGAGTAGGAGCGGCCCTGGCCGCGGGACTGCATGGCGCCCAGCGAGCCCATGCCGCGGTAGGACTTGAACTGCTTGCCGTTGATGAACAGCAGCTCGCCCGGGGACTCCTCGCAGCCGGCCAGCAGCGAGCCCAGCATCACGGTGTCGGCACCGGCGGCCAGCGCCTTGCCGATGTCGCCGGAGTACTGCAGGCCGCCGTCGCCGATGACCGGCACGCCGGCCGCCCGGCAGGCCTGGGCGGCCTCGTAGATGGCGGTGATCTGCGGGACGCCGATGCCGGCGACGACGCGGGTGGTGCAGATGGAGCCGGGGCCGACGCCGACCTTGACGCCGTCCACACCGGCGTCGATCAGCGCCTGGGCGCCGTCCCGGGTGGCGACGTTGCCGCCGACCACGTCGACCCGGACGGCCGACTTGATCTTCTCGATCCAGGCCAGCGCGTTGTGGCTGTGGCCGTGCGAGGTGTCGACGACCAGGAAGTCCACGCCCGCCTCGACCAGGGCCTGGGCCCGGTCGAAGGCCTCGGCGCTGGCGCCGACGGCGGCGCCGACCAGCAGACGGCCCTCGGCGTCCTTGGCGGCGTTCGGGTACTGCTCGGCCTTGACGAAGTCCTTGACGGTGATGAGGCCCTTGATCCGGCCCTCGTCGTCGACCAGCGGAAGCTTCTCGATCTTGTGACGGCGCAGCAGCGCCATCGCGTCCTCGCCCGAGATGCCGACCTTGCCGGTGATCAGCGGCATCGGGGTCATGATCTCGCGAACCTGGCGGCTGCGGTCCGACTCGAAGGCCATGTCACGGTTGGTGACGATGCCGAGCAGCTTGCCGGCCTCGTCGGCGATCGGCACGCCGGAGATGCGGAACTTGGCGCACAGCGCGTCGGCCTCGGCCAGCGTGGTGTCCGGGCCGACCGTGATCGGGTCGGTGACCATGCCGGACTCGGAGCGCTTCACCAGGTCGACCTGGTTGGCCTGGTCCTCGACCGAGAGATTGCGGTGCAGCACGCCGACGCCGCCCTGACGGGCCATCGCGATGGCCATCCGGGCCTCGGTGACCTTGTCCATCGCCGCGGACAGCAGCGGGATGTTGACGCGGACGTTCCGGGAGACCCGGGAGGAGGTGTCGACCTGGTTCGGCAGCACCTCGGAGGCCCCGGGCAGCAGCAGGACGTCATCGAACGTGAGCCCGAGCATGGCGAACTTCTCGGGTACGCCTGCGGCGTTGTAAGACATTTGGGGAGTACCTTCCGTGGCCGGCCTAATCCGCTCGCGCCCAGAGGGAGGGGCGCGTTGATCGCTCACTCGCGCAGACCGCCGAAAGCCGGGTGGCTTGGAGGAACCTCCAAAGGAACCGCCTCCGCACCCGCGAAACTTTGGCAACCTGCCCAGGCGCCGATACCCCATGGTACTGGCATCGCGAATGTGCCCTCGTGCGCCCTTGACAACAAGGACCCCCGCACCCCCATTCCGCCCGCCGGGACCGCGCCGGCCTGCGCCTTCCGCCCGGAAGGCTCAGGAGGACTCCTCCGCGAGCGCCCGCAGCCGGCTGAGCGCCCGGTGCTGGGCCACCCGGACGGCCCCCGGCGACATCCCGAGCACCTCGCCGGTCTCCTCCGCCGACAGTCCGGCGGCCACCCGCAGCAGCACCAGTTCGCGCTGACGGGCCGGCAGGTTGGAGAGCAGTTCCTTGGCCCAGGCCGCGTCGCTGCTGAGCAGCGCCTGCTCCTCCGGGCCGAGCGCCTCGTCCGGCACCTCCGGCAGGTCGTCCTGCGGCACCACGGTCGAGCCGGGTCCGCGCATCGCGGCCCGCTGCAGGTCGGCGATCTTGTGCGCGGCGATGCCGTAGACGAAGGCCTCGAACGGCCGCCCCTGGTCCTTGTACCGGGGCAGCGCGCACAGCACGGCGACGCAGACCTCCTGGGCCACGTCGTCCACGTGGTGCCGGGCCCCGCCGGGCAGCCGGACCAGCTTGGCGCGGCAGTACCGCAGCGCGAGCGGGTGGACGTAGGCGAGCAGCGCGTCGATGGCCGGGCCCTCGCCGCGCACGGCGGCCGCGACCAGTTCGCCGACCAGGGGCGAGCCTCCCGTGCCGAGCACCGGCGGGCGCCCCGGACCGACCTCGGCGCCGGGGCCGGGGGATTCCGCGTACGACGGATCGTGGCCCGGGTCGGAGGGCTCGGCCTCCCCCGGGTCCGCCTGGCCGGCCACACCGGCGACATCGTCGCGCATCGGTCCATGGTGCCTGGTCGACCGGGAAAACGCGGCACCGCGTCCGGAGTTGTGCACCGGAACGTTATGCGCTGCGGCGCCGTGCGGCGTGCCGCGCACCACCGGCCCCTCCTGCACCGTGCCGCCTCCCGCCCCGCCGCCGTGGGTGGTCCCGTCCGTCGCGCCGTCCGCCGAGTGTCCTGCGGCTGCGTGGTTCGCCGCAGTGCCTGTCCGCTGGTCCCCGAGGTGCTCCACTCCTCCATGGTGCAACCTCGGGACCGTAACGTCACACGCCTGTGCGGCCCCCGTTCCGGAATTCGACGGCGGCGCGCCGCGGCCGGCGGCGGCGGCGGTGGTCAGCGGACCAGGCCCCAGCGGAAACCCAGCGCCACCGCGTGGGCGCGGTCGGAGGCCCCGAGCTTCTTGAACAGCCGTCGGGCGTGGGTCTTCACGGTGTCCTCGGACAGGAACAGCTCGCGCCCGATCTCGGCGTTGCTGCGTCCGTGGCTCATACCCTCCAGCACCTGGATCTCACGTGCCGTCAGGGTCGGCGCCGCGCCCATGTCGGGGCTGCGCAGCCGGCGCGGGGCGAGCCGCCACGTCGGGTCGGCGAGCGCCTGGGTGACGGTGGCCCGCAGTTCGGCGCGCGAGGCGTCCTTGTGCAGGTACCCGCGGGCGCCCGCGGCCACCGCGAGCGCGACGCCGTCGAGGTCCTCGGCGACGGTGAGCATGATGATCCGGGCGCCCGGGTCGGCGGACAGCAGCCGCCGGACGGTCTCGACCCCGCCGAGGCCGGGCATCCGGACGTCCATCAGGACGAGATCGGAGCGGTCGGCCACCCAGCGGCGGAGGACCTCCTCCCCGTTCGTCGCGGTGGTGACCCGGTCCACACCGGGTACGGTCGCGACGGCGCGGCGAAGCGCCTCGCGGGCGAGCGGGGAATCGTCGCAAACGAGAACGGAAGTCATGACCGTCGTCCTCCGCAGCTGATCCGCGTCACGTTGAGCCTCCTGGCTGGTACGAACCTCTCCGACACGGCCGATCGGCGACAGACTTCGTACTGATCGCCCCGACTTGCCCGCGATCGTTCCCGACGTCCGGCGCCCGCTAACCGCCTCCGCACTTCCAACGACCGTCACTCGAATGAGTTACGGCCTTCAGGGCATCTCCACCACTGTACGTGGCCAACCCATTACCGATCAGCCGCATCGCGGTGCACACGCCGCACTTTTGCGCAGCTCGCGCGCGGTCGGCGTACGACCCGCACACCGGTGCGGCGTGTCGCGCGCCCCCCGGGCCACCCGATTGCCACGCCCGGGCCCAACGAAAACCCTTGCCCACTTTGCCCGTTTTTATAGCTTTCGTATGGTCATTGACTGTTGTGCCAGTGTGTGGGTGACTTGTCCATGGAGTTGCCTTAAGTCATATTTCCAGGTGTCCACACCAGTGCGGGACGCCCCGCCGGGCACCGCTCGGCAGCAGCCCGCCGAAGAGCCCGGCTGCCGCCGACCGCCTCTGAAGGGAATGAGCCATGGCAGATTTCTCCCGTCTCCCCGGTCCCAACGCGGACCTCTGGGACTGGCAGCTCTCGGCAGCCTGCCGCGGCGTGGACAGCTCGCTCTTCTTCCACCCCGAGGGCGAGCGCGGGGCGGCGCGCAGTTCGCGCGAGGCCAGCGCCAAGGAGGTGTGCATGCGCTGCCCGGTGATCGCGGAGTGCGCCGCGCACGCCCTGGCGGTCCGTGAGCCGTACGGCGTCTGGGGCGGGATGACGGAGGACGAGCGCGAGGAGATGCTGGGCCGCTCGCGGCACCGCCTGGTGGAGGTCCCGCTGACCCCGCCGGCGGTCGCGCACCGCTAGACCCGCATCCGCGGCGCGCCGTGGAGAAACGTTTCTTCGCGGCGCCTCAGGCCGCTGCTGCGTCGGCCGGGGGCACCGGGGCCGCCGTCGCCGACCGTCAGCGGTCGGCCGCCGCGCCCGCCAGCCGCTCCTGCATCAGCGCGACGGCCGGGACCTCGGCCAGGTCCGGCAGGGTCAGCGCCACCACCTGGCGCACCGCCGGCACCCCGGAGGCCGTCCGCACCGGCACCGTCGACACGCCGTCAGGACGCACCGACTGCAGGGCCAGCCGGGGCAGCACCGCCACCCCGAGTCCGGCCGCCACCAGGCCGACCACCGCCGGGTAGTCGTCGGTCGCGAAGTCGATCCGGGGCTCGAAGCCGGCCCCCGCGCACAGCTCCACCAGGTGCCCCCGGCACTGCGGGCAGCCGGCGATCCACTGCTCCCCCGCCAGTTCGGCCAGCCCCACCGGACCGCCCCGCCCGGCCAGCGGGTGGCCGGCGGGCAGCAGGCCCACCAGCGGGTCGTCCAGCAGGGGGGTCACCACCAGGTCGGACCAGTCGGTCCCGGCCGACAGCTGCTGCGCCTCCAGGTTCGCCTCGGCCCGCGCCTCCCGCGGCGAGCCGTGCACGGGCCCGGGCGCCGCGGCCGCGCCGTCGGACTGCGGGTAGCGGAAGGCCAGGGCGATCTCGCACTCGCCGCCGCGCAGCATCGCCAGCGACTCCGGCGGCTCGGCCTCGACCAGCGACACGCGCACCCCCGGATGGCTGTCCCGCAGGCGGGCGACCGCGGGCGGCACCAGGGTGGAACTCGCGGTCGGGAAGGAGACCAGCCGCACCCGGCCGGCCCGCAGCCCGGCGATCGCGGCGACCTCCTCCTCGGCGGCCGAGAGCCCGGCCAGGATTCCGGTGGCATGCTTGAGCAGGACGCGCCCGGCCTCGCTGAGCTGCATCCCGCGGCCCGAGCGGACCACCAGCGGGGTGTCCACCGACTTCTCCAGGGCCTTCATCTGCTGGCTGATGGCAGGCTGCGTACACCCCAGCTCGCGGGCGGCGGCGGAGAAGGAGCCGGTGCGGGCGACGGCACGCAGGACGCGCAGATGGCGGGCCTCGATCATGCCTCAGTTATAAGGCAATCTTTGCATTCTGCAAAATTCTACTGATAGTTGAAGCCTGGAGGACCCGCCCTGCACGGCCGGAGGCCCGGCCCGCTGCCCCTCGCGGGGTGGCGGACCGGGCCTCCGGTCAGGCGTTCGGCGTCAGTGCGAGTGGCCGTGGCCGCCGTGCGAGTGACCGGCCTCGGCCTCCTCCTCCTTCTTCTCCACCACGAGGGTCTCGGTGGTGAGGAGCAGGGAGGCGATCGAGGCGGCGTTCTCCAGGGCGGAGCGGGTGACCTTGACCGGGTCGATGACGCCGGCCTTCACCAGGTCGCCGTACTCGCCGGTGGCGGCGTTGTAGCCCTGGCCGATCTCCAGCTCGGAGACCTTGGAGGTGATGACGTAGCCCTCCAGGCCGGCGTTCTGGGCGATCCAGCGCAGCGGCTCGTGCAGCGCCTTGCGGACCACGGCGACACCGGTGGCCTCGTCACCCGACAGGCCCAGGCCGTCGTTCAGCACCTTGGCGGCGTGGACCAGGGAGGCGCCACCACCGGCGACGATGCCCTCCTCGACCGCGGCGCGGGTCGCCGAGATGGCGTCCTCCAGGCGGTGCTTGCGCTCCTTCAGCTCCACCTCGGTGGCGGCGCCGACCTTGATGACGCAGACGCCGCCGGCCAGCTTGGCCAGGCGCTCCTGCAGCTTCTCGCGGTCCCAGTCGGAGTCGGTCGCGGCGATCTCGCCCTTGATCTGGGCGACGCGGCCGGCCACGGCCTCGGAGTCACCGGCACCGTCGACGATGGTGGTGTCGTCCTTGGTGATGGTCACGCGGCGGGCGGTGCCCAGCACGTCCAGACCGGCCTGGTCGAGCTTGAGGCCGACCTCCTCGGAGATGACCGTGCCGCCGGTCAGGACGGCCAGGTCGCCGAGGATCGCCTTGCGGCGGTCGCCGAAGCCCGGGGCCTTGACGGCGACGGCGTTGAAGGTGCCGCGGATCTTGTTCACGACCAGGGTCGACAGCGCCTCGCCGTCGACGTCCTCGGCGATGATCAGCAGCGGCTTCGAGGCACCGCTCTGCAGGATCTTCTCCAGCAGCGGCAGCAGCTCCTGGATGGAGGAGATCTTGCCCTGGTTGATCAGGATGTAGGGGTCCTCCAGGACCGCTTCCTGACGCTCCGCGTCGGTGACGAAGTACGGCGACAGGTAGCCCTTGTCGAACTGCATGCCCTCGGTGAAGTCCAGCTCCACGCCGAAGGTGTTCGACTCCTCGACGGTGATGACACCGTCCTTGCCGACCTTGTCGATCGCCTCGGCGATCAGCTCGCCGACCTGGGCGTCCTGCGCGGAGAGGGACGCGACGGCGGCGACGTCGTCCTTGCCCTCGATCTCGCGGGCGACGGACAGCAGGTGCTCGGAGACGGCGGCGACGGCCTTGTCGATGCCCTTCTTCAGGGCGGCCGGGCCGGCACCGGCGGCGACGTTGCGCAGACCCTCGTTGACCAGGGCCTGGGCCAGCACGGTGGCGGTGGTGGTGCCGTCACCCGCGACGTCGTTGGTCTTGGTGGCGACCTCCTTGACGAGCTGCGCGCCAAGGTTCTCGTACGGGTCGTCCAGCTCGACCTCACGGGCGATGGTGACACCGTCGTTGGTGATGGTCGGGGCGCCGAACTTCTTGTCGATGACGACGTTGCGGCCCTTGGGACCGATGGTCACCTTGACGGTGTCGGCCAGCTTGTTGACACCGCGCTCCAGCGAGCGGCGGGCGTCCTCGTCGAACTGCAGGATCTTCGCCATGTTCCCTATTCCCTCGGGGCTGCGGCCGGCCGACCGGCCGCCGAACTACGTGAACCAACAACCACGCCCCGGGCCCCTGTCACTTGGGACACGGATCCGGGGCGGGTCGGAACGTCTTACTTCTCGGTGCTGTTACTTCTCGATGATGGCGAGAACGTCACGAGCCGAGAGGACGAGGTACTCCTCGCCCTGGTACTTCACCTCGGTGCCGCCGTACTTCGAGTACAGGACGATGTCACCGACGGCGACGTCGAGCGGCAGACGCTGGCCGTCCTCGAAGCGGCCCGGGCCGACGGCCAGGACGACGCCCTCCTGGGGCTTCTCCTTGGCGGTGTCCGGGATAACCAGGCCGGAGGCCGTGGTGGTCTCGGCGTCGAGCGGCTGGACCACGATGCGGTCCTCGAGCGGCTTGATGGCAACCTTGCTGCTGGTGGTCACGTCCGAGCTCCCCTTCGGAGATTACGGGGTTTTCTAACGGGTAGGGGCGAACCTGCGGGCCTGCCGTCGCGGGGGTCAGACACACGTCTTCGCGTTAGCACTCCCCTACTGGGGAGTGCCAAGGACGACCATAGGCTGCCGTTAGCACTCCGTCAACCAGAGTGCCAACGGCGCGCCCGGCGGACTCGGGTAGCGGATGAGTAGCCGTACTCATGTGCGGGCCGCGGGCCCGCGGCAAGACTCCTGACATGACATCGATTCCGCTGCGCGTCGGCCCGTCCCGGCTCAAGGACGTGTCCCTCGCCCTGCTGGCAGTGCCCCTGCTCGGCGTCGTGCTCCCGTTCGCCGTCTTCTACCTCACCCTCTGCCTCGGCAGCGGTGCCGGCTCCGGGGACGACGGGGACGGGCGCATCTGGGCCTTCCTGGGCATCGGGATGATCGCCGGCCCGGTGGCCGCCCTCGCGGCGAGCGTCGTCGTGGCCGTGCGCAGCTGGCGGTCCGGCTACCGGTTCCTGACGGTCGCCGCCGTGATCTCGGCGTTCACGCCCGCGGTCACCGCCTCGGGTGTCCTGTGGCGCTGAGCCGGGCCGAGGACGCTCCTGCGCGTCCGCGGTTGCACTGGGCGGTGGACCTGCTGGTGGGCGCGGTGGCGATGGTGTCGCTGGTGGTGGCGGCCGTCCTGGCGTTGCTGCTCTGGCTGATCGACTGACCGGCGAGAATGAACTCGTGGACACCGAGAACCTCCAGCCCCTGCTGACCCCCGAGGGCCAGGCCCTGCTCGCCGAGCTGCGCGAGTTCGCCCCCGAGGAGGAGCTGGCCCTGGCCACCCGGCTGCGGCGGGAGCACCCGGCGGAGCTGGTGTCGGCGGCGTTCGGCCAGGCGCGGCTGCGGCAGCGGGCGCGGGCGAAGTTCGGGGCGGACGCCGACCTGATGTACTTCACGCCCAACGGCGTCGAGCAGTCCACCCGGCGCAGCGTGGCCGAGTGGCGGGCGCGCCGCTTCGCCGGGTTGGGCGTACGGCGGCTGGCGGACCTGTGCTGCGGCATCGGCGGGGACGTGCTGGCGCTGGCCCGGGCCGGGATCGAGGTGCTGGCCGTCGACAGGGACCCGGCGGCCTGCGCCGCCACCGCCGCCAACGCCGCCGCGCTGGGCCTGGCCGACCTGGTCGAGGTGGTCTGCGCGGACGTCGCCGAGGTGGACGTGACCGGCTACGACGCGGTGTTCACCGACCCGGCCCGGCGCACCTCGCGCGGCCGGGTGTTCGACCCGGAGGCGTACGCCCCGCCGCTCTCCTGGGCGATCGAGGCCGGACGGCGGACCCCGATCGGCGCCCTGAAGGTCGCCCCGGGCATCCCGCACGAGGCCGTTCCGGCGGACGCCGAGGCCGAGTGGGTGTCCGACCACGGGGACGTCAAGGAGGCGGTGCTCTGGTTCGGCACCGGGGCGGACCGCCCGCACCGCGCCACCCTGCTGCCGCAGGCCGCCAGCCTGACCGGCGGCGACCTGCCCGACCCGCCGGCCGGCCCGGTCGGGCGGTACCTGTACGAGCCGGACGGCGCGGTGATCCGGGCCCACCTGGTGGCGGAGGTGGCCGAGCAGGTCGGCGGCCGGCTGATCGACCCGAAGATCGCCTACCTGACCTCGGACCGGCTGGTCGCCACCCCGTACGCGCACGCCTTCGAGCTCACCGACGTGCTGCCCTTCCACATCAAGAAGCTGAAGGCGCTGCTGCGCGAGCGCGGGGTCGGCACGGTGGTGATCAAGAAGCGCGGGATGGCGATCACCCCGGAGGAGCTGCGCCGTCAGCTGAAGCCCTCCGGACCGACCACCGTCACGGTGATCCTCAGCCGCACCGACAACGGGCCGCTGATGATGCTGGGACAGCCGGTGCGGACGCCTCAGGAGGCCGGCGGCTGGATGTAGTCGTCCAGCCGGGCCACCGAGAAGCCCTGCTCCTGGATCCGGGCCAGCAGGTCCGCGAACATCTGGGTCATCGTGGCGCCCTTGAGCTCCTTGGGGCCGCGGAAGTGCGCCAGGATGATGTCGCCGGGCTTCAGCTTCTTGTCGCCCGCCTGGTACTGCATGTCGTGGATCTGCATCGACTCGCGCCAGAGCACGATCGCGCGCGGACCGCACTGCTGCACCGAGGTGTTGAGCGTCGGGGTGTTGGCGCCGTCGCCGAACGGCGGGCGGAACAGCAGCGGGGCGGTGCCGTACTGCTGGGTGAGCGCGGCCTGGTCCTCGCAGATCTCGGACTTCTGCTTGTCCGGCGGGAGCTTGCTCATCACCGGGTGGGTGACGGTGTGGTTCTGGATGTGGTTGCCGAGGGCCTGGAGCGGCTTGAAGTAGCCGTAGTCGTTCTTGACGATGTCCTTGGTCAGGAACATCGTGATCGGCACCTTGAGGTCGGTCAGCATCTCGACGAACTTCGGGTCCTTCTCGGCGCCGTCGTCGATGGTGATGAAGACGACCTTGTCGGTGGTCTTCACGTCGCTGAACACCGGTACGGCGCCGGTGCGTTCGAGCTTGACGGGCTTGTCGGCGGGCGGCGCGGGGGCCGGGGCCAGCGGCTTGAGGTTCCACTTCGCCCAGGCCGCGGCGTCGCCCTCGGCCGGGGCCGCGCCGGGCGTGGTGGCCGCGGCGCCCGGCGTGCCGCCACCGCCGGGCGGCTGGGACGCCGCCGACGCGGCCCCGGTCCCGGCCGGTGCGGCGGTGCCGCCGCCGTTGTCGCCGCAGGCGGTGGTGAAGGCCAGCAGCGCCAGCGCCCCCGCCGCGTACGCCCTGGTCCTGGTCCTGCTCCGCCCGTCCCTGTTCACCGCACCGCGCTCCCGGTCCCGTCCAGCTTTCTCTCAGCTATGCACGGTAGCGGCCGTCGCGCGGTTCCCGGCCACGACCTACTCGACGTGCTCGCTGGTGAAGGACCAGCGGTGCACCGGGCGGCCCAACAGCTCGGCCGGCGGGTCGGCGACCGGCACGGGTTCGCCCTGCCACCAGGTGATCAGCAGGACCCGCTCGCCGGGCGCGGAGAACAGCTCGGTCCGGGTCAGCCCGGCCGCGCCGCGCAGCGCGGGCAGCGCGGACTCCCGCACCCAGGCGGCGAGTTCGGCCGCCCGGCCGTCCGCCGCCCGGGCCTCCCACATCGCGGCGACCGTCACGCGGCGCCGCCGCCGAGGGCGTCGTAGGCCTGACCGTGGAAATGGGTGTGCGGCACGTGGACGTCGGTGACGGGCAGCGAGGAGTCCGCCGACAGGTCGAAGGCGGAGGGGGTGCGGTCCCGCCACACCATCTCGGAGCCCAGCGCCGCCACCATCGCGCCGTTGTCGGTGCACAGGCCCGGCCGGGGCACCCGCAGCCGGATCCCGGCCCGGTCGCAGCGCTGCTGGGCCATCTCGCGCAGCCGGGAGTTGGCCGCGACGCCGCCGCCGATCATCAGGTGGTCGACGCCGTTGTCCTTGCACGCCTTGACGGCCTTGCGGGTGAGCACGTCGGTGACCGCCTCCTGGAAGGAGGCGGCGACGTCCGCGATCGGCACCTCCTCGCCGGCCCGGCGCCTGGCCTCCACCCAGCGGGCCACGGCGGTCTTCAGGCCGGAGAAGGAGAAGTCGTACTCGGGGTCGTTCTTCCCGGTCAGTCCGCGCGGGAAGTTGATCGCCTTCGGGTCGCCCTCGCGGGCCGTCCGGTCGACGATCGGGCCGCCCGGGAAGCCCAGACCGAGCACCCGGGCGACCTTGTCGAAGGCCTCGCCGGCCGCGTCGTCGATGGTCGCGCCGAGCGGACGGACGTCCGTGGTGATGTCCTCGCTGAGCAGCAGCGAGGAGTGCCCGCCGGAGACCAGCAGGGCCATCGTGGGCGAGGGCAGCCGGCCGTGCTCCAGCTGGTCGACGCAGATGTGCGAGGCGAGGTGGTTGACCCCGTACAGCGGCTTGTCCAGCGCCCAGGCGTACGCCTTCGCCGCGCTGACGCCGACCAGCAGCGCACCCGCCAGGCCGGGGCCGGCGGTGACGGCGATGCCGTCCAGGTCGCCGGCCTTGACCCCGGCGGTGTCCAGGGCGCGCTGGATGGTCGGGACCATCGCCTCCAGGTGGGCGCGGCTGGCGATCTCCGGGACGACGCCGCCGAAGCGGGCGTGGTCGTTGACGCTGGAGGCGACCGCGTCGGCCAGCAGCGTGGTGCCGCGCACGATGCCGACGCCGGTCTCGTCGCAGGAGGTCTCGATGCCGAGGACGAGCGGTTCGTCAGCCATGGGGGGTGTCCTCAATGTCCTTCGGGTCGGTGCTGTCGGTGCTGTCGGTGCTGGGGTGTTCGAGGCGCATCACCAGCGCGTCGATGCCGGCGGGCTGGTAGTAGCCGCGCCGGATGCCCACCGGTTCGAATCCGTGGCGCTCGTACAGCCGCTGGGCGCGCTGGTTGTCCACCCGCACCTCCAGCAGGAGGTCGGCGCAGCCCCGGCGGGCGGCCTCGTGGATCAGGTCGGTGAGCAGCGCCGTGCCGAGGCCGGCGCCCTGGTGGCGCTCGTCGACGGCGATGGTCTGGACGTCTCCCTCGTCGGCGACCGTCATCAGACCGGCGTAGCCGACGATCGTGCCGTCCGCGGCGGTGGCGACCGAGTAGTGGCGGGTGCCGCCCGGGTGGGCCTCGGCGAGCTCGGACCAGAACATCCCGTGGGACCAGGCGTCCTCGGGGAACAGCCTGCGCTCCAGGTCCATCACCGGCTCGATGTCCCACCAGCGCATCGGGCGCAGGGTGGTGCCGTGGTTCACGCCGGGAGCACCGCCTTGCCCCCCAGAACCGTCTTGTAGCCGGCCGGGACCTGGGCGTCCGGGCGGCGCAGGTACAGCGGCACGTTCGGCAGCAGCTCGCGCCCGGCGGCCAGCTCGGCGGCGGCGAAGCCGGCCAGGGCGCCGGCCGAGACGTGCTCGGGGCCCTGCGCGCCCGGGAAGGCCTCGGGGTAGAGCAGCGCGCCGGCGCCGACCGAGCGGGCCGCGGGCGTCAGCTCGGCCGGGCGGTCCACGCCGGGGCCCTCGGTGCGGCCGCCGTCGGCGTCGTAGGAGGCCCAGTAGACCTCCTTGCGGCGCGCGTCGGTGGCGACGGTGAACGGCTGCCCGGCCAGGCCCTCGGCGCGGGCCTGGAAGGCGATCGCGTCCAGGGTGCAGACGCCGTGCACCGGCACGCCGAGCGCGTGGCCGAGCGCGGCGGCGGTCACCAGGCCGACCCGCAGGCCGGTGTACGGGCCGGGGCCGACGCCGACCGCGATCCCGGTGAGCCGGTGCTTGTCCGCACCGGCGGCCCGCAGGACCTGGTCGATCGCGGGCAGCAGCAGTTCGCCGTGGCGCCTGGCGTCGACCTGGTGGGTCTCGGCGAGGACCGCGGTGCCGTCGTGGACGGCGGCGGTGACGGCGGGGGTAGCGGTGTCGAACGCGAGCAGCAGCACGGGGTCAAGGTTAGACCGACGTTGGGCCGACCGGCCGATCGAGCTGGTGTCCCCCTCCGGAACACACGTGCCAGGGCGCTGCCGACCGGCCGGGGGGACCTGGCACGATTAGGGCGGTACGAACAGCGGACGGCGGCGGGAGCGGGCACGTGGCGAAGATGGGTCCTGGAGTGGTGGTCACGGGGCTGACCCTGGGGGCCCTGGCGGTGGTGAGCCTGCTGGCCTTCCAGGCCAACGGCGCCCAGGACCGCGCGGGCGGAGCCCGTCCGACCGTCGCCTCGACGACCACCGGCCCGGCCGCCTCCGCGACGCCGAGCGCTTCCGCGACCCCGACCGTCCCGCCGCTGCCGGCCTCCTCGGGCAGCGGCACCCGGGTGGTCTACTCGGCCGGCAGCCACTTCGTCTGGCTGGTCGACCCGAAGAAGAACCCGCAGGTCGCGGCCGCCTTCCCGGTCACCCCGGGGTCGCTGGAGCCCACCCCGGGCAGCTACTCGGTGTACAGCCGCACCGCGGCCGGCACGGGTACGGACGGCCGGAAGATCGAGCACGTGGTGCGCTTCGCCCAGCAGAACGGCGTGGTGTTCGGCTTCGGCGCGGCCCTGGACGACGCGCCCCCGACCGCCGACCCGAAGGCCAAGACCGGTGGCATCCGCAGCAGCCGCGCCGACGGCCAGCTGCTCTGGGACTTCGCCTCGAACGGCACCAAGGTGGTCGTGGTCGCCTGAGCCCGGCCCCGCCGCCCGTACGACGGGCGGCAGGCGGGGCGGGTGCCGTGCGAAGCGGGTGCCGTGCGGGGCGGGTGCTACGCGGCCCGGGGCCTCTCCGCCTCGGGCTCCTCGGCCTGCCGGGGCCGCGGTTCGGGCGGGGTGGACACCGCCTCGGCGGCCGCGCAGGCGGCCAGCAGCGCCCGCATCGGCTCACCCGCGGCGCGGTGGGCGGACTCTCCGGCCCCGGTGGTGCGCGCGGCGCGCTCCGGGGCGGGGGTGGTGCTCGACATGGCGCCTCCCTAGTTAGGCAGACCTAACCGCAGCACCCATCCCACCACGCCCGGCACCCCGCCCGCAACACCTTGCCGACAGCCTGTCGGCAAAACGGTGGAACCCGATCGACCGGCGCCGGACAGGCCTCAGGCCAGCTCCGCCAGCTCCACGCCCGCCCAGCGCTCCCCGAGGCCGGTCAGCACCACCCGGCGCGGATCGTGGTCCTCCCCGGCGGTGTCGCCGATCGCCCTCTCGATCCGCACCTCCAGCCGGTCCTCGGACAGCCGCTCGACCTTGCCCTCGCCCCACTCGACCACGATCACCGACTCCGGCAGCGAGACGTCCAGGTCGAGGTCCTCCATCTCGTCCAGGTCCCCGCCCAGCCGGTACGCGTCCACGTGCACCAGAGCCGGGCCGCCGACCAGCGAGGGATGCACCCGGGCGATCACGAAGGTCGGCGAGGTCACCGCCCCGCGGACCTGCAGCCCCTCCCCCAGGCCCCGGGTCAGCGTGGTCTTCCCCGCTCCCAGCTCGCCGGAGAGCAGCACCAGGTCCCCCGGCCGCAGCAGCGCGGCCAGCTCCCGGCCGAGCCGGCCCATCCGCTCCGGGGTGGGGACGGTGAGAGTGGCGTGCGAGCCCATGCGCGTGTCTTGCCCTTCGGTCGTCCGTAACGGCGAGCCGAACACCGGCCGCCACCGCTACCGTGCCACACCGGCTCACCCCGCCGCGGCGGGCGGGGGGCTCAGACGGGGTCGACGGCCGGATCCTGCGCCGCCGCGCCCCCGACACCGTCCACGGGCGGCTCCTCGGCGAGCGCGAGGACGGCCGGGGACAGCGGCGCGGCACCGGCGAAATCGGCGGCGCGGCGCAGCAGCAGCGCCAGCTCGCGGTCGACCGGCTCCGGGCGCTCCAGCAGCACCAGGTGCCCGGCCCCCTCGACCAGCACGAGCTCGGCGCCCGGCAGCCGCTCGGCCATCGCCTCGCTGTGCGCCGACGGGGTCAGCAGGTCCTTCGTCCCGGCCAGCACCAGGGCCGGCAGGCCGCGCAGGGCCGCCAGCGCCTCGTACTTCTCGTGGGCGCCGAACACCGGGTAGAACTCGGCGACCACGTCGATCGGGGTGGCGTCCAGCAGCTGTTCGGCGAAGCGCACCACGCCGGGATCGACGTCCCGCCCCCCGAAGGAGAACTTCCGGTAGAACACGGCGGCGACGTCCGAACCGATCCGCCGGCTCGCCTCCACCAGCTCGACCTGACGGCCCAGCAGCTTCACCACGCCGGGCGCGACCCGCTTGAACAGCTTGGCCCCGACCGTCGGCAGACCGAGGCTCACCTCGTTCCAGTCCCCCGCCAGGGTGCCCACCAGCGCGACCCCGGCGACGCGCTCCCGGAACAGCTCCGGGTGCTGGTCGGCCAGCGCCATCACCGTCATGCCGCCCATCGAGTGGCCCACCAGCACCAGCGGCCCGGTCGGCGCGACGGCGTCGATCACCGCCTTGAGGTCGCCGCCCAGCTGGTCGATCCCGGCCGGCTCGCCCGCCAGGTACGAGCGGGAGCGCTCGGAGCGGCCGTGGCTGCGCTGGTCCCAGAAGACCAGCCGCAGGCCCTCGCGCAGCGCCGCCCGCTGGAAGTGCCAGCTGTCCTGGTTGAGGCAGTAGCCGTGGCTGAACACCACGGTCAGCGGCTCGGCGCGGCCACCCGCCCGCTCGCCCCCGCCGTCCGGCTCGTCCCAGCCCGTACCGTCCAGCTCGACGTACAGCTCGGTGCCGTCCGGCGCGGCCACCGTCCGCGGGAGCCCGCGCAGCGAGCCGTACGGGGCCGCCGCCTCCAGTTCGGCCCGGGCCCGGCGGCGCATCGCCCGGCCGACCGTCAGCCGCTCCATCGCCACGCCCGCGGCCGCGCCGGCCGCCAGCACACCGACCGAGATCCCGATCAGACCGGCCCGGCTCACCCCGGTGCCGGCCGCGCCGGCCGCCTTGGCCACCGCCGCCACCGGGCTGGTCCCGTCCGGTGCCCCGGTCATGCCGTGCGGCTCCCGTCGTGGCTGCCGCCCAGGTAGCGGCGGGGCACCCGGGCGCCGATCCGGGTGATGATCTCGTACGAGATGGAGCCGCTGGCGCGGGCCCAGTCCTCGGCGGTCGGCTCACCGCGTTCGCCGTTGCCGAACAGCAGCACCTCGTCGCCGACCTCGGGGGTGTCGCCGCCCAGGTCCACCACGAACTGGTCCATCGCCACCCGGCCGGCCACCGTGCGCCACTTGCCGCCGATCTGCACCGGGCCGGTGCCGCTGGCGTGCCGCGGCACGCCGTCGCCGTAGCCGACCGGGACCAGGCCGAGCGTGGTCGGGCCGGGCGTCACGTAGTGGTGGCCGTAGCTGACCCCGTGGCCGCCGGGCACGTGCTTGACCAGCGCCAGCCGGGCCGTCAGCGCCATCACCGGGCGCAGCCCGAAGTCGGCCGGCGAGCCCACCTCCGGCACCGGCGACAGCCCGTACGCGGCCAGCCCGGTGCGGACCAGGTCGAAGTGCGACTCGGGCAGCAGCAGGGTGGCCGGGGAGTTCGCGAGGTGCCGGACCTCGGGGCGCAGCCCGGCGGCCTCGGCGTGCGCCAGCGCGGCGCGGAAGGAGTCCAGCTGGGCCCGGATCGACGGGTGGCCGGGCTCGTCGGCGGCGGCGAAGTGCGACCAGACTCCGACGGCCTTCAGCAGCCCCTCGGACTCGGCCCGCCGCACCTCGGCCACCAGCTGCGGCCAGTCGTGCGGCTGGCAGCCGTTGCGGCCGAGGCCGGTGTCGGCCTTCAGGTGCACGCGCGCCGGGATGCCGGTCTCCCGAACGGCCGTCAGCAGCTCCTCCAGCGCCCACTGCCCGCTGACCGAGATGTCCAGGTCCGCGCGCAGCGCCTCGCGCCACGGCCCGCCGGGCGTCCACAGCCAGCACAGGATCCGGGCCTGCTCGGGGCGGATGCCCGCGGCCCGCAGGGCCAGGGCCTCGTCGGGCGTCGCGCAGCCGAGCCAGCCGACCCCGTTCGCGACCGCCTCGCGGGCACACTCGACCGCGCCGTGGCCATAGGCGTCCGCCTTGACCGCGAGCATCACCGCCGCGCTCCCGACGCGCTCCCGCAGGGTGGCGAGGTTGCCGCGCAGGGCGGCGAGATCGATGGTCGCCTCGGCCCGTACGCCGTCGGTGAGGGTGGCCGTGCCGGTCGTGTTCGCAGTTGTCATCAGGGTCAGTCTCCCAGACGTCCCGGAGTCCTCGCCGAACGGCCCGTCGGCGCGGCGATCGGCACCGCGTCCTCCGCCACCCCGCCGACCTGCGGCAAACGGCCCCTCCGCCCAGGTACGGACGCGGCGGACCGGCGTTCCGGTTCCGCCTCGGGGCTTTCCGGCGGCGCTCCCGGCTACGCCTGGCGCACCGCGCGCCAGGCCGTCGGCAGGGCCTCGGCGACCGCGAGGGCCGTCACCGGCGCGCCCGGATCGCCGGCCGCCTCCCGGGCGGCCAGGCCGTGGAGGTAGGCGGCGAGCGAGGCGGCGTCCAGCGGGGACAGGCCGGTGGCCAGCAGGGAGCCGGCCAGGCCGGCCAGCACGTCGCCGCTGCCCGCGGTGGCGAGCCAGGAGGTGCCGGTGGGGTTCACCCGGACGGCACCGCCCGGGTCGGCGACCACGGTGGTGGAGCCCTTCAGCAGCACGGTGGCCCGGTAGGCGGCCGCCAGGCGCCGGGCGGTGGCCAGCCGGGCGGCGGCCAGGTCGTCGGCGGCGGGCGGCGCGCCGCCCTCGACGCCCGCCAGCAGCCGGGCGGCCTCGCCGGTGTGCGGGGTGAGCAGGGTGGGCGCCGTCCGGCCGGCCAGCGCGTCCGGACCGAGTCGGCCCAGCTCGGTCAGCCCGTCCGCGTCCACCAGCACCGGGACGTCGCTCGCCAGCGCCTCGGTCAGCGCCTCCCGCGCCCCCTCGCCGCCGCCCGGCCCGACCACCCAGGCCTGCACCCGCCCGGCCCCGGCCGGTCCGCCCTCGGTGACCAGCGTCTCCGGGAAGCGCCGCACCACCTCCTCGGCCGCCGTACCGACGTAGCGGACGGCGCCCGCGCCGCCCCGCAGCGCCCCGGAGACCGCCAGCAGCGCCGCCCCCGGGTACCGCGCCGAACCGGCCGCCACCCCGACCACGCCGCGCCGGTACTTGTCGCTCTCCGCGCCGGGCAGCGGCAGCAGCGCCGCCGCGTCCGCGTGCTGCAGGGCCGTCACCTCCGGCTCGGGCAGCGCCAGCCCGATGTCCACCAGCTGCACGGCGCCCGTGTACTCGGCCCCCGGGTCGATCAGCAGCCCGGGCTTGTAGGTGCCGAAGCAGACGGTGACGTCCGCGCGCAGCGCCTCGCCGGGCACCTCGCCGGTGTCGGCGTCCACCCCGCTGGGCAGGTCCACCGCCACCACGATCCCGCTCCGCCCGGCGCGGGCGTACGGCACGGCCTCCGGGCGCAGGCCGCCCCGGCCACCGATGCCGACGATCCCGTCCAGCACCAGGTCCGCGCGCGAGAAGTCGGCCAGGCCGACTTCCTGCTCCGCGGTCACCCGTCCGCCCGCCGACCGCAGCGCGGCCAGCCCGCCCGGGTGCGCCTTCTCCGGCGCCAGCAGCACCGCCGTCACCCGCGCCCCGCGCCGGGCCAGCGCCGCACCGGCGTACAGGGCGTCACCCCCGTTGTCCCCACTGCCCGCCAGCACCGTCACCCGGCTGCCGTACACCCGCCCCCGACGCCGCGTCAGCAGCCGGGCACAGGTCGCCGCCAGCCCGGCGGCCGCCCGCTGCATCAAGGTGCCCTCCGGCAACCGGGCCATCAGCGCGGCCTCGGCGGCCCGAACGGTTTCCACAGGGTGTGCATGACGCATGGGGAGAACTCCTTCAGCGGTCGGCTACCGCCGACGCTAGCCCGCGCCACCGCCCCACGGGAGCCGGGCCTGCGGCACACTTTCGAGTGACAACCACTTCGATCCCCCACCGGTGTCGGTCCGTACGCCTACTTTGTGGCTCGGCACGGACCCACAGGAGGGAGAAGGGCCATGGTCGCCATGCCAGCTGTCGAGCAGCCGCTGGGCCAGGACGGTCTTCTCCAGGCATTTCTGGAGCTGGACACGCCGCCCGGATTCAAGGCCGAGCTCATCGAAGGGGAGATCGTCTTGACGCCACCGCCGGACGGGCCGCACGAGGGCGCGTTCTCGAAGGTCGCCAAGCAGTTCTTCCGGAACGCCTCGATCGAACTGGACATCGCGGGCAACAAGGGCCTCGTCACCCCCGGAGGCCGTTTCATCCCCGACGGCACGGTGGTCCCGGAGGACCACTTCGACCACCTGGACTCCTGGGCTCCGGCGGAAGGAGTCCTACTCGTGTTCGAGATCACCTCGAACAGCCCGTACAAGGACCGCGAGCCGAAGCGCAAGGGCTACGCCGCTGCGGGCATCCCCTGCTACCTGCTGATCGATCGCAGTGAAGGCAAGGTCACCCTCTTCTCCGAACCCCAGAACGGTGACTACAGGTCGCTCACCAAGACCGACTTCGGCAAGCCGATCGACCTGCCCGCCCCGTTCTCGTTCACGCTCGACACGGCGCCCCTGCGGTAGGGCACAGCCACCGCAGGGACGCCGTGGGAGTCACTACTCGACGGTGACCGACTTCGCCAGGTTGCGCGGCTGGTCGACCTCGTGGCCCTTGGCCGTGGCCAGCTCGCAGGCGAAGACCTGGAGCGGGACGGTGGAGACCAGCGGCTGGAGCAGGGTCGGGGTGACCGGGATGCGGATCAGGTGGTCCGCGTACGGGACGACGGCCTCGTCGCCCTCCTCGGCGATCACGATCGTGCGGGCGCCGCGGGCCCGGATCTCCTGGATGTTGGAGACGATCTTGTCGTGCAGGATCGACCGTCCGCGCGGCGAGGGCACGACCACCACGACCGGCAGCCCCTCCTCGATCAGCGCGATCGGGCCGTGCTTGAGCTCGCCCGCCGCGAAGCCCTCGGCGTGCATGTAGGCGAGCTCCTTGAGCTTGAGCGCACCCTCCAGGGCCACCGGGAAGCCGACGTGGCGGCCGAGGAACAGCACCGAGCGGGCGTCGGCCAGCGAGCGGGCCAGCTCGCGCACCGGCTCCATGGTCTCCAGCACCTGCTCGACCTGCTTCGGCGCGTCGCCGAGCTCGCGGATGATGGTGAAGATCTCGTCGCCCCACTTGGTGCCGCGCACCTGGCCCAGGTAGAGGGCGACCAGGTAGCAGGCGACCAGCTGGGTCAGGAACGCCTTGGTGGACGCGACCGCGACCTCCGGACCGGCGTGGGTGTACAGCACCGCGTCCGACTCGCGCGGGATGGTGGAGCCGTTGGTGTTGCAGATCGCCAGCACCTTGGCGCCCTGCTCCCGGGCGTGCCGCAGGGCCATCAGGGTGTCCATGGTCTCGCCGGACTGAGAGATGGCGATGACCAGCGTGCCCGGGCCCATGATCGGGTCGCGGTAGCGGAACTCCGAGGCGACCTCGACCTCGCAGGGGATGCGGGTCCAGTGCTCGATCGCGTACTTGGCGATCATGCCCGCGTGGAACGCGGTGCCGCAGGCGACGATGACGACCTTGTCGACCGAGCGCAGGTCCGCGTCGGAGATCCGCAGCTCGTCGAGGGTCAGCCGGCCGTCGGTGCCGATCCGGCCGAGGAGGGTGTCCGCGACGGCCTTCGGCTGCTCGGCGATCTCCTTGAGCATGAAGTAGTCGTAGCCGCCCTTCTCGGCGGCGGAGGCGTCCCAGTCGACGTGGTACTCGCGCACCTCGGCCGGGGTGCCGTCGAAGTTGGTGACGGTCACGCCGTCCCGGCGCAGCTCGACGACCTGGTCCTGGCCCAGCTCGATCGCCTCGCGGGTGTGCGCGATGAAGGCGGCGACGTCGGAGGCGAGGAAGTTCTCGCCCTCGCCGCGACCGACCACCAGCGGCGAGTTGCGGCGGGCGCCGACGACCACGCCGGGGGCGTCCGCGTGGACGGCGACGAGGGTGAAGGCACCGTCCAGGCGGCGGCAGACCGCCCGCATCGCCTCGGCGAGGTCGCCCTGGTAGGCCTCGCCCAGCAGGTGGGCGACGACCTCGGTGTCGGTCTCGGACCGGAGGGTGTGGCCGCGCTCCGCGATCTCGGCGCGCAGCTGGGCGAAGTTCTCGATGATGCCGTTGTGGACCACCGCCACCCGGTTGTCGTCGTCCAGATGGGGGTGGGCGTTGGCGTCCGTCGGGCCGCCGTGGGTGGCCCAGCGGGTGTGGCCGATGCCGGTGGTGCCGCCGGGGAGGGGCGACTCGGCGAGCGACTTCTCCAGGTTGCCGAGCTTTCCGGCCCGCTTGTCCGTGACGAGACTCCACTGCCCCTGGGAGTCCTGCGCCTGCACCGCGACACCGGCCGAGTCATAGCCCCGGTATTCCAGTCGCTGCAGGCCCGCGATTACTACGTCGAGGGCGGACTGCGCGCCCACGTATCCAACAATTCCGCACATGCGTGCCAGCATAAGGGCCGTTCTGTAGCCCTATTCCCGTCTCGCACGCTCCCCCGCGAACGCTGCGTGACCGACACCACAACCACGGTGAACACCGCTACGGCTCACAATGGAGCATGTGCTGACCGAACTCTGTACGCGGGGCGCCGCCACGCCCGGCCCGTCCCCGTCCCCCTACGTGGACCTCAGCCGGGCCGAATGGAGCGCGCTGCGCGAGCGTACGCCGCTGCCGCTGACCGCCCAGGAGGTGGAGCAGCTGCGCGGCCTCGGCACGGCCCTCGACCTCGACGAGGTGCGCGACGTCTACCTGCCGCTGTCCCGGCTGCTCAACCTCTACATCCACGCCACGCACGACCTGCGCGGCGCGTTGGGCACGTTCCTGGACACGCCGGACACCGAGCGCACCCGCACCCCGTTCATCATCGGCGTGGCGGGCTCGGTCGCCGTCGGCAAGTCCACCACCGCCCGACTGCTCCAGGCCCTGCTGGCCCGCTGGCCCGAGCACCCGCGGGTCGAACTGGTCACCACCGACGGCTTCCTGCTGCCCAACGCCGAGCTGCGCCGCCGCGGCCTGATGGCCCGCAAGGGCTTCCCGGAGTCGTACGACCGCCGGGCGCTGATGCGCTTCGTCGCGGACGTGAAGGCGGGCAAGGAACGGGTCACCGCGCCGGTGTACTCGCACCTGGTGTACGACATCGTGCCCGACGAGCGGCTGACCGTGGAGCGCCCGGACATCCTGATCGTCGAGGGCCTGAACGTCCTCCAGCCGGCCCTGCCGGGCACCGACGGCCGCACCCGGCTCGCGGTGGCCGACTACTTCGACTTCTCGATCTACGTCGACGCCCGCACCGACGACATCGAGCACTGGTACCTGGACCGCTTCCGCAAGCTGCGGCAGACCGCCTTCCAGGACCCGAACTCCTACTTCCGCCGCTTCACCGAGGTGCCGGAGGAGGAGGCGATGGAGTACGGCCGCCAGGTCTGGCGCACCATCAACAAGCCCAACCTGCTGGAGAACGTGCTGCCCACCCGCGGCCGGGCGACGCTGATCCTGCAGAAGGGAGCGGACCACAAGGTCCGCCGGGCGCTGCTGCGCAAGCTCTGAGGCGCCGTCGGGACACGACGCGAAGGGCCCCCACCCGAGGCGGGGGCCCTTCGGCGTGTCCGGGGCTCAGCCCAGGTGGGTGCGCACCGCCTCGGCCAGGCGCTGGGCAACCGTCTCGGCCTGCGCCGGGTCGGCGGCCTCGACCATCACGCGGACCAGCGGCTCGGTGCCGGAGGGGCGCAGCAGCACCCGGCCGGTGGCGCCCAGCTCGGCCTCGGCCGCGGCGACGGCGGCGGACAGCTCGGTGCTGGTCCGCACCCGGCTCTTGTCGACGCCCTTGACGTTGATCAGCACCTGGGGCAGACGGGTCATCACGGCGGCCAGGTCGGCCAGCGGCTGCTTGGTGGCGGCCAGTCGGGCGCCCAGCATCAGGCCGGTCAGGGTGCCGTCGCCGGTGGTGGCGTGGTCCAGCAGGATGACGTGGCCGGACTGCTCGCCGCCCAGCGCGAAGCCGTGCTCCTTCATGGCCTCCAGCACGTAGCGGTCGCCGACGGCGGTCTCCACCAGGTCGATGCCTTCGCGCTCCATCGCCAGCTTGAAGCCGAGGTTGGACATCACGGTGGCCACCGCGGTGTTGCGGCGCAGGGTGCCGGCCTCCTTCATGGCGACGGCGAGGATGGCGATGATCTGGTCGCCGTCCACCTCGTTGCCCTCGGCGTCGGCGGCCAGGCAGCGGTCGGCGTCGCCGTCCAGGGCGATGCCGAGGTCGGCCTGGTGCTCCTTCATCGCGGCGCGCAGCCGGTCGAGGTGGGTGGAGCCGACGCCGTCGTTGATGTTGAGGCCGGTGGGCTCGGCGCCCAGGGTGTGTACGACCTCGGCGCCGGCCCGGGCGAAGGCCTCGGGGGCGACGTAGGCGGCGGCGCCGTGGGCGCCGTCGATGACGACCTTGATGCCGTCCAGGCGGTTGGGCAGCACGCCGATCAGGTGGGCGACGTACTTGTCGAAGCCCTCGGTGTACTCGCGCACCCGGCCGACGGCCGCGCCGGTCGGGCGGTTCCAGTCCTCGCCGCCGACGGTGTGCTTGCGGTAGTGGGCCTCGATCGCGTCCTCGATCCGGTCGTCCAGCTTGTGGCCGCCGCGGGCGAGGAACTTGATGCCGTTGTCCGGCATGGCGTTGTGGCTGGCGGACAGCATCACGCCGAAGTCGGCGCCGAGCGCGCCGGTGAGGTAGGCGACCGCGGGGGTGGGCAGCACGCCGACCCGCAGGACGTCGACGCCGGAGCTCGCCAGGCCGGCGATGACCGCGGCTTCCAGGAACTCGCCCGAGGCACGGGGGTCACGGCCGACCACCGCGACCGGCCGGTGCCCGTCGAAGGCGCCGGCCTCGCCGAGCACGTGGGAGGCCGCGACCGACAGGCCGAGCGCCAGCTCCGCCGTCAGGCCCTCGTTGGCCACACCGCGTACGCCGTCCGTACCGAAGAGTCGTCCCACTGTCCCGTCCTCCATCACCATGCTCGGAACCCACCGATGATCCCGGCCGCCGCACGTTGACCGGGGAACACGTCGCCCCGGAGTACACGAGGTACTCCGGGGCGACGGTTTGCGCAACCAGGGGGTGCGCCGCCAGGGCGGACCGCACCCCCGGGGACGCGATTAGCGCTTGCTGTACTGCGGCGCCTTGCGGGCCTTCTTCAGACCGGCCTTCTTGCGCTCGACGGCGCGGGCGTCACGGGTCAGGAAGCCGGCCTTCTTGAGGGCGCCGCGGTTGTTGTCCACGTCGGCCTCGTTCAGGGCACGGGCGACGCCGAGGCGCAGCGCGTAGGCCTGGCCGGAGACGCCGCCACCGCTGATGCGGGCGACGATGTCGTAACGGCCGTCCAGCTCAAGGAGCTTGAAGGGCTCGTTCACGGTCTGCTGGTGCACCTTGTTGGGGAAGTAGTCCTCAAGGGTGCGACCGTTGATCTTCCACTGGCCGGTGCCGGGGACGATGCGCACGCGGGCGATCGCCTCCTTGCGACGGCCGAGGCCGGCGCCCGGGGTGGCCTCGCCGAAGCGGCCGGCCAGCGACTCGGAGGTGTAGCTCTCCTCGGAGGTGTACTCGCCCTCGACGACGTTCTCGTCGAAGTCGACCTCAAGGGTTTCAGTGGTCTCGGCCACGGTGTTCCTCAGCTCTTTTCAGTGTTGGGGGGCTTGGTGGCCGAATTACTGCGCGACCTGGGTGATCTCGAACGGCACCGGCTGCTGGGCAGCGTGGGGGTGCTGGTCGCCCGAGTAGACCTTGAGCTTCGAGAGCATCTGACGGCCCAGGCTGTTCTTGGGGATCATGCCCTTGATGGCCTTCTCGACGGCCTTCTCCGGGTTGTTCGCCAGCAGGTCGTCGTAGCGCACCGAGCGCAGACCGCCCGGGAAGCCCGAGTGGCGGTAGGCCAGCTTCTGGGTCTTCTTGTTACCGGACAGGTGCACCTTGTCGGCGTTGATGATGATGACGAAGTCACCAGTGTCAACGTGCGGCGCGTAGATCGCCTTGTGCTTGCCCCGGAGGAGGTTGGCGGCCTGGGAAGCCAGGCGGCCGAGCACGACGTCGGTCGCGTCGATGACGTGCCACTGACGCTGGACGTCGCCGGGCTTGGGGCTGTACGTACGCACGGTCGTAGCCTTCGCTTTTCAGTGAGTGAGTCCTGACAGGAGCACCCGGACGGAAGAGCAGCCTGGCCAACCTTGGACGCAATTCAAGGGGGACCGCTGGTCGTCGACCTGATGTCTCCGGCGTACCGACCTCTCACGTGAGATAGAGCGAGCCAATACGCACATCAAGCGTCCAGGTTACCGGGCGGGCGGGAAGCGGTCAAAAATCGCCCGGCGCCCGCCCTCCCGTCACTCAGCGTTCGCGTTCGACCCGGGTGACGTCCCAGACCGGCTCGGGCGACTCGAAGACCCGCCCGTCCGCGCCGAACACCAGGAAGCGGTCGAAGCTCCTGGCGAACCAGCGGTCGTGGGTGACGCACAGCACCGTGCCCTCGAAGGCCTCCAGCCCGGCCTGCAGCGCCTCGGCGCTCTCCAGGTCCAGGTTGTCGGTCGGCTCGTCGAGCAACAGGGCCGTCACGCCGTCGAGTTCGAGCTTGAGGATCATCAGCCGGGCCTGCTGCCCACCGGACAGCGACTCGAACTTCTGCTCCTCCTGGCGGTCCAGCTCGTACCGGCGCAGCGCGCCCATCGCGGCGCTGCGGCTGAGCGCGTGCTCCTCCTCGATGATCGACCGGACGGTGCGGCCGAACAGCTCCGGGTGCGCGTGGGTCTGCCGGAAGTGGCCGGGGACGACCCGGGCGCCGAGCTTCCAGTCGCCGGTGTGCTCGACCGTGGTGTCACCGGCCAGCAGCCGCAGCAGGTGCGACTTGCCGGCACCGTTGGCGCCCAGCACCGCGACCCGCTCGCCGTAGAAGACCTCCAGGTCGAAGGGCTGCATCAGGCCGGTGAGCTCCAGCCGCTCCATGGTGAAGGCGCGCACGCCGGTGCGCCCGCCCTTGAGCCGCATGGTGATGTTCTGCTCGCGCGGCGGCTCCTCCGGGCGCCCGGCCTCCTCGAACTTCTTCAGGCGGGTCTGGGCGGCCGCGTAGCGGGTGGCCAGGGCGTGGCTGACGGCCGCGGCCTGGCGCAGGGTGACGACCAGCTTCTTGAGCTTGGCGTGCTCCTCGTCCCAGCGCCGACCCAGTTCCTCGAAGCGCGCGAAGCGGTCCTTGCGGGCCTCGTGGAAGGAGTCGAAGCCGCCGCCGTGCACCCAGACGCTGCTGCCGGCCGCACCGGACTCGACGGAGATGATCTTGTCGGCGGTCTTCGACAGCAGCTCGCGGTCGTGCGAGATGAACAGCACGGTCTTCGAGGTGGCCTTGATGGCCTCCTCCAGCCAGCGCTTGGCCGGGACGTCCAGGTAGTTGTCCGGCTCGTCGAGCAGCAGCACCTCCTCGGGGCCGCGCAGCAGCGCCTCCAGCACCAGCCGCTTCTGCTCGCCCCCGGAGAGGGTGTTCAGACCGCGCCACTGGGCCTTGTCGAAGGGCACTCCCAGGGCGGCCGTGGTGCAGACGTCCCAGTCGGTCTCGTAGTCGTAGCCGCCGACGTCCGCCCAGTCGGAGAGCGCCTGGGCGTAGGCCATCTGCGTCTTCTCGTCGTCCTGGGCGATCATCGCCAGCTCGGCGGCGTCCACCGCGCGGGCCGCCCTGGCGATCCGCTCGGGGGCGACCGAGACCAGCAGGTCGCGCACCGAGGCGTCGGCCGGCAGCGCACCCGGGGCGGCGGACCGGTCCTCGCGGCCGGTGGTGCCGACGAACTGGCGCATCACGCCGAGCCCGCCGCTGATCGTCACCGACCCGCCGTGCGGCTGGATGTCCCCCGCGATCATGCGCAGCAGGGTGGTCTTGCCCGCCCCGTTGGCGCCGACCAGGGCGACCGCGGCGCCCTCGCCGACCCGGAAGGACGCGTCGTCGAACAGCACCCGCCCGTCCGGCAGGTAGTACTCCAGGTGCGAAATCTCGACGTGTCCCATGGGAAGGATTGTCCCAAGCCGACGCCCCGGGCCAAAACGGATTACGAGGCGGCGGGCTGCCCGGGCAGGGTGCGCATCCGCCGGGCCTGCCGGTTGCGCTCGGCGAGCTGGTCGTCCGGCGGGTAGCCGACCTCCTCCAGGGTGAGCCCGTACGGCCGGATCACGTTGACGGCCGAGTTGCGGACCCCGCCGGCCAGCACCTCGCCGGGGAACTCCACCGGCCGGTGCCCGTCGCCGACCAGCAGCATCGCGCCGACCAGCGCCCGGACCATGTTGTGGCAGAACGCGTCGGCCCGGACGGTGGCCACCGCGAGGGTGCCCTCCTGGCTCGCGTAGGTGTCCACCGGAACGCGGTCCCAGTGCAGCTCCAGCAGGGTGCGGATGGTGGTGGCGCCCTCGCGCTTCTTGCAGTACGCGGCGAAGTCGTGCTCGCCCAGCAGCAGCTTCGCGGCCGCGTTCATCTTCTCCACGTCCAGCGGCCGGTCGTGCCAGAGCACGTGCCCGCGCAGCAGCGGGTCGACCCCGCCGGGGTGGTCGGCGACCCGGTACGCGTACCGGCGCCAGATCGCCGAGAAGCGGGCGTCGAACCCGGCCGGCGCCTCGCCGACCCGGTAGATCCGCACGTCCCCGGGCAGCCGCCCGGCCAGCCGGCGCAGCAGCTTCTCCCGGTGCGCCTCCCACAGCTCGGCCGGCAGGTCGACGTGGGCGACCTGGCCACGGGCGTGGACCCCGGCGTCGGTGCGGCCGGCCACGGTCAGCGGGAACAGCTCCGGGCTGCGGGTGACGATCTGCAGCGCGGTCTCGATCTCCTCCTGGACCGTCCGGCGGCCGCCCTTCTGGCGGGCCCAGCCGGAGAACTCGGCGCCCTGGTAGGCGAGGTCGAGCCGGACCCGGACGTACCCGTCGGCCGGGCCGTCCTTCACCGGCGGCTGCTCGGCGCAATCGTTGACCACTGCTTCTCTTCTCCCGGGGACCTCGGAAACAAGGAACGGGCCCGCTCCCCCATCACTGGGAGAGCGGGCCCGCAACACACCCAGAGGTGTCAGGCCTGCTCGGCGGCCTCGGCCTCGTCGGCCTTGGTGTCGACGGCGGCGGCAGCGCTCTCGGCGGCAGCCTCCTTCGAGGCGCGCTTGGTGGCGGCCTCGGCCTCGCCGACGGCGGTCTGCGCGACGGTCAGCGCCTCGACCAGCTCGATCACGGCCATCGGGGCGTTGTCGCCACGACGGGGACCGATCTTGGTGATGCGGGTGTAGCCACCCGGGCGGTTCTCGTAGCGCGGCGCGATCTCGGTGAAGAGGGTGTGCAGCACCGACACGTCGGTGATGGTCTTGCGCACCAGGCGACGGTTGTGGATGTCGCCCTTCTTCGCCTTGGTGATCAGCTTCTCCGCCAGCGGGCGCAGGCGGCGGGCCTTGGCCTCGGTGGTGGTGATGCGGCCGTACTGGAACAGCTCACGGGCCAGACCGGCGAGCAGCAGCGGCTCGTGGTGCGGGCCACCGCCCAGACGGGCACCCTTGGTGGGACGCGGCATGGAATTACTCCTTGAATCTCCGACTGCGGCCGTACCAGGTACCGCAGCGGGCGTACGGGCACTGTGCCCGTACGGCTTTCATGACGACGGAGGCGGTTCCGGGGAACCGCCCCCGCGGTCAAGTCTCTCAGTACTGCTCGGTCTCCGCGTAACCCGCGTCGTCCAGGTCGTCGGCGCCGAAGGCGTCGGCGGCGGCGGTCGGGTCGAACCCGGGCGGGCTGTCCTTGAGGGCCAGGCCCATGCCGGCCAGCTTCGCCTTGACCTCGTCGATCGACTTCGCACCGAAGTTGCGGATGTCGAGCAGGTCGGCCTCGGAGCGGGCGACGAGCTCACCCACGGTGTGGATGCCCTCGCGCTTGAGGCAGTTGTAGGAGCGGACCGTGAGCTCCAGCTCCTCGATCGGCAGCGCCAGGTCGGCGGCCAGGGCGGCGTCCGTCGGGGACGGGCCCATGTCGATGCCCTCGGCGTCGATGTTCAGCTCGCGGGCGAGGCCGAACAGCTCCACCAGGGTCTTGCCGGCCGAGGCCATGGCGTCGCGCGGACGCATGGCGGGCTTGGTCTCGACGTCGACGATCAGCTTGTCGAAGTCGGTCCGCTGCTCGACACGGGTCGCCTCGACCTTGTAGGTGACCTTCAGCACGGGGCTGTAGATCGAGTCGACCGGGATGCGGCCGATCTCCTGGCCGGAGGCCTTGTTCTGGACGGCGGAGACGTAGCCGCGACCGCGCTCGACGGTCAGCTCCATCTCCAGCTTGCCCTTGCCGTTCAGGGTGGCGAGGACCAGCTCGGGGTTGTGCACCTCGACACCCGCCGGCGGGGCGATGTCGGCGGCGGTGACGACACCCGGGCCCTGCTTGCGCAGGTACATCACGACCGGCTCGTCGTGCTCCGAGGAGACGACCAGCTGCTTGATGTTGAGGATGAGGTCGGTCACGTCCTCCTTGACGCCCGGCACGGTGGTGAACTCGTGCAGGACGCCGTCGATGCGGATGCTGGTGACAGCGGCACCCGGGATCGACGACAGGAGCGTGCGGCGCAGGGAGTTGCCGAGGGTGTAGCCGAAGCCGGGCTCCAGCGGCTCGATCACGAACCGGGAGCGGAACTCGTCGACGACCTCTTCGGTCAGCGAGGGACGCTGAGCGATAAGCATGGGGAGGTTCCTCCAGTTGTCTTCGGCACCCACTATTTGATGCCGACAGGACCAAGCGTACGGGCTCCTGCGCGCGGTGTTGAGATCAACGGCGTAGGAGCCCGTACGAGGTTTGAAGCAGAGACTGCGTGCCCGAAGGCGCTGCGTCAGACGCGGCGGCGCTTCGGCGGACGGCAGCCGTTGTGCGGGGTGGGGGTGACGTCCTGGATCGAGCCGACCTCCAGGCCGGTGGCCTGGAGCGAACGGATCGCGGTCTCGCGGCCGGAGCCCGGACCCTTCACGAAGACGTCAACCTTGCGCATGCCGTGCTCCTGCGCGCGACGGGCAGCGGCCTCGGCGGCCATCTGCGCGGCGAACGGGGTGGACTTGCGCGAGCCCTTGAAGCCGACGTGGCCGGCGGAGGCCCAGGAGATCACGTTGCCCGACGGGTCGGTGATCGAAACGATGGTGTTGTTGAACGTGCTCTTGATGTGCGCGTGGCCGTGAGCGACGTTCTTCTTTTCCTTGCGGCGGATCTTCTTCGCGCCGGCAGCCTGACGACCCTTGGGGGGCATAAGTCTGTTCTCCTACTGAGGTGGTCGGTCCGCTGACCCGCGGGCCGGAGGGATGTCCGGTTACGGGACGGACTACTTCTTGCCCGGCTTCTTCTTACCGGCGATCGCGCGACGCGGGCCCTTGCGGGTACGCGCGTTGGTGTGGGTGCGCTGGCCGCGGACCGGCAGGCCACGGCGGTGACGCAGACCCTCGTAGCAGCCGATCTCGACCTTGCGGCGGATGTCGGCGGCCACCTCACGGCGGAGGTCACCCTCGACCGTGTAGTTGGCGTCGATGTACTGGCTCAGCTTGACCAGGTCTTCCTCGGAGATGTCGCGAACGCGGACATCCGGGTTGACGCCGGTCTCGGCGAGGGTCTGCTGGGCGCGGGTACGGCCGATGCCGTACACGTAGGTGAGGGCGATCTCGATCCGCTTCTCACGGGGGAGATCAACGCCGGCGAGGCGTGCCATTCAAGGCTCCTGTGGTTCTTCAGAGGTCTGGCGTGCCACCTACTCCGTCACCTCACGGTGAGGGAGCCCCGGCCTCTGACCGGGGGCGGCAGTCCGTCCCTCACGGGACGGATCGGGTGACCCGCTTATGACGTTTTCGCGTCGCGCGAAGTACTACGAGAAATGCTGGGGAGAGATCAGCCCTGGCGCTGCTTGTGGCGCAGGTTGTCGCAGATCACCATGACCCGGCCGTGGCGGCGGATCACCTTGCACTTGTCGCAGATCTTCTTGACGCTCGGCTTGACCTTCATGTTTCAGGTTCTCCGGGTCTAGATCTGACGTTCTTACTTGTAGCGGTAGACGATCCGGCCGCGCGTGAGGTCGTAGGGGCTGAGCTCCACGACGACCCGGTCGTCCGGCAGGATGCGGATGTAGTGCATGCGCATCTTGCCACTGATGTGCGCGAGGACCTTGTGACCGTTCTGCAGCTCGACCTTGAACATCGCGTTCGGAAGAGACTCGATCACGGTGCCCTCGATCTCAATGGCGCCTTGCTTCTTAGCCATGAACTGCGAGATCCACCTTCCGGGACCGGCTACCGTATGCGGAACGCTCGTGCGAACCTGGGTTCACCCCAGCCCCGAGGGGAAGAGGGCGTGCTGAAGCACGCTACGAGTGAGCCGACGGTCCATCCTACGCCAGCGCGCTCCACGCTCCAAAACGGGGCACCCGATGGAGTCCGCCGTCACACCCGGCCGCTCAGAACCCGGTGGTGACGACCAGGGGGTCGACGTGGGCGGTGCAGGCCGAGCAGCGGCGGGCGGCCTGGGGGATCTCGGTCAGGCACTCGGGGCAGGGGCGCATCGGGGCCTTGGGCTTCTTCGGCAGGTAGCGCGCGGTGGCCTTGGTGATCGGCAGCACGACGCAGAAGTACAGCACCGCGGCGGTCAGGAAGAACGCGATCAGCACGTTCAGGAACTGGCCGTACGGGAATTTGACCCCGCCGATGGTGGCCGTGTACGAGCTGAAGTCGCCGGCCGCGCCGACCACCACGCCCACCAGCGGCGTGAGGAACGCGGACACGAAGCCGGTCACCACCGCGGTGAACGCGGCGCCGATGACCACACCCACGGCCATGTCGACGACGTTGCCGCGCATCATGAAGTCGCGGAATCCCTTGAGCACGTTGCTCTCTCCTGCTCGCTCGTAAGCCATGGACTGCCCTGCCAGCCGATAAAAATAGGACAAAAGCCCTGGAGGTCCAAACCTCCAGGGCCCTGATCCCTTGTCAGGAACGGCAGTTCACGGCCGCGGCGACTAGGCCAGCGGGTCCGGAGCCGCGGTGATGCCCAGCTTGGCGAGTTCGGCCCTGCCGCCGTCGAAGGCGGTCAGCACCAGGGGGCCCTGCTCGGTGACGGCCACCGAGTGCTCCCAGTGCGAGGCCCAGGTGCCGTCGTTGGTGACGACCGTCCAGTCGTCGTCCAGCACGGTGGTGTGCGGGGTGCCCAGCGAGACCATCGGCTCGATCGCCAGCACGGTGCCGGGGACGAGCTTCGGGCCCTTGCCGCGGCCGCGCTCGACGTAGTTCAGCACGTGCGGCTCCATGTGCATCGCGGTGCCGATGCCGTGGCCGCCGTAGCCCTCGGTGATGCCCCACTTGCCCTTGGGCGGCAGCGGCTGGCGGCGGATGTAGCCCTCGATCGCCTTGGAGACGTCCACCAGGCGGTTGTTCTTCTTCATCTGGGCGATGCCGGCCCACATCGAGCCCTCGGTCACCCGGCTCAGCATCTCGACCTCCGGGCGGACCTCGCCGACCGCCACGGTGATCGCCGCGTCGCCGTGCCAGCCGTCCAGGATGGCGCCGCAGTCGATCGAGATGAGGTCGCCCTCCTGCAGCACCCGCTCACCGGGGATGCCGTGCACGACCTCGTTGTTCACCGAGGCGCAGATCACCCCGGGGAACCACAGGCCGCCGTGGTGGGCGCGGAAGTTCGAGGTGGCGCCGTGGTCGGTGATCACCTTGTCGGCGATGTCGTTGAGCTCCTGGGTGGTCACCCCGGGAGCGACCGCCGCGCGGCAGGCCTTCAGCGCCTCGGCGACGACCAGCCCGGCCGCTCGCATCTTCGCGATCTGCTCGGGGGTCTTGATCTCCACCATCAGGGTCACGCCTTCCAAGTCCGGATTACCACTGCCTACCACCGTACGACGTCGAAACGGCCGGGCCGCCCGCTCCACGGGCGCCCCGGCCGTACGTCGTACCTCGCTGAGGAACCTCAGCCGTTCTGCTTCAGCGCCTCGATCGCGCGCTGGGTGACCTCGTCCACCTTGCCGAGGGCCGGGATGGTCACCAGGAGGCCCTGCTCCTTGTAGTAACCGATGATCGGCTCGGTCTTGGAGTGGTACTCCTCCAGCCGCACCCGCACGGCCTCCTCGGTGTCGTCCGAGCGCTGGTAGAGCTCGCCACCGCACTCGTCGCAGACGCCCTCGACCTTCGGCGGGTTGTAGGCGACGTGGAAGACGTGGGTGTCGTTCTTGCGGCACAGGCGACGGCCCGCGATCCGCTTGACGACCTCGTCCTCGGGAACCTCCAGGTCCAGCACACCGTCCAGCTTGATGCCCTGCGCGGTGAGGAACTCGTCCAGCGCCTCGGCCTGGCCCAGGTTGCGCGGGAAGCCGTCGAGCAGGAAGCCGTTGGCGGCGTCCTCCTGGAGCATCCGGTCCTCGGCCATCCCGATGGTCACCGAGTCCGGGACCAGCCGGCCGCTGTCGATGTACGACTTCGCCTCAAGCCCCAGCGGGGTGCCCTGGCTGATGTTCGTACGGAACAGGTTGCCGGTGGAGATGTGGGGGATGGACAGGGTCGCGGCGAGCAGGTGCGCCTGAGTACCCTTCCCGGCCCCGGGAGGACCAACGAGGACGATACGCATCAGCGGAGGAACCCTTCGTAATTGCGCTGCTGGAGCTGGCTCTCGATCTGCTTCACAGTTTCGAGTCCGACGCCGACGACGATGAGCACGCTGGTGCCGCCGAACGGGAAGTTGGTCTGCTGTCCGAAGGCGACCAGGGCGATCATCGGGATCAACGCGATCAGGCCCAGGTAGAGCGAACCCGGCCACGTGATTCGGGTCAGCACGTAGTTCAGGTACTCGGCCGTCGGCCGACCGGCCCGGATGCCCGGGATGAAGCCACCATACTTCTTCATGTTGTCGGCAACTTCTTCGGGGTTGAAGGAGATGGCCACGTAGAAGAAGGCGAAGAAGACGATCAGCAGGAAGTACGTCGCCATGTAGATCGGGTGGTCGCCCTTGACGAAGTTCTGCTTGATCCACACCGCCCAGCCCGCCTGGCTGTTGGTCAGCTGGACCACGAGGGCGGGGATGTACAGCAGCGACGAGGCGAAGATGACCGGGATGACACCGGCCTGGTTCACCTTGAGCGGGATGTAGGTCGAGGTGCCCCCGAAGGCCCGGCGGCCGATCATCCGCTTCGCGTACTGGACCGGGATCCGGCGCTGGGCCTGCTCGACGAAGATGACCAGCATCACAACGATGACGCCGACCGCGACCACGGACAGGAACTCGACCCAGCCGCCGCCGATGGTGCCCGACTGCTTGATGGCCCACATCGAGGACGGGAACTGCGCGGCGATCGAGGTGAAGATCAGCAGCGACATGCCGTTGCCGATGCCGCGGTCGGTGATCAGCTCACCCAGCCACATGATGACCGTGGTACCGGCCGTCATCGTGATGACCATGACGGCGATCCGGAACACCGAGGTGTCCGGCACGATCTGGTTGGCCAGCGGGCAGCCCGAGAACAGCGCACCGCTGGAGGCCGTCGCGACGATGCCGGTGCCCTGGAGCACGGCGAGCGCGATGGTCAGGTAGCGGGTGTACTGGGTGATCTTCGCCGTACCGGCCTGGCCCTCCTTCTTCAGCGCCTCCAGTCGCGGGATCACGACGGTGAGGAGCTGGAGGATGATGCTCGCCGTGATGTACGGCATGATGCCGAGGGCGAAGATCGTCAGCTGGAGGAGCGCGCCACCGCTGAACAGGTTGACGAGTCCGAAGAGGCCGTTGTTCTTGGTCTCCTTCACGCACTCGTTCACGGCCGTGAAGCTCACGCCCGGGATCGGAATGTGCGAGCCCAGCCGGAACAGCACCATGATGCCCAGCGTGAACAGCAGCTTCTTGCGCAGGTCGGGCGTCTGGAACGCCCGCGCGAACGCACTGAGCACGGTGCCTCCTGCGCCTCCCGCGCGTCGTCGGCGGGAGGGTCGGTCCTGGAATGGGGAGTTTGCGGTTCGGGCTCCCGTACAGACGGCACAGGCGAGCCTACGCGCAGCCTACAAGGGAACTCCACGGACTCTAACAGTGCGCGGCCACTCGAAAGAAGCGCGTACGGCCGCTCCCCCACTCACGGGGGTACGGGATGCCCGGTTTTGCCACACAAAAGAACGAGGGGCGGTGCCGCGCGATTTCGGCCCCCGAGTGAAAGGGCCGGTAAAAGCACGAGCCCCGCACCTCCCGGAGGAGGTGCGGGGCTCGAAGCCGTTTCGTCGGCGGGTTCAGCGGGCTCAGACGAGCTCGGTGACCGTACCGCCGGCGGCCTTGATCTTCTCGGCGGCCGAGCCGGAGACGGCGTCGACCGTCACCTGCAGCGCAACCGAGACCTCGCCGGTGCCGAGCACCTTGACGAGGGAGTTCTTGCGAACCGCGCCCTTGGCGACCAGGTCCTCGACCGTGACCTCGCCACCCTGCGGGTAGAGCTCGGCCAGCTTGTCGAGGTTGACGACCTGGAACGTGATCTTGAACGGGTTCTTGAAGCCCTTCAGCTTCGGCAGGCGCATGTGGAGCGGCATCTGGCCACCCTCGAAGCGCTGCGGAACCTGGTAGCGGGCCTTGGTGCCCTTGGTACCACGACCGGCGGTCTTACCCTTGGAGCCCTCACCACGACCCACGCGGATCTTGTCGGTCTTGGCACCCGGGGCGGGACGCAGGTTGTGGATCTTGATCGGGTTGTCGCCCATGATCAGTCCACCTCCTCAACCGTCACCAGGTGACGGACCGTGTGGGCCATCCCGCGGATCTCGGGACGGTCCTCCTTCACCACGACGTCGTGCATGCGCTTCAGGCCGAGCGAACGCAGGGTGTCACGGTGGTTCTGCTTGCTGCCGATGTACGACTTGGTCTGCGTGATCTTCAGGCGAGCCATCAGGCGCTCACCCCAGCAGCACGCGCCCGCAGCAGAGCGGCGGGGGCCACGTCCTCCAGCGGCAGGCCACGACGGGCGGCGATCTCCTCGGGGCGGACGAGGCCCTTCAGAGCAGCCACGGTGGCGTGCACGATGTTGATCGCGTTGTCCGAGCCGAGCGACTTCGACAGGATGTCGTGGATGCCGGCGCACTCCAGGACGGCACGCACCGGACCACCGGCGATAACACCGGTACCGGGGGCGGCGGGCTTCAGCAGCACGACGCCGGCGGCCTTCTCACCCTGAACCGGGTGAGGGATGGTGCCCTGGATACGGGGGACGCGGAAGAAGTTCTTCTTGGCCTCCTCAACACCCTTGGCGATGGCGGCCGGAACCTCCTTCGCCTTGCCGTAACCGACACCCACGGTGCCCTCGCCATCGCCCACCACGACGAGCGCGGTGAAGCTGAAGCGACGGCCACCCTTGACAACCTTGGCGACACGGTTGATCGCGACGACGCGCTCGACGTAAGCGGTCTTCTCGACAGCCTGGGCGTTGCCCTGACCGTCACGCTTACGGTCGCGCCGCTCGCCACCCGTGCCGCGACCGGCGCCGCCTTCGCGGCGCTGGGGTCCAGCCATTGGAATTACCTCTCTCGTTTACGTCCGTCGACAGAGTCGACGAGCGGCTTAGAAGTCGAGCCCGGCCTCGCGAGCCGCGTCCGCCAGGGCGGCGATGCGGCCGGCGTACCGGTTGCCCGCGCGGTCGAAGACGACCGACTCGATGCCGGCGGCCTTGGCGCGCTCGGCGACCAGGCTCCCGACCTTCTTGGCCAGCTCGGTCTTGTCGCCCTCGGCGCCCTTGATGGACACGTCGAGGGTGGACGCCGACGCCAGGGTGTGACCCTTGGCGTCGTCGATGACCTGGGCGACCATGTGACGGTTCGAGCGCGTCACGACGAGACGCGGACGCACCTCGGTGCCGACGACACGCTTGCGAACGCGGATCGCGCGGCGCTTGCGAGCGGCGCTCTTGTAGGCGTTGCCCTTGCCGATCTTGACAGAGACGCTCATCGCTTACTTACCACTCTTTCCGACCTTGCGGCGGATGACCTCGCCCGCGTACTTGACGCCCTTGGCCTTGTACGGGTCGGGCTTGCGCAGCTTGCGGATGTTCGCGGCGATCTCGCCGACCTTCTGCTTGTCGATGCCGTCCACGTGGAACTTGGTGGGCGACTCGACGACGAAGGAGATGCCCTCCGGCGCGGTGACCAGGATCGGGTGGCTGTAACCGAGCGAGAACTCCATGTCGGAGCCCTTCGCGTTCACGCGGTAGCCGACACCGCTGATCTCCAGCGACTTGCGGTAGCCCGCGGTCACACCGGTGATCATGTTCGCCACCAGCGTGCGGGTCAGGCCGTGCAGGGCCTTCGAGCGACGCTCGTCGTTCGGGCGGGTGACGAGCACGGTGCCGTCCTCGCCCTTGCCGATCTCGATCGGCTCAGCGACGACGTGGGTGAGGGAACCCTTGGGGCCCTTCACCGAGACCGTCTGGCCATCGATGGTGACGTCCACGCCAGCGGGGACCTGGATGGGCAGCCGTCCAATACGCGACATTGCTGTACCTCCGTTTCCCGAATTACCAGACGTAGGCGAGAACTTCTCCGCCTACGCCCTTCTTGGCGGCCTGCTTGTCGGTCAGGAGGCCGGACGACGTGGAGATGATCGCCACGCCCAGGCCGCCGAGCACCTTCGGCAGGTTGGTGGACTTTGCGTAAACGCGCAGACCCGGCTTGCTGATGCGCTTGATGCCGGCGATGGAGCGCTCACGGTTGGGGCCGAACTTGAGCTCGATGGTCAGCTTCTTGCCGACCTCGCCCTCAGCGGGCTCCTCAACCTTGTAGGAGGAGATGTACCCCTCCTGCTGCAGGATCTCGGCGACGTGCGCCTTGATCTTGCTCGACGGCATCGCGACAGAGTCGTGGTACGCCGAGTTCGCGTTACGCAGACGCGTGAGCATGTCTGCGATGGGGTCGGTCATGGTCATGATGGCCTCAGGCCTCTCTCGCCGTGGTTTCTCCGCGCCAGGTCCCCCTGCCGCACTCTTCCGAGTGCGTCAGGGGCACAAGCGCAGGGGACCTGCGACGTAGTAAGACTGGGTGCGAGCCCTCCCAGAAGAGGACCACGGACGTCCATGGGGAAGCCGTGGCAGGGGGCCCGACCCCACTACCTTACGGGAATCCGTACGGCAGCCCAAAAACGGGGCGTGTGGGATCGGGCACCTCTGCTTCGCTAGCTGTGCCTAGAGCGCTGGACTACCAGGAGCTCTTGGTCACGCCCGGCAGCTCGCCGCGGTGCGCCATCTCACGGAGGCACACACGGCAGAGGCCGAACTTGCGGTACACCGAGTGCGGACGGCCGCAGCGCTGGCACCGGGTGTAGGCCCGGACGCCGAACTTCGGCTTGCGCTCGGACTTCGCGATGAGGGACTTCTTCGCCATTGGCTCACGCCTCCTTGAACGGGAAGCCCAGAGCGCGCAGGAGCGCCCGGCCCTCGTCGTCGGTCTGAGCGGTGGTCACGACGGTGATGTCCATACCGCGCTGACGGTCGACCTTGTCCTGGTCGATCTCGTGGAACATAACCTGCTCGGTCAGACCGAACGTGTAGTTGCCACGGCCGTCGAACTGCTTCGGGGAGAGACCACGGAAGTCACGGATTCGCGGCAGGGCCAGCGAAACCAGACGGTCCAGGAACTCCCACATGCGGTCACCGCGGAGGGTGACGTGGGTGCCGATCGGCTGGCCCTCGCGCAGCTTGAACTGCGCGATGGACTTGCGAGCCTTGGTCACGGCCGGCTTCTGACCGGTGATCGCGGTCAGGTCGCGGATCGCGCCCTCGATCAGCTTGCTGTCACGGGCGGCCTCGCCGACACCCATGTTGACCACGACCTTGACCAGGCCGGGGATCAGCATGACGTTCTCGTACGAGAACTGCTCCTGCAGCTGGCCCTTGATCTCGGAGTTGTAACGCTCCTTGAGGCGGGGGGCCACCTTCTCAACAGTCGTCTCAGACATCAGATGTCCTCACCGGTCCGCTTGGCAACGCGGATCTTGTTGCCCTGGTCGTCGAAGCGGTAACCGACGCGGGTGACGACCTTCTTGCCGTCCTTCTCCACGACCAGCTGGACGTTGGAGACGTGCACCGGGGCCTCGACGGTCACGATGCCACCCTGGGTACCCGGACCCGGCTTGGTGTGCTTCTTGACCCGGTTGACACCCTCGACCAGGACCTTGTTCTCGGCCGGCAGGGCCTGGATGACCTTGCCCTGCTTGCCCTTGTCCTTGCCCGTGATGACCTGGACCAGGTCACCCTTCTTGATCTTCATGCTGTTCGCCATGGGTTAGAGCACCTCCGGCGCCAGCGAGATGATCTTCATGAACTTCTTGTCGCGCAGCTCGCGGCCGACCGGGCCGAAGATGCGGGTGCCACGGGGGTCACCCTCAGTGTTCTTCAGCACGACAGCGGCGTTCTCGTCGAAGCGGATGTACGAGCCATCCGGACGGCGGCGCTCCTTGACGGTGCGGACGACGACGCACTTGACGACGTCACCCTTCTTCACCGAACCACCGGGGATCGCGTCCTTGACGGTCGCGACGATGACGTCCCCGATTCCGGCGTAGCGGCGACCGGAGCCACCGAGAACACGGATGCAAAGGATCTCCTTGGCACCAGTGTTGTCGGCAACACGCAGTCGCGACTCCTGCTGGATCACAGCTTTCTCCTGATCGTCAACGAGAGTCGACGGGCCGGCCGCTGCTCACACCGGCGTCCAGGGACCCGGTGCACATACGGCCGTACCTCATCGGCTTCGTTACTTGGCCTTCTCGAGGATCTCGACGACGCGCCAGCGCTTCGTCGCGGACAGCGGGCGGGTCTCCGCGAGGAGGACCCGGTCGCCCACGCCGCACGCGTTCTGCTCGTCGTGCGCCTTCAGCTTGTTCGTACGGCGGATGACCTTGCCGTACAGAGCGTGCTTGACGCGGTCCTCGACGGCGACGACGACGGTCTTGTCCATCTTGTCGCTGACGACGAGACCCTCACGGGTCTTGCGGAAACCGCGCGTCTCGTTGGTGTTCTCAGTCATCAGGCGTTCTCCACCGTCTCGATGCCCAGCTCGCGCTCGCGCATCAGGGTGTAGATCCGCGCGATGTCCTTGCGGACGAGCTTGAGCCGTCCGTGGTTGTCGAGCTGCCCGGTCGCCGCCTGGAAGCGGAGGTTGAACAGCTCCTCCTTGGCCTCGCGCAGCTTGGCAACGAGACCCTCGTTGTCCAGCGAGCGAAGCTCAGCAGCCTTGGTAGCGGCCGACATCAGCTCTCACCGTCCTCGCGCCGGACGATCCGGCACTTCATCGGCAGCTTGTGCGCGGCGCGGGTGAGCGCCTCACGAGCAACCTTCTCGTTCGGGTACGACAGCTCGAACATGACCCGACCCGGGTGCACGTTCGCGATCCACCACTCCGGCGAACCCTTACCGGAACCCATGCGGGTCTCGGCCGGCTTCTTGGTGAGCGGGCGGTCCGGGTAGATGTTGATCCAGACCTTGCCGCCACGACGGATGTGACGGGTGATCGCGATACGAGCGGACTCGATCTGACGGTTCGTCACGTAGGCCGGGGTCACGGCCTGGATGCCGAACTGGCCGAACGCCAGCTCGGTGCCACCCTTGGCAGCGCCACGACGCTTCGGGTGGTGCTGCTTGCGGTGCTTGACCCGACGGGGGATCAGCATTGGGGTCAGGCCTCCGTTCCGGTGTTCTCAGCAGCCGGAGCCTCGACGGCCGCGGCCGCGGGGGCCTCGGCAGCGGCGGGACGACGGCCACGGCCACCGCGCTCGCCACCACGGCGCTCGCCACCGCGGGCGGGACGACCACCCTCGGGACGGGCCGGGCGGTTGCCCGAGCGGGCAGCGGCGTTCTCAGCGCGGACCTCGGCGATGTTCTTGACGTCGCCCTTGTAGATCCAGACCTTCACGCCGATGCGGCCGAAGGTGGTCTTGGCCTCGAAGAAGCCGTAGTCGACGTTCGCACGCAGGGTGTGCAGCGGCACGCGACCCTCGCGGTAGAACTCCGAACGGCTCATCTCGGCGCCGCCGAGACGACCGGAGCACTGGACCTTGATGCCCTTGGCGCCGGACTTCATGGTGCCCTGCATCGACTTGCGCATGGCACGACGGAAGGAGACGCGGGAGGACAGCTGCTCCGCGACGCCCTGAGCCACGAGCTGGGCGTCCAGCTCGGGGTTCTTGACCTCAAGGATGTTCAGCTGGACCTGCTTGCCGGTCAGCTTCTCCAGGTCGCCGCGGATGCGGTCGGCCTCGGTGCCGCGGCGACCGATGACGATGCCCGGACGAGCGGTGTGGATGTCAACGCGGACGCGGTCGCGGGTGCGCTCGATCTCGACCTTGGAGATGCCGGCGCGCTCCATGCCCTTCGTCATCATGCGACGAATGGCGACGTCTTCCTTGACGTAGTCCTTGTACAGCTTGTCGGCGTACCAGCGGGACTTGAAGTCCGTGCTGATGCCGAGGCGGAACCCGTGCGGGTTAACCTTCTGGCCCATTACCGGGTCCCTTCCTTGCTGCTGACGACCACGGTGATGTGGCTGGTCCGCTTGCGGATCCGGTAGGCGCGGCCCTGGGCACGCGGACGGAACCGCTTCAGGGTCGGGCCCTCGTCAACGTACGCCTCGGAGATGTAGAGGTCGTCCACGTTGGAGTGGTTGTAGTTGTGCGCGGCGTTGGCAATGGCGCTGTCGAGCACCTTGCCGACCGGCACGGTGGCGGCCTGCGGAGCGAAACGCAGGACGGCCTGGGCCTCCGTGGCATTCATGCCACGGATGAGGTCCACCACGCGGCGGGCCTTCATGGGCGTCACGCGGATGTACCGCGCCTGTGCCCTGGCTTCCATGGTTGTCCCCTTAATGGAGTAAGTCATTGAGTCGTTCTGGCGCTTAAGCTCAGGCGCTTAGCGACGCTTCGACTTCCGGTCTTCCTTCACGTGGCCACGGAAGGTGCGGGTCGGAGCGAACTCGCCGAGCTTGTGGCCGACCATCGACTCGGTGACGAACACCGGGACGTGCTTGCGGCCATCGTGGACCGCGATCGTGTGACCGAGCATGCTCGGGGAGATCACGGAACGACGGGACCAGGTCTTGATGACGTTCTGGGTACCCGCCTCGTTCTGAGCGTCCACCTTCTTGATGAGGTGGCCGTCGATGAAGGGGCCCTTCTTGAGACTGCGCGGCATCTGACCTGCTCCTAGCGCTTCTTGTTGGTCTTGCGGCGGCGCACGATGAGCTTGTCCGACGCCTTGTTCGGGCGACGGGTACGGCCCTCGGGCTTACCCCACGGCGAGACCGGGTGGCGACCACCGGAGGTCTTACCCTCACCACCACCGTGCGGGTGGTCGATCGGGTTCATGGCGACACCACGCACGGTCGGGCGGACGCCCTTCCAGCGCATACGGCCGGCCTTGCCCCAGTTGATGTTCGACTGCTCGGCGTTGCCGACCTCGCCGACGGTGGCGCGGCAGCGCGCGTCGACCAGGCGGATCTCACCGGAGGGCATGCGCAGGTGCGCCATGCGACCCTCACGGGCGAGCAGCTGGATGCCGGAACCGGCGGAGCGGGCCAGCTTGGCACCGCCACCGGGACGCAGCTCCACCGCGTGGATGGTGGTACCGACCGGGATGTTGCGCAGCGGCAGGTTGTTGCCCGGCTTGATGTCGGCGCCAGCGCCGTTCTCGATCCGGTCACCCTGCGCGATGCCGCGCGGCGCGATGATGTAGCGCTTCTCGCCGTCCGCGTAGTGCAGGAGCGCGATGCGCGCGGTGCGGTTCGGGTCGTACTCGATGTGCGCGACCTTGGCCGGCACGCCGTCCTTGTCGTGACGACGGAAGTCGATCACGCGGTAGGCGCGCTTGTGACCGCCACCCTGGTGGCGAGCGGTGACACGACCGGCGTTGTTGCGGCCGCCCTTGCTGTGCAGCGGGCGAACCAGCGACTTCTCCGGGGTGGACCGCGTGATTTCTACGAAGTCGGCCACGCTGGAGCCACGACGGCCCGGCGTAGTCGGCTTGTACTTGCGGATGCCCATTTGGCTCTCTCGTCCTCGTCCTAATCGACGATCACGATCTCCTGATTCAGGAGACCGGACCACCGAAGATGTCGATGCGGTTGCCCTCGGCCAGCGTCACGATGGCGCGCTTGGTGTCCTTGCGCTTGCCAAAGCCCGTCTTGGAGCGCTTGCGCTTGCCCTGACGGTTGATCGTGTTGACAGCCTCGACCTTGACCGAGAAGACCGCCTCGACGGCCTGCTTGATCTGGGTCTTGTTGGCGCCCGGCGACACGATGAACGTGTACTTGTTCTCGTCGAGGAGCGAGTAGCTCTTCTCGGAGATGACCGGCTTCACCAGGACGTCACGGGGGTCCGTGAACGTCTTGCTCGTAACGTCGCTCATCAGGCGGCGCTCCCTTCGAGCTCGCCCTCAGCGGCAACGGCCTTGGCGGACGCGGCCGGACCGGCCACGAAACGCTCGAAGGCGGCCTGGGTGAAGACCACATCGTCGGAGACGAGCACGTCGTAGGTGTTCAGCTGACCCGCGTCCAGGATGTGCACGTTCGGCAGGTTGCGAGCGGACTTCAGGCCCAGCTCGTCCGAGCGCTCGACGACCAGGAGGACGTTCTTGCGGTCGGTGATCTTGCCGAACAGGCCCTTGGCGGCCTTGGTCGACGGCGCCTCGGTCGCGGTCACGCCGGTGACGACGTGAATGCGGTTGTGGCGGGCCCGGTCGGTGAGCGCACCGCGCAGGGCGGCGGCGATCATCTTCTTCGGGGTCCGCTGCGAGTAGTCGCGCGGCACGGGACCGTGCACGACGCCACCGCCGGCGAACTGCGGCGCACGGGTCGAGCCCTGACGGGCGCGGCCGGTGCCCTTCTGGCGGTACGGCTTCTTGCCGCCACCGCGGACCTCGCCGCGAGTCTTGGTCTTGTGGGTGCCCTGACGGGCCGCAGCGAGCTGCGCCACGACGACCTGGTGCATCAGCGGAACGCTGACCTTCGCGTCGAAGATCTCGGCCGGCAGCTCGATGCTGCCGGTCTTGTCGCCAGCCGGCGACAGGATGTCAATGGTGCTCATTTCCTCACAGCCCCTTCGCCGCGGTGCGGACGAGGACGAGGCCGCCGTTCGGGCCCGGGACGGCGCCCTTGATGAGCAGCAGACCCTTCTCCGCGTCGACCGCGTGCACGGTCAGGTTCTGGGTGGTCACACGCTCGTGGCCCATCCGACCAGCCATGCGCAGGCCCTTGAACACACGGCCCGGGGTGGCGCAGCCACCGATGGAACCGGGCGAACGGTGCTTGCGCTGGGTGCCGTGACCGGCGCCGAGACCACGGAAGTTGTGGCGCTTCATGACACCGGCGAAGCCCTTGCCCTTGGAGGTGCCGGTCACGTCGACCTTGACACCCGCCTCGAACAGCTCGGCGGTGATCTCCTGGCCCAGGGTGTACTCGGACGCGTCCGAGGTACGGATCTCGACCAGGTGGCGGCGCGGGGTGACACCGGCCTTGGCGAAGTGGCCCGCGAGGGGCTTGTTCACCTTGCGGGGGTCGATCTCGCCGAAGCCGAGCTGCACGGCGCTGTAGCCGGCCGGGCTGTCGGCGGTGTGGACCTGGGTCACGACATTGGGCCCAGCCTTGACGACGGTCACCGGGACCACCCGGTTGTTCTCGTCCCAGACCTGGGTCATGCCGAGCTTCTCGCCCAGGATGCCCTTAATCTGCTTAGCCATCTTCGGTGCGCCTCTCAGAGCTTGATCTCGATGTCGACGCCGGCCGGCAGGTCGAGACGCATGAGCGAGTCAACCGTCTTCGGCGTGGGGTCGAGGATGTCGATCAGACGCTTGTGAGTACGCATCTCGAAGTGCTCGCGCGAGTCCTTGTACTTGTGCGGCGAGCGGATGACGCAGTACACGTTCTTCTCAGTGGGCAGCGGCACCGGGCCTGCGACCTGCGCACCAGTACGGATCACCGTCTCGACGATCTTCTTCGCCGAGGAGTCGATGACCTCGTGGTCGTAGGCCTTGAGCCGGATGCGGATCTTCTGTCCCGCCATGGCTACTCAGTAGTCCTTTGTCCTTAGTCACTTCACGACTCCCCTCCGGCCCCCGCGCTCGGGCGTGTCGCACTAGCGCTTGCAAAAAACCGGCGAAGTACTTCGTCGGTTTCGAACTTTCGGGGGTGAGGGGCCGCCGGGTCGAGGCCCCGCTCACGCTTCCCGGAAGATTCCCGTACTTTCGCCCCGCAGCTGCCGTGGCGTAGAACTCACGCTTGACGGCCATCACGGGAACGACGAGTACATGGGACTCGCTTCCAGTCCTCCCGGCGGGAGGCGCGCAGCATCGGCACTCAACCGAGCAACTTGGACATACTGCCACATGGAGCAGCCGGGATGCCAATCGGGGCCGGTGAGGCGTACCTCACCGGCCCCGATGGGGTGACCGTCAGCGCGGGCGGCCTCCGCCGCCCGGCGGCGTCACCAGGGTCGCTTGGTGCCGCAGACCAGCGCCCACGCGTCGCCGCCCACGTTGGCGCACCACAGCTGGCCCTTGTCCGGGTCGTTGTTGTACTCCTTGAGGCCCTTGTTCACCGGCGCGCAGTCGTGCGGTCCGGCCGGGTCGAACTTGGGGCACTTGCCGTCACGGTTCACCAGGATGTGGGCGCGCCAGGCGTCGATGCCCATGTCCACGTTCTGGGTGCCGCTGCTCGGGAGGAACTTCGGGTCGGTGGTCGGCATGTAGCGGTCCACCGACCAGGAGGCCGCCATGGTGGCGAACAGCGCCACCGCGCAGACCGCGCCCGCGACCAGGCGGCCGGTGACCTCCGGGCGCAGGGTGAGCGGCGCCGGCCCGCCGTCGGTGCCGACGCGCTGGACGGTGCGCAGCCAGCCGGCGCCCCGCTGGACGGTGAACATCAGACCGAGCACCGCGAGGATCATCAGCGCGTAGAGGATGATCCACGTGGTCCGCGGGTACAGCTGGACGGCCTTGGCCTGGGCCAGGTGGGAGGCGAACCAGTAGCGCAGCAGCCAGGCGCTGACCAGGGTGACCGCGGTGGTGCGGACCACGATGCTGCGCAGCCCGAGGCCGAGCGCCAGCGCCACGCCGGCCAGCAGCATCAGGGTGTAGGCGCTCTGCCCGGCCAGCTCGCCGCGCCACGGGAAGTCGTGGTAGTTCAGGTCGCCCGCGCGGTCCGAGGCCCAGCCCATGACGTACGCCGGGTCGATGTACACCGAGAGGTAGGCGTACCGGTCCTTGGCCTGGGCCCCCAGCCGCAGCAGCTGGTACAGCAGCGGCGCGCCGACCACGGCGGCACTGACCAGGGTCGCGCCCAGGAACAGCAGCACCGGCTTGACCCGGGCGGCGCCCTTGCGCCACGGGACGAGGAACAGCGTCAGGACGAGGACGCCCGGCGCGGCCCAGACGAACCAGCCCGAGTACCAGAGGAACATCAGGCCGAACGAGACGCCGAAGCCCACGCCGCGCCAGACGGTGGAGCGGGTGCTGAGCTGGTGCGCCCGGCGGAGTTCGCGCAGCGCCCCGGCCAGCATCGGCACCATGACCAGCATGGTGACGTGGCTGTACGGCCGGATCGGGTCCAGGAAGAGGATCGCGGCCGGGACGGCCGCCAGCAGCGCCCAGAACGGGCGCAGCATCAGCCGCCAGGACAGGTACGCCATCGGGCCGACCAGCGCGCTGCAGAGCAGCTGGACGTCCTTCAGGGCGTAGCCGCCGCCACCGATGCCGCCGTAGAACAGCTTCGACCAGATCGCCAGCAGCGCCGGGAAGCCGGGCGGGTAGACGCCGGGCAGGCCCTGGCCGCGCAGCATGTCGTTGGCCATGCCGATGAGGTTGCCCGGGTCGCCCTCCTGGCCGCCGAGGCCCCACTGGGTCCCGTGCAGCGCCACCGCGATGCCGCCGGCCACCGCACCGGTGGCCAGGCCCGCGACGGCCGCACAGACCAGCCGCTGGACCAGCTGGTAGCGGGCCAGGGTGCCCCGGTAGGCGGCGTAGAGCAGCACGGCGAGGACCGGCAGGCCCACCACTGCGGCGTACTTCTGCAGCATCGCCAGACCGCTGACCTGGCCGACCCGGTTGAGCGGGTTCACGTCGATGCGGCTGCAGAGCAGGGTGAAGGCGAACGCCGCCACGATCGAGACCAGGGCCTCGGCCGAGCGGACCGCCCAGGGGCGGGCCAGCAGGCCGTCCATCCGCCCGGCGCGGGTCGCGCTCGCGCCCTCCGGTTTCCGGTGCTCCGCCTCGGAGCCGCCGACCGGGCTGGTGGCCAGATCAGTCATGTCAGTCACTTCCGTGCATGGCCACGTCCGGTGAGTGGCATGGTGGGTCGGCGATCGGGATCAGCCGACATGGTAGTTTCCGCCGTCCGGCGCCGCCGCTCCGGACGGCGGCCGGCACGGCCCGGTCAGCTGCTGCGGACGGCGCGGCCGACCATGGCGCCGGCGTGGGCGAAGTCCCCCGCGCCGAGGCGGCCGGCGGCCACCATCAGGGCGTGCAGCCGGGAGGAGAGGTGCAGGTCGGCCGAGCGGGCCGCCGCGTTCCAGCCCTTGGCGCGCAGTTCCTTGGCGATCAGGCCGTAGTAGCGCAGCTCCTCGTCGAAGCGCTTGCCGTCCTTCACCCGGGTCGAGGAGTCGCTGGCCTGGTGGCGGCGGTAGCGGAACACCTCGCGCTCGTCGACCAGCAGGTTGCCGCCCTCCATCAGCATGTCGACCATGAAGGCCAGGTCGTGGACGGCGTCGATGTCCGGGCGGTACGGGATCTTCGACAGCGCGGACTGCCGGTAGAGCAGCGACGGGGTGTACAGCCAGTTGCCGGACAGCAGGCTCTTCACCGCGTCCTCGCCACTGATCAGGCCGGCCTTGCGGGCCGGGGCGGCGATCCGGCGCTTGACCTTGTCACCGATGCCGAGCGACGGCACCAGGACGCCGTCGCTGTCCATCACCTTGACGCCCGGCTGGACCGCGATCGCGTTCGGGTCGGCCTTCATCCGCTCCAGGACGACGTCCAGGTAGTTCGGCTCCAGCAGGTCGTCGGCACCCATCATCGAGACGAACTCGCGCTCGGCCAGGGTGGACGCCTTGTAGGTGTTGCCGTTGGGGCCGAGCCGCTCCTCGTTGCGGACGTAGCGGATCCGCTCGTCGTTCAGGCCCTCGATGTACTCCAGCGCCCGGTTGCCCGGGTACTGGTCGTCCACCACGGTCAGCCGCCAGTCCTGCTGGTGCTGGGCCCGGATGCTGTCGATGGTGGCGAACAGGTATTCCGGGTCGCCGTAGTACGGGATGACGAAATCGACGCTCATAACGGCGCCGCACCTCCTGGTCCTGGATCATGCTTCGGTGCCGCCCGGCCGCGGCCGCCGGGCGAGCCAAGTCAATCAGCTTCCGGCCGCTGATCTCCGAGCGGTACCGCTCCGAACCAGTGCACCGGCCGCCGTGGCCGACGGGCCGACACCCCGGGAATACGGTCCCGAGGAATCTCCCGGTTCAGGACGACCTTCGGAGAAGTGCATTTCCGCGCCGCGGCCGGAATCACCGATCCCGGGGGGCGAATATCCGCCGTATCGACCAGTTGGGGGTATTTCGTACGCCGTCGTTGGCGATATCAGACTACTGGTACGGCCCACTGCGGCGCACACGGAAACCCGACGGGGAGGGGGCCGCACCCAGTGGGTGCGGCCCCCTCCCCGGGCCGGGTTCCCGCGTCGTGCGGAAGGCGGCCGGTCAGTGCTCGGAGCCGACCGGGGCGTTGAGCCGGTCGTTGTTGTGGCGGACGCCCTCGGTGATGGCCACGGTGCGGGCCAGGTCGGTGATCTTCTTCTCCAGCGAGCGGAAGCGCAGGTAGGTGTTGAGGGTCAGGAAGCCCATGGCGATGACCATCAGGTAGAGCACCAGGTCGGTGCCGCGGCCGACGCCCAGCGCGGTGGCCAGCTTGGTCACGCCGCTCGGCCAGAGGATCGCGACCACGTTGACGATCACGAAGAGCGTGAAGGCGATGCGCTTCCACGCCCGGGTGTTCGCCTTGTCCCAGCGCCAGACGAAGACGAGCGCCATGGCCACCGCGGCCACGACCAGGATGAGCTGGATCCAGAGGTGGTTCATCGGCCGTTACGCTCCCGCAGCGAGATGTCGAAGAGGATGTTCACGCCGTTGATCAGGGACTGGCCCTTGGCGCGCGAGTAGTCGGTGTACAGGATGTCCACCGGCACCTCGGCGACCCGGAGGTCCGAGCCGGCGAGGAAGGAGACGATCTCCGAGGCGTGCGCCATGCCGTTCATGGTGATCTTGATCCGGCTGGCGGCCTCGCGGTTCATCACCCGCAGACCGTTGTGCGCGTCGGTGAGCTTGAGCTTGCGGGCCGTCGGGCTGACGGCGGCGGCGGTGCGGAGCACCACCCGCTTGATCCACGGCACCTGGCCGGTCTGCTCGATGAAGCGGGAGCCGAGGACGATGTCGGCCTCGCCCTCGCGCAGCAGCGCCACCATCTTCTCGACGTCGGCGGTCTGGTGCTGGCCGTCCGCGTCGAAGGTCGCGAAGTACTCGGCACCCTCCTGGGCGAGCGCGTACTTGAGGCCGGTCTGGAGCGCGGCGCCCTGCCCCAGGTTGACCGGGTGCCGCACCAGGTGGGCGCCGGTCGTCATGACGTGCTCGGCCGTGTCGTCGGTGCAGCCGTCGTCGATCACCACGATGTTCGGGAAGGTCTTGCGTGCCCCCTCCACGACGTCGGCGATCACCTGGCCTTCGTTGTAGGCCGGGATCACCAGCCAGACGTTGTCATACTCGGACACAGGTGCTCCATGCTTGGCGAACGGCACGGCGGCCCGTGCCTCGGGTCTGTCTATCGGTGATGGTCATGGCGTCGGGGGCCCACCCTCAGGAGGTCCGCAGCGGCTGTGCTGCGGATTGGTCTGCCGACACGGCGGCGGGGCGGGAGGGGAAGGCACGGTACAGCGACCACAACATCAGGACGGCACTGACCAACGAGCCCGCCAGGTACGCGAGCTCCGCCCGGAGACCCACGTTGCCCGGTGCGAGCGCGACAGCCACCAATGCTACGGAACCTGCGGTCCAGCCCACCAGTTGACGACGGTGCTGGGCGCTCGACATCAGCGCCTGGCCGAAGACCGTCGCGAGGACGTAGCAGAGCGTCCCGAACACCAGCCAGGTGAAGTCCAGCGGTCCGAGCACGTCCTTCGCGTTGAACAGCAGCGGGTTGAGCGCGGAACCGAGCACGATCACCGGCAGGCCGCCGCCGATGCACATCGCGGCGACGATGGCGGTGGTGCGGGTCAGCACCTTGCGGAACTCGGCGTGGTCCCCCGCCGCGGCGGCGCCGGACAGCGCGGAGACCATCGAGGCCTGCAGGGCGCTGTAGGCGAAGAGCGGCGCCCGGGCCATCACCACGGCCTGGCCGACCGCGAAGACCAGGGCGTCGGAGGCCTCGGAGTGCTTCGGCGAGAGCAGGCGCACGCAGACCACGGTCGCGTTGACCACCAGCTGGCTGAGCATCACCGAGGCGATCAGCAGACCGAGGCCGCTGGTCAGCTGCTTCCAGGAGACCTCCGGCCCGGGGGTGCGGTCGGCCAGGGTGTCGCGCAGGCCGATCAGCGAGGCCAGCAGCGGGGAGACGAACAGGATCAGCCCGAAGACCATCGCCGAGTGCAGGCCCGCCACCGCCGCCGCACCGGCCAGCCCGATGCGCAGGCCGCCGTCGACCGCCAGCTGGGTGCCGTACGGGCCGAACAGGCCCAGGCCCGCCAGCGCCCCGCGGGCGACCGAGCTCACCGCGAGGCCGGCCAGGCCGCCGGCCAGCGCGACCACCAGGCTGCGGTCGCCGCTGAACAGCTGGTCGGCGACCGGGCGGGCGGCGACCGCCAGCAGCGCGCAGACCGCGACCAGGATCGCCATGGCGAGCAGCAGCATCCGCCGTACCGCGGGCAGTGCGCCGTGCCCGGCGACCTTGCGGGCGGCCACCAGCCGGGTCAGCTCCAGCTCGACCGGCTGGAAGAGCCCCCACCCGACGGACATCACGATGGTCCAGAGCATCGTCACCCTGGCCGCGCCGACGGTGCTCAGGCTGTAGCCCACGAGCGCCATGTAGACGTACGCCGAGGCTCCGAGCACGACCGTGCCACCGACCACGAGCCGCGCCCCCGGAGGCAGTGCCCCAAGCAGCTTGGCGATCGGGTTCTTCATCACATGACCACCGATTCACCGGCCGGCCATGCCACACGTCCACGCACGAGGCCGACCGGGCCGTGCGATTGCTGTGAATAGTAGCGGGTCGGCGTAAACGCCCCGTGCACGCGCGCACCCCGCCCGGCCACCCGTCAGACCCCGGGGAAGGTGCGTCCCCAAGGCTGCGTCCAGAGCATCCCGGGGTCGCTCAGCACGGTGGCCTTCACCCCCTGCTTCGCCAGGTCACGCCTGATCCGGTCGCCCACCGCGCGGTCCGCGGTCAGGATGGTCACCGGCTGCTGCGAGGCCGGGAGCATGTCGATCGCACCCTTGAGCCGGCCGAACGAGCGCTGGTAGTCCTCCTCCTTGACCTGCGGACCGCCGATGTCCACCCAGTGGGTGTCGTAGAGCGCCTTCATGTCGCCGCCGCGCCGGTTCAGCAGCGAGGCGAGCCAGGTGGCCTTGAGGTTCTTGTAGTCGTCGTTGGAGACGAGCGCGATCACCGGGCCACCCGTGCCGCGCAGCGGGGCCAGCGCCTCGATGCCCTTGGGGCCCATGTCACTCTCGAACTCGCCGCGGCCCCAGGCCACCAGCGGGTTGCCGGACCAGGCGGACGGGCTGTCCTTGGTGGCCAGGAAGCCCCACTGCACGTTGGCGAACATGCTGAGCGCGGCGGCCACGGCCAGCCCGGAGAGGGCGAGCTCGCCCAGGCGCCGGGGCAGCGCCCGGCTGGTGCCCCGGTACGGCGTCTGGAGCATGACGCCGACGGCGCCGACCGAGATCAGCGCGACCACGACGCCCACGGCCGTCATCTTGTGGAAGTAGTAGGAGTACCGGCCGATGCTGTGCAGCTGGTAGGCGGCGAAGGCACTGAGCACCGCGCCGGTGCCCAGCAGCACCGCCAGGTGCGCCTGGCCGGTGGCGGTACGGCGGCTGCGCGGCATGGCCGCCGCCAGCAGTCCGAGCAGCCCGCCGCCGATCAGTACCGAGCGGTCCGCCCCGACGCTCGGGCCGTTCATGTTCGAGGCGCTCGCGACGTCCAGGTTGCCCATGACCGAGAGGACGCTCGGCAGCGCTGCCACGCCCAGCGCGCACGCCAGTGCGCCGAGCGTCCACCACCAGCGCCCGGCGAACTTGCGCCGGTGCGCCACCAGCGCGCCCAGCAGGGCCACGCCGACGAACGCGCCGTAGATGTTGTACGTGTAGGTCACGGTGATCAGCCCGGCCGAGGCGGCCAGCACGAACTCGGCGCGGCCCATCGCCGGGCGGACCAGCACCGCCAGGGCGAGGGCGATCAGCAGCAGACCGATGAAGGTCGAGTCGAAGCCGTGGACCAGGAGGTCCAGGTAGTTGCTGGCGAGCATGATCGAGCCGACGGTCGCGCAGACCGCCGCGGCCCGCCAGCCGCGCAGTCGGGGCCCGCCGATCCACCGGGCGGCCCAGACCAGGGTGGTGCAGAACAGCGCGTACGCCACCAGCACGTAGAGGAAGTACCGGTTCACGGTCTGGAGCATGTCGCCGGGGTCGGCGGCGGAGTGGACCAGCGTGTCGGTCCAGGCGAGCAGGAAGTGCGAGCCCTGCGGGTAGGTCACCTCGGACGGCGGCATCAGGTAGGCCCGGGCCGCGTCCTGGTGGAAGAAGTTGAAGCCGCCCACGCCCTCGATGGCGGAGAAGAAGGAGAAGTGCGAGAGCCGGTCCTCCGACGTCGCGAAGTTGGCGACCCGCTCGGCCGCCGTCGCACCGGCGATCGGGTGGTAGAGGTAGTGCCAGAGCCCGCCGAAGGTGCCCACCACCAGCAGGTCGGACCAGCGGAAGCGCAGCGGCAGCCGCGGGGAGCGCCGGGCGGCCCAGGCGGTCGCCGTCAGCACGCTGAACATGGTGCCGGTGGTGGCGACCGGGGACAGGCCCCAGGGCCAGAGCGAGAAGACCAGGCCGAGGGTCAGCACGGCGCCGAACAGGATGAGCGCGGCGACGAAGAGCCGGTCGAGCAGCACGCCGCCGACCCGGATCACGGAGGCCGTCGCGACCAGCAGCAGCGGCAGCAGCAGGACGCCCAGGTGGAGCGCGACCAGACCGGTCGGCACCAGCCAGGACAGCGCGAGCCCGCCGGCCAGCACCAGCAGGTTGCGGGCCGGCCGCCTGCCCCCGGCCGGCCCGGGCAGCGGCCCCGGCGGCGCGGTCGGTCGCTGGATCCCGCTGTCGGGCGAGCTGTATACGGTCGACACGGTGCCGTGCCCCTCCGGTTCAGTCCTGCCGCCCGTCTCCCCCTACCGGGTCCGGACTTTCTACCGTCTGCGCGGGCAGGCTACGAGGGCCCAGCATACCGAGGGCGGGTCGCCCCCAGGCGGCGCAGGGGCCGCGGCGGAACCCGTCCACCGGCGATCGGTGCCGGGAAGCGGCTGGTCCGTTCGGGGCCGGAGTCTCAGGACCCGGACGGTCCGGACGCCCCGCCACGGAAGACCCAGACCTTCAACAGCACGAACCGGGCCACCGTGGCCAGCCCGTTGGCGACGATCAGCCCGCCGACCTCCACCGGCCTGGAGGCGTGCGGCACCACCCGGTCCAGCAGGGCGAGCACCCCGGAACTGAGGCCGAGGCCGATCAGGAAGGCCACCGCGCCCTGCAGCTGGTGGCGGACCATTCCCTGCGAGCCGACCACGCCGAAGGTGAACCGGCGGTTGGCCGCGGTGTTGGCGACCGCGCTGACGGCCAGGGCGATCAGGTTCGCGGTCTGCGGGTCGGTGAACCACCGCGCGACGACGAACAGCCCCAGGTAGAAGACGGTGCTCAGGACGCCGATGACCAGGAAGGACGGCAGCTGGCGACGCGGCCCGGGGGTGGGGGTGGCGGGTTCGCCGGTCAGGGTCACCGGCCCCGGCCCCGCTCGTCGTCCTCGGCCGAGTCGTAGCCGACGAAGTAGGTCGGGCGGGCCTGCACCGCGGAGTAGATCCGGCCGACGTACTCCCCCAGCAGTCCGACGCAGATCAGCTGCACGCCGCCGAGGAACAGCATCCCGATGAACAGCGAGGACCAGCCGGGCACGGTCGACCCGAGCGCGTAGGAGACGGTGGCGTGGATCCCGAGCGCGATGCAGACCACGAAGCTGACCAGGCCGAGGTAGGTGGCCAGCCGCAGCGGGGCGGCGGAGAAGTTGGTGATGCTGTCCAGCGCGAGCCGGACCATCTTGGACAGCGGGTAGTGGGTGCCGCCGGCCACCCGCTCCTCGCGGACGTACACCACCTCGCCGCTGGGGAAGCCGAGCCAGGGCACCAGCAGCCGGTAGACCGGCTGGTGTTCGGGCAGCTGCTTGAGGGCGTCCACCGCGTTGCGGCTGAGCAGCCGGAAGTCGCCGGCCTGGTTGGGCATCCGCTTGCCGACCAGCTTGCGCATCAGCCAGTAGTAGGCGCCGGCCGTCCGGCGCTTGAAGGCGGTGTCGGTGCCGCGGTCCCCGCGCACGCCGTAGACCACGTCGAGGCTCTGCTCGCGGGCCAGGGAGAGCATCTCGGGGATCTTCTCCGGCGGGTCCTGCAGGTCGGCGTCGATGCTGACCACGTAGTCGCCGAGCGCCCGGTGGATGCCCGCGGTGAGCGCGGCCTGGTGGCCGGAGTTGCGGGCGAAGCGGACGATGCGGAACTCCGGCCAGTCCTGCCGGATCTTCTGCATCAGCACGGGTGTGGCGTCCCGGCTGCCGTCGTCCACCCCGACGACCTCGTAGTCGACGCCCAGCCCGTCCAGGATCGGACGCAGCCGCCCGACGGTCAGCGGGAGTGCCTCCTGCTCGTTGTAGATCGGCATCACGACCGACAACAGCGGTGCGGTAGACATGCGTTGGGGTCCCACTTTCCGCGACGGCGGGGGCTGGATGGTGAGCCGACCATAACAGTCGGCCATGAGCTGTCCGTGAGAGCAAGTGCGCCCAGGTGAGAGCCCGGTTGGACGCCGAAGGGCCCCACGCACCTCGCGGTGCGTGGGGCCCTTCGGACGAGCCTGACGAGGCAGGCAGGTCAGAGCGTCAGATTACTTGACGATCTTGGTGACCTGGCCGGCGCCGACGGTGCGGCCACCCTCACGGATGGCGAACTTCAGGCCCTCCTCCATGGCGACGGGCTGGATCAGCGCGACGGTCATGGCGGTGTTGTCGCCCGGCATGACCATCTCGGTGCCCTCGGGGAGGGTCACGACGCCGGTCACGTCCGTGGTACGGAAGTAGAACTGCGGGCGGTAGTTGTTGAAGAACGGGGTGTGGCGGCCACCCTCGTCCTTCGACAGGATGTAGGCCTGGGCCTCGAAGTCGGTGTGCGGGGTAACCGAACCCGGCTTGATGATGACCTGGCCGCGCTCGACGTCCTCGCGCTTGATGCCACGGAGCAGCAGACCGACGTTCTCACCGGCCTGGCCCTCGTCGAGCAGCTTGCGGAACATCTCGATGCCGGTGACCGTGGTGGTGGTCTTCTCGGTCTTGATGCCGATGATGTCGACGGTCTCGTTGACCTTGAGGATGCCGCGCTCGATACGACCGGTGACGACGGTGCCACGACCGGTGATCGTGAAGACGTCCTCGATCGGCATCAGGAACGGCTGGTCCACGGCGCGGGCCGGGGTGGGGATGTTCTCGTCGACCGCGTGCATGAGGCCGAGGAGCTTCTCGCCCCACTCCTTGTCGCCCTCAAGGGCCTTCAGGGCGGAGACGCGGACGACCGGCAGGTCGTCGCCCGGGAACTCGTACTCGGAGAGCAGCTCACGGACCTCGAGCTCGACGAGCTCCAGGATCTCCTCGTCGTCCACCATGTCGGCCTTGTTCAGGGCGACGACGATGTACGGAACGCCGACCTGGCGGGCCAGGAGGACGTGCTCCTTGGTCTGCGGCATCGGGCCGTCGGTGGCGGCGACCACCAGGATGGCGCCGTCCATCTGGGCGGCACCGGTGATCATGTTCTTGATGTAGTCAGCGTGACCCGGGCAGTCGACGTGGGCGTAGTGACGCGCCTCGGTCTGGTACTCGACGTGCGCGATCGAGATGGTGATACCGCGCTGACGCTCCTCCGGGGCCTTGTCGATCTGGTCGAACGGCGTGAAGGGGTTGATCTCCGGGTACGCGTCGTGCAGCACCTTGGTGATGGCCGCGGTCAGCGTGGTCTTGCCGTGGTCGATGTGACCGATGGTGCCGATGTTGACGTGGGGCTTCGTCCGCTCGAACTTCGCCTTGGCCACTGAGTCCTCCTGAGGACAGTTCCTGTACGCCGTGCTGACGTCAGTTGGTCTTTGATACGGGCCCGGCCCGGGTGCCCGAGGCACCTCGCGCCGTCCCGTGGGTGGGGGGCCGGAGGCCCCGGGAGGATCCGGACGGTTCCTCCCGGGTCGCCTCCTAATAGCCTAAGGGGTGTGAATCATCCCGAATATCGGGACGTCACTCGCCCTTCGACTTGGCGATGATCTCCTCAGCCACGGCCTTGGGGACCTCGGCGTACGAGTCGAACTGCATCGAGTAGCTCGCGCGACCAGAGGTCTTGCTGCGCAGGTCACCGACGTAGCCGAACATCTCGGAGAGGGGCACCAGCGCCGTGACGACGCGGGCACCGTGACGCTCGTCCATGGACCGGATCTGGCCACGGCGAGAGTTGATGTCGCCGATCACATCGCCCATGTAGTCCTCGGGCGTGGTGACCTCGACGGCCATCATCGGCTCAAGAAGGACCGGCTTGGCCTTCCTGGCGCCTTCCTTGAAGGCCATCGAACCGGCGATCTTGAACGCGAGCTCGGAGGAGTCGACGTCGTGCGACTGGCCGTCGAGCAGCTTCACGCGAACGCCCTGGAGCGGGTAGCCGGCGAGGACACCGAACTCCATGGCCTCCTGGCAACCGGCGTCGACCGACGGGATGTACTCGCGCGGGACGCGGCCACCGGTGACCAGGTTGACGAACTCGTAGCCCTCGGCCTGCTCCAGCGGCTCGATCGCGATCTGCACCTTGGCGAACTGACCGGAACCACCGGTCTGCTTCTTGTGGGTGTAGTCGATGCGCTCGACGGCCTGACGGATCGTCTCGCGGTACGCGACCTGCGGCTTGCCGACGTTGGCCTCGACCTTGAACTCACGGCGCATACGGTCGACGAGCACCTCAAGGTGCAGCTCGCCCATACCCGCGATGATGGTCTGGCCGGTCTCCTCGTCCGTGTTGACCTGGAAGGACGGGTCCTCCTCGGCGAGACGCTGGATGGCGACACCCAGCTTCTCCTGGTCACCCTTGGACTTGGGCTCGATGGCGACGCGGATGACCGGGGCCGGGAAGTCCATGGACTCCAGGATGACCGGGTTCTTCTCGTCGGCCAGCGTCTCACCGGTGGTGGTCTGCTTCAGGCCCATGACGGCGACGATGTCGCCGGCGCCCACCGACTCGATCTCCTCACGCTTGTTCGCGTGCATGCGGTAGATCTTGCCGATGCGCTCCTTCTTGCCCTTGACGGCGTTCAGCACCGAGGTGCCGGACTCCAGGCGGCCGGAGTAGATCCGGACGAAGGTGAGCTTGCCCAGGTGAGGGTCGGACATGATCTTGAACGCCAGCGCGGCCAGCGGCTCGTCGTCCGAAGCCTTACGGGAGATGGTGGTCTCCGGGTCGTTCGGCTTGGTGCCCTCGATGGACTCGATGTCCAGCGGCGACGGCAGGTACTTGACGACCGCGTCGAGCAGGGGCTGAACGCCCTTGTTCTTGAAGGCGGTACCGCAGAAGATCGGGGTGAAGTCCGAGTTCAGGGTGCCCTTGCGGATCGCGTCCTGCAGCAGCTCGACCGGGATCTCCTCGCCCTCAAGGGCGAGCTCCATGATCTCGTCGCTGACGTTCGAGACCGTGTCGATCAGCTGCTCGCGGTACTCCGCGGCCTGCTCCTGCAGCTCGGCCGGGATGTCGACGACGTCGTACATCTCGCCCTTGGCGGCCTCGGCGGACCAGACCAGAGCCTTCATGCGGACCAGGTCGACAACGCCCTGGAAGTCCGCCTCGGCACCGATCGGCAGCTGCATCACCAGCGGGGTGGCGCCGAGGCGCTCCACGATGGTGTCGACGCAGAAGAAGAAGTTCGCGCCCGTGCGGTCCAGCTTGTTGATGAAGCAGATGCGCGGGACGCCGTAGCGGTCAGCCTGCCGCCACACGGTCTCGGACTGGGGCTCGACACCGGCGACACCGTCGAACACCGTGACGGCACCGTCGAGGACGCGCAGCGAGCGCTCCACCTCGACGGTGAAGTCGACGTGACCCGGGGTGTCGATGATGTTGATGGTGTTGTCGACGCCGTCGACCGTCCAGTGGCAGGTCGTCGCGGCCGACGTGATCGTGATGCCGCGCTCCTGCTCCTGCTCCATCCAGTCCATGGTGGCAGCGCCATCGTGGACCTCACCGATCTTGTACGAGACACCGGTGTAGAACAGGATCCGCTCGGTGGTGGTGGTCTTGCCCGCGTCGATGTGCGCCATGATCCCGATGTTGCGGACCCTGGCGAGGTCAAGGGAGGTTGCAGCCATGGTGGCTCGTTCTCTCTCTGTCTAGTGACGGGGTACGGACTACCAGCGGTAGTGCGCGAAGGCCTTGTTGGACTCGGCCATCTTGTGGGTGTCCTCGCGACGCTTCACGGAAGCGCCCAGGCCGTTGCTGGCGTCGAGGATCTCGTTCATCAGGCGCTCGGTCATGGTCTTCTCGCGACGGGCGCGGGAGTAACCGACCATCCAGCGCAGCGCCAGGGTGCTGGCGCGGCCCGGACGGACCTCGACCGGAACCTGGTAGGTCGCGCCACCGACACGGCGGGACTTGACCTCAAGGGCCGGCTTGACGTTCTCCAGCGCGCGCTTCAGCGTGACGACCGGGTCCGAGCCGGTCTTCTCGCGGACGCCCTCAAGGGCGCCGTACACGATCCGCTCGGCGGTGGAGCGCTTGCCGTGCAGCAGGATCTTGTTGACGAGCTGGGTGACGACCGGGGAGCCGTAGACCGGGTCGATGATGACCGGGCGCTTCGGGGCGGGGCCCTTACGAGGCATTCTTACTTCTCCTTCTTGGCGCCGTAGCGGCTGCGGGCCTGCTTGCGGTTCTTGACACCCTGGGTGTCGAGCGAACCGCGGATGATCTTGTAGCGGACACCAGGAAGGTCCTTCACACGACCACCGCGAACCAGCACGATGGAGTGCTCCTGCAGGTTGTGGCCCTCGCCCGGGATGTAAGCGGTGACCTCGATCCCGCTGGTGAGGCGCACACGGGCGACCTTGCGGAGAGCCGAGTTCGGCTTCTTCGGGGTGGTCGTGTACACACGCGTGCAGACCCCACGGCGCTGCGGGGAGCCCTTCAGCGCGGGAGTCTTGTTCTTCTCGACCTTGTCCTGCCGGCCCTTTCGGACCAGCTGCTGGATCGTAGGCACCGTTTCTCCGTTTTCTGTGTGCCAAGGCTTGGTGGAACTAACCTGCGGTGTCTCCCTCGCACACGACCCCGTGGTCGACCCACGCGGTCGGGTGTGTTGGGCTATTCCGACACGGAATCCCATGAGCTGATGTACAGCGACGGCGCTCTACGCGCGGTGCGCTGGAGGGCGCTCCGGCTCGGCGCGGCGACCGGTGTGCATGCACGCACAAGGACCCGGGGACACCCCAGGCACAAGGTCAGAGCGTACCTAGCGCATGGGGCTCGGTCAAAACAAATGCAACGCCGCAGGTCGCGGCCTTCGGCCGGGTGTCGCCCCGGTGTCCCGTACGCGACCGGCCGGTGTCGGGCCGCCCTTCACCCGCTCTACCACAGTCGGCGGGTGCCCGCCAGCGGAGCGGCGGTGGGGCCGGGGCGGGGTGCGCTACGCCATGCCGAGCAGGATGATCAAGAACCAGAAGGCGACGCCCAGGTAGCCGAGCACCAGGCCGAGGACGGCCGCCCAGTCGCCGTCCATGTTGCGCTCGCGGATGTGGGACCGGGCGATGTGGCCGGTGATCACCGCGGGCAGCACCGGCAGCACCAGGAAGCCGGTCAGACCGCACACCAGGGAGACCACCGCCAGCACGCTGGTCGGCCGGGCCTGCGGCACCGGCGGCGGCACCAGGAAGGTCGCCGGGACGGGCTGCGCGGACTGCAGCGGCGCCGTCATCGGACCGGTCGGGAGGTCCGCCACCAGCGCGGCCAGTTCGCCGTAGGTCAGCGCCCGGGCCGCGGCCTCGTGGCGCTGCTCGTACTCCTGAGCGGACAGCCGGCCCTCGGCGAACCCGGCCTTCAGCACGTCCACGGTCCGGTCGCGGTCCGCGTGGCTCGCCCGCATCGCCGCCTGCGGTGACGGCGCGGGCTGCCAGCCGGCGGCCTGCCGGCGGCCGTGCCGATCGGTGGGACCGGACTCGCCCCACGGTTGTACGGACATCCGCCACCTCCCGGCAGCGCGGCTCCCCCGCGCGCTCACTGGTCCTCATAGTGCAGGACGAACAAGGGAACTGAGTAGTTGCGGGATCGAACCGGCGGCCTCCGGAGGCCGACCTCCGGGGCACCCCCGCCCCGGGCCGCGGGCACGCTCAGAGGATGCTCAAAGCGGGCGACAGCCCGTGGCCGCGCTGACAGGCTGAGCCCTGGAGCACCTGTTCGACCATCCTTTCGTCCACCCACGACCACAGACAGAAGGCCGCCATGCAGGCGTCAGCACCGTCGCCCTCCGAGCCCGAGCCCGCCCGCCACGGCGGACCGGACACCCCGTCCGCCGTCAGCATCCAGGGGCTGTGGAAGCACTTCGGCAGTCAGGCCGCCGTGGCCGGGCTCAGCCTGGAACTGCCCGCCGGGGCGTTCATCGGCCTGGTCGGGCCGAACGGCGCGGGCAAGACCACCACGCTGTCCATGGTCACCGGCCTGCTCCGGCCCGACCAGGGCACCGTGCTGGTGCACGGCACCGACGTGTGGGCCGACCCGGTCACGGTCAAGGCCCGGATCGGCATCCTCCCGGAGGGGCTGCGGATGTTCGAGCGGCTCAGCGGGCGCGAGCTGCTCCAGTACACCGGCCGCCTGCGCGGCCTGCCCGCCGCCGAGGTGGACCGCCGCACCGAGGAGCTGCTGGCCGTCCTGGACCTCGCCCGGGACTCCGACAAGCTGGTCGCCGACTACTCCACCGGCATGCGCAAGAAGATCGGCCTGGCCGCCGCGCTGCTGCACAACCCCGACGTGCTGTTCCTGGACGAGCCCTTCGAGGGCGTCGACCCGGTCTCCGCCCAGACCATCCGGGGCGTGCTCAAGCGGTACGCGGCGGCCGGCTCCACCGTCGTCTTCTCCAGCCACGTGATGGAACTGGTCGAGCAGCTCTGCGACTGGGTCGCCGTGGTCAACGCGGGCCGGGTGATCGCCCAGGGGCCGCTGGACGCCGTCCGCGGCGGGCGCAGCCTGCACGAGGCTTTCCTCGAACTGATCGGCGTCCGGGAGGACGACGGCCAGGCGCTCGGCTGGCTCGGCGGCGGGCACTCCGGGAGCGCCCGGTGACCGCGGCGACGGTTCCCGACGGGCGGACGGTGGTGCGCGGCCTGGTCGCGCTCAAACTGCGGCTGCTGCGCAACGGGCTGCGCCGCAGCCCCGGCCGGACCGCCGTGTACGTCGTCGGCGGCGTCCTCGGCCTGCTCCTCGCCGGTGGCGTGGCCCTCGGCATGGCCGCGCTCAACGGGCGCTACGCCGGGTCCGGGGACACCGGGGTGATGCTGCTCGGCGTGCTCACCCTGGGCTGGGCGGCGCTGCCGCTGTTCCTGTTCTCCAGCGACGAGAGCGCCGACCCGACCAGGCTCACCATGCTGCCGCTGCGACCCGGCCCGCTGCTGCGCGGCTCGCTGCTGGCCTCGCTGATCGGGCCCGGCCCGCTGATCAGCCTGGTCCTGGTGACCGGGGCGGTGCTCTCCGGCGCGGTGGGCGGCGCCTCCGCCGCGGCCGCGGTGGTCGGGGTGCCGCTCGCGCTGCTCTGCCTGGTCACCCTCTCCCGGGCGGTCGCGGCCGGGAACGCCCGGATGCTCTCCAGCCGGCGCGGCAAGGACTTCGCGATCTTCGGCGGGCTGGCCTTCGCCCTGCTCGTCCAGACCGCCAACGTCGGCTCGCAGAGCATCTTCGGCCACCAGCACGGCAAGGACATCGACCTCAGTCCGCTGAAGCCGATAGCCGGGGTGCTGCGCTGGATCCCGCCGATCAGCGCGGCGGACGCCCCGCGCACCGTCGGTGAGGGCCACTACGCGCTCGGGCTGCTCCAGCTGGCCGCGGCCGGCGCGCTGCTCGTCCTGCTGCTGCGCTGGTGGCGCGCCAGCCTGCAGGAACTGATGGTCACCGCCGACGCCTCCACCGTGGAGGTGGCCCGCGGGGTGCAGAGCTCGGGCGGCTGGCGCTTCCTGCCCGAGGGCCGCACCGGCGCGGTGATGCAGCGCCACCTGCGGTACGCCTGGCGGGAGCCGCGGGCCAAGGCGGCGCTGTTCACCAGCGTCGGGATGACGCTGGTGATCTGCGTGCTGTCGGTGGTGCAGGGCTGGTCGAGCGTCTACCTGCTGGCGATGACCGGGACCTTCCTCGGGCTGCAGATGCTCAACCTGTTCGGCATGGACGGCTCCGCGTTCTGGATGGTCGCCGCCACCCTGCGCACCCCCGCCGACGCCCGGGACGAACTGCGCGGCCGGGCGTACGCGGTGCTGTCGTACGCCGTCCCGGTCACGGTGGTGCTCGGGCTGGTGCTGGCCGCCGTGACCGGGGACTGGGCCGGGCTGCCGGCCGCGGTCGGCCTGGCGGGGGCGGTGCTCGGCTGCGGCATCGCGCTCGGCTCGGTGTTCAGCGTGCTGGCGCCCTACACCATGCCGGCCGACAGCAACCCGATGCGCAACGCCGCCCCGGGGCAGGGCGGGCTGATCCTGCTCAACCAGTTCGGCTCGATGGCCGGTGTCGCGGTGCTCGCCCTGCCGGTCGGCGGCTACCTGTTCTGGGCGCTCGGCTCGGACGGGCCGACCTGGCCGCTGCTGCCGCTCGGCCCGCTGTACGGCGGCCTGGTCGCCGCCCTCGGCATCCGGCTGGCGGCCTCCCGGCTGCTGGACCGGGTCCCGGAGATCATGGCCAAGGCCGTCGAGCGGTAGGCCCCGGCTCCCCGGCCCGCCCGCTCGGTCCCTCCGGCATCATGGGCCGGAGGGACCGAACCGTCGAGGAGAGCAGGGACACACCGTGGGCAAGCGCGCGCAGCAGGGCGACGGGAACGCCGGGCCGCTGCTGGAGCAGGCGGTGCGGTCGGTGCTCACCGCCCCCGAGGAGGGGCTGGACCTCGCGCTGGACACCGGGGCCTCGCTGCTGGCCGCCTCGGTCGGGCAGTGGCCGGCGGTCAGCCGGGCCCTGCTGGGGTACGCGGACACCGCGGTGGGCCGCTGCTGGTCGGCCGGGTGGCGCCCCGCCGACCTGGTGCGGGTGGTGCGGCGCGGGCTGAAGCCCGTCCACCTGGCGCTCGCGGTGGACCTGATCGCCGCCGAGAGCCGCCGCCACCCCGCCGCGACCCTCGACCGGCGCTGGCAGGAACAGCTGCGCGAGCTGGAGACCGAGGTCTGGTGGCCGGCCGACGAGCAGTACCTCGGGGCCTTCGCCCACCGGCACCGGCTGGACCGCTTCGCGCTCGCCACCGCCTTCCTGGAGCTGCTGCGCAGCTGGGGACGGCTGCCTCCGATCGCGCCCGTCGGCCCCGCCCCCGGCGCGTCCGCGACCGCCCCGCGCCCCACCGGCCCGGTGACCGGCGAGCCGCGGATGCTGGCCCGGATCCGGGCGCTGCTGGCCAAGGCCGAGTCCACCGAGTACCCGGAGGAGGCCGAGGCACTGACCGCCAAGGCCCAGCAGCTGATGGCCCAGCACAGCATCGACGAGGCGCTGGTGGCCGCCGCGGCGGCCGACCGGAACACCCCGGCGGCGCTGCGGATCGGCGTGGACAACCCGTACGAGGGCCCCAAGACGATGCTGCTGGACGCGGTCGCGGCGGCGAACCGGTGCCGGGTGGTGTGGGCGAAGGAGTTCGGCTTCTGCACCGTGATCGGCTTCGACGGCGACCTGGACGGCGTCGAACTGCTCTACACCTCGCTGCTGGTGCAGGCCACCCACGCGCTCAACAAGGCCGGCTCCGGCAAGGACTCGCGCAGCAAGGCGTTCCGGCAGTCCTTCCTGGTCGCGTACGCGGCGCGGATCCGCGAGCGGCTGACCGCCGCCACCGAGCGGACCACCAGCGCCGCCGCGGCCGGCCGCCACCTGCGCGAGGACGGCACCGAGGAGCAGTTGCTGCCGGACGCCCGGCTGCTGCCCGCGCTGGCCGCCCGCTCGGCGGCGGTCGACGAGGAGGTCGGCCGGCTGTTCCCGAAGCTGGTCTCGCAGCGGGTCCGGGTCAGCGACGGCGAGGGCTGGGCCGCCGGCCGGGCCGCGGCCGACCGCGCCGCGCTGCACGGGCGGGGCGAGATCCACGACCGACGTCCCGCCTGATAGAAACGACCCGCCACGAACGAAGGGGGATCCGACGTGACGGAGTCGGCGGCGGAGTCGGGCTACCGGGACCGGGTACGCGGTGCGCTGCTCGGCGGTGCGATCGGTGACGCCCTGGGCTGGCCGGTGGAGTTCCAGCAACTGCACCAGATCCGGGACAGATTCGGGCCCCAGGGGGTGACCTCGCTGCCGGCCGGGAACGGCCCGGTCGAGGTCACCGACGACACCCAGATGACGCTGTTCACCGCCGAGGGCCTGATCCGCGGCTTCGTCCGCGGCTGGACGGGCGGCGGCGGCTCGGTGCCGGAGGCCGTGCACGGCGCCTACCGGCGCTGGTTGCGGACCCAGTACCAGGGCGCGCCGGACACCGAGCCCCAGCCCCGCCCGTACGACGGCTGGCTGCTGAGCCGGCCGTTCCTGTACGCGCGGCGGGCACCGGGCAACGCCTGCCTGAGCGGGGTCTCCGAGCACCCGGAGTTCGAGGCGCCGTCCGCGATCGGGCGGCCGGGGCCGATCAACCCCGGCTCCAAGGGCTGCGGCACGGTGATGCGTTCGGCGCCGTTCGGGCTGGCCCGGCTCGGCGTGGAGCAGTCCTTCGGGCTGGCCGTGCAGTGCGCCCAGCTCACCCACGGGCACCCGACCGGCTACCTCGCGGCGGGTGCCTTCGCGGCGCTGGTCGAGCGGCTGGCGGCCGGGACGGAACCGTGGGCGGCGGTCGGCGAGACGGTGGAGCAGATCCGCGAGCTGCCGAGCTCCAAGGAGACCGTCCAGGCGCTGGCCCGGGCGGTGCGGCTGGCCCAGGAGGCCGAGCCGGTGGCGGGGACGGTGGAGCGGGTCGGGCTCGGCTGGATCGCCGAGGAGTGCCTGGCCATCGCGGTGTACTCGCTGCTGGCCGCCACCCTCGACCCCGACCCGGTGCGCACCGCGCTGCTGCTGTCGGTGAACCACTCCGGGGACAGCGACTCCGCGGGCGCGGTGTGCGGCAACCTGGTCGGGGCCGCGTACGGCGCCTCGGCGCTGCCCGGCGAGTGGGTACGGGCGATCGAGGGGCGGTCCGAGCTGCTGACGGTCGCGGACGACCTGCTGGTGCTGTTCGGCAGCCGCGAACCGGCCCACCCGGCGCTCGGCGGGCGCTACCCGGCCTGGTGAGCGGCCCTAGACGAGTAGTTCCGAAGTCGGCTGGGTTTGCCGGTTCTGCTCCGGGCATGCAGGGAGGGTGTCCAGCATTCGGGTTGTGACGACCGAAGAG
>NZ_JBVJLM010000035.1:0-50253 GCF_055584725.1 Kitasatospora sp. NPDC101108
CCTGCGCGATCTGGCACAACCGGACCACAGGCCAGCCCGTGACCCGCTCACTGATCGCCTACGACCACTGACCGACTTCGGAACTACTCGTCTAGCGCCCGAACTCCCGGGCGGCGGTCAATCGGCCGCGGACGGCGGCGTGGACCTCGGCCTCCTCGGCCGGGTCGGCGGCGAGCCTACGCAGCCGCTCCAGCACACGCGCGTCGCCCGTGGTGGCGACGTGGCGCGCGGCGAGCTCGCGCGTGGACTCCTCGCAGTCCCAGAGGCACTCGACGGCGGGCCCCTCGGGGAAGTGCACATCGGTCGCGGCGAGCGCCCGGGCGGCGCGACCGCGCAGCTCGGAGGAGGCGGCCTCCCCGTAGATGTGGCGCAGGACCGGGACGGCGTCGGCGGCGGCCAGCCGCCCCGCGCCGTCGACCAGCGATCCCAGGCCGGTACCGCTGACCCCGCGCACGGAGACCCAGCGGCGCAGTCCGGCGACCACCAGCGGCGCGTCGGCCGGTTCCCCGGCGTCGGCGAGCAGGCGGACGGCCGTCTCACCGAGCGCGCTGTCGGCTCCCCCGCTGGCCGGGTCCGCCCAGCGGCGGGCCTGGGCCAGCACCTCGGGGCCGCGCATCCGTCCGAGCAGCTCCAGTGCTGCCCGGACGACCCGGTCGTCCACATCAGCTGCGGCGGCCTCGATCAGTTCGAGGGCGGCCGGGTCGCGTTGGTCGACCAGGTAGCGCAGGGCGGCCCGCCGGGCGCCGGGCAGGCCGTCGCGGGCGGCCTCCAGCAGGACGGGACGGTCCTCGGGCCGGACGACGGCGGTCAGACAGCGGGCGGCCGCGGCGGCGCGGCGGTCGACGGCGTCCGGACCGGAAGGGTCCTCGTCGACGCGCACCGGCTCGGGGCGGCCCAGGAACGCCCCGGCCCCGAGGTCGCCCAGCTGCCCCTGGTCGGCCCAGGCCAGCACGTCGGCGGTGGACCAGCCCGGGGTGACGCCGCTGCGGTTCAGCTGGCGCTGCCAGAGATCGAAGGGTGACTGCTCGCTGGCCGCGGCCACTCTCGGGTGGTAGGCCGCCCACAGCCGCCAGGGCCGGGGCTCGTAGGCGTTGCGGATGAACTCGCGCAGCTCGGCGTCGCCCTCGGGGCCCGGTGCGAAGCGGTCCAGCACGGCGGTGCCGAGCAGCAGCAGGCCCCGGTCGTCGTCGCGCAGGGCGAGCTCGTCCAGGGCCCAGGCCCAGTTGGCACCGGTGGCGGCGTACTCGCGCAGCATCAGCAGCGCGTCGCGCCGGCCGTACGCGGCGAGGTGGCCCAGGACGGAGAGGGCGAGGCCGGTGCGGCTCTCGTCGTCACTGACGAGGTCCTCGGCGGAGTGGAGGTGGTCCTCGATGCCGTCGAGGGGGGCCTCCAGCTCCATGTAGAGGCGGGCGTAGTAGAGGGAGCGGCTCTCGACCTGCCAGTCGGCCCGCGGATCCCTGGTGACGCACTCCTCCAGCGCGGCGATGGCCTCGGCACGGTCGGCGGCCAGCGCGTGGAGCTGCCCGTCACCGCGGCCTCGCTGGAGGAGGCCTAGGAGGCTGGCACTAGGTGCTATCACTGGCTCGAACATGAGGTCAGCATCCGTTGCGGCGGTCGTAGTGGCAACGGGATTTCCGTCGCCGGGGTCTCTGGTCGGTACTGCGGTGGGCGCCCGGGCGCCGGAATCACCGAAGGTTACCGCCTCGGACCCCCTTCCGCACACAGGGCGACGAAGGCCACTGCCACAGTGGCATATGCCAGGGGAATTTTGCCTGCGTTATGTCCAAATCGCCCACACCGGCGTGGACGCTGTGCGACAGTCTTCTCACCACCCGACGACCCGCACGGGGGTCGCACCGAGCGATGGACCCGCCATGAACATGCCCTTGGGCGCCGCCCGCCCGCCGGACACCGCCACGGTGGACGGCGCCCCGGCGGGCGACCCGGAAGGCACCGCCGACGACTCCGCCGGCGGGTCCGACAGCGGAACGGAGGGCGGAGTGGACGGCACGACGCAGGGGCCGTCCGGCCCCTCCCTCGACAGCGACGGTCACCCCGGCCGCCGCGACCGCGACGACAAGCCGGTCATCGGCTCGGCGGAGTGGGACCTGCTGACCGACGGCGTCCGCTGGAACGCGGAGACCTACCTCCTCCTCGGCTGCGACCCGGGCCACGGCCCGCTCAGCCTCGACCGGCTGCCCGACCGCCTCCCCGAGGCGGACCGGCCGCTGCTGCGCCGGATGATGACCGACGCCCTGGTGCACGGCCGTCCGGCCGCCGGCACCCTGCGGGTCCGCCGCCCCGGCGGACGGCACGACAGCGTGGAGTGCGCGGGCGAACCCGTGCTCGGCACGGACGGCACCGTCACCGCGCTGCGCATGCTGCTCCGGCCGGCCCCGTCGGCCTGAGCTTCAGGCCGGTCCCGAACCCCGGGCCGGTCCCGAACCCCGGGCTGGCCCTGAACCCCAGCCTGGTCCTGAACCCCAGCCTGGTCCTGAACCCCCGACTGGTCCCCGACCGGCGCCGCGCCGGCCGCCCGTCTCACGACGGCCGCGGCCGGTTCTTGGCGTCCGCCGCCCGCAGCTCCCGGCCGAGCTCCGCCCGCAGCTCGTCCACCACCGGCAGTCCCCGGTACCGCGCGGTCAGCCGGTACATCTCGCGCAGCCGGTCCCAGGTCCGGTGCGAGGAGTTCTGGCCGATCAGGTTCATCACCATCTTGGCCTGGAACGCCGCCGCGTCCGGCTCCCCGGTGATCCACTGCACCGAGGCCAGGGTGATCCGGTCGAACAGCGCCGAGCGCAGCTGCCCGGTGCCCTCGCGCAGGGCGATCACCCGCTCCGCGTGCCGCCGGGCCCGGGGGGCGGCCGCCTCGTCGTGCTCGGCCAGGGTGCGCAGCACCAGCCCCTGCATGCCGCGCAGTTCGGCCTCGTCGAAGACCTGCATCCAGGACGGCGCCGGCTCCGGCGACTCCTCGGTGAACAGGTCCTCCGCCTCGCCGAGCAGCCGGTAGGTGTCCTGGGAGTGCCCGATCGAGGCGTGCGCCCAGGCCTCGACGGTGTTGAACATCGCCCGGGTCCTGGGCAGCAGCAGACCACCGCCCGCCTTGGCCGCCGACATCAGGTCGATCGCGTCGTCGGCCCGGCCCAGGTGCACCATCTGCCGGGCGGCCCGGGAGATCGCCTCGCCGGCCCGCGGCCGGTCGCCGGCCTCCTTGGCCGCCTCGGCCGCGATCATGAAGTACCGCTGGGCGGTGGGCTCCAGGCCCACGTCGTGCGACATCCAGCCGGCCAGCACCGCCAGGTTGGCCGCGACCAGCCACAACCGCTGCTCCACCGCCGGTGCGTGGCGGTGGGTCAACAGACCGCCCACCTCGTTGAGTTGACCGACCACCGCCTTGCGCTGGAGCCCGCCGCCGCGAGCGGCGTCCCAGGCCCGGAACACCTGCACCGAGCGCTCCAGCGACTCCACCTCGTCGAGCCCGACCGGGCCCGCGTCGTACACGTCCACCACCGGACGGGCGCCGCCCCCGGTGACCACCTGGCGGGGCCCGGGCACGGAGGCCGCGTACGCCACCGCGTCCCCGCCCAGCCAGCCCTTCAGCGAGTCGGCGATGACCGCCCCGGTCGTGAGCGCGGCTCCGGCGCCCACCAATCCACGTCGGTTCAGCATGAGGTCCATTCCCGTGAACTCGGTGAGGACCGCGGCTGTTCGATCCGGCGACCACGGCGCTGCTGCGGAGGGCTCCGCTCCGGACCTGGTGGGCCGGTGTCGTTCCAGACCGAGGTCCTCAGTGGTGACGACACGGCCGAGCCGCTCCGTGAACACGGCTGCCAGCACCCTCGGCACCGGATCGCGCGGGATCTCCCCCTGCTCGATCCACCGCCGTACCCTCGACGTGTCGGTGGACAGCTGCTGCTGCCCCAGCGCGGCACCGCGACGGTTGACCAGCCGCGCCAACTCGCCCTTGGACCATCCGGTCAGGACGAACAGATCGGCGAGTCGGGTGTTGGGTTCCCTGCTCAAATGAAGCCCCCAGGTTCCTCGGCACTTCGAGGCTAGAGGCTCCGGCAAGTGCCAGGCGAGCATTCGCCACCGTTCGCCAGGGCCCGCCAGACTACTAAGCCAGTGCCCGACGGGTGTGTTGTAGGGGTGCGCCACCTCGCCCCTCGGGTCGGGCGGCGTCCCATCAGGGCCGGGGCAGTCCCCCGACCGTGGCACGGGACGCTCCCGGTCCTCACCCGAGGGGGTGGCGCGGCCGGGTGGCGCGGGGGCGCCGGGCACGGCCACGGCAGTCCGGCCGACCGCATTCCCCAGGGTGCGGACGGCCGGAGCACTGTCGAACAGGGGTTCCCGACCCCGCGTCCGTGCCCGGCGCCCGCGCTCCACCCACCGACCGCAGCAGGGCCGCCGCCGTGCCAGGAAGCACCCGGCGGCGGCCCTCCCCGCCCCCGCGGGGCGCACCCGCCGACGGACCGGAAGGGACCACCCCCAGCCCATGTACTCCTCAGCGACGACCCCCACGCCGACCGCGACCCGCACCGCGCTGCGCCCCCCCAACGCAGCCGCCGGCCGTCCCGGGCCCAAGCAGGTGCCCCCGGCGAGCCGTCCGGTCGCTCCGCGCGGCACCGAGGGCCGGTCCACGGACGCCCGGGTCCCGGTCGGCCGTACGGCGCTGGGGCTGCGCGCCCCCGAGGCCGCCCCGCCGGTCGGCCACCGCCTCCCGCTGGCCCGGCAGGCCGACGGTCAGGTGCTCCGGGCCCGGCGGCCCGGCCAGCCGCTCGGACCGGAGCGGATCGATCCGTCGGCGCTCCAGACCCCGGCGGTGCGGGCCGCGCTGGGCAGTGTCGCGCGGATATGTCCCGCGTTCACCCCGCGCCAGGTCCTGCGCGAGGGCAGCCGCCACATCCTGGTGGCGGGCACCATCGGGCGGGCTCCGGTGGTCGCCAAGTGCCTGGCGCCGCAGGCGGTGCGGAGTGAGTACTTCGAGCAGCTGGTGGCCGACTTCCACCACGAGGTCGCGGTGTACCGGGCGTTCGTCCGGCACCGCCCGCCGGTGCGGCTGCCCCGGCTGGTCGCGGCCGACCACGACCGGTGCGTGCTCGTCATGGAGCGCGTTCCCGGGCGCCCGGCCGCCCGGGAGCGCCACCCGGTCAACGCGCCCACCCCGGGCGAGGTGCGGGCGCTGCTCGGCGCCGTCCGGACGCTGAACCTCTGGCGGCCGCCGAGCGACGTCTTCCAGCCGCGCCTGGACTACCAGTTGGAGATCGCCCGCTACCACTCGGTGGGCCAGCTCACCGACCGGGACGCCGGCGACCTGCGCGGCCTGCTGCACGGCCTGGGCCAGACCCCGCTGCAGCTGTGCCACGGCGACGCGCTGCTCAGCAACATGCTGCTGGCGCCGTCCGGCCCGGTGCTGGTCGACTGGGAGCAGGCCGGCTGGTACCTGCCGGGCTACGACCTGGCGGTGCTGTGGAGCGTCCTGTCCGGCGACACCGCTGCCCGCCGCCAGATCAGCCAACTCGCCCAGAACGGCGGCACGATGGCCCGGGACGCGTTCCTGGTGAACCTGGTGCTGGTGCTGATGCGGGAGATCCGGCTGTACGACGTGCCGGGCGCCGGTGAGGAGCAGCGGATCATGATCCGCCGGCTCTACGACGACGCCGCGCTGGCCCGCCGCGCGGTCCGGGCGGCGGTCGGCACGCGCTGAACAGCGGTTGAACAGTGGTTGAACCGTGGTTGGACATTGCTTGAACGGCGGGGCCCGGCGGTCGGATCCGGCCGAACCGCCGGGCCCGCCGGGCCAGTTGGACCACGGGGCGCTACGGCCGGGCGCCGCGTTCCAGGGCGGCCCGGCCGGCGGCGTCCAGGACGGCCTCCTCGGGCGCCAGGTGCACCCGGCTGCTGAGCACGTCCCGCAGGTAGCGCTCCAGCGGGTGACGCCGGCTCAGCCCCGGGTTGCCGGTGAGCGCGACGGCCTGCTGGACGGCCGCCGTGGCGGCCCGGGTGGCCAGCAGCTGGGCGGGCCCGGTCCGGGCCACGGCGTCCGGCTCGCCCCGGTCGACCCGAGGCGCCAGGCCGTGGACCAGTTCCTCGGCGCCGATCAGCTGGGCCTCGATCTCGCCGAGGGCGCAGCGGTAGCGCGGCAGGGTGCCGAGCGGTTCGGTCAGGTTGGCCGGAGTGCGCTGGTTCAGGAAACGGACCAGCCAGCCCTCGGCGGCCCGGGCGACCCCGATCGCCACCGCGGCGAGCGCCAGGTCCTGCCAGGCGCGGGTGAGTTCGGCCTCCGCCCCGTCCTCCCGGCCGGGCGTGCGCAGTCCGAGCGCGAGTTCGACCGGGACCCGCACCCGGTCGAGCACCACGTCGTGGCTGGCGCTGGCCCGCAGGCCGAGCTGGTCCCAGGTCGGGTCGATCTCCAGGCCCTCGCTCTCGCCGCGGACCAGGAACGTCCCGACCCTGGGCTCGGGTTCGTCGGTCCGCGCGGTGACGGCCATCCAGGCCAGCGCCTCGGCACCGGTGCAGTACGTCTTCCGGCCGGTCAGCAGCCAGCCGGCGTCGTCCCGCCGGGCCACCGTCCCGGGCAGCGCGTCCGGTCGACCGCCGGGCTCCACCCGGAGGGTGTTGACCAGCGCGGGCCCGCGGCGGGACTCGGTGAGCAGCCGCCGGTAGCCGGCCGCAGGCCAGTCGGCGCGGCGGGCCTGCTCGGCGTGCTGGAGCAGGGTGAACGCGGTGACCACGGCCACCGAGGCGTCGCCGCGGCCGAGTTGGGCCAGCACCCGGACGGTGTCGGCGAGCGTGCCGCCCGGTCCGCCGTACCGCGGGGAGACGGTCAGGGTGAGCAGTCCGGCCTCGTGGACGGCCTCGATGCCCTGGTACGGGAAGGTGGCGTCGCGGTCGTGCTCCTCGGCGCGGGCGGCGAGCAGGTCGACCACCCGGGGCAGGCCGGCCAGTGCGGTCTCGATCGCGGCGCGGTCGGGCGCGGGCGCGGGCGCGGTCGTTCTGGTGGGCGCCTTCGACCGCGCGGACGGCGCGGGGTGGCCGGAATCCGACGATTCGGTTCGAGGGCGATCGTTCGGTGAACGATCGTCGGCGGCGATGGGCGTCATGGGGCTGGTGCCTCCGGGCGGCAGCGTGGCTCAGCGAGTGCGGGCGGCACGCCGTACGGGCGCGCGGAACCGGCCGGCGGCCCCGGAGGCAGGAACCCGACCCTCCCCCGGGATATCGGCGCCGACCCGGTCCGGTCGGCCGCCCGCCGCCACGGGGGCGGAATCCCCCCTCAGCGGCCCGGACAGACCGCGCTGGCGGTCCGGCGCAGGTCCAGATGCCTGCGGCGGGTCAACAGCGGGAGACGGCACGGCATGTCCGCGACTGTACGAACCGGTGATCGATACCGTCAAGCAGCGTCCGAGCGCCGGGCGGCCCGGTCAGCCCTGCTGGAACATGTCGGCCGGAAGCGGCTTCAGCAGCTGATACAGGTCGTCCGAAATCGGTCGGTCCCAGGACGCGATGGTGACCAGCACGCCGTCGCTGCGGCCGAACTGGGCGCAGAACACGCGTTCCTCGCTGACCTTGACCTTCTTCACGATCAGCAGGTCATCCCCGAGCATGACCGGGAAGTCCTCGGCCGAGACGAACTCGACCGGCTCGTCGTTCTCCAGCGCCGCGAGCAGCTGCCGCACCTCGAAGGGCACCTCGTCGCCGGTCTCCCGGGCGGGCGAGCCCTCGGGGAGGTTGCCGATGAACATCGCCGGGCCTCTGCCGCCGAACAGGTCGTAGCGCAGGAAAATGCCCTGGCAGGAGCCGTCCGGGCCGGTCATCATGGCCGCACCGAAGTCGCCGGGCCAGTCGCCCGGGTCCATCGCGAGCACGTCGAAGTCCGGGCCGGCGGGCTGTCCGGAGCGACGGCGGAGAAAAGACATGGGAACATCGTACGTGTCCGGCACACCACACTCGCGAGGCGGGTGGGACCGCGACGGGGAACGGGCGGTAGGTCGACGCTCAGAGACCAATGTTGACTCTGAGCAACCGTCCGGGCTACGTTCGGTTCAGCACGACAGCCGTTCTGGGGTTCACCCTCCGGGGGGACGGCACGTCGCAACGCGGCCCTACACGCGTATCCCTCACTGTGCACTTGTCGTGCCGAACCGCCGAGCAGCCAGCTTCGTCGTCGCACACAGCACAAACACACAAGCCAACAGTTCCACTGCAGTTCCGTGCAACAAGAGCCAGATCCGCGGGGCCCCGGCCCGTCGCTCCCGTGGATCTGCTCGGGACGCCGCCGCGTGGGGGCGTGCGGGTCCCGAGCAAAAGGTGCCGTTGTCCGAGTCGCTCTCGGCTTCGGCGCCAGCCTCCCGGCGACTGCCGGCCCCTCGTGGGCCGGGACCGGCCGACGCACCCCGGTGCGCAGGGGATGACTGGGAGGTACGGCCTGGCAGTGCTGCCGGGTCGCACAGCAGGCGCCGTGTCTGGCCGCGTGGGGGCGGTGGGCACGGCGTCTGCCTGTGCTCATACTCTGAGCTGCGTTTGTCTAACAGTCAACAGAAATTCTGACGGGGCACGCTCAATAGATCATCAGTTGTGGTGTTCGGTACCGGAATCAGCGCCCGAGCCCGCCGCGGGACCCACCCGGAACCACTCGCGGAGCGGCCCGGACGCTGCACGTGTTCCCGCAGCTCGGACCGCTCCGCGGCTGTGCCGGCTCAGGTGGAGCCGGCACAGGGGGGACCGGCTCAGGTGAGGTCGAACTCGCCGTCGCGGGCACCGAGCACGAAGGCCCGCCACTCGGCCGGGGTGAAGACCAGGACCGGCCCGTCCTCCTGGCGGCCGTCCCGCATCCCGATGTACCCGTCCACGAACGCGATCTGGACGTCCCCGACCCCCTGGCTGCTGCACAGCCACTCGGCCCCGGTGAAGTCCACCTTCGGCTTCCCGTTCGGCGCGAGCTCCGGCTCCGCCCCGGCCGCACCGGTGTTCACCCCGGTGTCCGTCCCGCTGTTCACTGCCACTGACCGATCTCCTCCCGACGGCGTTCCACGATCAGCCTAGCCACACCCCCCGGCCCCGGTCAGCGGGTTGACGAGGTCTCCGCCGGGCGGGGAAGGAGGGCCGGCGGAGCAGCGGTCGGGGCGCGGTGGGGCGTGTCCCGACCGGCGGGGCCCCGGGCAGCTGCCAGAGTGCTGCCAGGACGCGTACGGAGCCGCCCGCCGGGCAGGGGTCCGGTCGGCGGTGCCGTACGGGCCCGGACCGTCGCCGTGCCGTCGCCGCGCCGTCGCCCCGGACACTCCTGGGCGGCCCGGGCCGTCCCGCACGTCGTCGGCGGTTCGCCGACGGTCCACCCACGACCCGCCCAGGACCCGTTCCTGAGCCGCTCCTGACCCGTTCACGACCCGCCCACGACCCCACCCACGACCCCGCCCTAGGGAGCAGCCGATGAGCCGCCGGGACGGCACCCGCACCCGCGCCGACGTCATCCCCATCTCCGACGCCCCCTCGGCCCACCCGCCGGCGCCCCGCACCCCGCCCTCGGCCACCCCGCTGCCCCGGCCCACCCCGGCCCGGACCGCCGTGCACGGCCGGGTCGGGATCGTCCTGGTCTCGCACAGCCAGGAACTGGCCACCGCCGTACGCTCCCTGGCGCTCACTCTGACCGGATCCGACTCCCCCGCCCCGGTCGCCGCGACGGGCGGCGACCCCGCCGACGGGCCGGGCATCAGCGCGGTGCTGGTGGCCGCCGCCACCCGACGGGTCGACCAGGGCCACGGCGTGGTGGTGCTCGCCGACCTCGGCGGAGCGGTCACCACCGTACGGGCCCTGCTCTCCGAGGCCGACGAGCACGGCCTGCCGTTCCCGGTGCGCTTCGCGAACGCCCCCTTCGTGGAGGGCGCGGTCGCCGCCGCCGCGACCGCCACCGCGGGCGGGGACCTGGCGGCCGTGCTGGACGCGGCGGAGGAGGCCTACCGGCAGCAGAAGGGCTGAACGGGCCCTACGGGAGCTCCTTGCCCGCCCAGGTGAAGACCGCCGGGCCGCTGCACCCCAGCGCGTGGCGCAGCCGCTCGTGCTCGAAGTCGAGCATCGGCGGCAGCTCGTCCAGGGCGAACCAGCCCACCTCCAGCGACTCGTCGTCGTTCACCCGGGCCTCGCCGCCGACCGCCCGGCAGCGGAAGGTCAGCACCAGGTACTGCGTCACGTCGCCGTTCGGGTAGGTGACCGGCTGGGTGACGGTCACCGAGGCGAGCAGCTCGGGCACGACCTCCACCCCGGTCTCCTCCAGGCACTCGCGCACCACGCCGTCGGCCGGCTGCTCGCCGGGATCGAGGATGCCGCCGACCGACGCCCACCGGCCGTCGTCGGCCCGGCGGGCGAGCAGCACCCGCTCCCGGTCGTCCACGACGACGGCGCAGACGGCACTCAGCCAGAGCGGACGGTTGCCCACGAGGGAGCGGAGTTCGAGGAGGAAGGGGGGAATCGCCATGCGGCGCAGCCTACCGAGGCGGCCGGCCGCTCCCTCCGGGAGGCATTCACGGGAGAGGTTCGAAGAGGGGAATGAAGCCGTTGTCCGAAAATGGTGAAAGAAGAGAGCGCGTGATTGTCGGATGAGATGAAATTCGGTCGTTCTGACCAATTTCACTCGATCTGTTGATCAATCACGCCGGGACGGGCCGATGGAGTGACCCCGTGAATTTGTCGGGACGCCGTCAAAGCGTGGCGCCCCGTCGCCGGAGCACCCCGAAGACGATCCGGCCGAGCAGCAGCACCCCGGCCGCCAGGCAGCCGGCCACCGCCATCGCCCACGCCGGGCCGTCACTGTCCGGAACGATCACGGCCACGACGATGCCCAGCACGAGGCAGGCCACACCCGCCACGGCCAGCGGGATCCGGTGGGTGACCAGGGCTCCACCGCTGCACGCGCGGCCCCATCGGGTCGCGCCGTGCAGGTGGAAAGGATCACGGTCCGCATCTGCCATGAGCCCAAGGTACCCCGGGCGGGCCGGGTAGGCAGCCCGCACGGAGTGAGCCCCCGGGCACCGCGCGCGACCGCCCTCGGGGAGTTCCGGAGGCCTGCGGAAGCGTGTGCATGCTCCACAATCAGTCCACGAAAAATCCTCGTCATCGCGGTACAACCATCCGTCCGATGCAGCGGTCTCAATGGCATCGAGTGATCCAGGAGCCGTTCACGGGACGGGTGAGAACCCCCCACCGAGAACCGGAATACCCAGGGGGCGGAGCCGCCGCTCCCTGGAGCCGGAGGCCGGGCTCCGTCCTCCGGCGGTACCGCCACGCCGCTCGGCGACCAAGGGGGAACCGTTGCCGCAGACCCAGTCCACCTCATCGACCTCCCCGGCCCGCGCCAGGCCCGCGCCCGGCATGCGGGCACTGCCACCGCCCACCGGTTGCGCGTCCGACCACCACGGCGCCGGCCGACCCCGACCGGCCGTCGAGGCGAAGCGCTTCGAGACCACGCGCCTCGATGCCAAACGCCTCGACACCAAACGACACGACACCAAGCGACTCGACACGACGCTCCTCGACGGGAGGCGCCTCGGCGCGAGACCCGTCGACGCGGGGAGCATCGACACGAGGAGCGCTGGTACGAGGAGCGTCGGCACCGGGAACGCCGACGCTCCGGACGTCGGCGCGGGGAACGCCGACGCGAAGCGGACCAAGACGGAACAGCAGGACGCACGGGGCGAATGGCTGCGGTTCGCCCCCGTACAGCCGCTGTTCCGGGCCCGGGCCGCCCAGCGACTCGCCGTCCTCGCCTACCACGGGGTCACCGACCACCGCTCCTTCGGCGCCCAGCTCGACCGACTGCGGCGACTCGCCACCCCGGTCTCGCTCGACGCCGTCCTCCAGGCCGTCACCGAGCGGCGGCCGCTGCCGCCGCGCAGCGTCCTGGTCACCTTCGACGACGCCGACCGGAGCGTCCTCACCCACGCCCTGCCCGCCCTCGACGCGCGTGGCATCCCCGCCACCGCCTTCGTCATCTCCGAACTCATCGGCACCGAGCGCCCCTTCTGGTGGCACGAGGCCGACTTCCTCGCCCGCCACGGTGGCCGCGCCCGCTCACTCGACTGCGGCCACCCCTCCCAGCTGCTCCCGCGGCTCAAGGCCATGCCCGACCCGGACCGGCGCCGCAGCCTGCACGAACTGCGGGTCAGCGCCGACCGACGGCCGCCGCGCCAGGAACAGCTCAGCCCCGCCGACCTGCTCGCCCTGCGGGACGGCGGCGTCGCCATCGGCAACCACACCCAGGGGCACCCCTGCCTCGGCCGCTGCGACGACGCCACCGTTCGCACCGAGATCACCGGCGCCCACGAAGCCCTCACCGCCTGGCTCGGCGAACCCCCGACGGCCTTCGCCTACCCCGACGGTGGCCACGACCCCCGTGCCGAAACCGTTCTGCAGGAACTCGGCTACCGCCTCGGCTTCCTCTCCGACCACCGCCTCGGCCCCCGACTCCCCACCCACCCCCTCCAGATCAGCCGCCTCCAGGTCGACTCCACCACCAGCATCCGCCGCTTCGACACCATCCTGTCCGGCCTCGAACCCGCCTATCGCCGCTGGCGCCGCCAAGGAGTCGCCTGACCTCGACGGCGCTGTGCGGGGCCACCCCCGCACAGCGCCGTCCCGTTCAAGCCATTCCCGCACGCCGGCGCACTGCCCACCAGGCACACGCCATGCCCGCCCGGCACCACTCGGGCACCTGATCCAGCCACTTCCCGCACGGGCAGTCGGCCCAGCCTTTCCGCGCCGGGCCCCCAGCGGGCTCCCCCACACGTGCCCCACCCGTCCGCGGCTTTCGCCCAAGCCTCACGAGAAGTCGGCCCGACCCCCACGCATCACCGGGGCCGGGCCCGTCGGCGGCCAGTATCGAACGCGCGTTCCGGCCGTCCTGGCTGTCGCCCCCACCACACGAGAAGCCGGCCCGTTGACCCTGCCGGCGTAGTCGGTGTGGTCGGTTCCCTGTACAGGGCCCGCGTCGGGCGCCGGACCGTGGCTCGGGTGGGCGGCGGCGGACAGGGAGGCCGGCCGGGGGCAGGTGGAGGGCCGTCGACTCCTGCCCGAACGGGGCTGTCCCGGCTGGGGCCGGGAAGGGCGGCGGCCCCAGCCGCCGAGGCCCTGCACGGTCCACTCGTCGCTCGTGTTGCGCGAGGAGTCGACGTGGTCGACTTCCGGCGTCGAACCGACGCCGGGCCCGTGGCTCGTGGGCGGCGGGCGGTCGTGTCGTCCAGGCGCTGCGAGGTTCCGGTGGTCGGCCTGCGTGCACGGCACGTCGGCCTGGTCGGGTCGGGGTGGGGTCAGGCGGTGACGGGGGCGAGGGTGAGGCCCTGGGGGTAGAGGGTGGCGGTGGTGGGGAGGGTGGTGGGCAGGCCGGCGTGGAGGACGGTGAGAGTGCCGGAGCCGGTGCGGGTGGGGTCGGCGACGCGGCGGAGGGCCTGGGCGGCGACGGCGTCGGCGGAGCCGAGGAAGGTGAGCGCCGGGGAGGCGGTGGGGGCGACGGCGGCGCGGATGCGGTCGTCGACGAGTTCGTAGTGGGTGCAGCCGAGGACGAGGACGTCGGTGCCGTGCGGGGTGCGGGCGGCGGCGTCGGCGACGGCCGCGGTGATGGCGTCTTCGTCGCCGTGTTCGATGGCGTCCGCGAGGCCCGGGCAGGCGACCTCGGTGATGTCGGCGGTGCCGCCGAAGTCGCGGATCAGCCCGCGCTGGTAGTCGCTGCCGGTGGTGGCCGGGGTGGCCCAGATGGCGACGCGGCCGCCGAGGGCGGCGGCGGGCTTGATCGCCGGGACGGTGCCGATGACGGGCAGGCCGGGCTCCAGCTCGGCGCGCAGGGCGGCGAGCGCGTGGACCGAGGCCGTGTTGCAGGCGATCACCAGAGCGTCGGGTTCGTACGCCGCGGCGGCTCGGCAGCAGCCGAGGGCCAGTTCGGTGATCTCTTCGGGGGTGCGCGGTCCCCACGGCATCGAGGCCGGGTTGGAGGAGAGCACCAGATCGGCGTCCGGGCGCAGCTTCCGAACGGCGGCGGCGGCGGCCAGCAGGCCGATTCCGGAGTCCATCAGTGCGATCTTCACGGGGCAAGACTTTAGTCGATCCCCCCGTGCCGGCCGGTTCTGCGGCAGACTGCCGGGGTGACCGTCCTGCTGTGGATCGCCGCGTTCTCCCTGCTGGTCTGGCTCTGGCTGGCGTGCTGCCACGGTTCGTTCTGGCGCACCGACGTGCGGCTGCCGCCGCGTCGGCCGCCGGTGCGGTGGCCGCAGGCGGTGATCGTGGTGCCGGCCCGGGACGAGGCGGCGGTGCTGCCGGTGAGCCTGCCGACGCTGCTGGCGCAGAAGTACCCGGGGCGGGCGCGGGTGGTCCTGGTGGACGACCACAGTTCGGACGGTACCGGGGCGCTGGCCGCGGCGCTGCGGACGATCGACGGGCTGGAGCTGACCGTCACCACGCCTCCCCCGCTGCCGCCGGGCTGGACGGGCAAGCTGTGGGCGCTGCGGCACGGGGTGGAGCTGGCCGGTCCGGACGCCGAGTACCTGCTGCTGACGGACGCGGACATCGCGCACGGCCCGGATTCGCTGGCCGAGCTGGTGGCCGCGGCAGAGAGCAACGGGCTGGACCTGGTGTCGCAGATGGCCCGGCTGCGGGTGGAGACCGGCTGGGAGAGGCTGATCGTTCCGGCGTTCGTGTACTTCTTCGCCCAGCTATACCCCTTCCGCCGGAGCAACCGGCCCGGTTCCCGGACGGCGGCCGCGGCGGGCGGCTGCTCGCTGGTGCGGCGGGAGGCGCTGGAGCGTGTGGGCGGGGTGGCGGCGATCCGGGGGGCGGTGATCGACGACGTGTCGCTGGCCCGGGCGGTGAAGTCCTCGGGCGGGCGGACCTGGCTGGGGCTGGCCGGGGAGGTGGACAGCGTCCGCCCGTACCCGCGGCTGGAGCAGTTGTGGCGGATGGTGTCGCGCAGCGCGTACGCGCAGTTGCGGCACTCGCCGTTGCTGCTGCTCGGGACGGTGCTGGGACTGGCGCTGGTGTACCTGGTGCCGCCGGTGGCGGTGGTGGCCGGGCTGGTGGCGGGGGCGCCACCGGTGGCGGTGGTGGGCGGGGCGGCCTGGGCGCTGATGGCGGCCACCTACCTGCCGATGGTCCGGTACTACGGGCAGCCGGCCGCGGCCGTGCTGCTGCTGCCGTTCACGGCTTCGCTGTACCTGCTGATGACGGTGGACTCGGCGGTGCAGCACTGGCGCGGCCGGGGCGCCGCCTGGAAGGGCCGGACGTACTCCGGGGCGTGACCGCGGGCCCGAAGAGGAACGACCGGGCACTTACGCGGGCACGAAGGCGCGCGACCCGGGCAGGAACAAGGCACGGGCGGGGACAAGGCACGGGCGGGCCCGATAAGGCATGACCCGGGCAGGGCGAGGCACGGGCGGACACCGGAAACCGCGGGCGCGCCGGGCCGGTCCGATCCATACTTTTCGGATGGACCGTCAGCGGATCTCCCGGCTCGCCCATGCCCACCACCCGATCGCGGCGCCGATGTCGGACGGGTCGGTGGCCCGGTTGCTGGACCGCGCGCTGGCCGGGCAGGAGGCCGGCCGGGTGCTCGATCTCGGCTGTGGCGAGGGTGCCTGGCTGCTGCGGGCGCTGGCCGCGCGGCCGGGCTGGCGGGCGGTGGGGGTGGACGTGGACCCGGCGGCGCTGACCCGGGCCCGGGAGGCGGCGACCGCGCTCGGTGTGGAGCGCCGAATCGGCCTGCACCACCGGGACGCCCGGGAGTTCACCGACCGGGAGCCCTTCGACCTGGTGCTCTGCGTGGGCGCCACCCACGCCTTCGGCGGGCTGCTGCCCACGCTCGCGGCGGCCCGCGAACTGCTGGCCCCGGGCGGGCGGTTGCTGGTCGGCGAGGGTTTCTGGGAGCGCGAGCCGTCCCGGGCCGCGCTGGACGGGCTCGGCGCCGTCCCGGAGGATTTCGCGGACCTGGCGACCACCACCGACCGGGTGCTCGCGGACGGTTGGACGCCGGTGTACGGGCACGTCAGCACGGCACGGGAGTGGGACGACTACGAGTTCTCCTGGACGGGTTCGCTGGCCGGGTGGGCGCTGGACCACCCGGACCACCCCGACGCGGCGGCCGCCCGCGAGGCCGCGGACCGCCACCGCGCCGAATGGCTGCACGGCTACCGGGGAACGCTCGGCTTCGTCACCTACCTGCTGCGCCGCGGCTGAACTCCTGGACGCGAGCCGCTACTTCTGCGTCCGCGCGAGGAAGTCGTCGATCAGCGGGGCGATTTCGGGCAGCTTCTCCTCCAGTGCGAAGTGCCCGGTGTCGAAGACGTGCAGTTCGGCCCCGGGCAGGTCGCGCAGGTAGGCGCGGGCTCCGGCCTCGGTGAAGAAGGGGTCGTTCCGGCCCCAGACCACCAGCGTGGGCGGCTGGTGGGCGCGCAGCCAGTCCTGCCAGTCCGGGTAGAGCTCGACGTTGGAGAAGTAGTCGAGGGCCAGTTCGACCTGGATGTCCTTGCGGCCGGGCAGGTCGAGGAAGTGCTGGTCGAGGGTCCAGCCGTCGGGGGCGACCAGACTGGGGTCGCCGGTGCCGCCCTCGTACTGGCTGCGGGTGACGTCCAGGGTGAGGATCGACCGGGCGGCCTGCTCGGCGCCGGGGACGCCGCGCCGCTGGGCGATGAACTCCCTTGCCTGGTCGGAGAGTCCCTCTTCGTAGGCGTTGCCGTTCTGGACCACCAGGCCGGTGATCCACTCCGGCCGGCGGGTGGCCAGGCGCAGGCCGACGGGTGCGCCGAAGTCGAAGACGTACAGCGCGAAGCGGTCCAGGCCGAGGGCGAGGCAGAAGCGCTCGATCACGTCGGTGAGGGTGTCGAAGCGGTACGGGAAGGCGTCGGGCGCGGGGCTGTCGCTGTGGCCGAAGCCGGGGTAGTCGGGGGCTATCAGCCGGTAGCGGGTGCCGAGGGCGTCGAGCAGCCGGGCGTACTGGTGCGAGGCGGAGGGGAAGCCGTGCAGCAGCAGGAGGACGGGGGCGTCGGCCGGGCCGGTTTCGCGGTAGAAGACGCGCAGGCCGTCGAGGTCGACGTGGCGGTGGTGGACGTGCGGGATCGTCAGCTCGCTCATGCTAACCATTAAACAGCATCTGAATGGTTAGGCAAGGGGCTTCGAGCGAGCTGACCCTCCGTCATCCACCGCTGGAGCTCACTGCTTCTGCAGCTGCTCCCGCTGCACCAGGTAGTCCAGCACTTCGGGCATCCCCTCGACGCCGCCGGCCTTGGTCGGCGAGGTGCGGTACTCGCCCTGGACGACCACCGTCGGCAGCTCGTTGATGCCGTAGCGGACGAACTGGGCGGCCGCGTCGTCCACCGACCGCGCGACCTCGGCGGAGCGGTAGGCGGTGCCGAAGCGCACGGCGTCGACGCCGTGGCGCACCGCCCAGTCGGTGGCGGCGGCCTCGGTGGTGAGGTCGGCCCGGTCGGTGTGGATCGAGCGGAAGGCACTGGTCTGCAGCTGCTCGACCAGGCCCAGGCGCTCCAGGGTGTAGTACAGGCGCGCGTGGGCGCGCTGCACGCCCTCGTCCGGGCCGCCCTGCCAGATCGCCGGCACCCGATGCAGCTCGACGTCGTCCCGGTGCTTCTCGGCCCAGGCCCGCAGCGGCTGCTCCAGCGCCTGGGAGTGGACGCAGTCGTACCAGAAGAACTCGACGGCCTCGGTGCGGGCGCTCTCACGCACCGGCTGCGGCTGATCGAGCCGGACGAACTGGGCCCCCTCGGAGGGGGGTTGATGGGAGACCGCACCGGCCTGGACGGGGGATGCGGCGATCCCGGCGGCAACGACGAGCAGGACGGTGGACCGCAGCAGCGACATCGATTTCACACCGGGCAGTTTGCTGGTGACGGCCCGTTACCGACGAGTCGCGGCGGGACGGCGGGCCCGGGTTCACCCGAACGGCGCAACTCCAGGGCGCATCATCCGGATCGGGCCGGGCAGGGCCCGTCAGCTCGCGGGATCGGCCGTCCACACCTCGGCGACCAGCCGCTGCCAGTCGTCCACCACCGCGCCCAGCTCGAAGTGCTCCAGCGCGTGCGCCCGGGCGGCCGCGCCGAGGCCCGCGCGGTTGCAGGCCAGCACCTTGCCCAGCGCCTCGGCCAGCGCCAGCGGGTCGCCCGGCGCGACCAGCGCCCCGGTGGCACCGTCCCGGACCACCTCGCGCACCCAGCCGACGTCGGTGGCCACGGCCGGCACCCCGGCCAGGGCCGCCTCGATCAGCGCGCCGGGCACGCCCTCGCTGTCGCTGGTGAGCAGCAGCGCGTCGGCGGCCCGGTAGAGCGGCGCCGGGTCGGGCAGCGGGCCGAGGAAGTGGGCGCGGGCGGCGGCCGGGTGGCGGGCCAGTGCCTCCAGCAGCGGGCCCTCCCCGGCGACGGCCATCCGGACGTCGGGCAGCCGGTCGAGCACGTCGAGGGCGAGGTCGAGCCGCTTCTCGGGTGATATCGCGCCGATCCAGGCGACCAGCAGGACGTCCGCGGGGAGGCCCAGGGCGTGCCGGGCGGCGCGCCGGGCGGCCCGGCCGTCGGCGGGCGGATAGCTCTCGGCGGCACGGGAGTTGGGGATCACCCGGACCTTGCCCTCGGGCAGCCCGAACTGCTCCTCCAGCACCTCGCGCGCCTCGTCGGTGAGCGTGGTGACGGCGGCGGCGCGGTGCATCAGTGCGCCGCCGCGCAGTCTGCGCAGCCGGTTGGCGGTCCAGTAGCGGGGGTGGCCGACGGAGACGTAGACGAAGGGGGTGCGGGTTCCGGCCAGGGCGACGGCGCAGGCGGCCAGGGTGTCGGAGCCGTGGGCGAGCACGACGTCGGCGGCGCGGGCGGCGGAGCGCAGCGCCAGCAGGGTGCCGGGGCGAAGGCGGCCGGGGCCGAGGACGGCGGCGGCGCGCGGCCGGGTGCTGTCGGGGCACCCCTCGCCGCAGGTCCCGGGAACGGCCGTCCCCGCGGTGCACACCCCCGACGCGGCCGCACCCGGCCGCGCGGGTGGCACGGCCGGGTGCGGGGCGAGGGCGCACAGCGCGGAGGCCTGGCCCCGGCGGCGCAGTTCCCGGTGGAGGTCACGGGCGAAGTTCTGGGCGCCGCCCCGGCGTTCGTCGCTGATCAGGTGCAGGACACGCGGGCGGGCTCCGGCCGAATCGGCCGCCGTGTGGTCGGGCATGGACCGACCTTGGCACAGCGCTCTGCCCGGTACAGCCCCTTCGCGCAACCTGGCGGTGGCCCGCACGCCGGCGGCCGTACACCCGGTGCGCGCTGAAGACCCGCCGTCGTGCGCCGGTTGCGACCGTCGTGCGCCCCCTCTCGCCCCCGCCGCTCCGCGGTGCTGCCCTCCGCTCCCCCGTACGCCGCGCCAAGTACCGGCTCACACCATCGGGTGGGGAACGAGCCGCGCGACGCCGATGGAGCGGTACGCGGAGGGCCCGCCCGGCGCCCGGGCGCATCGGTACGGGCCGGGGCGGGGGAACGGCCCACACCCTCGGCCGGTTACGCGGATCGGGTGAACGCGGGTTGGACCTCGGCCCCGGCCGCTCGGCAGGATGTCCGGCCGGGGCGCCCCTCGCCGCCCCATCTCCCCCTTCCCCGTTCGGATTTGGAGTCACCCGGTGTTCAAGGGATTCCGCAGCTTCCTGCTGCGCGGAAACGTGGTGGACCTCGCGGTCGGCATCGTGATCGGCGCGGCCTTCACCGCCGTCGTCACCGGGTTCGTCAGCGCCTTCCTCACCCCGCTGGTCGGGGTCGCCACCGGTGCGGTCGGCGACTTCACCCAGAAGACCTTCGAGGTGGGCGGCACCAAGTTCCCTTACGGCCTGTTCGTCAACGCCGCGATCGGGTTCGTGCTGGTCAGCGCGGTCATCTACTTCGCCGTGGTGGTGCCGGTCGGCAAGCTGCAGGAGCGCTTCGAGAAGTCCAAGCCCGCGCCGGCCGCCAAGGTGGACTGCCCGGAGTGCCTGAGCTCGATCCCGGCGGCCGCGACCCGCTGCTCGTTCTGCACCACCGAGGTCGCCCCCCGGCCCGGCCTGCCCGCCCAGTCGCAGGCGCTGCAGTCGCACTGACGCCCCGACGGCGGTCCGCGCGGCGCTCCGGTTCGAGCGCGTCCGGATCGCCCGCTCCGGGCGCTGACGGGGAACTTATTCCCGAAACATTCACGAGCCCCCGTCGCACCGTCGCCGGGGGCTCGAATGCGCCGGGCGCACGCCCCGTCCGCAAAAGTTTCTCCATGGACCCCGGGCACCCGCCGGCCGGTCACCGCAAGGCCTCCCGGCCGCCGCGTCCGGATGCTGTTCGATCACTGACGGGGTGCCAGAGTTGTCCGGAACTGAGCGCCGGTATGTCCGTTCTTACTACTTTCGAAACCTTTGTGCGAGCGAAGACTGTGTAAACACTCGAACTGCTCCCCCTCCCGCTCTCCTCAGCAGGCGCATTGTGGGCTTACCGTATGCCCCATGACCTCGCCCCGCTCCTACGACGGAGTCGGCTACCCCTCTCCGTCCTTCTCCTCCGGCACGCCGATCTACGACAGCCTCGTGGCTGAGCGCGGCGTCCCCCAGATCGCGCCCATCAACGTGCCGGCCGCCCTGCCGCCGGCACTGTCCTCCGGTTACGGATCCGGCCTCGGCCCGTCCTACGACAACCGGTACGGCAACGGGTACGAGAACGCCGGCAGCAACCTCCCCGCGCTGCCGCCCGCCCGCCTCGCCCTGGGCCCCGGCCCGAGCAGCGGTCCCTCCGCCGGCCCGGCCACGGCATACATCCCGGCGCAGTCCGCGCCGGCGTACGCCTCCGCCCCGCAGCCGCCCGTCCCCGGTTACGGCGCCCCCCAGCCGTACCAGCGGCCGCAGCCCGCCGCACCGACCTTCGCCCAGACCGCCAGCGGCGGCTACCAGCCGACCGGCGGCCAGAGCTTCGGCGGCCAGAACACCTTCATCGGCCAGGGCGGCCAGCAGACCTTCGGCGCGCAGCCGACCGGCGGACCGGCCGGTTTCGGCCAGGGCCAGCCCGGCGGCCTCCCGCAGGGCGGTCCGCAGAGCTTCGGCGGCCAGCAGTCCTTCGGCGGTCCGAACCCGGCCGGCCCCGGCTTCCAGGGCCAGGGCGGCGACCAGGGCTTCGGCGGTGCCCAGCTGCGCCCGGCCATGGCACCGGTCGCGCCGGTCCGCCCGATGCAGCCGCAGCGCCCGGGCCCGTACAGCGAGCCCGGCGGCTTCCAGCAGGGCGGCTACCAGCCGCAGGGCCAGGGCTACTGAGCACTGCCGCCCAGGGGCCGACCCCACCGGCCCGCACCCGCACCACCTGAGCACCACCCGGCGGCCCCCGAACGCCGGGCGAACGGAGAAACGGGTCATCCACGGACCGCCCGGAACGCCCCCACGGCGTACCGGGCGGTCCGTGCGCGTACCGGGTCCCGGAGACGCCGCGACCGCCGAGGGCCCGCGGTTGCCCGAGCGGCCCCCGGGGCCGTGCGTCCGGCCGCACCGCTGCTGGCAGGATGGGGGGATGCACCTCACCGGACTCCACGTCTACCCCGTCAAGTCGATGTACCGCCTGAGCCCTGACAACGCCGCGGTCCACCCCTGGGGTCTGGCCGGAGACCGCCGCTGGATGCTCGCCGACGCCACCGGACGCTTCGTCAGCCAGCGCGAGAACGCCGCCCTCGGACAGATCCGGGTCCGCCCGCTGGCCGACGGCACCCTCGTGCTGACCGCCCCCGACGGCTCCCGGATCGAGGTCGCCGCCCCCGCCGCCACCACCGGGGACCCGGTCGCCGAGGTCGAGGTCTGGGGTACCCGATTCCGCGCGGTCGAGGCCGCCAAGGAAGCGCACGTGTGGATCGGCGAACACCTCGGCGACTACCGCCTGGTGCACCTCGACGACCCGCGCGCCCGGCCCGTCGACCCCGAGTACGGCGAGCCCGGCGACACCGTCTCGATGGCCGACGGCTTCCCGCTGCTGCTCACCACCACCGCCTCGCTGGACCGGCTCAACGAGCTGATCGCCGCCGAGCACCCGGACGGCCACGAGACCCTGCCGATGGAGCGCTTCCGCCCCAACGTGGTGGTCGGCGGCTCCGAGCCCTGGGCCGAGGACGGCTGGCGCCGGATCCGGATCGGCGCGCTCACCTTCAAGGTGGTCAAGCCCTGCGGCCGCTGCGTGGTCACCACCACCGACCAGGAGAGCGGCGAGCGGCGCGGACCCGAGCCGCTGCGCACCCTGGCCCGGCACCACAAGCTGATGCGCAAGGCCGCGTTCGGGCAGAACCTGATCCCCGAGCGGCCGGCCGGCGTCGAGGGCGATGTCCTCGGCACGCTGCGCCTCGACGACGACGTCCAGGTGCTGGAGGACGGGGCGCACTGGCCGGCCGACGGGCGCTGAGCCGCCGCCGCGCCCCCTTGGGGGCGGTTCCGCGTCCCGCCCGCCGGTACGGAACTCCGGCTGTGCGCGCTCGTTGAAACAAGTGGTCGGAACCTGTGGCCGCGGTGGGCTCCCCCGGTGTCCGCGCGGCGGCGGGCCACCGGGCCGGCCGTCCGGGCGGGCCGGAACGACCGGACGGACCACCCGCCGGGGCGCGCTACGGTGGGCGGACGGCCCGCGCACCCCCGCGCCCACGGCCCGTTGATCGCCGGCACGACGAAGGTGGGGACGACAGACCGTCATGGCTGAGCACAGGGTCCGGGTCACCCAGGACAGCGCATCCCGCTGGCGTCGCCGCGCGGGCGAGTACGACACGCTCGCGGAGGCCCTGGCGGCCGCCGAGCCGGGCGACACCGTGACCGTCCGGCCGGGCACCTTCCGGGAGAACGTGCTGCTGGACAAGCCGGTGACGCTCGTCCCGGCCCAGGGCCCGGGCACCGTCCGGATCGAACCGTCCTCCGGGGTGGCGATCACCGTCACCGCCGCCGCGACCGTGAAGGACCTGGTGGTCGAGGGCGGCGACAGCTCCGCCCCGGCCGTCCTGGTCACCGGGCCGCAGGCGACGCCCGCGTTCAGCGGCTGCCGGATCGAGACCCGCTCCGCCACCGGGATCGAGATCGGCGGCGGGGCCCGGCCGACCCTGCGCGGCTGCGTGGTCGCCAACCCGGGCGGGCTCGGGCTGCGGCTGCGCGGCGAGGGGACGGCCGCCGCCTTCGAGGACTGCGAGGTCGCCGCGGCCGGCCAGGCCGGACTCGCCGTCCTCGGCGGGGCGACCGCCGTGCTGGACCGCTGCCGGGTGCACCACGCCTCCGGCGCCGGGGTGCTGCTCTCCGATCCGGGCACCGCGGCCGAGCTCACCGGCTGCGAGATCTACGAGATCCGCGGCAGCGGCGTGCAGGCCGAGGCGCAGGCGGGCGGACGACTGGTCGACTGCGACATCCACCGGGTCACCGGCAACGGCCTGACCCTGGACGGCGAGGCCGAACTGGTGCTCACCGGCTGCCGGGTGCACGACCTGCCGGAGAACGGCGCCGACCTGCGCGGGCGCGCCAGGCTCAGCCTGGTCAACAGCACCGTGCGGGACTTCGGGCGCGGGGCGCTGTCGGTCTGGGACCAGGGCACCGAGGCGGTCGCCGAGTCCTGCCAACTCCACGGCTCCAGCGGCGAGTACCCGGCCCTGTGGGTCAGCGACGGCGCCCGGCTCACCCTCACCGACTGCTCGCTGCACGACCTGCCGGACGCGCTGTTCGTCCTCGACCGGGACTCCGCCGCCGTCGCCCGGGGCTGCTCGTTCAGCCGGATCCGCAGCTCGGCGGTCTCGGTCAGCGGCGGGGCCACGGTCACGCTGGCCTCCTGCCGGGTACAGGAAGCCGGGACCGGGCTCTGGTTCCGCGACCACGGCAGCGGGGGGCTGCTCAGCGACTGCGAGATCTCCGACGTCTCCACCGGGGTGATCGTCACCAAGGGCGCCGACCCGGTGCTGCGCGAATGCACCGTACGGGCGAGCACCGACGCCGGGGTCTACGTCTCGGCACAGGGGCGGGGCACCTTCGAGGACTGCCGGGTCTCGCACGGCAAGGGCTTCGGCTTCCACATCATCGACGGGTGCCGCACCCGGCTCACCCGGTGCCGGGCGGAGCAGAACGAGCGGGCCGGGTTCGAGTTCTCCGAACCGGGACCGGTCGCCGAGGGGTGCACCTCGGACGACGTGGCACCGGCCGCACCTGCGAGCGCGAGGGCCTCCGGGCGGCCGGACCTGCCGAGCCCGCGGGGCGGACAACTGGCCTCCGGCACGCCCGCGTTGACGGCCGCCCCGTTGTCCTCGGCCGGATCCTCCGGCGGATCGGCGGCTTCGGCTCCAGCGGTTGCAGCGGCTTCGGCGGGTGCGTCGGCGACCGCCGCGATCGCGCCCATCCCGAACTGCCGGCCGGCCGACGAGGCGCTCGCCGAGCTGGACGCGCTGGTCGGACTGGCCACGGTGAAGCAGGAGGTGCGCACCCTCATCGACCTGATCTCGGTCGGCCGGCGCCGCCGCCAGGCCGGACTCAAGGCGCCCTCGCTGCGCCGGCACCTGGTCTTCACCGGCGCTCCCGGAACCGGCAAGACCACCGTCGCCCGGCTGTACGGCGAGATCCTCGCCTCACTCGGCGTGCTCCAGCGCGGGCACCTGGTCGAGGTGGCCCGGGTCGACCTCGTCGGCGAGCACATCGGCTCGACCGCGATCCGCACCGCCGCCGCCTTCGACCGGGCGCGCGGCGGGGTGCTCTTCATCGACGAGGCGTACGCGCTCGCGCCCGAGGACGGCGCACGGGACTTCGGGCGCGAGGCGATCGACACCCTGGTCAAGCTGATGGAGGACCACCGGGACGAGGTGGTCGTCATCGTGGCGGGCTACACCGCCGAGATGGTGCGCTTCCTTTCCGCCAACCCCGGTGTCTCGTCACGGTTCTCACGCACCATCAGCTTTCCCGACTACACGGCGGACGAGCTGCTGGAGATCGCCCGGGCGCAGTGCGCGGAGCACGAGTACGCGCTCTCCGAGGAGGCCGAGGGCGCGCTGCTGGAGCACTTCGCCCGGCTGGAGCGCGGCCCCAACTTCGGCAACGGGCGCACCGCGCGGCAGATTTTCGAGACCATGGTCGAGCGCCACGCGGTGCGGGTGGCGGCCCTGGCCGACCCGTCCACGGAGGAGCTCCAGCTGCTGGTCCCGGCGGACCTGCCGGCGGTGCCGCTGCCGTAGGCGGCGGAACTCCACGGCGCCTGCGGGCCGTTGGGTGTGCATGGGCATGTTGTCGACGGGCGCGGCGGGCGGATTGCTGTTACCGGCCGGGCTGGTGGTGCTGTTCTTCCTCGGCGCGGTGGTGCGGCGGTTCCGCAGGCGACCGGCGGTGGGCGGACCGGGCACCCCGACGGGTGCCCGGGGCGCGGGGGCGACCGCGACGGAGGAGCTCCATGCGCTGCTCTACCCGAGCAAGCGGGTGCAGCTGGAACAGCGGCGGGTCGAGCTGGTGCTGCGGGACGACGAGCACGACGGTGCGCCGAAGCGTACGGGGATCGACCTCGCGGGCGGGCGGGCGGTGATCCGGCGGGGGCCGGGGGCCGGGGCTGTCAACTGAGCGCTGACGGACGACAGCTGACGGATGACAGAATCTGAAATCTGTCATCCGTCAGCTGTTATCTGTTATCTGTCATCTGTCATCTGTTAGCTGTCACCTGTTGCCTGTCAGCCCGTCCAGGCGCCGCCCGCCAGGAAGGACTCCATCGCGCCCCGGTACGGTGCGATGTCGATCCGCTCTCCGGCCAGCCAGTCGTCCGAGTAGTACTTGTCCAGGTAGCGGTCGCCCGGGTCGCAGATCAGGGTGACCACGCTGCCCGTCCGCCCGGCCGCCCGCATCTCCGCGACGATCCGCAGCGCACTCCACAGCCCGGTCCCGGTGGAGGCTCCGGCTTTCTTCCCCAGCACCTGCTCCAGCACCCGCACCGCGGCGATGGAGGCGGCGTCCGGCACCTTCATCATCCGGTCGACCGACCCCGGCACGAAGCTCGGCTCCATCCGGGGCCGCCCGATGCCCTCGATCCGGGACCCGCTCCCGCACACGGCGTCCGGATCGTGGTTGACCCAGCCCTCGAAGAAGCAGGAGTTCTCCGGGTCCGCGACGCAGATCCGGGTGTCGTACTGCATGTAGTGCACGTACCGGGCGATGGTCGCCGAGGTGCCGCCCGTCCCGGCGGTGGCGACGATCCAGGCCGGCTCGGGGTGCGGCTCCAGGCGCAGCTGGGCGAAGACCGACTCGGCGATGTTGTTGTTGCCGCGCCAGTCGGTGGCCCGCTCGGCGTAGGTGAACTGGTCCATGTAGTGCCCGCCGGTCTCCTCGGCGAGTTGCGCGGAGGCCGCGTACACCTCGTCCGGGCGCGCGACCAGGTGGCACTCGCCGCCGTGGAACTGGATCAGGTCGATCTTGGCCTGGCTGGTGCTCTTGGCCATGACCGCGATGAACGGCACCCCGATCAGCTGGGCGAAGTACGCCTCGGAGACGGCGGTCGAGCCGCTGGAAGCCTCGATCACCGGCTTGCCGGGGCGGATCCAGCCGTTGCAGAGCCCGTACAGGAACAGCGAGCGGGCCAGGCGGTGCTTGAGCGAGCCGGTCGGGTGGGTGGACTCGTCCTTGAGGTAGAGGTCGATCCCCCACTCGGCCGGCAGCGGGAAGCGCAGCAGGTGGGTGTCGGCGGAGCGGTTGGCGTCGGCCTGGACCTTGCGCACCGCTTCCTTGAGCCAGGCCCGGTAGTTCGGGTCCGAGCGGTCGACGTCGACGGTCGGCTCGATGCCGGGGCTCACACCGGACTGGGTGCTCATTGGTCACTACTCCCTCGCTGCGGCCCCCCGTTGCTCACTACGAGTGTACGAGAGTCACGATAAGTGACCGTTTTCGAAGACCCAGCTTCCGCTTATCGCCCCTGGCCCCAGCCAGCCCGCTGACGCGCGCCGCCGCTCGGCTACACCGGTACCGACTGCGGGTCCGCCAGGTACGGGCCCCAGCCGAGCTCGGCCGCGCCCGCGAGCGCACCGTGCGCCAGCTCCGCGCCGACGATCGGCACCCGGCCGCTGCGCCCCCACAGGCTCCGCTCGGCGACCACCGCGCGCAGCCGGTCGGGGGCGGCCTCCAGGAGGTCGAGATGGAGTCCGCTGAGCACCACCCGGTCCGGGTTGAGGATGTTGGCGACCCCGGCCAGCCCGAGTCCGAGCCGGTCGATCACGTGCTCCACCGCCGCCCGCGCCCGCTCGTCGGTCGCGGCGGCCCAGCACAGTTCGCGAGCCTGGTCGAGCAGCGGACGCCCCGGCTGCGGGGTGAGGCCGGCGGCGGCGAACAGCGCGTCCGGGTCGGTCTCGGAGTTGAGGCAGCCCCGGTTGCCGCACATGCAGGGACGGCCCTGCGGGTCGACGGTGAGGTGGCCGACCTCCAGGGCGAGCCCGGCACTGCCGGTGTGCAGGTGGCCGTCGATCACCAGGGCGCCGCCGACGCCGCGATGGCCGGAGGTGACGAAGAGCAGGTGGCGGGCTCCTCGCCCGGCGCCGTGCCGGTACTCGGCGAGCGCGGCGAGGTTGGCGTCGTTGGCGATGGCGGTGGGCAATGGGTGCACCGCCAGCGGTCCGTGGTCGGCGCGACCGACCTCGACGTCGTACAGGTCCGCGACCGGGGTGCCGCTGGGCCAGGCGAAGTGCAGTGCGGCGAGCGCGGTGCCGTCCGGTTCGGTGACCGGGTTGGGCAGCGCGAGCGCGGCCGCCAGGCAGCGGCGGCTGGTCGCGCGGGCCAGTTCTGCACCGGCCTGGGCGACGGCGCGCAGCATCCGCACCGGGTCGGTGGCGGCGGGCAGCGGCAGGTGGACCGGCGGGTCGAGGAGGCCGCCGAGGCCGGCCAGGGTGACGCTCAGCCCGTCGGCGTGGATCTGGCCGGCGACCACGACCGGACCGTGGGGGTCGATCGCCAGCCGGTGCGAGGGTCGGCCGCGGCCGCCGCCGGCCGGGCGCGAGTCGACGGTGATCAGCCCGAGCGCCTCCAGCTCGGCCGTGACCGCGCCGGCGGTGGCCCGGGTGACGTCCAGCGCGCGGGTGAGCGCGGAACGGGTGGGCGCCTGACCGGTGTGGATCAGCGAGAGCGCGGGGCCGAGCAGCGTCCGACCCCGGTCGGGGGCCGCGCGGCGGTGGGCGTCGCGCTGCGCGTCGGGGTCGGTCCCGGAGCGGGGCCGCGGGCTTGATGGTGAGAGCTGCACGCCCCTATTGTGACTTTGTGCCGCTTCGAAACAAAATCCGTTCCCACCGCCACGCCGACGAATCCCTCCCCCAGTCTCGCAGCACACCCCCGGCGCCCGACAGACCCTGGGGCGCCGCACGACTCGCACTCACCGCCTTCTTCGCCCTCGACGGCTTCCTGTTCGCCGCCTGGGTCGTTCGCATCCCGGACGTCCGGAGCCAGGCCAGTGCCTCGCACAGCGCCCTCGGGCTCGCTCTGCTCTGCCTCTCCGTCGGCGCCGTGCTCACCATGCCGCTGGTCGGACGGCTCTGCCTCCGCTACGGCTCGCGGCCGGTCACCGTGGGCTCGCTCGCCCTGCTCAGCCTCGCCGTACCACTGCCCGCGCACGCCCACTCGGTGCTGTCGCTCGGCGCCGTGCTCCTGCTGTTCGGCGCCGGGTACGGCGGCGCCAACGTCGCCATGAACAGCGCCGCCGTCGACCTGGTGGCGCAGCTGCGGCGGCCCGTCATGCCCAGCTTCCACGCCGGGTACAGCCTCGGCGGACTGGTCGGTGCCGGGTTGGGCGGGCTGCTCGCCGACCGGCTGACCACCGCTTGGGCTCTCGCGCTCGGCGGACTGCTCGGACTGGCCGTCACCGTCGGCGCGGGCGTCGTGCTGCTGCGCAGCCCGGCGGCGCCGATGGTCGCGCCGGAGCGCGGCGGGGCAGGGGCGGAGGCAGGGGCAGGGGCCGGTGCCGGGGCCGGGGAAGGTCGCGCCGCCGCGGGAACTGCTCGGGACTCCACCCGCCGCCCGACCGGGGCGCCCGTCCGACTGCTGGTGCTGGTACTCGGGCTCACCGCGCTGTGCACGGCGTACGGCGAGGGTGCCATTGCCGACTGGACCACCCTCCACCTCACCGACGACGTGCACGCGAGCGCGGGGACGGCCGCCGCCGGGTACGCCGCCTACGCCTTCGCCATGACCAGCGGGCGGGTGGGCGGCACCTGGCTGTCCATACGGCTCGGTCAGAACCGGCTGATGCTGCTCGGCGGCCTGACCGCGGCGGCCGGGATGCTGGTGGCCGCGCTGGCCCCGGCGGTACCGGTGGCCATCGGCGGGTTCGTCCTGGTCGGCCTGGGGCTGGCCAATCTGTTCCCGCTCGCTATCGCACGCGCCGGCGCGGCGGGCGGACCGCAGGGCGTCGCGCTGGCCTCGACGCTCGGGTACGGGGGCATGCTCGTCGGGCCGGTGGTGATCGGCTTCCTCGCCGACGCGGCCGGGCTGCCGCTGGCCCTCACCACGGTCGCCGTCGCGGCGACGACTGCGGCCCTGCTGCCGTTCGCGGTCGGGCGGCGCGGCTGACAGGCGACGGATGACAGATGACAGATGACAGATGACAGCGAACGGATAACAGATTTCATCATCTGTCATCCGTTCGCTGTTCGCTGTTCGCCGTCACCTGTTCCGCGGCCGTCCGCACAAGTGGCAGGATGCGGCCTCATGACCACCAGCGGACGCATCCAGGTACTGCGGGCGAGTGAGCGCCCGGCCACCCCGTGGCTCAACGGGGGCGGGGTGACCAGGGAGGTCGCCGGGTTCCCCGTCGGGGCCGGGCTGAACGACTTCGACTGGCGGGTCAGCCTCGCCGACGTGGCCTCGGCGGGGCCCTTCTCGCCGTTCCCCGGGATCGACCGGGTGATCACCCTGGTCGAGGGCCCCGGCATGGTGCTCACCGTGGACGGTGTGGAGCGGTCGGTCGACGCCCCGTTCCGCCCGTTCGCCTTCCCCGGCGACGCCACCACCGACTGCCGGCTGCTGGGCGGTGAGGTGGTGGACTTCAACGTGATGACCCGCCGCGGCCGGACCGAGGCCACCGTGGACCTGGTCACCGAGCCCGGCACCGTCCAGGTCCTGCCCGCCACGACCGTGCTGCTGGTCTGCCTCGCCGGTGCGGCCGCCGTCGACGGCGCCGAACTGACCCGCTACGACGCCGCGTTGCTCGACGCACCCGGCACCCACCAGCTGCGGCCCGATGGCGTCACGGCCGTCATCACCTTCCGCGCCGCCGGCACTGCGAAGGCCACCACCACGAGCTGAACGGCCACCGCCCGTGCCCCGGAGCACCCCGAGGCACGGGCAGCGCCACTCGGCCGCGCGGACCGCGAACCGTCAGCCGCAGAACACCGGCGTGGCGTGCGCCGGGTCCAGGGCGTTGGTCACCAGGTGCAGCGCCGTCGGCGAGAAGGCGATCGCCACGTGCTCGGCCGGCGTGACCGGACAGTGGTCCTGCAGCACCTCGTTGTCCACGTCCGGCCCGTTGAGGAACTGGGTCCGCCACGGGGTCACGACTTCGTCGTACACGGTCGAGATCACCGTGTAGTGCACGCCCGGCACGGTGTCCGCCCGCGAGGCCATCGTGGCGTTGAAGCCGGAGCCCACCGCCTGGTCACGGCAGGCCTGGCAGACCGTGTAGATCAGGTCGGCCACCCCGGGGAAGTACGGCGCCAGGTTGGTGATCCCGTCGAGGGTCGTGCCGTGGTTGGACGGCGCCAGGCCGATCAGCTTGTCCACCTTCGAGGCCCCGCCGAGGAACTTCAGGTAGTAGTTCGGCAGCATGCCACCCTGCGAGTGGCCGACGATGTCGACCTTGGCGGCACCGGTCGCGGTCCTCACCAGGTCGACGAAGTGGCCGAGTTGGGCCGCCGAGGCGGGCACCGCCCCGAGGCCGCCGATCGGCAGCAGCAGGCCGCTGCCGGTGGAGGTGATTCCGGGGACGGTGCCGTAGTCGAGGGCGAAGACGCAGTACCCGAGGCCCTTCAGCAGCGGGGAGAGCGCCAGCCAGTTCTCGTAGCGGTTGGCGAAGGTGCCGTGCACCAGCACCACCGGGTCGGGGTGCGCGGCGGACGGTCGGCAGTTCCAGTCGTTGGCGCCGGGCGGCGAGGCCACCGTGTCGCCGTCGGGCGGGAGTTCGGCCGCGGTGGCGGCGGCCGGTGCCGCCGCCGGTGCCGCCGAAGCGGGCGCCGCCGCCGCGCCGGCCAGCAGCACGCCGGCCAGTACGGCCGCACCGAAGGCTCCTCCGAGCCGTCGGCGCAAGGGAGTTGCGGAGAAGCGGAGAAGTGGGGTTCTCAACTGTTGCCTCCACGGCGGAAGTTTGTTACCAACAGGTAACCCGAGTGGCTCAATGATGCGGTCGCCCCTCCGGCCCGGCCCTTGGGCGTTCCCCAGACCTGGACGGTGTTCTCTGTGACCGGTCACAACGCACCCCACTGCACCCCCACGACCCACTCCGCCCCAGCGCCCACCACCCGCCCCGGCGAGCCCTCCGCCGACTCCCCCACCGGCACCGACCACCCCACCCGGTGGCGCGTCCCGGTGATCGGCGGACTCCCTGCGGACCAGCGACTCCTGGGCGGCGCCCGCGAGTTGGCCACGAGCGTGGTCACCGCCCTGCTGGACCGCGTGCCGGTCTACCGCCGCCTCCCCCGCGAGCAGCTCACCGGCGAGCTCACCCGGGACGCCGAACGCCGCATCCGCGCCCTCGCCCACGCCGTGCGGACCGGATCGCCGGCCCCCGCAGAGGAGTTCACGGACGTACGGGAGGCCGCCGCCCGCCGCGCCGAGGAGGGCCTGCCACTGGACGCGGTGCTGCTCGCCCACCACCTCGGGCTCGAAGTCTGCTGGGAGTTCCTCACCCGGGACGCCCACGCCGGTGACGCCGCCGACCTGCTGCTGCTCAACCGCCTGCTGCTCGACCAGCTCCGCCGGGCCGCCACCGCCGCCGGTGCCGGCTACCTGGACGGGCAGCGTTCGGCCGGCGACCGACGCTCAACCGCCCGGCAGTCCCTGCTCACCGCACTGCTCGCCGGCACCTCCACCGAGGAGGCCGCCGCCCGGGCCGGGACGGAGCTTCCGGCGGGCTACGCCGTGCTCTGCCTGTCCCTCGCCGACCACCCGGACGAGCACTCGCCCGGCATCGACCCGGGCATCGCCGCCCGCCGCAAGCTCCGCCGCTTCGGCGCCGAACTCGACCACCGCACCCGGCGGTCGGCGCTCACCTCGCTCACCCCCTCGGGCGGCCTGGTGCTCGTCCCGCTGGACACCCCGCCGGACCGGTCCGCCGGTCCGACGGACGGGCGGGTGGCGGACGAGCTGTGGCCTCAGCTCTCCGCCGCCCTCGCCGCCGCGGCCCGCGCCGCCGGCGTTCCCGTCCTGGCCGGAGCGGCCACCGCGGCACCGGGGGAGGTGCCCGGCGCCGCCGCCCTGGCCTACGAAGTCCTCGACGTGGCAAGGGCCTTCGGCCGACCGCCGGGGCTGCACCGACTGGACGACGTCCTGCTGGAGTACCAGCTGACCCGGCCCAGCCGGGCCCGCTCCCGGCTGGCCGCCCTGCTGGAACCGCTCGGCGACGGCGGGGAGTTGCTCACCACCCTGCGCACCCACCTGGCCGGCGGCCTCAACCGCCGCCACACCGCGAGCGCCCTGCACCTGCACCCGAACACCGTCGACTACCGGCTGCGCCGGATCGCCGTCCTCACCGGCCTGGACCCGGCCCGCCCGGCCGACCTCCTGCGGATCACCGCCGCGATCGCCGCGCGGACCGCGGAGCAGTCGGCCGCCGCCCGCCGCTCACCGAGCGAACCGCCTTCTCCCGCCGTTCAGTTGTGACATGGCGCGGCCCGCGCCACCGGGTACGGGATGGCGCGGGCCGCGGTGACACACCGGTGCTCAGCAGTTCAGGTGGGAGTAGGCGCCCACCCAGCTGTCCGGCGCGGCCGAACGGCACCCCGGTCGACGAACCGTCAGGAAGCGGGAGAGTTCGGCCGAAAGATCTGCAGAACGATCCTCAGGCCTGCTCCCCCGGCAGCCGCAGGTCCCATCCGACCAGGGCCCGCAGCTGCTCCGCCGACACCCCGTCCGGCACCGGCCGGGGCGGTTCGTGGCGCAGCGGCGGCTGCCAGCCCTCCTCCTCGCTCCAGCGGCGGACCACCTTGGCCGGGGCGCCGGCCACCACGCTGTGGTCGGGCACCTCGCCGCGCACCACGGCGCCCGCCGCGACCACCACGTTGCGCCCGATCCGAGCCCCCGGCATGATCACCGCGCCGGTGCCGATCCAGCTGCCCGCGCCGATCTCCACCGGCTCGTTGCGCGGCCACTGCTTGCCGATCGGCAGCTCGGTGTCGCGGTACTCGTGCGCCTGGTCGCTCACGTACACACCGGGGCCGGTCCAGACGTCGTCGCCGATGACGATCGACTGGTGGCCCACGATGTGGCTGTCCCGGCCGATCACGCAGCCGCCGCCGATCCGCACGATCGGCTCCGGGCCGAGGTCGAGCCCGGGCAGGAAGCCCGCGCTGATGGTGACCCGCTCGCCGATGATCGAGAACGGCCCGATGGTGATCCACTGCTCGTTGAACACCGCCCCGAGCGGGAAGGCGAGGCTCGTGCCGTCACCCAGCTCGCCGAACCGGTACGGGCCGGGGTTCCGGTTGGTGACCGCACCGGTCCGCTGCATCCAGCGCCAGCCCCGGTGGACGAGGTGTCCGGCGGCCCGGCGGCCACCGGCCCGGACGGCGGAGAGGAGGGAACGGGTTATCGGCATGCGCTCACGTTACCGGCCCGTAGGATCCGCCCGTCCGCCGGGAGGCCGACATCACACCCGTCCCGGCAGCCACCCCCGTCGCTTCGGCGCACCGCTCCGACCGGCCGTCGCGCGCCGGCCCCACGGCCGTCCGAAATCCGCCACCGCTGTCGGACCCCGGTGGGAGACTGCGCCCCATGGAGATCACCGAGCACATCGACGCGCTGCGCCGCGAGGGCGCCCTGCTGGCCGACGCCGCCGCCCGCACCGACCTCACCGCGCCCGTCCCGACCTGCCCGGACTGGCGGCTGGGCGACCTGGTGCGGCACGTCGGCCAGGTGCACCGCTGGGCCGCCGCCTACCCGGCGAAGGGGCTGGGGGCCGTGCTGGACGAGGTGGGCGGAAAGGCCGTCATCGGTCCGGACCCCTCGGACGCCGCGTTGCTCGACTGGTTCCGCGAAGGCCACGCGGCACTGGTGACGACGCTGTCGGAGGCGCCGTCCGACATCGAGTGCTGGACCTTCCTGCCCGCACCCAGCCCGCTGGCCTTCTGGGCCCGCCGCCAGGCCCACGAGACCGCCGTCCACCGCTTCGACGCCGACGCGGCGGCCGGCTCCCCTGGCCCGGCCGTGGACACCGCGCTCGCCCTGGACGGCATCGACGAACTGCTGCGCGGCTTCATGGCCCGCGGCCGGGCGAAGGTGCACAGCGACAGCCCCCGCACCGTCCGGATCCGAACCACTGACGGCCCGGGCTCCTGGCGCCTGGCCGTCTCCCGCGAGCCGCTCACCGTCACCACCGAGGAGAGCCCCGAACCGGCCGACCTGACCGTCACCGGCCCGGCCCGCGAGCTCTACCTGCTGCTCTGGAACCGACTGACGGTCGAACAGGCCGAACGGCAGGCGCAGCCCGGTCTGATCGAGCTCAGCGGGGACCGGAGCCTGCTCGACCTCTGGCGGGACGGTGCGACGATCCGCTGACCCTCCGGTGGCCCACCGACGCCCCACCGCGCCGGCCCGCCCGGTCACCGACCCGGGCGGGCCGGATCCGAACCACGGGCCCCTAACTCCGAGCCCGCCCGTCGGCCGGCCCGCCGGTCGGCTCAGCCTCAGCGCACCGTTCTCGGCGCACCCGGCCTCAGCGCACCCAGCCTCAGCGCACCCAGGCGGCCGGCCGCTTCTCCAGGAACGCCCGCATCCCCTCCTGCGCCTCCGCCGACCCGAACAGCCGCGCCGACAGCTGCACCAGCTCGTCCGCGTCCCGCTGGAAGGACCGCACCACCTCGGCGTTCGCCAGCCGCTTCGACTCCGCCAGCCCCTGCGGCGAGCCCTGGCGCAGCGCGTCCAGCAGGCCCTTCAGCACCACTCCGGTGTCCTCGGTGGACCCGGCGGCCTGGGTGATCAGCCCGATCCGGGCCGCCTCGGCGGCGTCGAAGACCTCGCCGGTGAGGTAGTAGCGGGAGGCGGCGCGAGGCTCCAGCTTGGGGCGCAGCGGCAGCGAGATGACGGCGGGCGCGAGGCCGAGGCGGACCTCGGTGAAGGCGAAGGTCGCGGCCGGTCCGGCGATCGCGAGGTCCGCCGCGCCGATCAGGCCGAGGCCGCCGGCCCGGGCGTGCCCGTCGACCACGGCGATCACCGGCTTGGTGCAGTCCACGATCGCCTTCTGCAGCTCGACCAGGCCGCGCGGGCCCACCGTCGGGTCCGCGCCGGTCGCCTCGGAGAGGTCCGCGCCCGCGCAGAACACCTTGCCGGTGTGGGTGAGCACCACCGCACGCACGTCCCGGTTCGCCGCGGCCATCGCGAGTCCGGCGTGCAGCTCGGACATCAGGCGGGAGGAGAGCGCGTTGCGGTTGTGCGGCGAGTCGAGGGTGAGCGTGGTGACGGCGTCGGCGGTGGTGACGCGGACGAGGGGCTCTGCGCTGGTCATCGGCGTGGGCCTGCCTTCCGGCTGAGGGTGGGTCGGACTGCGGGCGCGATCCGGGGGTGCCCGGACAGCGCCGGCACGACTCTGGCACGCCCACCCGCCCCTCGGCCAGAGCCAACCGCGGCCCGGCGGACCGGAGCGGTCGACGGCCGGACGGAAAACCGCTGGTCGCGGCGGTCCGCCGCCCGGCAGCATGGGCGCCATGACCACCGAGACCCCCGTCCTGCTGCTCGCTCCGCGCATCAACGAGACCGGCCTCCAGCTGCGCACCGCCGCCGGGCTGCGCGGACTGCGGGCGTTCACCGCCGCCTCCTGGCGGGCGCCGCGCGAACTGCTCGGCGCGCCGGTGCACGTGTACGGCGGGCCGCTGTTCGCCGACGCGGTCGGCCGGGAACTAGGTCTCGCCCTGCTGGAGCCCGCCGAGGACTGGCTGGCCCGGCTGCCGCTCGCGCTGACAGGTCGGCGGGTGTCCGCGACCACGCTGGCCGAGGCCCGTACGCGGCGCGGCCCGGCCTTCGTGAAGCCCCCGGCGGACAAGCTGTTCGCCGCCCGGGTCTACGCCGACGGCGGCGCGCTGCCCGGTCCCGACCTGCTGGACGGCGACACGCCGGTACTCGTCAGCGAGGTGGTGCGGTTCCGCGCCGAGTACCGGCTGTTCGTCCTGGACGGTGCGGTGCGGGCCGGTTCGCGCTACGCGGTGGACGGCGACCTGTCCGTCGCTCCGCTCGGGCGGGACGCCTCCGAGGTGCCGGCCTTCGCCCGCGACGTACTGGCCGCCTCGGCCGAGCACGCCCCGCTGCCGAGCGCGGTGGTGGTGGACGTCGGACGGACGGACCGCGGCTGGGCGGTGGTGGAGGCCAACGCGGCCTGGGCGAGCGGGGGTTACGCCGCCGAGCCGGAGGACGTCCTGGACGTCGTGCTGCGCTCCTCCGGTCCGGACGCCCAACTGTCGAGCGCCGACGGGCCGTTCCGACGCGCACTGCCCGAAGTGGTGCGCTGAAGGGGCGGGTTGGTCACGCCGATCCGATCGGCCGGCGCCACCGCGTGCGCCACCGCTTGCGGCGCCGCTTGCGACGCCGACGGGCGATGGCGCACGATCGTGCGCCATGACCACCAAGCACCTCACCCACATCACCGAGCCGCCCGGCGTCGCCCCCGGGACCGGCTACACCCAGGTCGTCACCGGCAGCGGCCGACTGGTCCAGGTCTCCGGGCAGGTCGCCTTCGACGAGCACCGGAACCTGGTCGGTGCGGGTGATCCGAAGGCCCAGGCCCGGCAGGTCTTCGAGAACCTCCGCCGCTGCCTGGCCGCCGCCGGGGCCGACTTCTCGGACGTCGTCAAGTTCACCTTCTTCATGACCGACATCGCCCACCTCCCGGCGATCCGGGAGGCCCGCGACGAGTACCTGGGCGACCTCCCGCTCCCGGCGGCCTCCGCGATGCAGGTCGCGGCGCTGTTCCGGCCGGACGTGCTGATCGAGATCGAGGCGATGGCGATCGTCCAGGAGTAGCCGCGGCGCGTCACAGGGGCGCGGCTCGGCGCGTCACAGGGGCGCGGCTCGGCGCGTCACAGGGGCGCGGCTCGGCGCGTCACAGGGACGCGACCCGACGCGTCACGCGACCCGCAGCCGTGCGTCCCGCCGCCCGGCCCACCGGACGGCGGGGCCCATCGCCAGGCCAGCCGCCGCCAGCACCGCGCCCAGGACGGCCCATCCGGCCAGCCCGAAGCCGATCACCGCGGTGCTGACCAGCGCCGGACCGGCCATCATCGCGGCCGCCGTCCCGGCGTTGAACACGCCCTGGTAGGCGCCGTGGCCGCGCTCGCCCGCGAGGTCGTAGCTCAGCGCCCAGCCGCCCGCCTGGCCCATCACTTCGGCGAGCGACTGCAGCGCGACCCCGGCCAGCGCCACCACTGCGGCGACGATCCCCGGCAGTCCGTGCGCGAGGGCGATGACCAGGCAGGAGGCGGCGAGCAGCAGCCCGGCCCGACGGCACGCCCGGGCGGCGGCCGTCCGCTCCTCGGTACCGCGGGTGGCCCGTACCTGCAGGGCGATCACCATCAGGGTGTTGACGATCAGGCTGCCCGCGACGGTGATCCGCGGCGCTTCCGTGTGCTGGACGATCCACAGCGGCACGCCCACCTCCAGCACGGCGAACTGCAGTCCGAGCACCGAGCACAGCAGGGTCACCATCAGGAACGGCCCGTCGCGCAGTGCCGGGTTGCCCCGGCGGCCCTGCTTGCCGCCCTTGTCGGCGGGGTCCGACGGGTTCGCCGTGCCGGTCCTGCTCGCCATACCGGACCCGCTCGCCATACCGGACCCGCTCGCCGTCCCCGTCACCGCGGGCAGCCGGTGGAGCAGGAGCGCGACGGCCACGTAGGACACGGCGTCGGCCAGGATCGCGGTCAGGTAGACCGCCCGGGTGTCGAGTTGGAGCGCGATCGCGCCGAGCCCCGTTCCCAGGCAGATGCCGATGTTGGTCACCACCCGCAGGTGCGCCCGGCCGGCCACCCGGCGGTCGGCGGGCAGCACCTCGGCGTAGAGGGCGTTGCGGGCCGCGGAGGATCCCCGGTCGACGGCGGAGACGGCGCAGGCCAGGGCCACGAAGGCCGGGTAGCTGTGCACGAAGGCGTACCCCGCGGTGCCGATCGCCTCCGCCGAGACCAGTGCCACCAGGACCCTCCGGGCGCCCCAGCGGTCGGCGGCCCGGCCGGCCGGCACGCTGGCGACGACCCCGCAGAGGCCGGCCGCGGTCATCCCGAACCCCAGCTGGGCGGCGCTCAGGCCGAGCACCCGGGTGAAGAACAGCACCGCGACGGACAGCGAGAGGCCGTTTCCCACCGTGTTGACCAGGGTGATCCCGGCCAGCCGGCGGACCGTCGGGTCCGGGTGCAGGCGGCGTCGGAGGGCCTCCGGCAGGCGGCCGGCCCCGGCCGGTTCGGGCATGGCGAAGGACGGTGCGGAGGACTCCGCCGGTGAGGTGGTCATGCCGACGATTCCACCGGCGGACGGGGTGGACCGGCTATTCCTTTAGGCTCTGGCTAAAACTCCGCGGGTCGGCAGTCGGACGTCGGCAGCCGGACGTCGGCAGTCGAAGCGCCGGCAGTCGCACGTCGGCATCGGAAGGACAACGCCCGTGCACCGCTTCACCCTTCGCCTGGCCGACCTCGCGACCACCTGGTTCGCCTACTCCCCGATCCTGGAGGCCACGCTCAGCCTGCGGATGTGGACCCACCCGGGCGTGTACCGGCTGCAGAGCCGGGCCTTCGAGCGACTCCGGCCCTCGTTCGAGCGCCTGGACTCCCGGCTGCTGCTGTCCCTGGTCGCCGACAACCGCTGGGTCCCCGACTTCCTGACGCCCCGTCCGTCCGCCCCCGCCCCCGAGTTCCGCACCGAGCTCGCCACCGTGCGTGGGCTGCCGCCGGAGCTGCTGCGCGGCGAACTGGAGCAGACGTTCCTCCCGAACGGACAGCCGCTGCCCGACCTGCTCGAAGCCGGACTCGCCCGTCCGGAGCGGCTGTTGGCGCGGATCTGCGACGCGTTGGAGGAGTACTGGGAGACGTGCCTGGCCCCCACCTGGTGGCCGCAGGCCCGCGCGGTGCTGGAGGCCGACCTGGTGTACCGGGCCCGGGTGCTCGCCCAGCACGGCGCCGCGGCCCTGTTCACGGACCTGGACCACCGGCTGCGGTGGACCGACGGCGTGCTCTCGATCAACCGGCAGTGGACGGACGGGGACGTGGAGACCGCGGTGGACGGCCGCGGGCTCGTCCTCTGCCCGACCTTCTTCGTCAGGGGCGCGATCACCATGATCGACAGCAGCCGCGCGCCGCAGATCAGCTACCCGGCACGCGGGCAGGCGGGCATGGCCGACCAGGGCTCACCGGTGCCCCCGCAGGCCCTGGAGGCACTGGTCGGCGCACCAAAGGCCCGGCTGCTCGCACTGCTCGCCGAACCGGCCTCCACCACCGAGCTCGCCTACCGCCTCGGCGTCACCCCGGGCGCGGTCAGCCAGCACCTCTCGGTCCTGTCGGCCACCGGCCTGGTCACCCGGGCCCGGCACGGCCGCTCGGTGCTGTACCGGCGCAGCGTGCTCGGGGACGAGCTGACGGGCGGCAGGTGACAGCGAACAGACTTCAGGGCAGCGCCCACGGCGCCCACGGCGCCTGGCAGTCCGCGAACAGCGCGGCCCCGGGCCAGTTCCGCCAACCGCTACCGCTACCGCGCGGCCATCGCCATCAACTTGCGCGCCGCCCGGTTCTGCCGCAGCAACTGCGCGAAGGTGGTGTGCCCCTGCGTGGTCCGGGCGAACGCCCGCCACGCCGCCGGCACCAGGCAGACCGCCGCGTGGAACAGGTACGGCCGCCGCTCGAAGGCACCCAGCAGCTGCTTGCCCGCGCGCATCTCCACACCCAGCCCGGCCTTCACCGCGAACGCGTAGTTCAGCGCCTCACGCCGCACCGCCCCGGCGTCGCCCGCCTCCGCGACCCGCACCGCCCACTCACCGGCCAGCCGGCCCGAGCGCAGCGCGTACGAGATGCCCTCGCGGGTCCACGGCTCCAGCAGCCCGGCCGCGTCCCCGGCGACCAGCACCCGGCCGCGGGAGAGCGGCGAGTCCTCGGCCCGGCAGCGGGTCAGGTGCCCGGACTCGACCCGCGGGGTGAAGCCGGACAAGCCCAGCCGCCGGATGTAGTCGGCGAGGTACTGCTTGGTCCGCTCACCGTCGCCGCGCGCCGAGATGACACCCACGGTCAGGCTGCTGGTCTCGGTCTTCGGGAACACCCAGCCGTAACTGCCGGGCAGCGGACCCCAGTCGAGGTGGATCCGGCCCGACCAGTCGGCGGCCACCTGCGGCGGCACCGGGATCTCGGCCTCCAGACCGAGGTCGATCTGGTCGAAGGTGACGCCCACGTGGCGGGCGATCCGGCTGGCGCTGCCGTCCGCGCCGACCACCGCGCGGGCCTCGAAGCTGCGCCCGTCGGCCGCCGTCACCAGCGCCGTCCGGTGCTCGCCGCCGCGCTGCTCGACCCCGGTGACGGTCACCCCGGTGACCAGCACCGCCCCGGCCTGCTTGGCCGCCTGCACCAGGCGCAGGTCGAACTCGTCCCGGTTGACCAGCCCGAACAGCATCCGCCGGGACCGGCGCGTCCGGGTGTACCGGCCGTCGTAGGCGAAGGTGACGGCGGACACCCGGTCCTGCAGCGGCAGTTCGAAGTTCGGCGGCAGGCTGTCCCGGGACGGGCCGATGATCCCGCCGCCGCAGGTCTTGTAGCGGGGGTGCTCGGCCTTGTCGAGCAGCAGCACCCGGCGGCCCTGCGCGGCGGCGGCGTACGCGGCCGAGGCCCCGGCCGGTCCGGCGCCGACCACCACGACGTCCCAGACGCCGTCGGGCGGCAGCGGCGCCTCGTCGAGCGGGCTGTCGCGCGGGCTGTCGAGCGGGCTACGGGAATCGGGGCTTCCGGAGTCAGTCACGTCGAGCAATCCTATGCGTCCGACCACCGGCCCGGACGCCGCACCACCCACCGAACCGCCCACCGATCCCGAAGCTCCCCGGAGGCCCCCCGAACGGCTCCGCCTATGATCGGCGGTACCCCAACCGACCTCCTCCGTCCGAACCACCCCCCGGGCGGACCTCCCCCACGGAGCACCGATGTCACAGCCCCTGGCCGACGCCGTCCGGTCCCTGATGGACCGTGCCCGCACCGACCTCGCCGAGCTGGTCGCGTTCCCGTCGGTCGCCGACCCGCGCCAGTTCCCGGTCGAGGAGTGCCAGAAGGCCGCCCGGTGGGTCGCCGACGCCTTCGCCGCCGAGGGCCTGGGCAACATCCAGCTGCTGGACACCCCGGACGGCACCCAGTCCGTCTACGGCGAACTGCCCGGCCCGGAGGGCGCCCCGACCGTCCTGCTCTACTCGCACTACGACGTCCAGCCCCCGCTCGACGAGAACGACTGGCTCAGCCCCGCCTTCGAGCTGACCGAGCGTGACGGCCGCTGGTACGGGCGCGGCGCCGCCGACTGCAAGGGCAACATCCTGATGCACCTGACCGCCCTGCGGGCGCTGCGCCAGGTGTACGGGGACGGCTACCCGGTCGGCCTGAAGATCATCGTGGAGGGCTCGGAGGAGCAGGGCACCGGTGGCCTGGAGCGCTACGCCGAGGCCCACCCCGAGCTGCTCGCCGCCGACGCGATCGTGATCGGCGACACCGGCAACTTCGCCCCCGGCCTGCCCACCGTGACCGCCTCGCTGCGCGGCATGACGGTGGTCGAGGCCTCGATCACCACCCTGGCAGGCAACCTCCACTCCGGTGCCTTCGGCGGCGCCGCCCCGGACGCGCTGCAGTGCCTGGTCCGGGTGCTCGCCTCGCTGCACGACGAGAACGGCGACGTCGCGGTCGCCGGGCTGGCCTCCGACCAGACCTGGGAGGGCGTGCAGTACCCGGAGGAGCAGTTCCGCGCCGACGCCAAGGTGGTCGACGGCGTCGAGCTGACCGGCACCGGCACCGTCGCCGACCGCCTCTGGGCCCGCCCGTCCGTCACCGTCCTCGGCATCGACGCCCCGCCGGTGATCGGCGCCACCTCGTCGGTGCAGGCCGCCGCCAAGGCGCTGATCAGCCTGCGCGTCCCGCCGGGCATGAGCTCGGACGCCGCCCAGGACGCCCTGGTCGCCCACCTGGAGGCACAGGTCCCGCTGGGCGCCCGGCTGACGATCCGGCGCCATGGCAACGGCGCCCCGTTCCTCGCCGACACCGACGGCCCGGCCTACGAGGCGATGGGCGAGGCGATGGCCGAGGCCTTCGGCACCCCGATGGTGACGGCCGGCGAGGGCGGCTCGATCCCGCTCTGCAACACCCTGCGCTCGCTCTACCCGCAGGCCGAGATCGTGCTGATCGGCGTCGAGGAGCCGACCACCCAGATCCACGCCGTCAACGAGAGCGTCGACCCGCAGGAGCTGGAGCGGATGGCCCTCGCCGAGGCCCTGTTCCTCCGCCGCTACGCCGAACTGCGTTCCAGCTGAGGCGAGTTCGCACCGGTCCCGGGCCGCCCGCCACGCCACCGGCGGGCGGCCGCGACCACCGCCGCGTAGCCGACCGCGCCCACCGCGAGTCCGGCCCCGGCACCGAAGCACACCTCCGGGACGAAGTTGCGCCGCAGCGGGCTCAGCCGGTGCAGCACCCCGGCCGCCGTCGCCGCGCCCAGCGCCGCGGTGGCCAGCCGCCGGGTCCGCGGTGCGAGCCGCACGGCCGGGCGCACCGGTTCGACGGCCCGTACCGCGCGCGCCGCCCAACCGCCCATCGCGGCCAGCGCGAGCGCCGAACTCCCGTACTGCAGAGCCTCGTAGACCGGGACGCCGACCACCTTCCGGTCCAGTACGGGCAGCAGCCGCACGCCCAGCCGCCCGCCGTGGGTGAAGGCGTCCCAACCGACGTGGGTGGCCGCTCCGACGGCCGCCGAGGCCAGGAACCACGCCGCGTCGACGCCCCGCGGGCCCGAGCCCGCGCCGCCCGGCCGCCGGGCCGTCAGCGCCTCCGCGCCGCCCGCCCAGTGCTCGGGCAGCAGTCCCACCAGCGGCGCCCGCAGCAGCCCGTGCCACCCGGCCACCAGCGCACCGGCGATCGCCACGTCCAGCGTCGGCACCGCCCACCACGCGTGCGTCAGGCCGCCGTGCCCGTACACCCCGGGCAGCAGCGACTCCGCGAAGAACGGCACGTCGGGCGCCATCGACCCGGCCACCAGCGCCGAGGCCACCAACGGCCCGCGCTCCCCGGCGGCGCGCAGCAGGGGCAGGACGGCGGCGGGGTGGCTCAACGTGAAGGGCATGCCCCCATCCTGACGCCCCCACCGCCCGCCCGGCCAACCAGGGCCCGCGCTCCCCGCCGCACCGGCCCTGCCCGTCGCACCGGCCCTCCCCGCTGCACCGGCCGTCCCGCCGCACCGGCCGTCCCCGCTGCACCGGCCGTCCCGCGCGAGTCCTACACGGCGTCCGCCGTGCTGGCCAGGCCGAGCGCCACCCGGCACCCCGCCTCCAGGTACCGCAGCTCGCCGCTCCGCCGGGCGTCCAGCGCGGCCGCGAGGCGCCGGTAGCGGCTCGGCGGCAGCAGGTCGGCCGCCTCGTCCAGCGTGACGAACCGGCAGCCGCGCAGTTCCTCCTGCTGGAGCAGCAGGTTCTGCCGGCCCGCGTCGTCCAGCAGCCCGCCGTCGTACATCAGCCGCAGGCCGCCGCGGCGCGGGCCGGTGCGCGGTTCCCAGTCGACGGCGAGCAGGCGCAGCACCGAGGGGTCGAGCCGCAGTCCCAGTTCCTCGGCGGTCTCGCGCAGGGCGGCGTCGGTGGGGGCCTCACCGCGTTCGACCACGCCGCCGGGGAAGTCCCAGTCGGGCTTGTAGACCGGGTCGACGAGCAGCACCCGGTCCTGCTCGTCGAAGAACAGCACGGCCGAGGCGACGGTGTCCCCGGTCTGGTCGGGGGCCTGGACGATCGGGCAGCGCGCGTCGCCGACCCGGACCAGCTCGGCTATCCGGTGCGCGGTCTCGCGCGGGGTGAGCGCGCTGGTGTCGAGCATCCGGGCGTCGCCGACCAGCCAGCGGCGGGCGGCCCGGTAGCGGGGCAGGTGTTCGAAGCACCAGGTGCGGATCCGCTCGCTGGCCTCCGGATCGCCGGGGCACTCCTCGCGGCGCGCGATGCGGTCACGCAGGATCGTTTCTTCTGGGTCCAGGACGAAGTGGTGCACCGCGATCCCGTGCGCGGCGAGGTCTCCGAAGATCTCGTCCCGGTAGTCCTCTCTGAGCAGCGTCATCGGCACCACCAGCGGGCCGCCGACCTCGCCGATCAGCGCCGCCGCCGTCTCGGGCACGAGCCGGCGCCAGGCCGCGAGGTCCTGGAAGTCGGACACCGTGGCCAGCCGGTCGGCCGGGAGCATCCGGCGCAGCCCGAAGCCCACCAGCTCGGGATCGAAGAGCACGCTCCCCGGCAGCAGTTCCACCAGCTCGCGGCAGGCGCTCGTCTTGCCCGCCCCGAATGTGCCATTGACCCAGACGATCACAACGTCCCCTGCCCTCGACTTGCCCCGATGCCGTTCGCACCGGGCAGCGCCCCCGTCGGCCGAACCAGCGCCACCCGTGGTGGTACCCGCGCCATGCCGCTCCCCAAAACTGCTTGCCGCGCCCGCCCGCGCGCCCCGGCCCGCCCCTTGACAGGGGCATGTGCCCAGGCCACGGGCCCGGTACGGAAAGGAGCGGACCGGCCGACAGCAAAGCCGCACCCTGCGGCCACCCCCTGCGCACGCGCACCCGGACCGGCCGACTTCCCGCGCGCGCCCCATCCGTACGCCGCTCACCCCGCCCCTGCGCCGCCCCGCGCCCCTCCCCGCCGACCCGGCACAACGGCACGACCCCGGCGCGACCCGGCCGGTCTCCGCCCGCCACGGCGCGTACCCCTTGCGCCGCGCGCGCCCCGGCACGTACAGAGGAACGATGAAGCTGCTCCCCGCCGGCCGGGTCATCGTCATCGGCTCGGTCAACACCGACCGGATCCTCCGCTGCCCGGTACTCCCCGCACCCGGCGAGACCGTCCTCGCCGACGACGCCACCCGGGGGTTCGGCGGCAAGGGCGCCAACCAGGCGGTGGCGGCGGCCCGGATGGGGGCCGCGACCCACCTGGTCGCCAAGGTGGGGCGCGACGCCGACGGAGAGGCGGCGCTCGCCGATCTGCGCGGCGCGCAGGTCGAGACGGGCGCCGTGCACACCGACACCGGTGCGCCCACCGGTCAGGCGATCGTCATGGTCGACCCCGGCGGCGAGAACAGCATCGTGGTCGTCCCGGGCGCCAACGCCCGGCTGACCCCGGAGGAGGTCACCGCCGCCCTGGCCCGGCTCCACCTGCTCCCGGTCGACGTGGTGCTCACCAGCAACGAGGTCCCCGCGGACTGCATCCGCGCCACCGCCGCCGCGCTGCCCGCCGCGGGCCCCGAGGGCGGCACCCGCTGGCTGCACAACACCGCCCCGGCCGGCGACCTGCCCGGCCCCGGTCCCAGCGGCCGCCGCCCCCTGGTGGTGGCCAACGCCGTCGAGGCCCGCCAGCTCACCGGCACCGCGACCGCCGCCGAGGCAGCCCACGTCCTGGCCCGGCGGGCCGAGGGGGCGGTGGTCACCCTCGGCGGCGAGGGCGCCCTGGTCGTCACCGGGGAAGGACTCACCCGGCTGCCCGCCCCCGCCGTCCGGGTGGTCGACACCACCGGCGCCGGCGACGTGTTCTGCGGCGCGCTCGCCGCCCGGCTCGCCCGCGGCGCGTCCCTCCCGGACGCGGCCGCCACCGCCGTGGCCGCCGGGGCCTTCGCCGTCACCGCACTCGGCGCCCGCGGCGCGCTCCCCCGCCCGGCCGATCTCTGACCGACCCGCTGACGGACCGCTGAACGGTCACCGACGGACCGGGGACCGACCCCTGACCGACCGACGTTCGACGCGAGGCCCCCGGGCGTGCGGGGCGCCCGGGCCCGCCGGCCCGGGCGCCCCGCACGGGGTGCGCTACGGCCGTCCCATGAACGCCGGGTAGTACCCCTTGCTGATCGACGAGATCCGGATCCGCGTCCCGGGCCGCGCGGCCTCCACGTACTGGTTGTTGCCGAGGTAGATCGCCACGTGCTGGATGCCCCGGGCGGTCCCGCTCGGCGACCAGAACAGCAGGTCACCGCGGCGCAGCTGGCTCGCCTTGATCGGCGTGGTGGCCGCGTACTGGTCGTTGGCGACCCGCGGCAGGGAGATGCCGCCGCGCCGGAAGGACTGCTGCACCAGGCCCGAGCAGTCGTACCCGTCGGGCCCGTTGCCCGCGGTCCGGAACGGCTTGCCGAGTTGGGCGAGCGCGTACTGCACCGCCGTCTCGACGTTGTGGTCCGCCGCCACCGAGCCGCCCGAGGAGCCGGACGACGAACCGGACGAGGAGCCGCCCGAGGACGAGGAGCCGCCGGTCCGCTCCAGGTAGACGTCGTAGTGGGAGGTCCAGCGCCACTCCCCCTTGCTGTTCTTGAACCAGTACCGGGAGCCGTCCCAGCCCTGCTTGATCCCGCCGTTCGAGGACTTCGACGACGACTTGGACGAGGACTTCGAGGGCGAGGACTTCGAGGAGGACTGCGCCCCGCCGGTCCGCGCCAGGTACACGCTGTAGTGGCTGGTCCAGCGCCACTGCCCCTGGCTGTTCTTGAACCAGTACCGCGAGCCGTCCCACCCGGCGTGCGCCGGCGCCCGCTCGGCCGCGGCGGGGCTCACGCCGGTGCCGAGGCCGATGGCCCCCGCGCCGACCGCGATCACGGCCGCCATGCCTATCCCCCGGCGGATCCGCCCGGCCCGCGCGGGACGGTCGGCGGTGGCGGAACGGGTGTCGGTGGCGGGGGCGTGCTGCCCGGTCGGTTCGTCGGCGGCATCCGGCGCGCCGGTGTTGACGGTGGTCATCCTGCTGACTTCCTTCACTGCTGCGAACGCACTGCGGCGAACGGCCGCCCAGGAGGCGGCTGCGGAAACTGCTGCGGACACGCGGTACGCCCCGGCAGGACCGGTTCGTACGGCTCGGCAGATCCCGTCCGACGTGCTGCGGCCTCCGGCCGTGCGACCGGAAGTCGCGACACGTCACCCGGGATTCAGTTCTGCCTGCGTGTCACGTTAGGCACGCGTTCGCTCACTGCGCGCAGTGGAGTGCGCCAAAGGAAGGTTTCCGGGCGGGGGGCACCGACGGCGCATCAGGGTGAACACCCGTCACCGCCGGGCGCTCCCGACGCCCCCTCACCAACGGCGCTCGGCCTCCGCCAGCAGCTGCTTCTTCAGCACCTTTCCCAGGGCGTTCCTGGGCAGTTCGGACACGAGCACCACCCGTCGCGGCCGCTTGTGCACCGAGAGCCGCTCCGCGACGAAGGCCGTCAGCTGTTCGCCCGTCACGACGCCGTCCGGAATGACGTACGCGACGATCGCCTGTCCGAGGTCCTCGTCCGGCGCGCCGACCACCGCCGCGTCCGCGACCGCCGGGTGGTCGCGCAGCGCGGCCTCCACCTCACCCGCGCCGATCCGGTAGCCGCCGCTCTTGATCAGGTCCACCGAGGCGCGTCCGACGATCCGGTGGAAGCCGTCCGCCCCGATCACCGCGACGTCCCCGGTGCGGAACCAGCCGTCCGCCGTCCAGGCCTCCGCGTCGGCGTCCGGCCGGTTGAGGTAGCCGCTGAACAGCGTGGGGCCGCAGACCTGCAGCTCGCCGACGCTCTCCCCGTCGTACGGCACCGGCTCGCCGTCCTCGCCGACCAGCCGGGTGCGCACCCCCTCCAGCGGCAGCCCGACGCTGCCGGGCCGCCGCTCGCCGTCCGCCCGGGTGCTGACGGTGATCAGAGACTCGGTCATCCCGTAGCGCTCGATCGGGGCGTGCCCGGTGAGCGCCGCCAGCTTCTCGAACACCGGTACGGGCAGCGGCGCGCTGCCGGAAACCAGCAACCGGGCCGAGGACAGCCGCCCGGCCGCCTCCTGATCCGCCGCCAGCCGGGACCAGACGGTGGGCACGCCGAAGTACAGGCTGCCGCCCGCCGCCGCGTACCCCGCGGGGTCCGGCCGGCCGGTGTGCACCAGCCGGCTGCCGGTGCGCAGGGCGCCCAGCACGCCGAGCAGCAGGCCGTGCACGTGGAACAGCGGCAGCCCGTGGACGAGGGTGTCCTCGGCGGTCCACTGCCAGGCGGCGGCGAGGGCGTCCAGGTCGGCGGCGATCGCCGCACGCCGGATCACCGCGCCCTTGGGCGCGCCGGTGGTGCCCGAGGTGTAGAGGACGAAGCCGGTCGTGTCGGCGGCCGGCTCGGCGTACGTGGTCGACGAGCGCTCGGCGGGGTCGACGGGCAGGGCCGTCACCGACACGCCGTCGGGCGCGGCCTCCCCGGCGGCGTGCGCCAGCAGCGTCGCGCCCGAGTCGCGCAGGATGTGCTCACGCTCCTTGGGGCCCGAGTCGGGCGGCAGCGGCACCACCGGGACGCCCGCCAGCAGGCCGCCGACCACGGCGGTGACCGTCTCCACGGTCGGCCGGGCGAGCACGGCGAGCGCGGGAGCCCCGGCCACCCGGTCGGCCACCGCCGTCGCCGCGCCGAGCAGCTCCTCCCGGGAGAGCGCCCGGCCGTCGATCCGCAGCGCCTCCGCCGCGTCGCCGTGGTCGCCCTGAAGTGCCGTCAGCAGTGCCATGCTTCCGTCCTCGCCCTCGTCCTCGCCCTGATCGCGCCGCCGGGCTCCCGCGCCCGGCCGCCGTCGGGCCGACTCTACGGGCCGGCGCGGCGCCGCCTCCCGCACGGGGGGCGGAAACGGCGGAGGGCGCGGCACCGAGCACCCGGTGCCACGCCCTCCGGTCCATGGGACCGCTCGGATCAGCCCTTGCGGGCCTTCACCTCGGTGGTGAGCTGCGGCAGCACCTGGAAGAGGTCGCCGACCACGCCGTAGTCGACCAGCTCGAAGATCGGGGCCTCCGGGTCCTTGTTGACGGCCACGATGGTCTTCGAGGTCTGCATGCCGGCCCGGTGCTGGATGGCACCGGAGATGCCCGCCGCGATGTACAGCTGCGGGGAGACCTGCTTGCCGGTCTGGCCGACCTGGTTGCTGTGCGGGTACCAGCCGGCGTCGACGGCGGCGCGCGAGGCGCCGACGGCCGCGCCCAGGGCATCCGCGAGCTCCTCGACCACGCCGAAGCCCTCGGCGGCACCGACGCCGCGGCCGCCGGAGACCACGATGGCGGCCTCGGTCAGCTCCGGGCGGCCGGTCGAGACGCGCGGGGTGCGCGAGGTGACCTTGGCGGCGTTGCCGGTGAACTCCACCGACACGTTCTCGACGGCGCCGGCGGCCGGGGCGGCCTCCGGGGCGACGGCGTTCGGCTTGACGGTGATGACCGGCGCGCCCTTGGTGACCTTGGACTTCACCTGGAAGGACGCGGCGAACACCGACTGGGTGGCGACCGGACCGCCGTCGCCGGCCTCCAGGTCGACGGCGTCGGTGATGATGCCGGAGCCGATCCGCAGCGCGACGCGCGCGGCGACCTCCTTGCCCTCGCCGGAGGACGTCACCAGCACGGCGGCCGGGGACACCGTCCGGGCGATCTGGGCCAGGGCGTCCACCTTGGGGACGACCAGCTGGTCGGCGAACTCGGCGCCGTCCGCGACGTACACCTTGGCGGCGCCGAACTCGGCGGCCTTGGCGGCGATGTCGGCGGCCGCGGCACCCGCGCCCAGCACGACGGCGGACGGCTCGCCGATGCGGCGGGCCAGGGTCAGCAGTTCGAGGGCGGGCTTGCGGACCGCACCTTCGGCGTGGTCCACCAGAACCAGGATCTCAGCCATGATTCGTTGCTCCTGATCGATCGTTGGATGCGCTGACGGGCGGGACTAGATGAACTTCTGGTCGGCGAGGAACGCGGCGAGCTGCTTGCCGCCCTCGCCCTCGTCCTTGACGACCGTGCCCGCGGTGCGCGCCGGACGCGCCGCCACCGACTCGACCGCCGTCCACGAACCCGTCAGGCCGACCTCGTCCGCCTCGATGCCCAGGTCGTCCAGGTCCAGCGACTGCACCGGCTTCTTCTTCGCCGCCATGATCCCCTTGAACGAGGGGTAGCG
>NZ_JBVJLM010000036.1:0-44970 GCF_055584725.1 Kitasatospora sp. NPDC101108
GGCCAGCGGCTACTGGCGATGACCTGCGCGATCTGGCACAACCGGACCACAGGCCAGCCCGTGACCCGCTCACTGATCGCCTACGACCACTGACCCACTTCGGAACTACTCGTCTAGTTCGCCTGCGGGTCGGTGACCTGGCCGAGGAACAGCGGCCGGCCGGTGGAGGTGTCCCGGATCAGGAACAGGAACGGCCGGTCGATGTGCAGCTGGGCGGGGTCGCGCGGAGCGGGCGCCGCCCCGGCGACGATCCCGACGCCGCTGCCGGCCGCCGCGACCGTGCCCTCCTCGTCGACCTGGACGGTGGCCTTCTGGACGACCATGTTGACGGCGAGCGGCTCCTTGGCGATGCCACTGAGGTCGGCGTTGTCGAAGACCGAGTGGACGCCGAGCGAACGCAGCGCGGGGGTGAGCTCGTTGGACGTGTCGAAGTGGAAGCGCGGCAGCTGCAGGTCGACGGGCCGCTCGGCGAGGGCGCCGAGGATCCGGTCGAGCTGGGGCTGGTCCAGTCCCTTGGTGAAGGCCGCGAAGCCGCCCTGCGCGGGGACGATCAGGTCCATCGCCAGGTTGCCGTCCGCGTAGGGGAGTTCGACGGCCTGCCAGGGCTCTCCGACGATCCCGCCGGAGCCGTCGGCGTACTTGAACTCGCCGGTCTGGCTCATCGTGGAGACGTTCGGGGCGGTGCCGTCCAGCTTGTGGAACGGGCGGTCGGCGGTGTGCCCGGGCTTGAACTCGGAGGCCCACTTGGCCTTGAGGTAGAGCGCGTCGGTGAGGACCAGCCGGGTGTCCGGGTTGATCGTCTTCGGGGCGAACAGGTCCTTGATCCGCCCCTCGGTGGCCTTCTCCACGGCCGCGTTGACCGCCTTGCGGCTGCCCTCGGGATCCTTCGTGAAGTCGGTGGTGTGCACCCCGGCGTCGAAGGCGGCCGCCAGCGCGGCCAGGTAGTCGGGCTCGACCGGGAAGCCCTGCTGCGTCCAGACCTCGTCGGCCTGGTGCAGGGTGAGCTGGTCCCCGTTCTTCGTCCGCTGGTCGAGCGCGCCGACGGCGAGCGCGTACTGCTTCGGGTCGAGTCCGGTGTGCAGGGCCTTGGCGAGTTCGTCGGCGGTCGCGCCGCGCGCCCCGGGCATCAGCATCCCGAGCACGGTGGCCAGCCCGACGGGCGAGACCACCGTGTTGCGGCCCGCGCCGTCCGGCGTCGTGGTGAGAGCGTGCAGGAGGTCGAGCCCGAAGGCGTCGGTGGCCTTGGCGGTAGCGGCCACCTGGGCCGGGTCCACGGCGGGCCGACTGGCCGGCGCGGCGGCTCGCAGCTCCGTGCCGGTGGCGGCGCCGGTGCTGCCGCAGCCGCCGAGCAGCGGCGCGGCGAGCACGGCGGCGAGAAGCAGGGCGGCGCGACGACGGTTTCCGGTGCGGCTGTTCGTCATGGCCCTTCGACGCGCCGCCCCGCGATCGGGTTCCGGTGCCGCCCCCGGCTCTCAGTCCCAGAGGGCGCCGAACTCCAGCAGCTCGTCCCGGTGCTCGATCCGCTCGACCCACTCCGCCGGCCAGACCGCCTCGCCGTGGTACGCGCCGGCGAAGGCGCCGGTCAGGCAAGCGAGGGAGTCGGAGTCGCCGGAGCTGTACGCGGCCCGGCGGACGGCGGCGACCGGGTCGTCCGGCAGCAGCAGGAAGCAGAGCAGGCCGGTGCCGAAGGCCTCCTCGGCGACCCAGCCCTCGCCGGTGGCCAGGCAGGGATCGGCCTCGACGTCGGGTGCGGCGAGCGCGGCCTGCAGCTGGTCGAGGACCTTGAGGCAGTCGTCCCAGCCGCGGGCGAGGACGGCCTGCGGGGACGAGCCGTACCAGCGGTCGGCGAGGTCGCCGAGCCAGAACTCGTCGTAGCGCTCGCGGCTCGCCAGCGCGTACGCCCGCAACACCGCGGGCAATCCGGCGGGCGGGACGCCCTCGGCGAGCTTGCGGACGGCGTAGGCGGTGAGGTCGCTGGCGGCGAGGGCGGTCGGGTGGCCGTGGGTGAGGGCGGACTGCAGCTGGGCGGCGCCGGAGAGCTGCCGGGCGTCCAGCTCGCGGATCAGCCCGACCGGGGCGACCCGCATGTTGGCGCCGCAGCCCTTGGAGCCGACGTCGCTGGCCTGCTGCCAGCGGTACTTGTCGTGGCTGAGCCGCTCGCAGGCGCGCAGGCAGGTCATGCCGGGGGCGCGGTTGTTCTGCGGGGAGCGCCACCAGTCGACGAACTCCTCGCGGACCGGCCGCTCCAGGCGCAGCGGGGTCAGGGTCCCGCGCGAGAGGGCGGTGCGCAGGCCGCGGGCGAGGGCGAGCGTCATCTGGGTGTCGTCGGTGACCAACGCCTTCTTCGGCAGCGGGAGCCGCCGCCAGTCCGGCTCGTCGGCGGCGATCTCCTCGACGCTCCTGAACTCGGTCACCCGGCCGATCGCGTCGCCGATCGCCAGCCCCAGCAGTGCCCCCGTAGCCTTGCCCACGGCCTTCTCCCCCCTCGGTCCTCGGTCCTCAGACCTCGACCAGCAGTTCCTTGAGCCCTCGGATCACGTAGCCCGGGTTCCACTCGGGCTCACGGACCAGCCGCAGGCCCGGGGCCCGGCGCAGCAGCGTGCCGTAGGACTCGGTGAGCTCCAGTCTGGCAAGCGGCGCGCCCAGACAGAAGTGGATTCCGGCGCCGAAGGTGATGTGCGGGTTGTCGGTGCGGCCGAGGTCGAGCCGGTCGGGGTCGGCGAAGCGCTCCGGGTCGCGGTTGGCGGAGCCGAAGAGCAGGGCGATCTCGGCGCCGCGCGGGACGGTGACGCCGCGGACCTCGATGTCCTCCAGCACCCAGCGCTCGAACATCTGCAGCGGGGTGTCCCAGCGCATCAGTTCCTCGACGGCGGTGGGCAGCAGCCCCTGCACGTCGGCGCGCAGCCGGGCGAGTTCGCCGGGGTTGCGGAACAGCGCCCACCAGCCGTTGCCGGTGGTGTTCACGGTCGCCTCGTGACCGGCGTTGAGCAGCAGCACGCAGGTGGAGACCATCTCCTGCTCGGTGAGCGCGTCGGAGCCCTCCTGGGCCTGGATGAGCGCGCTGATCAGGTCCGCACCCGGGTTCGCCCGGCGCTCGCGGATCAGGGCGCGCAGGTAGTCGGAGAACTCGATGCTCGCGGTGACGGCCCGGCGGGCGGTCTCCTCGCTCGGGTTGAGCTCGAACATTCCGGTGATGTCGGCCGACCAGGGGCGCAGCAGGTGCCGGTCCCCCTCCGGCACGCCGAGCACCTCGGCGATCACGGCGACCGGCAGCGGCTCGGCGACGGCGGCGACCAGGTCCCCGCCGCCGGCCGCGAGCAACCCGTCGACCAGTTCGCCCGCGAGGCGCCGGACGGTGGGCCGCAGCCCCTCGACCATGCGCGGGGTGAAGGCCTTGGAGACCAGGCGGCGGATCCGGGTGTGGTCGGGCGCCTCCAGGTCGAGCAGCCCGTGGTCGTTGAGGGTGTGGAAGGGCTCGTGCGCCGGGTCGGGTTCGGGGCGGCCGAACTCCTGGTGGCTGAACCGGTGGGTGTAGGTGCGGCCGAGCCGCCGGTCACGCAGCAGGGCGCTGACGTCCTCGTGGCGCGAGACGAGCCACTGGTTCGTCGGCTCGTGGTACGTCACCGGCGCGTGCTCGCGCAGTTCGGCGTACGCGTCGTACGGGTGGGCCACGAACTCGGCCGACCAGGGGTCGAACTTCGCCGTCGTCATCGCTCGATCACTCCAGGCCGTGAGGGGGAGCCGGAAGGATCATCGTATGCAGGCGGTGCGTCCCTTTCTCAGCCTGCCCGCCCTTCCAGGCCTGCTCGCCTTCTAGGCCTGCTCGGCGAGCAACTTCCGCACCAGCGCCGGGAGCGCCACCGAGATCGGCTCCCGGATCACCTCGTCCGCGGCCTCGTCGAAGGCGGTGGGCTCACCGTTCACGACGACCAGCCGGGCACCGCCCTCCAGCGCGATCTGCGGCAGCGAGGCCACCGGGTAGACCTGGAGGCTCGTCCCCACCGCGACGAAGAGGTCGCAGGCCTTGGCGATCGCGTCGGCCTGCTGGAGCACCACCGGGTCCAGCGCCTCCCCGAACATCACCGTGCGCGGCCTGAGGATCCCGCCGCAGTCCCGGCACGCCGGGTCCGGCTCGCCCGCCTCGACCCGCGCCAGCGCCTCCGCCATCGACCCGACCACCCGGCAGCGCATGCACTGCACCTCCCGTGCGGTGCCGTGCAGTTCGAGCACCTTGCGGGCGGGCAGGCCGGCCCGCTGGTGCAGCCCGTCCACGTTCTGGGTCAGCACCCGCACCGGCAGCCCGGAGCGCTCCAGGTCGACCAGCGCCCGGTGCCCGGCGTTGGGCTCGGCGGCCAGCGCGCCGGCGTCGCGGCGCAGCAGCCAGGCCCGCTTCCGCACCTCCGGGTCGGCCAGATAGGGCCCGATGGTCACGAGCTTCTGGGCCGACGGATCCCGCTGCCAAAGCCCCTGCGGGCCGCGGTAGTCGGGGATGCCGGAGTCGGTCGAGATGCCCGCGCCGGTGAGCACGGCGATCAGGGGTCGCTTGGCGTTCATGCCCCGGACGGTACGGCCGCCGACCGGCCCCCGGCCACCGAAAATCCGGTGCGCCCGGGCAACTCCCACCGCACACTGAGCCGGTAACGCACCGTTGTCACGAAGGAGCCCCGTGCAGGGAGCAGTCAGCGTCTCGCCCGCCCAGGTCCCCGAGCTTCTGCTCGGCCTGGCCACCGTCCGCCCGGTGTTCCTCTGGGGGGCACCCGGGATCGGGAAGTCCTCCCTGGTCAGGGCGTTCGCCGAGTCGCTGGGCCTGGAGTGCGTGAGCCTGGTCGGCACCCAGCTCGCCCCGGAGGACCTGATCGGCGTCCCGCAGCTCACCCCCGAGGGCCGCTCCCGGTTCTGCCCGCCCGAGCAGATCGCCCGCGACGAGCCGTACTGCCTGTTCCTGGACGAGCTCAACGCCGCCTCGCCGGACGTCCAGAAGGCCTTCTACTCGCTGATCCTGGACCGCCGGATCGGCTCGTACGAGCTGCCGCCCGGCTCGATCGTGATCGGCGCCGGGAACCGCGCCACCGACGGCGCGCTCGCCCGCCCGATGGCGTCCGCGCTGGTCAACCGCATGATCCACGTCCACCTGCGGGCCAGCTCCGAGGACTGGCTGCGCTGGGCGGCCGAAGCCGGCATCCACCCCTGGATCCTCGACCACCTCACCGACCGGCCCGACCACCTGTGGTCCGCCCCGCCGAAGACCGAGGAGCCGTTCTCCACCCCGCGCGCCTGGCACATGCTCTCCGACGCGCTGCACTCCTTCGGCCCCACCCTGGACGAGGAGACCCTCAAGGTGGTCGCGCACGGGCTGCTCACCCCGCAGCACGCGATCGCCTTCTGCGGCTACGCGAAGATCGTCCGCAACTCCTTCGGCCTGGAGGCGATCCTCAAGGGCGACGCCCGCTGGCCGCACCGGCCGGAGGACCGCGACCTGCTCTACTACCTGGCCGACTCCTTCCGCGGCCGGCTGGTCAAGGAGCTGCCCGCCAGCAAGGAGCACGCCTCCGGGGCGCAGCGGCAGACCGCGTTCCGGGCCAAGTCGCTGCTGGTGCAGCTGGCCGAGATCTCGGTGGAGGTCGCCCAGACGGTGATCGCCGACGGCGCGGACGGCAACCCGGTGCTGCCCTCCTGGTTCCTGATCGAGGCCGCCCGGGACATGCCCCGGCTGGTCGAGGCCCGCCGGTGAAGCGCGCGCCGGCCGACCGGAAGAAGCCCGACCCGGGCGCCGAGGCCTTCGCCGAGGGCGTCCGGCTGCTGCGCCTCAACCCGGCCTTCGCCGCCCTGCGGGCCGACGTCTGCCGCACCGAGGACTGCGCCACCGCCCCGCCGGACGGCTGGGCCGTGGTGGACTCCAACGGCACCCTGCACGTCAACCCGCGCCGCCGGGCCGACCCCGAGGAGTGGGCCTGGGTGCTGGCGCACGGCCTGCTGCACCTCGGCTTCGGCCACCTCCCGGCCGCCCGCGGCGCCCGGACCCAGCCCGACCCGTACCAGGCCGCCGCCCGCTGCGCCGTGGTCAACCGCTTCCTGGCCACCTTCCCGGTCGGCCGCGCCCCGGTCGCACTCCCCCAGGAGTACCCGGGCGGCGACGAGGAGGAGCTGGCCACCCGCTGGCGCCGCGACGGCCTGCCCGCGGCCGGGACCGCCGGGACGGCCGGCACCGCCGCGCGCGACCAGCTGCTGGTCGAGTGGCAGGGCCGCGCCCAGGCCCCCGAGGACTGGCAGACGGCCTTCGCGGCCGCGCTCACCCGCGCCATGTCCGCCGCCATGGACCGGGCCGGCGGCCGGGTCGACGCCGACACCGGCGAACGCCTGCCCTCGCGGCCCTGGACCAGGGCGCTCGGCTGGTTCGTCTCCTCGTACCCCCTGCTCGGCGGCATCGCGGCCGGCCTCACCGTCGTGGCCGACGCCGAACTCGCCCGGGCGCACGACATCGCCGTCGCCGCGGTCGACGCCGAGGCCGGCGAGATCTACGTCAACCCGCTGCGCCAACACTCCGACGAGGAGTGGCGGTTCATCCTCGGCCACGAGATCCTGCACGCCGCCCTGCGGCACGGCGAGCGCCGCGGCGGGCGGGACCCGTTCCTGTTCAACGTCGCCGCCGACTACGTCATCAACGGCTGGCTGCTGGAGATGGGCGTCGGCGAGATGCCCGAAGGTCTGCTGCACGACCCGCAGTTGAAGGGCCTGTCGGCCGAGGAGGTGTACGACCGGATCGCCCGCGACCAGCGCCGGATCCGCCGCCTCGCCACCCTGGCCGGGAAGAACCGCCCCGACATCCTCGGCGAGCCGCTGGGGCCGCGCCGGGACTACGTGGACCTGGACGACTTCTACCGGCGCGGCCTCCAGCAGGGTTTCGAAATGCACCAGCGCGGACGCGGCCTGCTCCCGGCCGGGCTGGTCGAGGAGATCCGCGCGCTCGCCCACCCCCCGCTGCCCTGGGACGCCCTGTTGGCGCGCTGGTTCGACGAGTTCGTGCCGAGCCCGGAGCCGCTGCGCAGCTACTCCCGCCCGGCCCGCCGGCAGTCCGCCACCCCGGACATCCCCCGGGCCGGCCGCTACCGCCCCGAGGAGGAGGTCCCGCGCTGCACCTTCGGCGTCGTCCTGGACACCTCGGGCTCGATGGACCGGACACTGCTCGGCAAGGCGCTCGGCGCGATCGCCTCGTACGCCGCCGCCCGGGACGTCCCGGCCGCCCGGGTGGTGCACTGCGACGCCGCCCCGCACGACGCCGGGTACCTCCCGGTCGAGGAGATCGCCGGGCGGCTGCGGGTGCACGGGCGGGGCGGCACCGTCCTCCAGCCGGGCATCGACCTGCTGGAGCGGGCCGAGGACTTCCCGCCCGGGGCGCCGGTCCTGGTGATCACCGACGGCGAGTGCGACGTGCTGCGGGTGCGCCGCGAGCACGCCTTCCTCGTCCCGCGCGGGGCCGCGCTGCCGTTCACCCCGCGCGGGCCGGTGTTCCGGATGAGCTGACCGCCCACCGACCGGTCGGGCCGCCGGCGGTCGGCCCACCGCCCGGTCGGGCCGCTGCCGGTCAGACCAGCGCCGGGCGCAGGGCGGTGGCCGGGCGGGTCAGCGGGGCGAGGGCGCCGAGGTAGCAGGCGGCGGCGAGCGGGATGAAGGCCAGGTCGGCCGCCGTGGCGACCGTGCCGACCAGCATCAGCACCGGGCTCCACCAGCGCAGCGTCCGGCCCGCCCCCACCGAGGCGGCGACCAGCAGGGCCAGCAGGCCGACGTAGAACAGCAGCGGGCCGACCCGGTACACGGCCGGGAGCACCCCGGGAACGTCCTGGATCCGCCCGAACAGCCGCGACTGCTCGTCCTTGGTCGCCGAGACCACGCCGACGTACAGGTCGATCCCGATCTGCACCAGCGAGGCCAGCAGGCCCGCGAACGCCGTCCCCAGCGCGGCGTTCGCGGCCGGCCGCCCGACCGCGGTGCCGCGCGGGGCGAGCAGGCCGCGCAGGGCGAGCAGCACCGGGACGAACAGCAGCAGGCCGGCGAACATCGCGGTGTGCCCGGCGGTCCAGCCGAGGCCCGGCTGCCGCGAGCCGGGCACCAGGCGGATCCCGCCGTAGAGGGCCATCAGCGCGGGGGCGCCGACGGCGGCGCAGCCGGCGAGGCGGCTGTTGCGAAGGGCGTTCATGCGGGGTTCTCCCGTGGTCTCCGGGGCCCGCGGGCACTGCCCGTGCCCGCCGGCCGGGGTCCGTTCCGACACCCCGGAGCCTTCCGTCCGAGCCCCTCGTCGCGGATCGCCCGCACCGGCGAACCCGGCCTCTCCCCCGTGCGGGGGAGTGCCTCAGGACTCCCCCGCCACCACCGCGCCGGCCTCGTACGCGAACACCACCGCGTGCACCCGGTCGCGCAGCCCGAGCTTGCTCAGCACGTTGCTGACGTGGGTCTTCACGGTGTGCTCGCTGACCACCAGTTCGGCCGCGATCTCCGCGTTGGACAGCCCGCGGGCGATCAGCCGCAGCGTCTCCTGCTCGCGCACGGTCAGCTGCTCCAGCAGCTTGGACGGCGGCCGCACCGCCCGCTCCGGGCTGCCCGGCCGGCGGGCGGCGAACTCGCCGATCAGCCGCTTGGTCACCGAGGGGGCGAGCAGCGCCTCGCCCGAGGCGACCATCCGCACCCCGTGCGCCAGGTCGTCCCGCCGGACGTCCTTCAGCAGGAAGCCGCTGGCGCCCGCGTACAGCGCGTCGAAGACGTAGTCGTCGATGTCGAAGGTGGTCAGCATGATCACCTTGGTGGCCGGGAACTCCTCGCAGACCCGGCGGGCCGCCTCCAGGCCGTCCATCACCGGCATCCGGACGTCCAGCAGCAGCACGTCGGGATTGTGCGCGCGCACCGCCTCGACCGCCTCGGCGCCGTCGCGGGCCTCGGCCACCACCTCGATGTCCGGCTGGGCGTCCAGGATCATCCCGAACCCCGCCCGCACCAGCTCCTGGTCGTCCGCGACCACCACCCGTATCGGCGTCATCCGCCCACCCTCTCCACCACGCCCGCCGGCCCCAGCGGCAGCCGGGCACTCACCAGGAAACCCCTGCCCTCCGGCCCCGGACCGGCTTCGGCCCGGCCGCCGCAGGCCGCCGCCCGCTCGCGGATGCCGACCAGCCCCCGGCCGCCGGACCAGCCGGCCACCGTACGGTCGGCGGTCAGCGGCACACCGCGGCCGTTGTCGGAGACCACCACCTCCAGCACCTCGCCGGCGCGCCGCACCCGGATCGCGGCCCGGTCGGCCCCGGAGTGCTTGACCGTGTTGGTCAGCGCCTCCTGCACGATCCGGAACGCGGCCGCCTCCACGTCGGCGGGCAACGCGCCCAGCCCGTCGGCGAGTTCGAGCTCGACCCCCAGGCCGGACCGGCGCACCCGCTCGGCCACGTCCGCGAGTTCGGCCAGCCGGGGCTGCGGCGCCAGCTCCCGGCCCGCCTCCGGATCCTTCAACACTCCGAGCACCCGCCGCAGTTGGACCATCGCGTCCCGGCCGGAATCGGCGATGGTGTCGAAGGCGCGGATCGCCCGCTCCGGGTTGTCGCGCACCACCAGCGGCCCGGCCTCGGCCTGGATGACCATCAACGAGACGGCGTGCGCCAGGATGTCGTGCATCTCCCGGGCGATCCGGGCGCGCTCCTCGGCTACCGCCTGGGCCGCCTCACTGGCCGCCCGCACCCCGGCCTCCCGCGCCCGCTCCGCCTCCACCCGGACCAACTGCCGCTGGCTGCGCACCAGGGCGCCGAAGACGAACGAGCCGACCGAGGTGAGCACGCTGAACAGCGCGCCGTTCGGCGAGTGGGTGCCGATCACGTTGGCGACCACCACCACCGCCAGCACCGTCCAGCGCTGCCGGTCCGGGAAGCGCTCCGCCACCGTGTACATCCCGATCACCGCGTACAGCGGCACCTGCGGGTTCGCCGAGTGCGCCACCACCGACAGCACCAGCGAGGGCAGGCTGCCGACGAGCAGGAGGGGCAGCGAGGCGCGTCGCCGCCAGGGCAGGAACATCGAGGTGGACGCCGCCAGCGGGTACACCCACCAGGGCCAGTCCGTGTCGTCGTTGTAGACCGACCACACCGACACCGCCACCGAGCAGACCGCCAGGAAGGTGTCCAGCACGTACGGACTCAGCCCGGCCGTCCGGCTCCGCCAACGCGCCGCGCGCTCCACGGTCTCCCCCCCGTACCCGGGGAACCCGCCCCCGCGGAGAAGATCATGCCCTACCGGCAGAATCTCCGGCACCGCCCGGTCAGACACCGCTGACCGTCACACCACCGGTTCCCGCCCGCGCGGTGATGCTGTGCGCCGCACCCGGGTGCGAGGGGATACCCACGTCCGTGCCGCCGTCCTGGGCCCGCGCGGTCACCGTGTACGCCTCCGCGGACGGGACCCCCAGCCGCACCCCGCCGTTGCCGACCTCGGCGTCCAGGATCGTCGGCGCCGCCGCGAAGTCCGCGCGCACCCCGCCGTTGGTCGCGCTCAGGTGCGCGGTCGGGGAGGTCAGCCCGATCGCCTCGACCCCGCCGTTCTCCACCGAGGCCTCCACCTCGGCGGACAGCCCGACCAGCCGCACCCCGCCGTTCTCCTCCTTGATCCGCACCTTGGTACCGGCCGGCACCCGCACCTCGTACCCGACCCCGCAGGAGGAGCAGGAGTACGCCAGGCGCAGCACGCCGTCCTTCACCTCGTGGGAGGTCCTGGGCGCGTCCCCCCGGTAGGTCTGCCGCTCGACCACCTGCACCGCGTCCCCCGTGCCGGTCACCACCACCCCGCCGTCCTCCCCCTCGACCACCAGCTCCTTGACCGGGTCGGCCACCCCGTAGCTGACCGTCCTGTGCTCGTCCGACTCCCAGAACGGCAGGCACCCCTGCATCCCCAGCACCACCGCCGCCGTGATCGCCACCGCGCCCAGCACCCGCTTCATGTCCGGCCCCTTCCGCAAGCCCCGTCGTCCCGACGCCCAGAAGCCTCCCTCGGCCGCCCGCTCCGCCGCCTCCCCCGCCGGAGCGGTTCCCGCCGCTCCCCCGCGAGGGGGAGCGGGCTCCCGAGGGGGAATTCGCGGATTCACCGGCGCGGCGGCCGCTTCGCGAGTAACTTGTGGCCCGCGCGCCGACGTTCCCGAGCCCGACCGCGCCACGGCGAACCCAACGAGGGCTGATCAGGCATGGCCAACACGCCGCCCGGCGGACCAGGTCCAGCGACCGGTCACGGCCTCGACGACCGGGTGCCCTTCCTGGCCCGGCTCGACCACGCCGACCGCACCGCGCTGCTCGCCCTCGGCCGCCGGCTCGACTACCCCGCGCGCACCACCGCCCTGCGCGAGGGCGAGCCCTCCGACCACGTCCTGCTCGTCCTGCGCGGCTGGCTCAAGGTGACCGCCGCCGCCGAGAACGGGTACGAGGCGCTGCTCGCCCTGCGGGGCCCCGGCGACATCGTCGGCGAGTCCGCCGCGCTCAGCGGCAGGCCCCGGGCGGCCACCGTCACCGCGCTGGAACGGGTCGAGACCAGCGCCGTCGACCGGGCCGCCTTCACCGCCTACCTCCAGCGCACCCCCGCGGCCTCGATGCAGTTGCTGGCGTTGTCCACCGACCGGCTGCGCGCCGCCGACCACCACCGCCTGAAGTTCGCCTCGCTCACCGTCAGCGAGCGGCTCGCCGACCTCCTGCTGGAACTCGCCCGCACCCACGGCCGGCGCACAGCCGAGGGCATCGTCGTCTCCGTCCCGCTCAGCCAGCAGGAACTGGCCGGCTCGGTCGGCGCCTCCCGGGAGGCCGTCGCCCGGCTGCTCAAGTCACTGCGGGACCGCGGCATCGTCGTCACCAGCCGCCGCTCGCTGGTCATCGCCCGCCCCGAACTGCTCCGGAGGCCCGGTCAAGTCCGCTGAACCGCACCGAGGTTCTGTGCACACCGTCACAGAGCGAGTGCCTCATCGGCGCTCACACCGACACGCCCGCAACGGGCAGGCTGAGGCCCGACGACGAACCGAGAGGCGACCATGACCGACCCGGTGAACCAGACCATCCTGCTGCTGGACATCGAGCAGTTCGGCAGGCGGGACGACGTCGAGCAGGCGTTCATGCGCCGGATGCTCTACTCCGTCCTGCACGAGACGCTGCGCAGCGCCGGTGTCGAACCCGCCGAACAGCGCCTGGAGGACCGTGGCGACTCCGTGATGGCCCTGATCAGCCCCACCGTCCCCAAGCCCCGGCTGCTGCACGCGCTGATCAACGAGACCCCCGTCCTGCTGCACGCCAACAACCGCCTCGCGGCCGCCGGCGCCCGGGTACGGCTGCGGATCGTGCTCGCCTCCGGCGAGGTCGCCGTCCAGGAACTCGGCGGGGCACTCGGCGGCGCCGTCGGCTGGGACCTCAACCAGGCCTTCCGGCTGCTGGACTCCACCGCCCTGCGCGACGCGCTGCGGCACCGGGACGGGCCCTGCGTGCTCGGCGTCTCCGACGCGCTCTACCAGGGCATCGTCCGGCACGGCCACGGCGGACTGCTGCCGGAGGCGTTCCACCGGGTCACCGTCCAGGGCAAGGAGGGCGACTTCACGGCCTGGCTGCACGGCGAACCCGCGCCCGCGCCGGTCGAAGCCCCCGGCCCCGCACCGGCCTCGGCTCCCGCCCCGGCCGCCGCCCCCGCGCCGGCCGGGAGCCGCACCCCCGCCGGCTTCCAGTTCCTCGGCGGCACCCCGACCTTCGGCGGCAACCTGATCGGCGGCGACCAGCACATCGTCTCCGGCGGCGAGGTCCACGGCGACGTCAACACCGGCAACACCGTGGGCGGCGAGCGATGACCGCCACCGCCGAACCGGACGCCGCAGCCCAGCCGCTCGACCCCGACGAGCTCCAGGAGGCCCCGCCCGAGGAGCCCCAGAACGCCCTGGAGGCCGTCCAGGAACTGCTGGAGCACGTCCCGGACGGCTTCGCCGGCCGCAACAACCTGTTCGCCGGCGGCAGTCCCCACTTCGGCGGCGACCTGATCGGCGGGGACCGGCACACCGTCTCCGGCGGGCAGGTCCACGGCGACGTCGTCACCGGCCCGAAGACCACCGTCTACCAGTTCGGCTCCGCCTTCGGCGCCCCGCCGCACGCCTCCGGCGAGGTCCCCGCCGAGGAACTCGCCGCCCTCACCACCGTCTTCCGCCCCGGCCCGGCCTTCCAGCAGGCCCTCCAACAGCTGCGCGAGCACCGCGTCCTGATCCTCACCGGCCGGGCCGACACCGGGCGGCGCTCCGCCGCGCTGATGCTGCTGCACACGCTCGGCATCCGCCGGATCCGCAACCTCGACCCCGGCGTCTCCCCCACCGCGCTGCTCACCGGCGCCGAACCGGCCCCGGGCTACCTGCTCGCCGACTACACCACCCCCCGCACCCGCCCACTGCTCCGGTCCGACCTCGACCGCCTGCGGGAGACCCTCGCCAAGCAGGACGGCTACCTGGTGGTCACCACCACCCGCTCCGCCGCGATCCGCGAACTCCCCACCGTCGACTGGCAGCCGCCCGACCCCGGGCTCGTCCTCGGCGCCCACCTGGACGCCCTGCGGGACGGCCTGCCCTCCGGCCGGCACCTGCTCTCCCTGGAACCCGTCGAGGAGTTCCTGGCCAAGTACCCGCCGATCCGCGAAGTCGCCGAGTTCGCCGTCAAGCTGGCCCGCTACTCCCCCGAGACCGACCGCCCCTCCGACCTCGCCGACTTCGGCCACGGCATCGTCCAGGAGAAGGTCGGCCGCTGGTTCGGGGACGACAAGCTCCCGCTCCAGGAGAAGGCGTTCCTGATCTCCCTGGCCGTCTTCGACCACGCCCCGTACACGCTCGCCGCCGAGTGCGCCGACAAGCTGTTCCGGCGCCTGGAGACCATCCGCACCGCCGGGGAACCGGACGGCATCCCGCCCTTCGGCAGCTCGGTCGAGGAGCGCATGGCCCTCGCCCGCGCCGAACTCACCGAGGAGACCGAACAGACCCCGTGGGGCCCGGTGCCGCAGCGGATGGCCTCCTTCCTGGACCCCCGCACCTCGCCCACCCTGCTGCGCGAGGTCTGGACGAGCCACCCCTCCGCCCGCCCCGCGATCACCGGCTGGCTCAACGCCCTGGCCACCGACTCCCGAGCCCTGGTCCGCACCCGGGTCGCCTCCACCACCGCCCTGCTGGCCTCCGTCGACCTCTCCGCCACCATGAGCGGGCTGCTCGGCCCGTGGTCCGGCGCCAAGGACTTCCGGCTCTGCCTCCAGGCCGCCAACAGCCTCGCCCTCGCCTACCACGCGGGCACCGCCGCCGTCCCGCGGATCCTGCGCAGCTGGGCCGGCGACGACAGTGCCCGCCGCCGCTGGACCGCCATCCGCTGCTACGCCCTGCTCGGCCCGCTCCTGCCCGCCCAGGCCCTGGAGGCCTTCGTGCTGGCCGCCGAACGGCTGAGCGACGGGGAGCTCGACCAGCTCGCCGCCCGGTTCCAGCACGGTGGCCCGCCCCCGGCGGCCGACCGGGCCGACCGCTTCCAGGTGCTCGGCCTGCTCGAAGCGGCCGAGCTGCTGCTGCTCTCCGCCGAGGCCGAGCAGGTGCTGCGCGCCCTGGTCCGCTGGCTCACCGGCCCGGCCGCCCTGCGGCAGCTGGCCCTGGCGGTCTTCCTGACCGCCGCCCAGCGCACCGAGGACACCGCCGTGGGCCGGCCGCTGCTGCTCGACTGGTACGCCCGCAGCCCGCGCCCCGAACCGGGGAGCGTGGTCAGCGTCACGGTGCTCGCCGCCCCCGAGGAGCCCGTCCCCGTCCGCTCGCTGCTGGTCGCCCTGTGGCGCACGGCACTGGACGACCGCCGCTACCGCGACGCGGCCCTGGGCGTGCTGCGCGGCTGGCTGATCGGCGCCGCGGACCAGCCGGAGACCACCGCCCGGCTCACCGAACTCTTCGACGACCTGGCCGTCACCGAGCGCGACCGCCAGCGGCTCGACCACCTCGTCCGCACCGTCCGCTCCGGCAGCCCGGCGACCCCGGTCCTGCCCGGCGGCTGAGGCCGAACCACCCGAACCCGTCCCGATCCTGGAGCACCCGCGCATGTCGGCACGACACCGCCCCGACTTCTCCGCCGGCGACCTCGTCGACCCGGTCCTGACGGTCCACCCGCTCGGCCGGACGCTCGGCCTGCCCAAGCGGCCGAACGCCCGGGCCGACTCCGCCCTGGTCCTGACCACGCCGTCCGGTGAGCACCAGGTCTACCTGCCGCCGCACCGCCCCGGCTTCAGCGACCTGGTGGGCCGCGGCTACCAGGCCGCCTTCGAGGTCGACCTCGGCCTGCACCACCTGCGGGCCGAGGAGCGGCTGCCCGGCCGGGACGACGTCGGCGCCTTCGAGGCCGTGGTGGAGATCGACTGGCAGGTGTCGGCGGCGGAGCTGGTGGTGGCCAGCCGGGTCCGGGACGTCCCGGCGCTGCTCGTCCCCCGGATCCGGCAGCGGATGCGGGCGGTCACCCGTAACCTCACCACCGACCAGAGCGGCGAGGCCGAGACCGCCGTCCAGCAGGCGCTGGACGAGTACCCCGTCGCCGAGGCCGAGGGCCTGCGGGTGCGCTGCGCCGTCCAGTTGGACATCGACCAGGCCGCCCGCGAACAGAAGGAGCGGCTGCGCGGCTACCACTTCGACACCCAGGCGCACCCGCACGCCCTCCGGCAGGTCGAGGAGTCCCACGAGATCCTCGCCGCGAAGGCGAAGTTCTACCAGTACCACCTGGAGCAGGGCGGGGTCACCGCCTGGGCCCTCCAGGTCGCCGCCCACCCCGAGGACCTGAAGGAGGCCCTCAAGTACCTGAAGGACGAGCAGCAGGAACTGGTCCAGGGCCAGCTCCACGTGATCGAGCGGCTGCTCGACCAGAACACCCTGGAGGAGTTCGAGCTGGAGGGCCCGCGCCAGGACGCCAGGGCCGCGCTCGAAGCCCTCCTGCGGCAGCGGCCCGCCGGTCCGGCCTCGCCCGGACCGGGCGGACCCCGGCTCGACAAGGGCCCGAACCCTCCGCTCACCCAGTGAACCCGAGGAGCCCCGCCGTGACCGGCCCACCCACCACCACCGCGTCCACCGGTACTCCGCCGGCACCTCCGCCCGGCGCCGCCCTGCTCGCCGAACTGCGCACCGAGATCGCCCGCGCGGACAGCAAGGCCGCCGTCCTGGTCGCCGCCCTCGGCGTGATCGTCGGGGTGCTCGGCGGCCTGCTGACCAGCACCGGCTGGGCACCGCAGCAGCTGTCCGGCGCCGCCAAGGTGCTGCTCGCCCTCGGCGGGCTCGGCATCGCCGTCTCCCTGGTCGCGCTGCTGTTCGCGGTGCTGCCCCGCTTCCGCCGCAGCAGTTGGCGCCCGGGCCGCCCGCTCGGCTACTTCGGGGACATCCGGCTGGCCGCCGAGCAGGGACTGCTCGCCGACGCCCTGGCCGACACCGAGCGACTGGCCGCCGAGGCCGTCCGCGCCGCGCTCGCGGAGAACAGCCTGATCGTCTCGCGGAAGCACTCCTGGGTCCGGGTCGGCATCCTCGCCTTCGGCGCCGGCCTGTTCCCGCTGGTCACCGCCCTGTTCCTGGGCTGAACCGGCGGAGCACGCCCCGTCCAGCACCGCCCGCACCGCCCGCACCGTCCTGCACAGCCCAGCACCGTACGGACGCCGCCGCGCGCGCGTCCCGTCCCCGAGGACCCCACCATGACCGAACCGAGCTACCCGGACGCCCCGCCGCCGCAGTACCCCGGCACCCCGCCCCAGTACCCGACCGTGCCACCGCAGCACCCGACCGTCCCGCCGCAGCACCCGCAGGGCGCTCCCCAGTACCCGGGCGCGACCCCGCCGCCGTACCCGGGCACGACCCCGCCCGAGTACCCCGCCACGGCCGTACCGCCCCAGTACCCGACCGCGCCCCCTCCCCAGTACCCCACCACGGCCGTGCCGCCCCAGTACCCGACCGCGACCCCGCCGCCGTACCCGGGCATGACCCCGCCGCAGTACCCGGCGGCCACCCCGCCCCCGCAGCAACCGCCCCGCATCCCCGCCCAGGGCTTCGCCCCGCCGCCCGCCCCGCCGCGGCCGCCCGTCCTCGACCCCACCGTCGACATCGACCCGCACACCGGCCGGATCCACCTGGCCGCCCGCCAGCGCGGCGCCGACGCCACCGCGATCGGCCAACTGGTGTTCCAGCTCCCGCACTTCCTGTGCAGCCTGCTGGTGATCGGGATCATCTCGCTGTTCCTGGCCGAGCCGTTCAACCTGCTGCTGATCGGCGCCTGGATCGCCTCCGGCGCGCTGGTCTTCCACCGCCCGACCGAGAAGCTCCTCGCCCGCTACCTGTTCCGGATGCGTCCGGCCCTGCACTCCGAGCTGACCAGGCTGGAGCCGATCTGGCACCAGGTGACCGCCAAGGCGGGGGTGAGCCCGGACGCGTACGACCTGTGGATCGAGGACCACAAGGCCATCAACGCCACCGCGGCCGCCGGCCACATCGTCGGCGTCACCCGCTACGCGCTGGAGACCCTCCCCGACGCCCAGCTCGCCGCCGTGCTCGCCCACGAGCTCGGCCACCACCGCGGCGGTCACGCCTGGGCGACCCTGCTCGGCTACTGGTACTCGATGCCGGCCCGGATCGCCTGGGCGGCCTTCCGGATCGCGGCGGTGATCGCCTTCCAGATCGCCTCGGTGTTCTCGCTGCTCGGCGCCCTGGTGGTCGGGCTGGTCTCGGTCGTCCTGGTGGTGGCGGTGGCCCTCTCCTTCCCGCCGCTGCTGCTGGTCCTGGTCACGCCGTACCTGCTCGCCGCGGTCGGGCGGCGCTCCGAGCTGCGGGCGGACGTCCAGGCCGCCGAACTCGGCTTCGCCGACGCCATGATCGAGGTCTTCCACGGCTTCCTGCGGGACGAGGAGCAGGCCATGGCGATCGCCGCGCGGGAGAACGGCGGCCGGGCCGTCCGCCCGGGTCTGGGGCAGCGCCTGCTCTCCACCCACCCGGACACCCACACCCGGATCCGCCGCCTGGAGGACTGGCGGGCGGCCGCGGCAGCCGCCGCCCGCTAGGGCCTGCCCCGGCCGGGAACGCCGCAGGGCGGCCACCCCGTGAGGGGTGACCGCCCTGGCGATCAGCGGCCGTCGCCGGCCGATGAGGTGACTCAGCCGGTGTACGGGCCGTAGTCGTAGTCGTCCAGCGGGACCGCCTGGCCGGAGCCGGCGCCGAAGGGCGACAGGTCGTAGTCGTCGTAGCCGACGGCCGAGTACATCGCGGCCTTGGCCTCCTCGGTCGGCTCGACCCGGATGTTGCGGTAGCGGGGAAGACCCGTACCGGCCGGGATGAGCTTACCGAGGATGACGTTCTCCTTGAGGCCCAGCAGCGGGTCCGACTTGGCGTGGATCGCCGCGTCGGTGAGGACCCGGGTCGTCTCCTGGAAGGAGGCGGCCGACAGCCAGGACTCGGTGGCCAGCGAGGCCTTGGTGATACCCATCAGCTGCGGACGGCCGGAGGCGGGGTGACCGCCCTCGGCGACCACACGACGGTTCTCCTGCTCGAAGCGGCCGCGCTCGACGAGCTCGCCCGGGAGCAGCTCGGCGTCGCCCGACTCGATGATCGTCACGCGGCGGAGCATCTGCCGGATGATGATCTCGATGTGCTTGTCGTGGATCGACACACCCTGCGAGTTGTAGACCTTCTGGACCTCGGCGACCAGGTGGACCTGGACGGCACGCTGGCCCATGATCCGCAGCACGTCGTGCGGGTTGGTGGCACCCATGGTCAGCTTCTGGCCGACCTCGACCGCCTCGCCCTCGCTGACCAGCAGCTTGACGCGCTTCGAGACCGGGTAGGCGATCTCGTCGCTGCCGTCGTCCGGCGTGACGACCAGCTTGCGGGTCTTCTCGGTGTCCTCGATGCGGACCCGGCCGGCGGCCTCCGAGATCGGGGCCACACCCTTGGGGGTACGGGCCTCGAAGAGCTCGACGACACGCGGCAGACCCTGGGTGATGTCGTCACCGGCCACACCACCGGTGTGGAAGGTACGCATGGTCAGCTGGGTACCGGGCTCACCGATGGACTGGGCGGCGATGATGCCGACCGCCTCACCGATGTCGACCAGCTTGCCGGTGGCCAGCGAGCGCCCGTAGCACATGGCGCAGGTGCCGACGGCCGACTCACAGGTCAGGATCGAGCGGGTCTTGACCTCGCTCACACCGTGGCGGATCAGCTCGTCGATCAGGACGTCGCCGAGGTCGGTGTTGGCGGTGGCCAGCAGCTTGCCGTCGACGGTGATGTCCTCGGCGAGCATGCGGGCGTACACGCTGGTCTCGACGTCGTCGGCCTTGCGCAGCACGCCGTCGGCGCCCACGGAACCGATCGACAGCTTCAGGCCGCGCTCGGTGCCGCAGTCCTCCTCGCGAATGATGACGTCCTGGGAGACGTCGACCAGACGACGGGTGAGGTAGCCGGAGTCGGCGGTACGGAGGGCGGTGTCGGCCAGACCCTTACGGGCACCGTGGGTGGAGATGAAGTACTCCAGCACGGACAGACCCTCACGGAACGACGCCTTGATGGGTCGCGGGATGGTCTCGTTCTTGGCGTTCGACACCAGACCACGCATACCGGCGATCTGACGCATCTGCATCATGTTTCCACGAGCACCCGAGTCGACCATCATGAAGATGGGGTTCGTCTTCGGGAAGTTCGCGGCCATGGCGTCCGCGACCTCGTTGGTCGCCTGGGTCCAGATGCCGACGAGCTCCTGCTTGCGCTCGTCGTTGGTGATCAGACCGCGCTCGTACTGCTTCTGGACCTTCTCCGCCTTCGCCTCGAAGCCCTCAAGGATCTGGGGCTTGCTCGGCGGGACGATGACGTCCGAGATCGAGACGGTGACACCGGAACGGGTCGACCAGTGGAAGCCGGCCGCCTTCAGGTTGTCCAGGGTCGCCGCGACGGTGACCTTGGGGTAGCGCTCCGCCAGGTCGTTGACGATCGCGGAGAGCTGCTTCTTGCCCACCTCGTAGTCGACGAACGGGTAGTCCTCGGGCAGCAGCTCGTTGAAGAGCGCGCGGCCCAGGGTGGTGGTCAGGCGGAAGGGCTCGCCCTCGAACCAGCTCGACCGGCCCTCCTCGTCCACCGGCGGGGTCCAGCCGCGCGGCGGGACGGTGCCGGCGCCGAGGCGCAGCTCGATCGGGGCCTGGACGTCCAGCTCACGGGCGTCGAAGGCCATGATCGCCTCGGCGGTCGACGAGAAGGTGCGGCCGGCGCCCTTCACGTTGTCGCGGTCCGAGGTCAGGAAGAACAGACCGAGCACCATGTCCTGGGTCGGCATGGTGACGGGGCGACCGTCGGCCGGCTTCAGGATGTTGTTCGAGGACAGCATCAGGATGCGGGCCTCGGCCTGCGCCTCCGCGGAGAGCGGCAGGTGGACGGCCATCTGGTCACCGTCGAAGTCCGCGTTGAACGCGGTGCAGACGAGCGGGTGGATCTGGATGGCCTTGCCCTCGACCAGCTGCGGCTCGAAGGCCTGGATGCCGAGGCGGTGCAGGGTGGGCGCACGGTTCAGCAGGACCGGGTGCTCGGCGATGACCTCTTCGAGCACGTCCCACACGACCGGGCGGGCACGCTCGACCATGCGCTTGGCCGACTTGATGTTCTGCGCGTGGTTCAGGTCGACCAGGCGCTTCATCACGAACGGCTTGAAGAGCTCCAGCGCCATGGCCTTCGGCAGACCGCACTGGTGCAGCTTGAGCTGCGGGCCGACGACGATGACCGAACGGGCCGAGTAGTCGACACGCTTGCCGAGCAGGTTCTGGCGGAAACGACCCTGCTTGCCCTTCAGCATGTCGCTGAGGGACTTCAGGGGCCGGTTGCCCGGACCGGTGACCGGACGACCGCGGCGGCCGTTGTCGAACAGCGCGTCGACGGCCTCCTGGAGCATGCGCTTCTCGTTGTTCACGATGATCTCGGGGGCACCGAGGTCGAGCAGGCGCTTCAGGCGGTTGTTGCGGTTGATGACGCGGCGGTACAGGTCGTTCAGGTCGGAGGTCGCGAAGCGGCCACCGTCCAGCTGCACCATCGGACGCAGGTCCGGCGGGATGACCGGGACGCAGTCCAGGACCATGCCGTTGGGCTTGTTGCTGGTCTGCAGGAACGCGGAGACGACCTTGAGGCGCTTCAGCGCACGGGTCTTCTTCTGGCCCTTGCCGGTGCGGATGATCTCGCGGAGGCGCTCGGCCTCCTCCGCCAGGTCGAAGGTCTCCAGGCGGTCCTTGAGGGCCGCGGCGCCCATCGAGCCGGAGAAGTAGGTGCCGAAGCGGTCGCGCAGCTCGCGGTAGAGCAGCTCGTCGCCCTCCAGGTCCTGGACCTTGAGGTTCTTGAAGCGGGCCCACACCTCGTCGAGGCGGTCGAGCTCGCGCTGCGCGCGGTCGCGCAGCTGCTTCATCTCGCGCTCGGCGCCCTCGCGCACCTTGCGGCGCACGTCGGCCTTGGCGCCCTCGGCCTCCAGCTCGGCCAGGTCGGTCTCGGCCTTCTTGGCGCGGGCTTCGAGGTCGGCGTCGCGGCGGTTCTCGATCTGCTGGCGCTCGACGGAGACGTGCGCCTCCAGGGACGGCAGGTCGCGCTGGCGGCGCTCGTCGTCGACCCAGGTGATCATGTAGGCGGCGAAGTAGATGACCTTTTCGAGGTCCTTCGGCGCCAGGTCGAGCAGGTAGCCGAGGCGGGACGGCACACCCTTGAAGTACCAGATGTGGGTGACCGGGGCGGCCAGCTCGATGTGGCCCATCCGCTCACGGCGCACCTTGGCGCGGGTCACCTCGACGCCGCAGCGCTCGCAGATGATGCCCTTGAAGCGGACGCGCTTGTACTTACCGCAGTAGCACTCCCAGTCCCGGGTCGGGCCGAAGATCTTCTCGCAGAAGAGGCCGTCCTTTTCGGGCTTCAGGGTGCGGTAGTTGATGGTCTCCGGCTTCTTGACCTCGCCGTGCGACCACTGGCGGATGTCGTCGGCGGTGGCCAGGCCGATGCGGAGCTCGTCGAAGAAGTTGACGTCAAGCACTGGTCGTCAAGCCCTCTTTCGTGATTCGAGAGTTTGTCTGTGGTCTGAGGGGGGCCTGGGGGCGGGCCGGCTGCGCACTCCGCTTGATCCGGAAGCGAGCCGGCCCGACCTCCGTCAGACCTCTTCGACGCTGCTCGGCTCGCGCCGGGACAGGTCGATGCCGAGCTCCTCGGCGGCGCGGAAGACGTCCTCGTCGGAGTCCCGCATCTCGATGGACTGGCCGTCCGAGGACAGCACCTCCACGTTGAGGCAGAGCGACTGCATTTCCTTGATGAGGACCTTGAAGGACTCGGGAATGCCGGGCTCGGGGATGTTCTCGCCCTTGACGATGGCCTCGTAGACCTTCACGCGGCCGAGGACGTCGTCGGACTTGATGGTGAGCAGCTCCTGCAGCGCGTACGCGGCGCCGTACGCTTCGAGGGCCCACACCTCCATCTCACCGAAGCGCTGACCACCGAACTGCGCCTTACCACCGAGCGGCTGCTGGGTGATCATCGAGTACGGACCGGTCGAACGGGCGTGCAGCTTGTCGTCGACCAGGTGGTGCAGCTTCAGGATGTACATGTAGCCGACCGAGACCGGCATCGGGAACGGCTCGCCGGAGCGGCCGTCGAACAGGCGGGCCTTGCCGGTGGAGTTCACCAGGCGCTCACCGTCACGGGTGAGGGTGGTGTTGTCCAGCAGGCCGGTGATCTCGTCCTCGCGGGCGCCGTCGAAGACCGGGGTGGCGAGGTTGGTGCCGCCCTGGACGGTGTCGGCGCCGATCGCCTGCAGGCGCTGGGCCCACTCGTCGGCGAGACCGGAGACGTCCCAGCCCTGCTTGGCGAGCCACCCGAGGTGGATCTCCAGGACCTGTCCCGGGTTCATTCGGGACGGGACACCCAGCGGGTTGAGGATGATGTCGACCGGGGTGCCGTCCTCCAGGAAGGGCATGTCCTCGACCGGGAGGATCTTGGAGATGACACCCTTGTTGCCGTGGCGGCCGGCGAGCTTGTCACCGTTGGTGATCTTGCGCTTCTGGGCCACGTAGACGCGGACCAGCTGGTTCACACCCGGGGGAAGCTCGTCGCCCTCCTCGCGGTCGAACACGCGGACGCCGATGACCTTGCCGGACTCACCGTGCGGGACCTTCAGCGAGGTGTCGCGGACCTCACGGGCCTTCTCACCGAAGATCGCGCGGAGCAGGCGCTCCTCGGGGGTCAGCTCGGTCTCACCCTTCGGGGTGACCTTGCCGACGAGGATGTCACCGGTGACGACGTCGGCGCCGATCCGGATGATGCCGCGCTCGTCGAGGTCGGCGAGGACCTCCTCGGAGACGTTCGGGATGTCCCGGGTGATCTCCTCGGGGCCGAGCTTGGTGTCACGGGCGTCGACCTCGTGCTCCTCGATGTGGATCGAGGAGAGGACGTCGTCCTGCACGAGGCGCTGCGACAGGATGATCGCGTCCTCGTAGTTGTGACCCTCCCACGACATGAACGCCACGAGCAGGTTCTTGCCGAGGGCCATCTCGCCCTCGTCGGTGCACGGGCCGTCGGCCAGCACCTGGTTGACCTCGACCCGGGCGCCCTCGTCCACGAGCACCTTCTGGTTGAAGGCGGTGCCCTGGTTGGAGCGGGTGAACTTGGCGGCGCGGTACGTGGTGTACGTGCCGTCGTCGTTGGCCACGGTGACGTAGTCGGCCGAGACCTCCTGCACCACACCGGCCTTCTCGGCGGTGATGACGTCGGCGGCGTCGACGGCGCAGCGGTACTCCATGCCGGTGCCGACCAGCGGGGCCTCGCTCTTCAGCAGCGGCACCGCCTGGCGCATCATGTTGGAGCCCATGAGCGCGCGGTTGGCGTCGTCGTGCTCAAGGAACGGGATCATGGCGGTCGCGACCGACACCATCTGGCGCGGCGAGACGTCCATGTAGTCGATCTCGGTGCCGGGGATGTAGTCGATCTCGCCACCACGGCGGCGGACCAGGACGCGCGGCTCGGCGAAGTGCAGGTCCGCGGTCAGCGGGGCGTTCGCCTGGGCGATGACGTAGCGGTCCTCCTCGTCGGCGGTGAGGTAGTCCACCTTCTCGGTGACGACACCGTCGACGACCTTGCGGTACGGGGTCTCGATGAAGCCGAAGGCGTTGACCCGGCCGTACGAGGCCAGCGACCCGATCAGACCGATGTTCGGGCCTTCCGGGGTCTCGATCGGACACATGCGGCCGTAGTGCGAGGGGTGCACGTCACGGACCTCGAAGCCGGCGCGCTCACGGGAGAGACCACCGGGACCGAGGGCGGACAGACGGCGCTTGTGGGTCAGGCCCGACAGCGGGTTCGTCTGGTCCATGAACTGCGACAGCTGGCTGGTGCCGAAGAACTCCTTGATGGAGGCGACGACCGGCCGGATGTTGATCAGGGTCTGCGGCGTGATCGCCTCGACGTCCTGGGTGGTCATGCGCTCGCGCACGACGCGCTCCATGCGGGCGAGACCCGTACGGACCTGGTTCTGGATGAGCTCGCCGACGTTGCGCAGGCGGCGGTTGCCGAAGTGGTCGATGTCGTCGACCTCGACCACGATGTCGCGGCCGGTCTCGTCACGCCACTCGGTCTCGCCCGCGTGCAGCTTCACCAGGTACTTGATCGCACCGATGATGTCGGGCTCGGTGAGCACGCCGGAGTCCAGCGACTCGGCGTTGCCCAGCTTGCGGTTGAGCTTGTAACGACCGACCTTGGCCAGGTCGTAGCGCTTCGGGTTGAAGTACAGGTTCTCCAGAAGCGTCTGCGCGGCCTCGCGCGTCGGCGGCTCGCCCGGACGCAGCTTGCGGTAGATGTCCAGCAGCGCGTCGTCCTGGCCCTGGGTGTGGTCCTTCTCCAGGGTGTTGCGCATCGACTCGTACTCGCCGAACTCTTCGAGAATCATCTCGTTGGTCCAGCCGAGAGCCTTCAGCAGCACGGTGACGGACTGCTTGCGCTTGCGGTCGATGCGGACGCCGACCATGTCGCGCTTGTCGATCTCCATCTCCAGCCAGGCACCACGCGAGGGGATGACCTTGCAGGAGTAGATGTCCTTGTCGGACACCTTGTCCAGGGTGGAGTCGAAGTACACACCCGGGGAGCGGACCAGCTGCGACACGACGACACGCTCGGTGCCGTTGATCACGAACGTGCCCTTGTGGGTCATGAGCGGGAAGTCGCCCATGAAGACCGTCTGAGACTTGATCTCACCGGTCTCGTTGTTGGTGAACTCGGCCGTGACGAAGAGCGGAGCCGCGTACGTGAAGTCGCGGTCCTTGCACTCGTCAATGGAGTTCTTCGGCGGCTCGAAACGGTGGTCGCGGAAGGTCAGGGACATCGACCCGCTGAAGTCCTCGATCGGCGAGATCTCCTCGAAGATCTCCTCCAGACCGGACTTGGTGGGGACGTCCTGACCGGACTCCAGCGCCTGCTCGACCCGGGTCTTCCAGGCCGCGTTGCCGAGCAGCCAGTCAAAGCTCTCGGTCTGCAGGGCCAGGAGGTTCGGGACCTCAAGGGGCTCCTTGATCTTCGCGAAGGAGACGCGGAGCGGGGCGGTGGATGCGGCGGAATTGTTCGAGGCGTTGCGCGGCGCGGCCAAGAGGGGGGTCCTTCCGAGGGCTCGGAGCTCACTACGCGCGTACCAGCCGGGCCTGCTTGGGCTTGGACCCGCCTTCCTCGCCACTGGCCTCCGCCGGGGTGAAATCCCAGGTCAGAGTCGCTTTGCGGAGGCGGTGCCAGACCCCTTCAGGGCAACGCAAACTCCGGGCGACGAGTCACGGAGCAGCTAACAGGCAGCGCAAAGGGACAGTGTAGCCAAAGGCCACACTGCTGTCCAGCTCTGATTCGGAAACCGAATCGGAGACTCCTCCCGGTAGCCGGGGGCGCGGACGCCCACCGGGTACTGCTCTAACTCACGTGGAGTCATTTCCCGCCCGAGCCACTGGTTATGCATCCAGCGGCGAACCAACCGGGCGGACTCGCGCCTTGAGAATCGCGCGCCCCGCCAGGTTCGTCAAGGGCCCGCCGGCGGCGCGGACCTCGACCCGTCTATCGGCCCGAAGCCCTCCGGCGTTACAGAAGCCGTGGTCGGGACCACTGTCGACGATGGTGATCACCATACTCCTCGACGCCGACAGTGCCGAGTGCGCGATCGGCCACACCGGTGGTTCCCGGACCGCTCCGGGAACGCAAAAGACCGGGCCGACCACCCGCAAGGGTGATCGGCCCGGCCTCAGGCCCCCTCAGAGGGGGCGAGAAGTCACTTGACGGTGACCTTGGCGCCGGCACCCTCAAGGGCGGCCTTGGCCTTCTCGGCAACGTCCTTGGCAACCTTCTCCAGGACCTTGGCACCAGCGGTGTCAACGAGGTCCTTGGCCTCCTTCAGGCCGAGGGAGGTCAGGGTGCGCACCTCCTTGATGACCTGGATCTTCTTGTCACCGGCGGACTCGAGGATGACGTCGAACTCGTCCTGCTCCTCGACGGCCTCGGCCGGGGCACCGGGGACACCGGCGGCGGCAACGGCGACCGGGGCGGCGGCGGTGACGTCGAACTTCTCCTCGAAGGCCTTCACGAAGGCAGCGAGCTCGATGAGGGTGAGCTCCTCGAACTGCGCGAGCAGCTCGTCCTGGGACAGCTTCGCCATGATTGGCGTCCTTCCACTAAATCGGCAGGTGGTGCCGGATGTACGGGTTGGCGGGCGTACGGGCCCGCAGCGAGGCGTGAGCCTGCCGAATTACTCGGCGGCCTCGTCCTCGGCGGCGGGAGCCGGCGTACCGGCACCGCCCTGCTCGACCTTGTCGCGCAGCGCGTCCACAGTGCGGACGAGCTTCGACGGCAGGGCCTGGAAGAGCGCGGCAGCCTGGGACTGCTTGGCCTTCAGGGCACCCGCCAGCTTGGCGAGCAGCACCTCGCGGGACTCAAGGTCCGCGAGCTTCTTGATCTCATCGGCGGACAGCGCCTTGCCGTCAAGGACACCGCCCTTGATGATGAGAGCGGGGTTCTCCTTGGCGAAGTCACGCAGAGCCTTCGCCGACTCCACCGGGTCACCGGTGACGAAGGCAACAGCCGTCGGACCGTTGAACAGGTCGTCGAGCTCGGAGATCCCGGCCTCGTTGGCCGCGATCTTGGTCAGCGTGTTCTTCACCACGGCGTACTCGGCGTTGTCGCCGAGCGAGCGACGCAGGGTCTTGACCTGCTTCACCGAGAGACCGCGGTACTCGGTGAGCAGCGCCGCGGAGGAGCCACGGAACTTGTCCGTGATCTCGGCGACGGCAGCAGCCTTGTCGGGCCTGGCCATAGGCTTACGCCTCCTTCCGTGATGTCGAAGTCCGGCCGACCGCGAAAGTCGACCATTCACGCCTCGAACCGACCGGACGGAAGGAAAGCCCTTGCGAAATGCAATGAGCCCCGGTGCGCAGGCGCACGGGGCTCTCAGCGACCTCAACGGACGAAGCGCGAACGCGTCACCCGGAGGTCGAAGCTCCAGACACACCTGCGCGGGCTGTCTGCGACGAAGCGCAGATCCTTCGGCCGCCTGCTCCCTGACGGGCGCGGCGACAACCAGCGGTCTTTGGCTTCCGCAACAGTAACCGGAGCCGTCCGCACGACGCAAATCGCCCTCGGACGGGTGAACCCGGGCGGGCCGGGAGCGGCTCAGCGGGCCAGCGGGGAGACCGTCCGGACCCCGGTGTCCACGGTGTCCGTCTCGGCCGGGGCCTGGGCCGAGAGCAGCGGGCCGGCGGGGTCGGAGTAGACGACCGAGTCGTCCGCCCGGCCGCTGTCGCCGTTGCCGGTGCGCTGGAGCCGGACCAGCTGGTCCTTGTCGTTCAGCCAGAGGTCCAGGGTGAGCGAGATCGAGCCGCCCGGGGCCAGCGCGGCCCGCAGGTTGTCCCGTCGGGCCTGGGGCAGCCCGGTCTGAGCCGCCGCGTACTTCTCGGCGGTGGTGGTCACCCGGTAGTGCTCGACGGTCGAGTCCTCGTACTTCTCCTCGCCGACGAAGGTGCCCTCCACCCCGTCCGCGGTGGCCGCGGTCAGCGCCTCGACCGGGTTCAGCAGGTCGATCAGCCCCGCGTACGGGATCTCCTTGTGTCCGTCCGGGTCGGCCGGGACGGTGAAGCGCTCCCAGTGCCTGCCGCCGTTCCTGGCCGCCGTCGCGGCGTCGCCGCCCTGGTAGGCGACGGTGTCCACGACGATCAGCTGCTCGGCCTCCGCCGGGGTGGAGCGCTTGATCTGCAGCGCCGTCTTGGGCGCCCAGAACAGCGGACCGGAACCGGCGTCCGCGCCCAGCCGGTAGCTGACCTTGGCCCGGCGGGCGGTCTGCATGGCCAGCTCGGCGGAGAGCAGCACTCCGTGCGGCGAGCGGTCGGTCGGCTTGGCCGGACCGGTCGGGGTGGCGGTGATCGGGGAGGCGCTGCTCGTGCTCGACCCGGCGGACGGCGTGGCGGGCGCCACGTCGCCCCCGCTGCAGCCGGTCAGTCCGCTCGCGAGCACGGCGACGACGGCCAGTGCCGCCAGCCGTTGCCGTCCCGGCATCGTCCGTTCCTCTCTCACCGGGCCACCTTGCCATCCGGACCCGGATCCGCCGGTGGCGGCCCCCTGGCCGGACCCCACCCGCCCCGGCCCGTCCACCGGTCGGACGAGTCGGGGCCGGGACGGGGACCGGGTCAGCTGTCGGTGCCGGCGGCGTTCCTGCCGAGCTTCGCCAGCTCGGTGATCTCGATCGTGTCGGACCGGTCCGGCGCGGTCGTGTTGACCGCGGTGCCGTAGTCCGAGTAGGTGACGGTGACCTTCATCGCGCCGGCCTTGGTGTCGGCCTGCTCGGTCCGCTTCACCACGAGCTGGTCGGCGTCCACCCAGACGTCGATGGTCTCGCTGGTGATGCCCATGGCGGCCAGCGACTTCTTCAGCTGGTCGACCTGCTCGGGGGTCAGGCCGCCGTTGGCCTTCGCCATGTTGGCCACGTTCAGCACACCGGTGTAGTGGGTGGCCGGCTTGCCGTTCACCGTCTCCTGCCCGACCTCGCTCACGGCGCCGGAGGCGATCAGGGTCCGCACGCCCTCCACGGGGTCGGCCTTCTTGAACTGGTCGGCGGTGCCCGCGCCGGCCGCGGCGCCGCCCTGCATCTTGGCGACGTCGTCGAAGCCGATGTGCACCCAGTGCCGCCCGTCGGACGCGTTCAGGGCGTCGCCGCCGAGCTTCATGTACATGCCGTCCGGAACGAACCGGTAGACGAACGCCGTGCCGCCCATGCTCTGGGTCATCTTGTCGGCGTTCGGCGTGCCGGACAGGTCCATCGTCATGTCGCCCTGGAGACCGCCGCCCCAGCCCATGGCACCGTCGGCCTTCATGGTGATGCTGCCGATGGTGATGTCCTCGGTGACCTTGGCGGACTTGGCCGCGCCGGTCTTCTTGGTGACCTGCTCCAGGAAGACCGCCGGGCTCACCTTGGCCGGCGGGGCCGCCTGGGTGGTCGCGGCGGCGGCCGTGGTCGGCGCGGCCGGGGCGGCGTTCTTGCCGGCGGAGTCGTTGTTGTCGTTGCAGGCGGTCGCGGTCAGCGCCAGCGCGCCGAGGACGACGGCGACGGCGGCCTTGCGGGTTCCAGCCATGGTGTTCCCCCCTTGAGAACTCCCCGGGCGCACGGTGCGCCCGGGGCGGTAGCCGGTGGTCGCTGCGGACGGTTCCGGCGCAGCGCCGGTTCGGGTGTCGGGCCGGGTCAGCCGAACAGCTTGAGGAGGTCGGCCTGGGAGCCGAGGTCACCGGCGGCGGGCGCCTCGACCTTGCCGCCCTTGCCCAGGTCGGAGTACTTGACGGTGACGGCCTTCGCCTGGCCGTTGGTGTCGCCGTACTCCTGGTACTTGACGAGCTCCTGCTTGTCGTTCAGCCAGAAGTCGATGGTGAGGGTCTTGCCGTCCTCCTCCAGCGTCTTCTGGACGGACTGGCGCTGCTCCGGGGTGAGCGTGGTCATCCCGGCCACCAGAGTGGCGGTCTCCTCGACCGCCCGCAGGTGGGTGGTCTGGACGCCGTCCACGCTCTCCTGGCCGACCTTGGTCAGCTTGCCGCTCGCGGCCGCGATGGTGAGCTGGGCGACCGGGTTGGTCATCTGGCCCATCACCATGAAGGCGCCGCCCATCTCCTCCGTGGAGGGCACCTTGACCCAGTGCTTCCCCTGCAGGGCCGCGGCGTCGTCGCTGCCGACGTAGGCGTCGGCCCCGATCACCCGGATCTTGAGCTTCTTGCCGTCCATGTCGCTGGACACGTCCAGGGCGACCTTGCCCGGGTCCTTCCAGTCGACGGTGCCCGAGCCGCCCGGGCTGGTCGGGTCCGGGGAGGTCATGGCGACCTTGCCGCTGCCGGCCTTCTGCATCACCAGGGCGGCGGCGGTGAGGGCGGCCTTCGGGTCCGCGGTCAGCCCGGCGGGGACCGACCCGGCGTCCTTGGTGTCAGCGGCCGCCTTGTTGTCGCTGCCGCCCTTGCTCCCGCAGGCGGTGGCGCCGGCCAGCAGGACGGCGGCGGTCGCGACGGTGGCGGCGAGACGCACGGCGCGCATGGAAGTACCCCCGTAAGTTCTTCGGAAGAGCTGATCCTCAGCTCCTTCTCCTGCGGACTCTAACGGATCGCCCGGACGGACCAGCACCGGATATCCCCTCCGCTCATCCGGCCGCCGGGGCCGGCGTCGGGTCCCCCGGTCCGGGGGCTGAGACGTCCGTGGTGGTCACCGTGGTTCCGGCGCTCCCCTGCGCCGTCTCCCGCAGTTTCAGCAGCCGCGGGCCGGGTCCGACCCAGACGTCGTAGCCGATCTGCGCGACCCCGCGCTGCCGGTACCAGTCGACCACCGCGGCCAGCCGCTGGGGGCTCAACTCCCCGTCCGCACCGAAGTAGTCGGCCACCGGGGCGGTGCCCTGGTAGTGGGCGGCGGTCACCCCGGCCAGCTGCTCGCCGCCGAGCGAGCCGAGCCGGTCCGTCCGGGCCATCGCGTACGCCCGGCTGCCCGGGCCGGTGACCAGTGTGCTCATCCAGCCGCCCGCGTAGCCGCCGGGGTCGATCCCGGCCTTGGGGTCGAGCGACTCCGCGGTGGCGCGGTCCGCGTGCTTGGGCGCGACGGCCTGGTAGACGAGGTCGATGGCGCCGTCGTGGAGGGTCAGCCGCCCCGTGCCCAGTTCGTCGGTGACGGCCAGTGCGGCCTCGTCGCGGTCCCCCCAGACCAGCGTGCCGCCCGCGGTGCGCCGGCCGTCCGGGCCCTCCCGCACCACGTCGATCCGGGCGCCGCCGGTGTCGTCCAGCGCCTGGGCGGCCGCGAGCACCACCTGCCTGGGCGGCACCGGCGCCGGCTCACCGGGGACCCGGCTGCCGGGGGCGGCCAGCATGCTGCAGCCGGTGGCGGTCCCGAGCAGCAGCAGGGCCGCCGCGAGCGCGGTGGGGCGAAGGGCGGGCGGCACGGCACACTCCGGCGGTCACAGGTTCTCCACATGAACTGACCGGCAGAGCGTACGACGACTCGGTCAACCGTTCCCATCCGCCCGTGTCCCGATCCCGCAACCGTTTCCCGCGGCCGTCCGCACCGCCGGGGCCGGACGAGGTCGGACGGAGCCGGACGGGCCGGGAACGAACGACGGCGGGCCCGCACCCCCGGTGAAGGGGGTACGGGCCCGCCGTACGGACTGCTCTGGAGCGCTGGGGCTCAGACCGCGGCCGGGTCCTCCTCGACGAGGAGGTTGCGGGTGCGGTTCGGGTCCACCTGGATGCCGGGGCCCATGGTGGTCGAGAACGCGGTCTTCTTGATGTAGCGGCCCTTGGCGGCGGACGGCTTGGCGCGGAGCACCTCGTCCAGCGCGGCGGCGTAGTTCTCGACCAGCTGCTCGTCGGTGAAGGAGGCCTTACCGATGATGAAGTGCAGGTTCGAGTGCTTGTCGACGCGGAACTCGATCTTGCCGCCCTTGATGTCGTTGACAGCCTTGGCGACGTCCGGGGTCACGGTGCCGGTCTTCGGGTTCGGCATCAGACCACGGGGACCGAGCACGCGGCCCAGGCGGCCGACCTTGCCCATGAGGTCCGGGGTGGCGACGACGGCGTCGAAGTCCAGCTTGCCCTTCGCGACCTCGTCGATCAGCTCGTCGGCACCGACGATGTCGGCACCCGCAGCACGCGCGGCCTCGGCACGCTCGCCGGTCGCGAAGACCAGGACCCGAGCGGTCTTACCGGTGCCGTGCGGGAGGATCACGGTGCTGCGGACCATCTGGTCGGCCTTGCGCGGGTCGACGCCCAGACGCATGGCGACCTCAACGGTGCCGTCGAACTTGGTGGTGCTGGTCGCCTTGGCGAGGCGGACGGCCTCAAGCGGGGCGTAAAGGCGCTCGCGGTCGACCTTGGCGTCCGCGGCCTTCAGAGCCTTGCTGCGCTTCACTGCTGCTCCTGAATGGTGATGGGAGTTGTGGTGATCAACGGGCCTGCGCAGGCCCTACCACGGGGGACGGCTGAGCCGTTCTGTCCCTGACGGGACGGGGGTGATCAGCCCTCGACGGTGATGCCCATCGACCGGGCGGTGCCGGCGATGATCTTCTCCGCCGCGTCCAGGTCGTTGGCGTTCAGGTCGGGCATCTTGGTGGTGGCGATCTCGCGGACCTGGGCGCTGGTGAGCTTGGCGACCTTGGTCTTGTGCGGCTCGCTGGAGCCCTTGTCGACACCGGCGGCCTTCAGGATGAGGCGCGCGGCCGGCGGCGTCTTCGTGATGAAGGTGAAGGAACGGTCCTCGTAGACCGTGATCTCCACCGGCACGATCATGCCGCGCTGCGACTCGGTCGCAGCGTTGTAGGCCTTGCAGAACTCCATGATGTTGACGCCGTGCTGACCCAGCGCGGGGCCGACCGGCGGCGCCGGGTTGGCCGCACCGGCGTTGATCTGGAGCTTGATAAGCCCCGTGACCTTCTTCTTCTTGGGAGGCATGTCTCTCCGGGTCCTTCCGAGAGGTGATTGCTGGTGCGTGCGGAACCGGGGCGACACCCGGTCGCCAGCACACACATCGGACCAGGCTAACGCGTCGGCGCCGCTGGACCAAAACGGATTCGGGGCGGGGGCCCTCGGCCCCCGCCCCGGATCCGAAGACCGTGGGACTAGTTCTTCTGGATCTGGTCGAAGGAGAGCTCGACCGGGGTCTCCCGGCCGAAGATCTCGACCAGGCCCTTGACCTTCTTCGAGTCGGGGTTGATCTCGTTGATGGTCGCCTGGAGGGTCGCGAACGGGCCGTCGGTGACGGTGACCGAGTCGCCGACCTCGAAGTCCAGCACCTGGATCTCGGTCGGCTTGACCGGGGAGGGCTTGCCGGCCTCCTTGGCGGCCTGGCGCTCGACGTCCGGGGCGAGCATCTTGACGACCTCGTCCAGGGTCAGCGGGTACGGGTCGTAGGCGTTGCCGACGAAGCCGGTGACACCGGGGGTGTTGCGCACGACGCCCCAGGACTCCGGGGTGAGGTCCATGCGCACCAGGACGTAGCCGGGGAGCTTGTTCTGGCGGATGGTCTTGCGGTCGCCGTTCTTGATCTGGACGACCTCTTCCTGCGGCACCTCGGCCTGGAAGATGTACTCCTCGACGTTCAGCGAGACGGCACGCTGCTCCAGGTTCTGCTTCACCCGGTTCTCGTAGCCGGCGTAGGTGTGGATCACGTACCACTCGCCCGGCATGAAGCGCAGGTCCTCGCGGAACTTGGCGACCGGGTCGACCTCGACCTCGGCCTCGGCCTCGGCGGACTCCTCGGCCTCCTCGGCCTCGTCGGCGGCGAGCTCCTGGTCGTCCTCCACGTGCAGCGCGGACTCCTCGGCGGCCTCGCCGGCCTCGGCCTCGTCGTACGCCTCGACCTCGTCCTCGTCGCTGTCCGCGGCGTCGACGATCTGCTCGGCGGACTCGGCGTCGTCAGCCAGCTCGGCCGCGTCCAGCTCGGCGGCGACATCCGCCTCGCGGACGGTCTCGTCGGCGTCGTACAGGGGGGACTCAGACACGGTGGCTGCTTCTTTCCTGGAGATGGTGAAGGTGGCGCGCTCCGAAACCGGACCGGCGCGCGGCCGCTCGCGCGGGCGCCAGGAGAGGTCTCGGAGACTTCAACAGTACCGAGTCCACGGTACGCGCGCGTACGTCCGCCGCCGACAGCTCGACCCGGACCGATGAATCGGCCCGGGTCGGGAGGTGGTTCGGAGGTGGGGCTCGATCAGCCGAAGACCAACAGGCTCAGCTTGGCGAAGCCGTAGTCGAGGCCGTAGACGAAGCCCATCACGACCACGACGAAGGTCACCACGACGGCGGTGTAGTTGGTGAGCTCGCTCCTGGTGGGCCAGACGACCTTGCGCAGCTCGGCGATGATCTGGCGGTAGAAGAGGCCCATCCGCGCGAAGAGGCCCTTCTTGGCCCGCTTGCCGGACTTCTTCTGCTTGCCGGACTTCTTGTCGCCCTCGACAGCAGCGTTCTCGGCAGCGCCGTCGGTCCCCTCGGGGTTGCCGCTCTCAGGCGTTGCGGTGGAGCCCGTGGTCTCCGTCACTCGTCCTCACCTGAATCCGGGTCCGGCCGAACATCGCCTGCGTACCCGTTTCAGGCACGAGCGGTCGGCTTAAGCGGTGCTGATCGGTGCCCTCTCCGCATCAAGCCCGCTCGCTCTGTGGAGCGAACGGGCTGAGTACGGATCAAGCAGCAGGGCAAGAGGGACTCGAACCCCCAACCGCCGGTTTTGGAGACCGGTGCTCTACCAATTGAGCTATTGCCCTACGGAACCTCTCGGCCCCTGGTGGCGACCAACCTACCGCATCTCCCCCCGCCGTCTGTACAGGCGGTGAAAGCTCCGGTCTTTTTCGGCGGGCCGTCGAGGAGCGAGTGTACGTGGTCGGAGGCTGTTTGGTCGAACCTCTTCTTCCGGGGCCGCCGCCCGCCCGGCGGATGTCCGGCCGGGCGCGGCGGTCACCGGCGGATCGTCGGGGGTCGCGATGCGGACGGAGCCGTACGGATGGTGAAACGGCGATGACCGGTCCGTCCCGGTTCTGCGACGATGCAGGCATGAGCGCTTCCACCCCGCAGCCCGACCCTTCCATCCGCCCCGCCGACCGCCGGGTCTCCGCCCGGATCGGCGCGATCGCCGAGTCCGCGACCCTCGCCGTGGACGCCAAGGCCAAGGCCCTCAAGGCGGCCGGCCGTCCGGTGATCGGCTTCGGTGCCGGCGAGCCCGACTTCCCCACGCCGGACTACATCGTCGAGGCGGCCGTCGAGGCCTGCCGCGACCCGAAGAACCACCGTTACACCCCGGCGGGTGGCCTGCCCGAGCTGAAGGCCGCGATCGCCGCCAAGACGCTGCGCGACTCGGGCTACGAGGTGGACGCCTCCCAGGTGCTGGTGACCAACGGCGGCAAGCAGGCGATCTACGAGGCCTTCGCCGCGATCCTGGACCCGGGCGACGAGGTCATCATCCCGGCCCCGTACTGGACCACCTACCCGGAGTCGGTCCAGCTGGCCGGCGGCGTCCCGGTGGAGGTCGTGTCCGACGAGACCACCGGCTACAAGGTCTCGGTCGAGCAGCTGGAGGCCGCCCGCACCGAGAACACCAAGGTGGTGCTCTTCGTCTCGCCGTCCAACCCGACCGGCGCGGTGTACACCGAGGCCGAGGCCGAGGAGATCGGCCGCTGGGCGCTGGAGCACGGCCTCTGGGTGCTCACCGACGAGATCTACGAGCACCTGGTCTACGGCGACGCGAGCTTCACCTCGCTGCCGGCCCTGCTGCCCGAGCTCGCCGACAAGTGCATCGTGGTCAACGGCGTCGCCAAGACCTACGCGATGACCGGCTGGCGGGTGGGCTGGGTGATCGGCCCCAAGGACGTGATCAAGGCCGCGACCAACCTCCAGTCGCACGCCACCTCGAACGTCTCCAACGTGGCGCAGCGCGCCGCGCTGGCCGCCGTCGCGGGCGACCTGGACGCGGTGGCCGAGATGCGCGAGGCCTTCGACCGCCGTCGCAGGACCATCGTGCGGATGCTCAACGAGATCGAGGGCGTCCTGTGCCCCGAGCCCGAGGGCGCGTTCTACGCGTACCCGTCGGTCAAGGGCCTGCTGGGCAAGGAGATCCGCGGCCGTCGCCCGCAGACCTCCGGCGAGCTGGCCGCGCTGATCCTGGACGAGGCCGAGGTCGCGGTCGTCCCGGGCGAGGCCTTCGGCACCCCCGGCTACCTGCGGCTCTCCTACGCGCTCGGTGACGCCGACCTGGTCGAGGGCGTCAGCCGGATCCAGAAGCTGCTCGGCGAGGCCCGCGACTGACGTCAACCCGACGTTCGGGATTCACCCGGCACACCGCCCTCTTTCACCCCTTCGGGGGACGGAAAGAGGGCGGTTCCCGTTTGGGGGCCGCATACGGCAGTATCGGAAAATGGAACGCCTGTTGAACCCGCGAGACGTCAGGGGCCTCCCGAAGGCCCACCTGCACCTGCACTTCACCGGCTCGATGCGGCCCGCCACCCTGCTGGAGCTGGCCGACAAGCACGGCGTCCGGCTGCCGGAGGCCCTCAGCTCCGGCGAGCCGCCCAAACTGCGGGCCACGGACGAACGCGGCTGGTTCCGCTTCCAGCGCCTGTACGACACCGCCCGCTCGGTGCTCCGCGACGAGTCGGACATCCGCCGGCTGGTCCTGGAGACCGCGGAGGACGAGCGGCGGGACGGCTCCCGCTGGCTGGAGATCCAGGTCGACCCGACCTCCTACGCGCCCCGGCTGGGCGGACTGATCCCCGCGCTGGAACTGATCCTGGACGCGGTGGAGCACGCCGCCGCGGCCACCGGGGTGGGCATCCGGGTGCTGGTCGCGGCCAACCGGATGAAGTCCCCGATGGACGCCCGGACGCTGGCCCGGCTGGCCGTCCGCTACGCCGACCACGGCGTGGTCGGCTTCGGCCTCTCCAACGACGAGCGCCGCGGCCTGGCCCGGGACTTCGACCGGGCCTTCGAGATCGCCCGCAAGGGCGGCCTGCTGGCCGCCCCGCACGGCGGCGAGCTGGCCGGCCCGGAGTCCGTCCGGGACTGCCTGGACGACCTCGGGGCGGGCCGGATCGGCCACGGCGTCCGGGCCGCCGAGGACCCGCGGCTGATGGCCCGGCTGGCGGACCGCCAGATCACCTGCGAGGTCTGCCCCGCCTCCAACGTCTCGCTCGGCGTCTACGAGCAGCCCGAGGAGGTGCCGCTGCGCCGGCTGTTCGACGCCGGCGTGCCGCTGGCGCTCGGCGCGGACGACCCGCTGCTGTTCGGCAGCCGGCTCGCCGCCCAGTACGACCTGGCCCGGGACGCCCTGGGCTTCAGCGACGCCGAACTCGCCGAGCTGGCACGGCAGTCGGTGCGCGGCTCGTGCGCGCCGGAGGACGTCCGCAAGGAACTGCTGGCGGACATCGACGCCTGGCTGGTGGACGGGCACGCCCCTACAGCTTGACGCCCACCATCACCGGCTCGTTCACCAGCTCCACCCCGAAGGCCTCGCGGACCCCGTCCCGGATCTCCCGGGCCAGGGCCAGCAGGTCCTCGGCGGTGGCCGAGCCGCGGTTGGTGAGCGCCAGGGTGTGCTTGGTGGAGAGCGTCGCCGGGCCGTCGCCGTAGCCCTTGCCGAATCCCGCCCGGTCGATCAGCCAGGCCGCCGAGGTCTTGGTGCACCCCTCCGGGGCCGGGTAGGCGGGGGCGTTCTCGGTGCCCGGGCGGGTGCGGAAGGACTCGTACTGCGCCGCCGTGAGCACCGGGTTGGTGAAGAAGGAGCCGGCCGACCAGGTGTCGTGGTCCGCCGGGTCCAGCACCATCCCCTTGCCGGCCCGCAGTCCCAGCACCGCCTCGTACGCCTCGACCAGCGGCACCGGCTCGCCCTGCTCGACACCGAAGTGCCTGGCCACCTCGGCGTACTTGACCGGGGTGGAGAGCCCGGCGCGGTCCGCCAGGGCGAAGCGCACCCGCAGCACCACGTAGCGGTCCGGCTCGGCCTTGAAGCGGCTGTGCCGGTAGGAGAACGCGCACTCGGCGTTCGTGAGGGTGACCACCTCGCCGGCCGCGCGGTCGTACGCGACCACCTCGGTGACGGTCTGGGCCACCTCCTGGCCGTACGCGCCGACGTTCTGCACCGGCGTCGCACCGGCCGAGCCGGGGATGCCGGCCAGGAACTCGATCCCGGCCAGGCCGTGCTCGCGCACCGCGCGGGTGACCGCCTCCGACCACACCTCGCCGGCCGCCAGCTCCAGCACCGTGCCGTCCAGGGCGAAGCCGGTGGTGGCGATCCGCAGCACGGTGCCGGGGAAGCCGGCGTCGCCGATCACCAGGTTGGAGCCGCCGCCGAGGACCAGCAGGGGCTCGCCCGCCGCGTCCGCCTCGCGGACGGCGGCGATCACCTCGTCATCGGTGTGGGCGGTCACCAGGCGGCGGGCCGGGCCGCCGAGCCGCAGCGTGGTCAGCGGGGCGAGGGGGGCGTCGTTTTCTACCAGCACGCCCACCAGCGTAAGGGGACGGGGGGCGGCCGCCCGGCCGCCCCCGGTGGACCGCCCCCGGCACTCAGGCCTTCGAGGCCTCGGCCGGGACGGGCTGCCCCTCCCCGACCGCCGCGGACCGCTCGATCACCGCGGCCTGCTCGGTCACCGCGGCCTGCTCGGCCTGCCCGGCGGGGACGGCCCCGGACGCCTTCGTCCGGCGCGGCAGCACCAGCGCGCAGACCGCACCCGCCAGCACCAGAGCAGCGCCGACGTACAGCGCGGGCACCATCGCGTGGACGAAGGTCCCCGCCGAACCGTCGCCGCCGCGCGCCGAGAACACCGCCGACAGCACGGCCACCCCGAGCGCGCCGCCGACCTCGCGCAGCGCGTTGTTGGCACCGGAGGCGATGCCCTGCTCCTCGGGCCGGACGCTGTCCATCACCATGGCGGCGGTCGGCGCGAAGTACATCGCCATCCCGACGCCGCACATCACCACGGCGGGCACCACCGGGGAGTACTCGTAGTGCCCGAGCCCGTCGTTGATCGCCGCGTACAGCGCCAGGCCGACGCCCTGGAGCGTCAGTCCGAGGAGCACGATCGGACGGCCGCCGAAGCGGTCCGCCAGGATGCCGGCGACCGGCGCGACGACCAGCCCCACCCCGGTCCACGGGAGCATCCGGATGCCGGCCTCCTGCGGGGTGTAGCCGCCCACGGTCTGGAGGTGCTGGCTGATCAGGAAGATCGACCCGAACATCCCGAGGAACATCAGCAGGCCGGAGGCGTTGACGGCGGCGAAGGTCCGGTTGCGGAACAGCCGCATCGGCAGCATCGGGTGCCTGGCGCCGCGCTGCTCGTACCGCACGAAGGCGATCAGCAGCACCAGGCCGCCGGCCAGCGCGGCCAGCACCAGCGGGCTGGTCCAGCCGTCCGGGTTGCCGCGGATCAGGCCGAGCACGACGCCGAACAGGCCGAGGCTCACCAGCACCGTGCCGACCGCGTCCAGGGCCGGGCTGGCTCCGTGGCTCTCCCGCAGCCGCAGGGCGGCCAGCGGCACCAGGGCGACGCCGACCGGGACGTTCACCCAGAAGATCCACTGCCAGGAGAAGTGCTCGGTCAGGGCACCGCCGATCAGCGGGCCGGCCGCGATGGCGAGGCCGTTGACCCCGGCCCAGATGCCGAAGGCCATCCCGCGCTTGACCGCCGGTATCGCGGCGGTCAGCAGGGTGAGGGTGAGCGGCATCGACACCGCCGCGCCGACGCCCTGGAGGGCGCGGGCGGCGATCAGCGCGCCGATGCCGGGCGAGAGCGCGGCCGCGGCGGAGCCGGCGGTGAAGAGGCTGAGGCCGACCAGGAACATCCGGCGGCGGCCGAAGCGGTCGCCGAGCGCCGCGCCGAACATCAGCAGCACGGCGAAGGACAGGGTGTAGGCGCTGACCGTCCACTCCAGGTCGGACAGTCCGCCGCCGAGTTCCTCCCGGATGGACGGCAGCGCGGTGGTGACGACCAGGTTGTCCAGGGCCGCCATGAAGCCGGCGAGGCTGGTGATCACCAGGGTCCAGACTCCGGTGCGTCCGAGGCCCGGTTTCTCGGTCGCGAGCTCCGTCGCGTTCTTCGTCGTGATCTCCGTCATGACTCCACTTCCCCCAGAGTTTCCCAGATAGTTATTGATCACTAACTTTCGAGCGCCGAAAAAAGGGCCGCACGGACCCCACCGCGCGACCCGCTACTCCTCGCGCTCGCCGAAGCCGTCCCAGATCCGGTGCTCCCGGGGGAAGCCCAGCGCCACCAGGGTGTTGATCAGCATCCCGTACGCGAAGAACTCCGTGGTGCCCTGCACGTCACCGCCGACCCGCTCCCGGACCCGCTCGAACAGCTCCCCCCACAGCTGCCGGGCCATCGCCCCGATCTCGTCCTCGCCGGCCATCCGGGAGGCGAACACCGAGACGTAGAGCTGCATCTGCATCATGAGCTGCTCGCGGTCCTCGACCAGGCCCATGTACGCCTCGGACATCGCCGCGGCGGCCTCCTCCCCGGTCAGCCCGACGGACGCCTCGTCGAAGACCCGCCAGGTCTCCTCGATGCAGCGCTCGGCGGCGGCCGTGAAGATCGCCTGCTTGCCCGGGAACAGCCGGAACAGGTACGGCTGCGAGACACCCACCCGGCGGGCGATCGCCTCGGTGGACGTGCCCCGGTAGCCGTGCCTGGCGAACTCGATCACCGCGGCCCGGACCACGCTCTCGCGCCGCTCCTCCGCACTCATCCGCATGCTCGTCTTCGCCACGGGAACCAAGTTAGTGACCAATCACTAGCCCTGCAAGCCCGAAAAAACCGCCCCGGAGCCCGTCGAACGGGCCCGGGGCGGCTGACCTCGGAGAACGGCCCCGGGAAGGGGCCGAGGAGTTCGAGGCCTCAGGCGAGCCGGACGACCGCCTTGGCCATCCCGAGCACCTTCTGCCCGCCGGAGGTGGCCAGCAGGTCGATCTGCACCTTGCGGTCGTCCAGCTTCTTGGCGACCTTGGCCGAGACCTCGATCACCGCGCCGACGCCGTCGTTGGGCACCGGCACCGGCCGGGTGAAGCGGACGCCGTACTCGACCACCGCGGCCGGGTCGCCGACCCAGTCGGTGACCACCCGGATCGCCTCGGCCATGGTGAACATGCCGTGCGCGATGACGTCCGGCAGGCCGACCTCCAGCGCGAACTTCTCGTTCCAGTGGATCGGGTTGAAGTCGCCGGAGGCGCCCGCGTAGCGCACCAGTGTGGCGCGGGTCACCGGGAAGGACTGCGCCGGCAGCTGGGTGCCGACCTCGACCTCGTCGTAGTTGATCGCCATCGCGCTCACTCCCCCGCCTCGTCGGCGGCCCGGGCCACCAGCGTCATGATCGCCGTCACCACGTGCTCACCGGTCTCGTCCGCCACCTCGCCACGTACGGTGAGCACGTCGTTGCCCGCCAGCGACTTGATGTTGTCGATGGTGACCGCGACCGTCAGCCGGTCGCCGGCCCGCACCGGGCGGGTGTACCGGAACTTCTGGTCACCGTGCACCACCCGGCTGTAGTCGAGGCCCAGCTCCGGGTCCTCGACGACCTGGCCGGCCGCCTGGAAGGCGATCGCGAACGGGAAGGTCGGCGGGGCGATCACGTCCTGGTGGCCCAGCGCCTTCGCGGCCTCCGCGTCGGTGTACGCCGGATTGGCGTCGCCGATCGCGATCGCGAACTCGCGGATCTTCTCCCGGCCGACCTCATAAGGATCGGTGGGCGGGTAACTACGCCCGATGAAGGACGGGTCGAGCGCCATGGCAGCTCCTCGGAACGCGGGTGGAAACGCGGACGGGTACGAAAAAAGACCCCGGGCCGCACCCCCTGTTGAGGGATACGGCCCGGAGTCGAAGACCTGAATTCACACAGGCCCGGCGCCCTGCGACAGGGTCAGCGGGTCTCGCGGTGCGCGGTGTGCGAGTTGCAGCGAGGGCAGTGCTTCTTCATCTCAAGACGGTCCGGGTCGTTACGCCGGTTCTTCTTGGTGATGTAGTTCCGCTCCTTGCACTCCACGCAGGCCAGCGTGATCTTCGGGCGGACGTCGGTGGCAGCCACGGGAGTGCCTTCCTTGGACAACGAATAAGAACACAACAAGAGTAGCCGACCGGGAGTGCGATCTCCCGACCGACTACGCGGGGTAGCGGTGACCGGACTTGAACCGGTGACACAGCGATTATGAGCCGCTTGCTCTACCAACTGAGCTACACCGCCACAGTGATCAGCAGCACAGCCGAAGCTGACTGCCTTTCACCAGAGCCCCCATGCGGAATCGAACCGCAGACCTTCTCCTTACCATGGAGACGCTCTACCGACTGAGCTATAGGGGCGAACGAGGAAGAGATTACACGTTCCGCGCCCAGAGGTGAAATCCGTATCCCGGGGCGAAGACCGCAGGTCGGCGAGGTGCACGGACGACCGATCCAAGGCCGGTCGTTCGATCGCCCCCCGAGCCGCGCGCCCCGAGCCGATACGACTATTGCCCGCCTCCCGGCGGCCCGCCCCCGTGCGCCATAGGCTCGACGCTCATTGGCCGGGGCACGAGAAGGAGCCGTCGATGGACAGCGCAGCCGCCGACGGGCCGCACTCCGGGCCCGGCCCGGCGGCCAACCCGCTCGGACACGGCCCGGTCCTGCTCCTCACCGGGGCCCGGCTGGCCGACGGGCGGGTGGTGGACGTCCGGATCAGCGGAGACCGCATCCAGGCGGTCGGCACCGCCGGCAGCCTCGGCCCGCTGCCCGCCCTGCCCGGCGCCCCCACCGTCACCACCGGCGCCCGGATCGACCTCCGGGGCTACCTGCTGCTCCCGGCCCCCGCCGAGGCGCACGCCCACTACGACACCGCCTTCTCCGCCGCCCTGCCCACCCCGCCGCCGGACACCCCCGCCGACCTCACCCGCCGGATCACCGAGGCCGCGCTCACCTCGCTCGGCTACGGCGCCACCGCCCAGCGCACCCACGTACGGATCGGCGACGTGCACGGGCTGGGCCGGCTGGAGGCGGTGCTCACCGCCCGCCAGGCCCTGCGGGGGCTGGCCGAGCTCCAGGCGGTGGCGATGCCCCGGCTGCTCACCGGCCGGGCCGGCGCGGACGGGCGCGCCCAGCTGCGCGAGGCCCTCAAGCTGGGCGCGACGGCGGCCGGCGGCTGCCCGGAGCTGGACCCGGACCCGGCCGGGTACGTGCAGCTGCTGCTGGAGGCCGCCCGGGAGGCGGACTGCCCGGTGGACCTCCACACCACCGCCGCGGACGCGGCCCAACTCGCCCGACTGGCGAGCGCATTGGCGCCGCTGCGACCGCGGGTGACGCTCGGCCCGTGCGGGGCGCTGGCCCGCGGCGCGTCCACCGTGCTGGCGACCAGCGGGGTGCGGGTGGTCTGGCTGCCGCAGAACGGCGGCTGCACCGGACTGGAGGGCCGGCCGTCCGGCCTGCGTCCGGGCCTGGTGGGGGAGTTGACCGCGGCCCGGGTGCCGCTGGCGGCGGGCAGTGGCGCCCTGCGGGACCAGTCCAACCCGGTCGGCCGGGCCGACCCGCTGGAGTCCGCCTATCTGCTGGCGGCGGGCGGGGAGTTGGAGCCCGAGGCGGCGTACGACGCGGTGGCGAACCAGGCCCGGGCGGCGCTCGGGCTCCCTCCCGTCCGGGTGGACGCCGGATTCCCGGCGGAGCTGCTGGCGGTGCGCGGGGACAGCCTCGCCGGGGCGCTCGCGGGCGGGCACAGCCGGCTGGTGGTGCACAGCGGCCGGGTGGTCAGCCGGACCAGCGCGGTCCGGGAGTTCGCGGACACGGTGGCGCTGGCGCTGCCCCGGCAGTGCGGCGGCACGGACTGCTGAGGCAGCACGGGCCGCTGAGCGTGCGGGCCGAAGGGGCGCAGGCCAGAGGGGCGCAGGCCAGAGGGGCGCGCGCCTTGCGTCGCGCGCCCCTCCCCCACCTGCTGGCCGTCCTCGGGGACGGCGGCCGGAGCGGTCCCGGGCTTCCCCCACACGGAGCGGGAACCGCTCGTTCCGGCACCGACCCTACGACCGCGGACCACCGCGGCCGACCGGCCTTGACGCTCTCCTGTCGCTCGACGAACCACTCCTGACGGTTCGTTGACACACCACGGGCGCTACGGCACGTACCGGTACCCGATCCCCGGCTCGGTGATCAGGTGGCGCGGGCAGGCCGGGTCGCGCTCCAGCTTGCGGCGCAGCCCCGCCAGGTAGACCCGCAGGTAGTTGCCGCGCGCCTCCTGGGCCGGCCCCCACACCTCGCGCAGGATCTGCCGCCCGGGCACCAGCCGGCCGGGGTTGGCGAGCAGCAGGCCGAGGATCCGCCACTCGGTCGGGGTGAGCCGTACCGGGCCGCCCGGGCCGAGCACCGTGGTGGCCGCGAGGTCGACGGTGTGGTCGCCGATCACCGGCCGTTCCGGCGGGACCCCGCCCAGCGGCCGGCGCAGCACCGCCCGTAGCCGGGCCAGCAGTTCCTCCATCACGAACGGCTTGGTGAGGTAGTCGTCGGCGCCCGCGTCGAGGGCGCCGATCTTGTCGGCGGCGTCGGAGCGGCCGGACAGCACGATGATCGGCATCGGGCTGCGGGTGCGCAGTCCGCGCAGCACCTCCATGCCGTCGAGGTCGGGCAGGCCGAGGTCGAGCAGGACGGCGTCCGGGGCGGAGTGCGCGGCCCGGTCGAGCGCCTCCCCGCCGCTGGCGGCGGTGCGGACGGCGTACCGGCGGGCGCTGAGGTTGATCCGCAGGGTGCGCAGGATGGCCGGTTCGTCGTCGACGATCAGGATCTCGCTCATCGCGGTGGCTCCTCCACGGTGACGGAGTGCTCGGAGGCGAAGGGTTCGGCGGCGGCGTGCCCGGCGGCCGCGGGCAGGGTGAGCAGCATGGTGGTGCCGCCGCCGGGGGTGTCCTCGACCTCCAGGCTGCCGCCCATGGCCTCGGCGAGGCCGCGGGAGAGGGC
>NZ_JBVJLM010000037.1:0-33886 GCF_055584725.1 Kitasatospora sp. NPDC101108
CGTCCCGGCACAGCGCCGTGAAGCAGGAACCCACCGAGACGGTCAGACGACCGTGGCAGGAATCCCGGTCCTTTAGGGCCGGGAGGACGTCAATGGCCGCAGATGAAGGACGCGCTGGGGCCGGGGAGGAGGGCGACCGCGGTGGGGTCAGGCAGCTTCGGCCTGCTCCATTGCGGCTGCACTCGGCTGTGCGAGCCAGACCAGCCGTGCGGTGATCCCCGGTCGCCCGGCGAAATGGCGCAAGGCCCGATCGGGAGACGTGAGGGTCATTCGCGCCTGCCCGTCGATGCTGATCACGTGCGCTCGCCGGCTGCGGTCGGCGACCCCCCAAGCCGCGACCCACCCGTCGACGTCCGGGAGGCCCTCGCCCCAAACCTGGACGACGGCGAACAGGCGGGGTGCGGTGTCGAGCACGAGCCCGCACAGCTCCTGGTCGAAGGTCGGGCCGGTCGGCAGCCGAGGCGTGACCGGACGGGGGCTTTGCGGCGGCGCAGCAGCCATGGATTCTCCTACGTGAATGGGGATCGGACGCGGCGCTGCCACCATCACGGGCAGCGGAACAGCTCGCCCGGGCTGGTGTCAGATCAGCGAGGCCAGGACACCGCGTGGCCAGTGGCCGAGCCAGAACGCGGCGGTGGACGATTGGGGCTGGTCCTCGGTGGAGCCGTCGTGGGGCAGCAGTTCGGTGGGGGCGATGTAGCCCTCGCCGGGGTCGATCCGCAGCCGGAAGACGCGCAGGGGCAGCCCGAGGGCGGCGTAGGCTCGCAGGTCGTCGGTGTGCGGATAGCGGTCCTCGGGGTCGGCGTGGAGATCGCGGCAGACCGCGCGGATGTCGAGGCCACCGAGCAGGAGGTAGCGGGTTCCGGGACCGAGGTTGAAGCACAGGCGTCGGCGACCGGTGTGCTTGGCCTGGTAGCGGAGCCTGTCCCAGTTGTCGATGTGCAGGCCGATGCGGCGGCCGTCCTGGTCATTGGGAGTGGTGGTGAGGGCCTTGGCCGGGCTTCTGGCCTGGCCGAGGTGGACGGCGTCGGGGTCGCCGAGTTGGTCGGCGAGGGTGGCAAGGGCGGCCGGCGGCGGGCCGTCGGGCAGCTTCACCAGTTCTACGAGCGTGCTGTCGGCGCTCCGCCTGGTCGGGCGGAGTTCTGCTGCCAGCACGGCGGTGAGGGGCTGCCAGGGGCCGGCCGGGAGAACGGCCCCGTCCTCGTAGTCGGGCTCGCCGCGAGCGATGCGGACGCCGGTGCTGTCGCACCTGGCGATGAGGGCGGCGGGATCGGTGTGGGCGATGGCGAGAGTCACGCGGATTCCTCCCAGGCTGGGTTTACCGGTCGTCGAGGGTGTCGGCGAAGGTCACGTCCAGCTCGGCGACCAGGGCTTCGGCGAGTTCGGCCTGCTGGGTGCGGTCGATGAGGACCTTGCCGAGGTTGGCGACGCCCCGCAGCGTGGTGAGGTCGTTGCCCCGCAGGTCGAGGCCCCGGTACTTGCCCCGGCCGAACTCGGTCAGCCGCAGGATGCAGGCGTCGAGGACCGCGCCGCCGAGGTCGCAACCAGTGAACGACGCCTCGGTGAGCGCGCACTTGGAGAAGACGACCGCGCCGATGGCGCGGATCTGCTCAAAGGTCGCGTAGTTGAGCTTGCAGTTGTCGAAGAGGACGTTGTCCAGGGACACGCCGATGAGCGCGGCACCCATGATCTTGCAGTTACGGAAGACGACCCGGGAGAGCTTGCTGTCGTGTGTCCAGGCGGCCGTTCTCGAAGTAGCGATTGCCGGCCTGGGCCCCTCGGCAGAAGTCGAAGAGGTCACAGGTGGCCTCGCACGCGTCCAGGCCGGTCAGGAACTCGTGCACGTAGCGAAGGCGGTGCGCACCATCGAGCATCGAGCCGATGCTCCGCTCCAGGACGTTCCCGGCCCGGAAGTCCTCGTAGGCCGGGTCGGTGATCCCAGCGAGTTCGGGCGAAAGCAGGACGACGTCGCCGTTGGAGGCGATGGTCGGGATCGGGTCGATCAATACCCGGTCCCAGGTGGTTCGACGTCCGGCGCGGACATCCCGCAGATAGCCGCCGAGCCGGTCGATCTCGCGGATGGTCAGGTCGCGGTTGCGGCGTGACCAGGCGATGGTGCGGCGCCAGAACGCGCGGGCCTGCTCGGCGGTGGGAACCGCCCGGTTGGTGTTGGCGCCTTCCCTTTCCTCCATGTTCAGACCCACCGTGTGGCAACCGAGGTCGGCCATGAAGTCGAGCAGACCCTCGGGATCGCCGATGCTCTCGGCGGTGACGACCGCGATCGCCGAGAACCGTACGCCGTACTCGCGCAGGCACCCGATGCCCTTCATGATCCGGTCGAAGGCCGGACGTCCGGTCCGGTCCACGCGCCGACGGTTGAGGGCGGAAGGGCCGTCGAGGCTCACCCCGACGCGGAACCCGTACGTGGTGAGGAAGTCGCACCAGGCCCGTGTGATCAGTACGGCGTTGGTCTGCACCGAGTGCTCGACCAACCCAGCCTGCCGCAACGGCTCGAACGGGGCCAGCAGCTCCGCGAGTCGCGTGCGGCCGACGGCCAGCGGCTCGCCGGCGTGCCAGACCACCTCGACCGGCTCCGGTGACGCGATATCGGCGAAATCGGCGACGGAGCGGGCCACCGCCTCGGCGATCGCGACCGACATCGGTGCCCGCCGCTTGCGGTCGGGCAGGTAGCAGTAGGTGCAGTCCAGATTGCAGAAAGAGTCAGCCTGGACAACGACCGTCCTCGGACGACGGGCGATGCGGCGCCGATACCGGGCCGGGGAGTGCATCGTGCTGCTCCTCCAAGGGCGGAGACTGGGCCAGCGCAGGGCCGTTCACGGGGCGGGATCCTGCGCCGGGGCCGCCCGGGGCGGGCGGCGTGCAATCAGTGAACGACAGTCACAGGTCGTACGGTGAGGCCCATGCACGGCATGTGACAACACGACTACGTTGACCTCATGCTGGCCAACGTCCCGCTTCGCCTCCGGATGTCCGAACGCCGCATGACCAAGGCCGAGTTGGCGCGCGAAGTGAACATCGAGATCAGGACCCTCACGGGGAAGCTCGGCTCCGTGTCAGAGCGCACGGTGCACAACTGGCTGACCGGCGCGACCCGGTGGCCGCCGGTGAAGATCCGCCTCGCACTCAGGGCAGTATTCGCATGTACGCCCCAAGACCTGGGCTTCGTCCCGACCGGGCGGGCCCGCACCACACCGGAGGACGACGTGAGGCGACGCGACTTCATAGCGGCGGCCGGAGGCGCGGCCGTGACCGTGCTCACGAGCCCCCCTGCCGTGGCATCGAGTGGCCGGATCGGCGTCGGTGACGTGCGGAGACTACAGGCCCGCTTCGCCGAGGTCATCGCCAGCGACCACCGCCACGGCGGTCGGCTCAGCATCGAGACCAGGGCAACCGCGCTCGCCGAGGAAGCCCTCGACCTGCAGAAGAACGGCGCCGCGACCCAGCGGGTCCGGGCCCAGCTGTACGCGTGCGCGGCATCGTTCATGTCCTCGGCGATGTGGGCCGCGATCGACGGCCGTCGCTTCGACGCCGCCCTCGAACACCACCAGAAGGCAGCCACCCTCGCGGCGATGTCCGGCGACTCCGGCATCCAGTTCCGCATCTGGTCCCACGCGGGGAGCCTGTACCGACACCTCGGCCAGGCAGGCGACGCGCTCGCCGCCAATGAGGTCGCCCGCAGCCTACCGATCGCCCGACGCGACCCGCTGTTCGCTTCCCTCGGACATGCCCGCCACGCGGCGATCCACGGCCTGACCGGGGACTCCAACGCCGTCCGCCGGTCCATCGGGCACGCACAGGACGCCCTCAGCCGAGCCGACCTCGATGTCTCCCGACCAGTGTGGATCACCGCCTTCTACGACCAGTCCGAACTCGACTCCCTCGCCCTCGCCGCTCACCTCGCGGCCGGGAACTGGGAGGACGCGGAAGCACACGCGCACCGCAGCATCGCCCAGCGGCGCGACACCATGCAGAGGTCCCGAGCGATCACCACCGTCCGGCTCGCCCGCGCCCAGCTCGGGCAGGGCGATCTGGAGCCCGCGGTCGCCACCGCCATGTCCGTCCCGGCCGAGGACTCCGCGCACCCCCGCGTCACCCGGATGCTGGCCGCCTTCGGCACCTCGCTGCACAAGCTGGCCGGCGGCAGTGGCCCGGACCGTACCTGGACGGCATACGCCCACAACACCTGGAGGACCACCGCGTGATCGTCGAACTCCGTCACCACACCACCCTGCCCTCCGAGGCCCGGCAGGATCTGCTGGACGTGTACGCCGATGTGCGGGCCCCCCTGCTGCACCTGCCGAACTACCGCGTCGACGTGTTCGCCGGACGCCTCGACCGGCATGCCACCGAGCCCGGCTTCGAGCTCGTCCTCGGCTACGACGGCGAGGTGCCGGTCGGCTACGCCTACGGCAACACGATCGAGGCGGGCGACCGTTACTGGAAGCGCATGACCGAGCCCCTTCCGGACGGCTACACCGAGGCCCCGGCCCTGGCCATCAAGGAAATCGGCGTCCGGACCCGCTGGCGCGGCACGGGTACCGCCCGCCGGATCCACGACGAGCTGCTGCGCCGCCGCGTTGAGGGCCGCGTCACCCTTCTGGTCAACCCGCTTGCCGGGGATGGCAAGGTCCAGCGGCTCTACGAGACCTGGGGCTACCAGGCGTTCAACGCTCAACAGCCCTCTCCGGAGTCGCCCCGGCTGACCGCGATGATCCGCCCGATCCACTGAGCCTGCGGCGGCGCCTGGTAGCGCACACCGATGTTGCGTTGACGTGATGTGGGTTCCTCGAAACTCGCTGACCCGCTTCATCGACGCCAATACTGCCTTCCCACCCATCCTGGCCGCTCTGGAGGAGCAGACGTGACACAGCAGGCTGCGGAGGAACGCCCGGGCATTGCCGCCGCGATCGTGGTCCACGAAGGCCGCGTCTTGATGGTCCGGCGACGGGTCAGCGAGGGCCAGCTCTCCTGGCAGTTCCCGGCCGGTGAGATCGAGGCTGGCGAGTCGCCCGAGGAGGCGGCCGTCCGCGAGACCGCAGAGGAGACCGGACTGGGCGTGGCCGCCGTCAAGTTGTTGGGCGAGCGGGTGCATGCGAAGACTGGTCGGCTGATGTCGTATACGGCATGCGGGGTCGTCAGTGGTACCGCCGAGGTGGTGGACACCGACGAGCTGGACTCTCTCGGATGGGTGGCTCTCGCTGAGATTCCCGAGTACGTGCCGTACGGGCTCTTCGAGCCGGTGCAGGCGTACCTGGACATTGCGCTCACTGCCTGACCGAGGCGGAGGCTCTTCGGGCGGCCACCCAGTGGGTGGCCGCCCGAAGAGCTATCGCACACCGGCGTCGCCATGAAGCTGCACCGACGTCTGGCTCACCGATGCGACCGTCGGCGATATGGCGCTCGGTGCGATGTTGAGCTGGCCGACGCCTCGGCTGAGGCTCTGCTGGGCCAGGAGGGTCTCCAGGTAGTCCGCGTGCGGGCCTTCCAACCCTTCGGCGCCGACGCGGTCCACGGCGACGATCTGCTCAAGTTCCGCTGTGCGGCCGTTCGCTGCCTCGGACTGGGTGAGGGCCTCGAACTGCTGGAGCAGAATCTCCGCAGGGAGTGGCGGCGCCTGGTAGTGCACCCCGATGTTGCCGTGCTCGCCGCGCGTGACCCTCCATAGCGTCAGGTCCTCGGGTGTCACGTGCGCACCGATCTCCTCGGCGAGTTCCTTGCAGGCCTGGTGGCGCAGCTCGTTCTCGTCCAGCGGCCGGCCTGCGGCCGGCGGTTCCACGTTGCCGCCCGGAATCTGCCAACGGCCCGGGGCTGCGGTCGTGGCGGACATGCGTCCTACGATCAGGGCGCCGTCGTCGGTCGGCTGCGAGACGGTCACGAACATGGACGAAACCGTGGGCGCGTCCGGCACTCGGCGCAGCGCGAACCATCGGTAGGTGACGGGGGACCAGGGCAGCACGAGAGTCTGGCCATCCTGCTCGACACCCGTGCACACCACCGCCGGACCGTCGAAGAGGTCGGGGTTGGCCTGCATCGCGGCCCTCCACACCCGGTCCATGGCGAGCTGGTGCTCCTGGGTGAGCTGCGGGGCGGCCGTTTCGACCAAGCGCAGCGTGCTGACCTGAAGCACTTGGACGGGACTCGGGAGATGGGTTGAGCTCGTCATGGCGGGGACTCCTTCTACGTTCCTGGCACGAGCGGGGGCTTCCTCCTGTTCAACGGTGCAGGGGCTGCGTGGGATGTTGGGCGTCGGCCGCGCGCCGTGTGTCGCACGGCCAACCTGTAGTCCGCGCGGCCGGTGTGGCTACCGGGCTGCGCGGGCGGAGTCAGCACCGAGAGGCAGAAGTTCTGGCCGGGCAGCACGCGGTCGGGCCTGGGGCGGGCACCCGCCGGGAGGCGGGTGGGGGGTGGATGGTGGGGAACGGTGGTAGAGCTGCTCAACGAGGCAAATGATGCGCGGGTGTCCACCACGGTTGCCGAAACGCCGCTGCCCGGGACTCGCGAGGAGTCCCGGGCAGCGGCGTTCGTCGTACGGGGTCAGGCCTGCTTGGGCTTGCGGGCGACGGCCACCGCGAGGGCGGCGCAGAGGAGGGCCGCGACGGTGGCGAAGCCGCTGACGGCGGGGAGGAGGCCGTAGCTCTTGACCAGGGCGCCGACGGCGACGATGGGGAGGGAGCTGCCGAGGTAGACGATGATCCACAGGGAGCTCATCTCGGAGCCCCGGCGTTCCGGGTTCATCGCGGCGACGGCGGTGGTGAAGAGGGAGCGGAACGCCACGCCCTGGCAGGCGCCGCCGAGGACGCTGCCGATGAAGAGCAGGGCCGGGGTGCCGGTGTAGCCGGCGGCGACGACCAGGGCGAGGCCGGTGGCCAGGCCGGTCATGCCGAGGGCGATGACCAGACGGTCGGAGGTCGGGGGCACGATCAGCTGGGCGGCGGCCGAGGAGCCGAGCAGCAGGGCGGCCACGATCGCGCCGACGAGGTGGGAGGGGGTGTGCAGCAGCTTGGCGGCGAAGGCCGGGGCCAGGCTGAGGTAGACGCCGAAGACCGCGTAGGAGATGAAGCCGGCCGAGGCGGCGAGCAGGAACTCGCGGCGGCCGGTGCGCGGCAGCCGCAGACGCTGGGGGCGCAGGTGGGCCGGGGTGGTGATGCGCGGTGGGGACGCCGGCGGGCGGTTGCGGCCGGGCATCCGGGGGTGGACGACGGCCAGCGGCACGCAGAGCGCCAGCAGGGCGATGGCGTGCAGCAGGAAGGGCGTCAGCAGCGGGTCGGAGCCGCCGGACAGCAGGGCGCCGACGACCGGGCCGAGGGCGACGCCGCCCGCCGAGCAGGCCAGGGTGAGCTTGGCGGCCAGCGTCGGGTGGTCGGGCAGCAGGTCGCCGAGGGCGGCCCCGGCGGCGCCGGTGGACAGGCCGACGGCGATGCCCTGGACGGCGCGGCCGACCGCCAGCTGCCAGAAACTGCCGGAGGTGGCGAACACGACGTCGCCGGCGGCGGCCAGGGCGACGGCGGGCAGGATCAGGGCGCGCCGCCCGAGGTGGTCGGACCAGTGGCCGACGATGGCCAGCACCGGGACCAGCGCGAACACGTAGATCGTGAAGAGGATCGTGGTGTCGAGCGGGCCGAGTCCGAGGCGCTGCTGGAGGAGCGGGTAGATCGGCGTCGCCAGGTTGGCACCGATCAGCATGAACAGCAGGGCGGCGGCGACCAGGCCGACGCGGACTCCGCGCATCGCGTTCCAGCGGCTGATCGCGGCGAGCTGGAGCTGGGCGCGCGGCGCGAGCTCCAGGGGGAGCAGGGCCTCCGACAGTCGGCGTCCGTCGAACTGCGCGGTGCGCAGGCCGGAGCCGGCGGGGGAGAGGTCCGCCATGTGAGGGGTCTCCTGTGGCAGGGCACCACCGGGTCGGCGGGGTGTGCCGGTGCGCCCGTCCTGAGGCGCTGTGGTGTGGCCGCGGTGCGGGGCTCCCTGGTGGAGCGGATGAGCTGAGGGTTCGGGCTTCGTTGCCCGGTGGGACTGCGCGGGGTGTGCGCAGACACCATTGCGAAGGATAAAGGGTGGGCGCACGGAAGCGGCGCGCGCCCCTGTGCGCGCTCCCTGCGGCCGGGCATCGGGGGTGCCCGGCCTATACGCTGAGGTGGTAGATCGGGTACGCGGAGCTGTTCGAGCTGACCGCTGGCTGAGGGAGAGCGCACAACGATGGCCGGACGACGTCGGAAGAACGGTGGGGCTTCGGCGGGGGAGGGTGCGGCCGAGGCGGTCCTGCCCGCGGACCTGGAGCTGCAGGACCTGTACGGGGCGTTCGCCGCGCACGGCCTGGACGACGAGGACCTGGACGACGCGGCGGTCCTGGTGCCGCCGGTGAAGCTGCCCGCCGAGCAGGAGCTGGCCGAGCAGGCGAAGGCCGTCCCGATGTTCGGCTACGCGCTGGCGCTGGCCCGCTGGGCGTCCCCGCACCGGACGGTGGACGAGTTCGGCGACCTGGTCGAGGAGGACCGGGCGCCCGCCGCCCGCCTCCTGGGGCTGGCCCCCGCCGAGGGCGAGGTGCCCGAGGAGGCCGAGGTCGAGGCGCTGCGGGCCTGGTCGCTGGCCTGTGACCTGGACCTGGTGGAGCTGGGCACGACCGAGGACGGCGAGCACGTCGCAGTGCCCGGGCCGGACCTGGAGCCCGCCGAGCAGGGGGATCCGGACACCGTCCTGGAGCTGTGGCTGACCGCCGCCGGGATCGTCCGGGAGCTGGCGGTGGAGGCGGACTCGCTGCCGGAGGAGGACGAGGAGGGCGGGGAGCCCGCTCCCGCGGACGGCGGCGAGGAGGACGAGGACGGCCTGAACGAGGTCGAGGAGGCCCGGGACGCCGCCGCCGAGCTGCTCGACGAGGCGCTGCAGGTGCTGTACGAGACCACCGCCTTCGCCGACCCGGGCAACGAGACCGTCCCGCTCGGCGTGCTGGCCGCGCTGCTGGTGGTGCCGGAGGGCGAGGAGCCGAGCGAGGAGCTGCTGGGCGACATCACGGACGTGATGGTCGCCCTGGACCCGATGCTGGGCGACCTCGCCGAGCTGGGCCTGCTGGACTACCGCCCGATCGACCCGGAGCTGTTCGACGAGGAGGAGGGCGAGGAGCCTGTCGTCGGCGAGGCGCCGCTGGACGAGGAGGAGTCGGCCCGCTTCGGGCTGGTCCGGCTCACCCCGCTCGGCCAGTACGGCATCCGCCAGTGGCTGCTGGAGGACGGCTACGACGCGCCGCTGGTCGGCGAGCTGGCCCAGGGGGACGCGGCCGAGCTGCTGCGCGGGGTGTGCGAGTCGGCCAACGTGCTGCCGGAGGAGGAGCTGCGGGTCTGGGTGGAGGGCCGGGAGCCGGTGCCGGCGGCGCGCGAGCTGCTGGCGGCGGCGCGCGGTGACGACGCGTACGGGCCGCTGCGCCGGATGCTGTGCGTCTCGGCGCTGAACCTGCTGGGGGCGGAGGCCGAGCCCGCCGTCCGGGAGGTGCTGGACGACCCGGAGCTGGGCGGTTCGGCCCGGGCCTGGCTGTCCGCGCTGGGCGCCACGGACGTGCCGGCGCCGGAGCGGTCGATGGCGCTGTGGACGGTGGTCGACACCTTCGCCGCCCAGCTGCTGGACAGCGGCGGTGACGCCGCGCTGCTGCGTGAGCTGATCACCGACCTGCCGGTGAAGGGCGATCCGGCCGCGTGGTTCGGTGAGCTGTGGCGGGTCGACCACCCGTACACGGCGGACGTCCTGGAGGCGATCGGGGAGCTGCACACGGACCGGGCGTTGGCCAAGGAGGCGCGCAAGGCGGCCTTCAAGGCGCGCTCCAAGGGCTGAGCCCGTCGGGGCCTGGGCCGGGGGGCCCCTACGGGAGGTCCAGCGAGCCGTCCTCGGTGAAGGGGAAGAACGGGTTGTGGGCCAGCTCCCACAGGTGCCCGTCCGGGTCCTCGAAGTAGCCCGAGTAGCCGCCCCAGCTGGTCGGGACCGGCGGCTTGACCACCACGGCGCCGGCCTCGACGGCCGTCCGCAGCGCGGCGTCCACCAGCGCGGGGGACTCCAGGTTCACCGCGAGGGTGACGCCGCGGAAGGACGGTTCGCCGGTGGCGGGCACGCCCGCGTCGGCGGCCAGCTCCTCGCTGGGGAAGAGGCCGAGCACCGAGTCGGCGGTGCGGAACCAGACGATCTCCGGGCTGGAGGCGGAGGAGCGCTTCCAGCCGAGGTCCTCGTAGAAGCGGGCGCTGCGGTCGAGGTCGGAGACGCCGAGGGTGACGATGCTGATCCGGGCGGGGAAGGCGGTCTGGGCTGCGCTGTTCTGTGCTGTCATGCCGCCAGCGTAGGGAGGGCGGCTGACAACCGGCCCCACTGACACGGCCACCGACCCCGTCCGGCAGTCGAGCTGATGACCCGGCAGCTGCGGCCACGTAAGGTGGCGTCAGCGGTGCGGGCGCGAGTACTCGGGGGTGCGGCAGAGGATGGTGCGGGAGAACGGCGGAAGGCCCCAGGAACCCCGGGAGTGGAACGCCGGGCGGTCGGGGCCGGACCGGCCGGGCGGGCAGGATCGTTTCGCCGACCAGGAGGAGTTCTCCCGCCGGACCCTCGCCGCGGTGGACTTCCCGGTGTACGGCGTGGCCTGGCCGGCGGGCCGCGGGCAGGCGCTGGCGGCCTTCGAGACCTGCGGCGGCGAGCTGCGCTGGGTCGAGGTGCAGGTCGGTGACTGGACCACCGCGGCCGGGCCGTACGTGACCGTGCGCACCTACCGGCCCGGGGCCGACGGCTGCGAGGTGCTGCCCGAGCTGGAGGACGTGGTCGAGGACGAACGCGACCGGGTCTACGAGCAGTTGGGCATCGACGAGGGCGACGGCCCGGGCCGGGTGCGGGCGCTGCGCGAGTGGATCACCGTGGACGGCGAGTCCTGCGCGGTGGAGGTGCACGAGGACCGGCCGGTGGCGTCCGGCGGCGGGCCGGCCGGGCAGGTCTGGGCCGGGCGGCTGCGGGTCGGCGGGCAGGCCGTCACGGTGTGCGGGCGCGGCCTGCCGCCCGGCTGCGTGGAGCTCGGCGGGATCGGGGACTTCGAGTGCTACCTGCGCGGGCGCACCGAGCTGCTGCGCGACCTCGCCTCCCGGCGGGCCCGGTACGTGCCGGTCGAGGAGCGCGAACTGCCGCCCGCCGCCGGGCTGGAGGCGCACCGGGAGCTGATCGCCCAGAGCATCGCGGAGGCCGCCGCGATCGAGGCGCAGGTGCGGGTCGGGCGTACGCCGAGGCTGCCGCGCGGGCTGCGCGGGGACGTCTGCGCCGTGCGCTGGGAGGCGGCGGTGCGCCAGCAGATGCGGCTCGCCACGGAGACCCGGGAGGAGGCCGCGGCGGCCGTGACCTCGATGGTCAACCACCTCAACCGGCTGTCCCAGCAGACGCATTGGCTGGTCGGCACGCCGGAGGGGGAGGCGGCGGTCGAGGAGGTCGTCCGGTACACGGTGTTCGCCAGCGAGGTGGCGAGCCTGCCGGCCCAGCGGGCCTGGGAGCAGCTGTGGCGGCAGCGGCCGGGCGGCGGCGGGGAGGCGGCCTGGGAGGAGCAGCGGCTGGTGGAGGAGCTGTGGCTGTCGGCCTGGGAGCAGTGGCGGGCCGGGCGCGGCTGACCGGCGGCTGCCCTACTCGTCCGCGGGCAGCCGCAGTTGCAGCATCGCCAGCAGCCGCTGCTGCGGCTGGGCGAGGTCGATGCCGGTCAACTGCTCGGCGCGGCGCACCCGGTAGCGCAGGGTGTTGGGGTGGATGTGCAGGGCGTCGGCGGCGACCCGGACCTCGCCGAGGGCGTCCAGCCAGGCGAGCACCGACTCGGCCAGCCGGGTGCCGTGCCGGCGGTCGTACTCGGTGAGCGCGGTGAGCCGCGGGTCGCGCAGGCCGCCGCGCTCCTGGAGCAGCGCCAGCATCTCGCTGACCAGCACCTCGGCCTGGACGTCGATCAGCGCCGCGACGTCCAGGTCGACCCCGCCGCGGCCCATCGCGTCCAGGATCCGGTCGGCCTGGGCGCGGGAGTCCGGCACCTGGGAGAGGCCGTCGACGGTCGAGCCGATCGCGGCGCGCAGCGGCACGCCGAGGTGCTCCCGGGCGGCGGTGACCACCTCGTCGGCCCAGCCGCGGACGGTGGTCATCGGCAGGCCCGGGGGGAGTTCGGGCAGCAGCACGTAGACCCGGGACTCGATCGGGGCGAGCAGCGCGGTGCGGTGCCGGGCGGCGGTGTGCACCGAGATCAGGCCGGTGACGTCGGAGCGGTGCAGTGCCTCGGTGGTGTGGGCGCTGTACGCCAGCACGGTGGCGGGGCGGCGCAGGTCCAGGCCGAGGTGGGTGGCCAGCGACTGGGGGCCGGTGGAACCCTCCAGCAGGCCGGTCAGCAGGGTCTGGGTGAGCCGGACGTCGGCGGACAACTCCCGGCGGCGGCGCACCAGTTGGGCGGCGGCCACCCGGGCCGCGCCGACCAGGGCCTGTTCGGCCAGCGGGGCCAGCGGCTGGGCGCCCTCCTGCACCCAGATGGTGCCGAGCGGCTGCGCCCCGGCCCGGATGCCGACCGCGAGGCGGCGGCGCAGGCCGAGTTCGGGGTGCGGCTCGACCGCGATCGGGGCGTCCGAGCTGCGCAGGTGCTGGAAGATGCCCCACTCGCGGAGCTTGGAGAGGTACGGCTCCGGGCCCTGCCAGCCGAGGATGGACAGCCGGCGCAGGTCGTCGACCTCGTCGGAGTCGGAGGAGCGGGAGTAGGCGAGCACCCGGCTGGAGGTGTCCTCGATCGAGACGATGCCGTTGGTGAGCACGGCGACGGTCTGGGCGAGGGAGAAGAGGTCACCGGCGTTGGGTTCGGGGGCGCCGGGGGAGTCCGGGGCGTCCGGGCCGGCGATGATCGCCCGGGCGAGTGAGTCGAGGTGCTCCCAGCGGGTCTCGCGGCGCACCGAGAGCAGGGCGACGCCCGCGTCGGTGGCGGCCTCGCGCAGGGCGTCGGCCTGGCCGGGGGCGTCCAGCTTGACCGCCACGGCGGCGGCGCCGGCCCGGCCGGCCGCGCGCAGGGCGGGGAGGGCGGCGCGGCCGCGAGCGCCGATCGCGAGGACGAGTTCGCCGGGGGCTGCGGTGGGCTGGTCCTCCGGGTCGAGGATCGCGACGTCGCGCACGGGGACGTCCAACCCCAGTGGGGCGGCCTGGAGTTCGACGAGGGGCTCGCCCAGGGACATCAGCAGTTGCCGGAGCGGAAGGCCGGGGGTGGTCACTCCGGGCCTCCTTCATCCGCTCGGACAACGGTGTGTGGTTGATTTTAGCCGGGCGGACAGAGTTGTGGGCCGTCCCACGTTGGTTACCCCTGAATAGTTGACTCTGACTATCCGAGAATGGATAGTCAGTACTGACCAAGTGATGAGGAACGTTCTCATGGCGAAGCGACGCAAGGTCTCGAACCCGCTGGCCCTCGCGGTCCTGGCCGAACTCGGAGCCGAACCGATGCACCCCTACGAGATGGGTCGCCGGCTCAAGGAGCACGGCAAGGACCGCAACATCAAGTACAACCGCAGCTCGCTTTACATGGTCGTGGAGCAGCTGCGGAAGGCCGGGTTCGTGGCCGAGCAGGAGACCGTCCGCGACACCCAGCGCCCGGAGCGCACCGTCTACGCCGTCACGCCCGAGGGGCAGGCGGAACTCCGGGACTGGATGCGCGAGTGGCTCGCCGAACCGCAGGAGGAGTACCCGGCCTTCGGGGTCGCCCTCTGCCTGCTGGTGGTACTTCCGACCGAGGAGTCGGCCGAGCTGCTCGGCCGTCGGCTGGAGGCGCTGGACGCGCGGATCGACACCTCGCGCGCCATGCTGCGCAAGGCCGAGGACATGGGTGTCCACCCCATGTTCGTGGTCGAAGAGGAGTACGCCCTCGCGTTGCTGGAGGCGGAGCGCCGCTACACCGAGAACCTCATCCGCCAGATCGGGGACCCGGAGTTCAACCGGACCCTGCAGGAGTTCATGAGGAGCCTGGAATGAGCACCACGCGTACGTCGAAGAAGAAGGCCCTGGTCATCGGCGGCGGCATCGCCGGCCCGGTGATGGCGCTGGCGCTGCGCAGGGCCGGCATCGAGGCGGAGATCTTCGAGGCCTACGAGACCTCCGCCGAGGGCATCGGCGGGACCTTCATGATCGCCCCCAACGGGCTCGGCGCCCTCGCCGCCGTCGGCCTGGAGGCGGAGGTCGGCCGGATCGGGCAGCCGGTCGGGCCGATGGTGATCGAGGACGGCAAGGGCGGGACGCTGGCCGAGTTCGCGGGCCTGCCCGACCTGCCGCGCGGGCGGCTGATGCGCCGCGCCGAGATGTACGAGGTGCTGCAGCGGCGGCTGCGCGAGGCCGGCCTCGAAGTGCGCCACGGCAAACGGCTGGTGGCCGCCGAGGAGACCGCCGACGGCATCACCGCGCACTTCGCCGACGGCACCAGCGCCACCGGCGACCTGCTGATCGGCACCGACGGCACCGGATCGACCGTCCGCACCCTGATCGACCCGGCCGCGCCCGCCGCCCGGTACACCGGGCTGCTCGGCGTCGGCGGCTACAGCCCGTACCGGCTGCCCGGACGGGCCGGACGCGGCGAGACCGTCCACTTCGCCAACGGCGCCCGGGCCTTCTTCGGGTACTGGGGCCTGGCCGACGGCAGCGGCACCGCCTGGTTCAGCAACATCCCGCAGCCCGAGCAGCTGAGCTACGAGCAGGTCCGCGCGGTGGGCCCGGAGGAGTGGCTGCGTCGCTGCCGCGAGCTGCACGCCGAGGACCTGCCCGCCCGCGAGGTGCTGCGGGTGGCCGACGCCGGGACGGTCGAGACCTTCCCCCGGCTGGAGATCATGCCGTCCGTCCCGCACTGGTACCGCGGCCGGATGGTCCTGGTCGGCGACTCGGTGCACGCGCCGTCCAACAGCTCCGGACAGGGCGTCTCGCTGGCCGTCGAGAGCGCCGTCGAACTCGCCCGCTGCCTGCGCGACCTGCCCGACCACACCGAGGCCTTCGCCGCGTACGAGGCGATGCGCCGGCCCCGGGTGGAGAAGATCGCGGCGGACGCGGAACGCACCAACAACCAGAAGGCCTCCGGGCCGGTCGCCCGGATGCTGTTCCGGGTGGTCGCGCCGATCATGATGCGGACCTTCATGAGCCCGGAGAAGATGCTCCGCCCGGTGCACGGGTACCGGATCGACTGGGAGCGGCGGGTGGCGCCGGTGTCGTCGGCGAGCCGTGCGGGGCGGGCCGCCTGACGGGCGGTCGTGACCGCGGCGTGACCGCGTTCGTCGGGGCGGACAACGCCGTACGGGGGACTTTAGCCGCCCGGCCAATCAAGTGGCCGGGCAGGCAGGAATAGCGTTCGTGCTGTGGCCTGCGTGCGACCCGCGCAGGCAATCCCCCCGCAATGAACGAAGGAGAGCGTGCGCTCTATGGACGCTGTGACCCAGGTCCCCGCGCCGGTGAACGAGCCGGTCCACAGCTACGCCCCCGGCAGCCCGGAACGGGCTCGTCTGGAGGCCAAGCTGAAGGAGCTGGGCGGCCAGGAGCCGGTCCAGCTGACCATGACGATCAACGGTGAGCGCCGGATGGGCGGCGGCACCGAGATCCACGTCGTCCAGCCGCACAACCACGCGGCTCGGCTCGGCACCCTGCGCAACGCCACCCAGGCCGACGCGCAGGACGCCATCGACGCTGCCCTGGCCGCTGCCCCGGCCTGGCAGGCGCTCTCCTTCGACTCCCGCGCCGCGATCTTCCTCAAGGCCGCCGACCTGCTGGCCGGCCCCTGGCGCGAGACCCTGGCCGCCGCCACCATGCTCGGCCAGTCCAAGACCGCCCAGCAGGCCGAGATCGACACCCCCTGCGAGCTGGTCGACTTCCTGCGCTTCAACGTGCACTTCGCCCGCCAGATCATGGCCGAGCAGCCGATCTCCTCGGACGGCGTGTGGAACCGCAGCGACCACCGCCCGCTGGAGGGCTTCGTCTACGCGATCACCCCGTTCAACTTCACCGCGATCGCCGGCAACCTGCCGACCGCGCCCGCGCTGATGGGCAACGTGGTGCTGTGGAAGCCGTCCCCGACCCAGCAGTACTCCGCGCACCTGCTGATGCAGCTGCTGGAGGAGGCCGGCCTGCCCAAGGGCGTCATCAACATGGTGACCGGCGACGGCCTGGACGTCTCCGCCGTGGCGCTCAAGCACCCCGCGCTGGCCGGCATCCACTTCACCGGCTCCACCGCCACCTTCCAGCACCTGTGGCGCGAGGTCGGCAACAACATCGCCGGCTACCGCACCTACCCGCGGATCGTCGGCGAGACCGGCGGCAAGGACTTCCTGGTCGCCCACCCGTCCGCCGACCCGGCCGTGCTGAAGACCGCGATGACCCGCGGCGCCTTCGAGTTCCAGGGCCAGAAGTGCTCGGCGCTCTCCCGCGCCTACGTCCCCGCCTCGCTGTGGGCGGGCCTCAAGGACGAGTTCGCCGCCGAGGTCGACGGCCTCACCATGGGCGACGTCACCGACCTGTCCAACTTCATGTCGGCCGTCATCGACGAGCGCGCCTTCGCCAAGAACAAGGCCGCCATCGACCGCGCCCGCGCCGACGAGACCGTCGAGGTCCTGGCCGGCGGCACCTACGACGACTCGGTCGGCTACTTCGTCCGCCCGACCGTCCTGGTCTGCCAGGACCCGGCCTCGGAGTACTTCCGCGACGAGTACTTCGGCCCGATCCTCGCCGTGTACGTCTACGAGGACGAGAAGTACGAAGAGATGCTGGCGCAGATGGAGTCGGTGTCGGCCTACGGCCTGACCGGCTCGATCATCTCCCAGGACCGCGCGGCGGCCCAGGACGCCATGCACAAGCTGCGCTTCGCGGCCGGCAACTTCTACATCAACGACAAGCCGACCGGCGCCGTCGTCGGCCAGCAGCCCTTCGGCGGTGGTCGGGCCTCCGGCACCAACGACAAGGCCGGTGCCAAGCAGAACCTGGCGCGCTGGACCTCGACCCGCTCCATCAAGGAGACCTTCGTCCCGCCGACGGACTACCGCTACCCGCACATGGGCTGACCAGCCCTGATGCCGGCCGGTCCGCCGTAGAGGCCATCGGTCACCCGCGAGGTCCGGTCCCGCAGCCGGGCATCGCCCCGCCGGGGCGGCGGTCCGCCCGCCCGTCGCCCACCGCCACCCTTCTCGGGACGCGCTGCGCGCGGCACCCCCAGATTCCGCCGCCCCGGCCCTCTTTCTGCCACCCTTGGAAACACCAGCTCCAGGAGTCACGATGCTCCGTTCCGCCCTTCTCGCGGCCTCCCGGTCCCCCCAGGTCCGCACCGTGGTCGAGAAGTTCCCCCCGACCCACGCGATAGTCGAGCGCTTCGTCGCCGGCGCCGTCCTCGACGACGCCGTCACCGCGTGCGACGACCTGGTCGCCACCGGCCGCAAGGTCACCCTCGACCACCTCGGCGAGGACACCAAGGACGCCGCCCAGGCCGCCGGCACCGCCGAGGCGTACGAGCACCTGCTCAAGGCCCTCAAGGAGACCGGCCTCGCCGCCGGTGCCGAGGTGTCGGTCAAGCTGTCGGCCGTCGGCCAGTTCCTGCCGGTGGACGGCGAGAAGATCGCGCTGGAGAACGCCCGCCGCATCTGCGAGGCCGCCGCCGACGCGGGCACCACGGTGACCCTCGACATGGAGGACCACACCACCACCGACTCCACCCTCGCCATCGCGCGCGAGCTGCGGGCGGACTATCCCTGGCTGGGCATCGTCCTCCAGGCGTACCTGCGCCGCACCGAGGCCGACTGCCGCGAGTTCTCCGGGGCCGGCTCGCGCGTGCGCCTGTGCAAGGGCGCGTACAAGGAGCCCGAGTCGGTCGCCTTCCAGGGCAAGCACGAGGTCGACCTCGCGTACGTCCGGGCGCTGAAGGTCCTGATGGCGGGTGAGGGCTACCCGATGATCGCCTCGCACGACCCCAACATGATCAAGATCGCCGGCCAGCTGGCCCAGTGGAACAACCGCACCCGGGACTCCTTCGAGTACCAGATGCTGTACGGCATCCGCCCCGAGGAGCAGCTGCGCCTCGCCGGCGAGGGCAACACCATGCGGGTCTACCTCCCGTACGGCCAGGAGTGGTACGGCTACTTCATGCGCCGCCTCGCCGAGCGCCCCGCCAACCTCACCTTCTTCCTGCGCGCCATGGCCACCCGCAACTGACCTGGCGCCCGGGCAACGCGACGGCCCGCACCCCTGACGGGGGGTGCGGGCCGTCGCGTGTTTCCTAGAGGAAGGGTTTGGTGTCCAGCTCGAAGTCGAACGGGGCGGGGAGGGCGAGCGGTTCGCCGAAGGCAGCCAGGTGTACCTCGGTGTACTCGTCCCGATGCGGCTTGGAGAAGAGGCTGACCTGTGACTTCTCGCGGTCGATGAGGAGATAGAGCGGGATTCCGGCCCGGGCGTAGCAGTGCCGGTTGGCGATGCGGTCCTGGTCGGGCTTGCTGGAGGTGACCTCGGCGACCATCTCGATGCCGTCCGGCTCCATCCATGGTGGCGCGCCTCGGAACACACGGAGCTCTTCCGGCGCGAACGTGGCATCCGGGATGACGTGGTTCTTCGGGCAGAGACCACCGCTCACCAGGCGGAGGCCCTTGTTGCTGGAGAAGCTCATGTCGGTCTTGGAGTGCCGGATCACCTGCTTGGTCAGGTGATTGATGTGGTCCTCGTGATCGCCGTCCGGCGGTGGTGCCACGATGATCTCTCCATCGATGAGCTCAGCCCGGAAGCCTTCGGGGGAGTGCAGGCTCAGGAAGCTCTCCAGCAGGATGTCGGCCTGCGACGGGGAGTTCGTGATCGGTTGCTCATGCGCCACAGCACTCATGATGCCCCTCCTTCGGATGGACGTCACGCTATTCGCCCTTCGGTCGGGTTATGCAGTACACGGCGGGTTTTCACTCGATGGTGTGAGTTTGAGCCCGGCGTAGGATTCCGGTGCTGGTCAACTGGGTCCTGGGCGAGAGGAGTTGGGGATGCTGAAGCAGTTCGAGGGGTTGTCCACGCCGCTGGTGGCGGATGCGTGCGTGCGGCTCGGGGTGGGGTTGCGGGCGGCGCCGGCGGGGGTGGCGGCGGTGACCGCAGGGGCCCGGGCCGCGGGGCGCGCGCTGCCGGTGCGGCACTACGGGAGCGTCGACGTGTTCCTGGAGGCGTACGGCGGGGCCCGGGACGGGGACGTCCTGGTGATCGACAACGGCGGGCGGACGGACGAGGCCTGCATCGGGGACCTCGCGGTGCTGGAGGCGCGGGCCGCCGGGGTGGCCGGGATCGTGGTCTGGGGGCTGCACCGGGACACGCCGGAGCTGCTGGAGATCGGGCTGCCGGTGTTCAGCTACGGCGCGCTGCCGCTCGGGCCGCTGCGGCTGGACGGGCGGGAGCCGGAGGCGCTGGTGTCGGCGCGGGTCGGGCCGCACCTGGTGACCGCCGAGGACGTGGTGTTCGCCGACGCGGACGGGGTGCTGTTCGTGCCCGCCGACCGCGTGGAGGAGGTACTGGAGACCGCCGCCGCGATCGCCCGGACCGAGCGTGCGCAGGCCGGGCGGATCGCGGCCGGGAACACGTTGCGCGAGCAGACCGGGTTCGAGGAGTACCTGGAGCTCCGCGCGGCCCGTCCGGACTACAGCTTCCGGCAGCATCTGCGCACGGTCGGCGGGGCGATCGAGGAGTAGGTCGGCTACAGCGGGCGGTACATGACGTGCAGGCCGACGTAGCCGTCCACCGGGTGGAGGAAGGCCTCGGGGACGGTGCCGACGATCTCGAAGCCCAGTGACCGGTAGAGCTTGACGGCGTGGTGGTTGTTGGCGACCACCGCGTTGAACTGCATGGCGCGGAAGCCGGCCCGGCGGGCCCAGTCGAGGGTGTACTCGACCAGGGCCCGTCCGATGCCCTTGCCGTGGTGCGCCGGGTCGACCATGTAGCTGGCGCTGGCCACGTGCGCGCCGTTGCCGGGGCGGTTGCGGTTCATGGTGGCGGTGCCGAGGACCGTGCCGTCCTCGTCGACGGCGACCACCGTGCGGTCGGGAGCGGACTGCATCCACCACTCCCGGCCCAGCTCGGAGGGCATGTCGAGGGGGTAGGGGAAGGTCTCGCCGGCGGCGACGACGGTCCGGAAGAACGGCCAGATGGCCGACCAGTCCTCGGGGGTGGCTTCGCGGATGTGCATCACAACAGGATGATCGCCAACGGGCGGTCGGGCCAGCGGTTTTCCGGTGCTCGCCGAGGGGCGCGGCTCAGCTGCCGAGGACGGTGCCCTCGACCTGGCGGGCGGCGAAGGCCTGGCCCTTGGCGTTGGGGTGCACCACGGCGTACTTGAGGGGGACGACGCTGGTCAGCACACCGTCCAGCCAGTGGTCGGCGTCGCAGACGCTGTGCCCGGCGGAGCCGGAGTAGAGGTCGACGTAGTCGGCCTGCCGGGCCGAGGACTGCCGCGCGATGACCTGGTTCAGTGGTTCCAGGATGCGGGTGCGGGCCCAGGTGAGGTCCCCGGCGGTGAAGGTGGCGAACTGCAGCAGGTTGCCGTACTGGCAGAGGCGGGCGTTCTCGGGGATCAGGTGCGGGTACCCGACGGTGAAGATCCGGGCGGACGGGGCCTTCGCCTGCAGCGCGCCCAGCATGGTGTCGTAGTTGTTGCGCAACTCGGAGAAGCGGCCGGCCAGTTGGGTGTCGTACTTGTCCTTGCAGGGAGTGCCCAGGCCGAGGTGGGCGGCGCCGAGTTCGATGCAGTCCTTGAGGATGCCGGCGAAGCCGAGGTCGTTGCCGCCGATGCCGACGGTGACCACCTGGGTGTCCGGGTCGACGGCGTCGATCTGCGGCGGGACGGGCGGGTAGGGGGCGTTGGGGTCGGTGCCGAGCGGCGGCAGCGGGCGGCCGAGCGGGCTCTGCTTGTTGGCGTGGACATCCGGGGTGGTGGCGCCGCTGCAGCTGACGTTGCTCAGCTCGGACATGGAGCCCAGGTCGCCGCGGATGATCTCGGGGTACGAGCCGGTGGTACGGGCGCAGCCGTCCTGGGGCGCGGTCAGGTCGCCGGCGGCCTCGATGACGCCCGCCGTGTAGGAGTCGCCGAGGGCGGCCCACTTCAGCGCGGCGGCGTGGGCGGCGGGCCTGGTGGCGGGGTTGGTGGCGGCCTGGGCGGCGGAGGGGGCGATGAGGCCGGCGGTCAGGGCGACGGCGGTGCCGGCGACGGCGAGGCGGGACGGGAAGCGGCGCACGGTCTCTCCTCAGCGGTGGAAGGGAGAGTGCTCTTCACCCCCCTGAGAGTCAATCGAGTCGATCCGTGGACGACTTGATGCCCCAGGGGGGTGAATCCGCAGGTGCCGAACTGACGTTGGGTTCGGAGGAGGACGGCGTCGGAGAGGACGGCGTCGGAGAAGTCGGAGAGGACGGCGTCGGAGAAGACGTCAGAGCAGGGCGGCGGACGGCTCGATCATCGCGCGGGCGGTCTTGCCGTCGACGAACTCGCCGAGCGCCGTCATCTCCCACTCGCCGGAGGGGCGGCGGACCAGCTTGCACATCACCACGCCGGTGCGCGGCTCGGACTGGGTGAGGTCGAAGCGGACCAGTTCCTCGTCGGTGCGGACGTCCACCAGGCGGCAGTAGGCGTTGCGCAGCTCGGTGAACTTCTGGCCGGAGAAGGAGTTGACCACGAACACCAGCGCGTGGACCTCGGCCGGCAGGCCCTCCAGGTGAACGGTGATCGCCTCGTCGTCGCCGCCGTCACCGCCGACCAGGTTGTCGCCGGAGTGGGCGATCGCGCCGTCGAAGATGGTCAGCTTCATGAACCAGGCCGTCTCCAGGCGCTGGTGCCGGGAGTCGAAGGCGAGGCAGGAGGCGTCCAGGTCGATGTCCCGGCCGCGGGCGGCGGACTCCCAGCCGAGGGCCATCCGGACGGAGGAGAGGAAGGGGCGGCCGTTCTTCACCAGGGAGACGGAGCTGCCCTTCACCAGGCTGACCCGGCCCTTGTCCAGGGTGACCTTGGGCCGCTCGGCGGGTGCCGGGGCCGCGGGGGCGGCCGGGGCCGGAGCCGGGGCCGGGGCCGGGGGCATCGTGGGCATCGACGGGACGGTGGCGAGGGCGATCCGGGGGTCGACCGGGGGCACCGGCGGTGCCGGGGGGACCGGCGGCAGCGGCGGGGCGGGCGGGGCGGGCGGGGCGGCCTCGGCCGTGGAGTGGATCTGGACGGTCGGCGCGCTCGGCGAGGTCGGGGCAGGAGCCGCGGCCGGGACCGGCTGCGGCGTCGGAGCGGGGGAGTCGTCGACGGTGACGCCGAAGTCGGTGGCGATGCCCGCCAGACCGTCGGCGTAGCCCTGGCCGACCGCGCGCACCTTCCAGACCCCGTTGCGCCGGTAGACCTCGACCACGATCAGCGCGGTCTCCAGACCCAGCCGGGGCGGGGTGAAGGTGGCCAGCACCTCGCCGGTGTCGGCGTCCCGGAGGGTGGCGGTGGGCTCCATCCCGGCGAAGGTCGCGGACTGGTCGGCCGGGCTGGCGGTGATCACGACCTTGCTGATGTCGGCCGGGACGGCCGGGGTGTCGACGGTGATCGCGTCCGGCGCTCCGGCGGTGGCCGGGCGGAGGCTGACGCCGGGCCCGTGCGGGGCGTTGAAGAAGACGAAGTCGGCGTCCGAGCGGACCTTGCCGGCGTCGGTCAGCAGCAGGCCGGAGACGTCCAGCGCCTTGGGCGCGGTGACCTCGACGGTCACCCGCGCGGCGGTCAGCGGTGCATTGCCGCCTTGGGTCAGGACGGTGGACAAGGCTCCTCCTCGGGTGCGGAACGACGGCCCGGGCCGGGGCCGGTGGGGCGCCGGGCCGGGTGCTGCCCACAGTAACGAACGTGGGTACGGGGATGAGCCCGGTGAACTGCCTGATCGTCGGACGGCCCGGCCGGCTTCCGGGACCGGCTGGCGGGCCGGGCGATCGGAGCGCCGGACCGGAGCGCCGGGCCGGAGCGACGGGTCGGATCCGAGGGCCGACCGCCGACCACCGACGGGCGGTCAGCGGGCGTGGGGCGCCCGGTGCTGGGCGGGCTGCGGGAGCAGCGGGCCGAAGCCGCCGAGTGCGGCGACCGCCCGGGGGTGGTCGATGCCGAAGGCGGCGGCGTTCCAGGTCTCCTGCGGGCCCGGCCTGCGCACCGGACCGACCTGGTCGGCCGGGCGGGTGCCGCGCACCACGAAGGCGTAGCGGCCGGGCTTCACGTCCGCGCCGGGCGGGGTCGTGAAGCGGTAGACCAGGGTGCCGTGTTCCTGCTGGGTGGTCACCATGGCGCCCGGGAGGTCGGTCCAGACGGCGCCGTCGCCGGGGGCCAACTCGCCCGGCGCGAGCCGGAATTCGGCCTGCAGAGCGGTGACCGGCTCGGCCACGGTGAGGTCGAGCGCGTGCCGGAGGCCGTCGCGTCCGACCGTGGCGGTCAGGCCGGCGCCGGTCAGGGCCTGGTCGGCCTCCGGGGCGGAACCGTCGGTGACGGGTGCGTCGGTGGCGGCCGCGTCGGCGGCGGGGGTGCCGGGGATGCCGGTGGTCGGCGGTGGCAGCGGGCGGCCGGGGGCGGGGCGGGGCCGGGCCGGGGTGGTCGACTGGAGCCCGGGCGGGTGCGGGGACTGTCCGGCGTCGGTCTGTCCGGCGCCCACCTGCGCCGCGCCGACCTGACCCGCGCCGACCTGACCCGCGCCGACCTGACCCGCGTCGGGGTGCCCGCTGGAGGGCGTGAACGACGGGGGCGGTGTGGACGGCCGGGCCGATGGCGAGGCCCCGGGGTTCGGCTGCCCGCCCGTGCCGGTGCCGTTCGCGGGGGCATCGGCCGAGGGCCGGGGGTCGTGCCCGGCGGAGGCCTGGCCGCCGGTCGGCGGCGTGACCGGGACGGCCGCCCCCGTCCGCAGGCCGTCCGGGGGCGTGGCCGCGGCGTTCGCCGGGCCGGACGGGTGGGCCGAGGGGCGCCCCGGGGGCTTCGGGCCGTGCGGACGGCCGGCGGGTGGCGCGGGTGTGTCCGTGGCCCGGTCGGAGGCAGCCTCTGCCTGGTCGGTGGCACCGGGGCTGGGCGGCGGGGTGGTGCCGACCCGGGCGACGCCGGCCCGACGGCCGACGCCCTGCTGCTCGTTCAGCAGGAGGGTGGTGGCGATGCTGATGCCGACGACGGTGGACATCGCCATCGCGGCGCCGGAGAAGCGGAGGGTGGGCAGCCGGAACCGGCCGCCGAACGGACGTGGCCGACCGTGCCGACCCTGCCGTGCGGGCTCGTGCTGCACGTCCCACGCGGTCTCCCCACGCACAGCCACCGGACCCCTTCCTCCCCGAAGTTGCCGTCGCGTCGCCGTATTCTCCCACGCACCGGCGACGGGCCCGGATCCGGCCGTCCCGGGCCGGTTCCCGCCGCGGGCCCGCGGCGGGAGGGGGAGAGCGTACCAGCGGCCGGCCGGAGGACGGACGAGATCGCTCGATTTTCCGGACATCCGTTCGGCGAGCGGAAGTTGACGGTCCGTCCGGTGCGCCCGACCGGGATCGGTCGGGCCCGGAGGAACGTTGTTGCAACCCCCTTGCAACCCTTGCCCACCCGGCGGCGGTGGCGCAGGCTGATGGCATCCCGCGCCGTTCCCGGAGAGACCGTCATGCCGCCCGACCCGCTGTCCGCAGCCTCCAGTGCCCCCCTCGCCGCCACCCCCACGGGCGGCGATGGGGGCGGCTCCACCGCCGCTCCGGCGGCGGTGGAGGAGGTGCTGGTGCTGCGGATCTCGCTGGGCGACGAAGTGGTCGGCGAGGTGCGCACCCGGTTCCGCTTCGACGCCGCGCGCCCCTACGAGGTGCTGCTGACCTTCCACCTGGGGCGTCCGGACGAGGCGGACTGGGTGTTCTCCCGCGACCTGCTGCGTGACGGCCTGCAGACGCTGAGCGGCCAGGGCGACGTCAAGCTGTGGCCGGCGTACTGTCCCTGCCACGGCTCGACGCTGCACCTGGCGCTCGAATCCCCGCACGGCAGTGCCCTGCTGGAGGTCTCCAAGCCCCGGGTGCAGGCCTGGCTGGACCGCACCTACACGCTGGTCTCGGTCGAGCAGGAGCGCGACTGCGGCCCGACCGACGCCCAACTGGCCGCACTGCTCGCGGGCGGCTGATCCCCGGCCCCGCCGCTCGAACGCCGTGAGGGCAGCGGCGGGGGCACGGGGGAAGGCGGCGGAGGGGGCTGGGGCGCCGCGGCGCCCGGCAGCCGTACCCGGTCCGCCGCCAGCTCCGCCCGCAGCCGCCGTACGGCCGGCGCGGTGGAGGAGGGCAGCAGGTCGTACGGGTCCTCCGGCCCCTGCACGGTGACCAGCACCGAGTCGGCGAAGCGGTACGGCCGGTGGGCCAGCAGCCCGCCCAGGTAGCGGCGCAGCCGGGACAGCTCGGCCCGGACCGTCACCGTCCGCCCGGCGTCGCCGAACAGCGCCTCGGCGAGCTGCGCCGCGGTGCTGCCCTCGCGGGTGGTGGCGAGCAGCAGCAGCAGTTCGGCGTGGCGCGGGCTGACGGGGTGCGACCAGCTGTCGGCGGCGCCTCGGACGGACAGTTCGGCGCGGTCCGGCCTGCGCAGGTCGAGCAGGAGCCGGGCGCCCTCGGCCTGTTCGGTGCTCACCGTGCCGGAGCCGTCCGTCCCGGGCGGGCGGACCGGGCGCACCAGCCAGCCGTCCGCGATCGGTTCCAGCACGCACTCGCCCAGCCCCGGCACCCAGTGCACGGCGGCCGGGGCCCAGCCGTCGCTGGGTATGCGGAGCCGGCTGGGCGGCGGCAGCCCGGCGGCGGCGGCCGTCCAGCCGTCCGAGTCCACCACCAGGGCCGGGCCGCCGACCCGGGCGAGCAGCGGGGCGGCCAGGGTGCGCAGCTGGTTGAGCGCCTCCAGCCGGTGGGCGCGCAGCTCGGTCTCGGCGAGCCGGGCGGCGGTGGCGGTGAGCTGGAGCAGGTACGGGCGGACGTTGTGGGCCGGGCCGCTGAGGTTGATCGCGCCGACCAGCCGGCCGGTGGCCGGGTCGTGCACGGGCGCGGCGACGCAGGTCCAGGTGTGGTGGCTGCGCAGGTAGTGCTCGGCGGAGTGGACGTGCATCGGGCGCTGGGCGCGCAGCGCGACCGCGATGCCGTTGGTGCCGACGCTCTCCTCGATCCAGCGGGCGCCGGTGACGAAGCCGATCCGGTCGGCGCTGCGGCGCAGGCCGCGCTCGCCGTCCTGCCAGAGGACGTGGCCCTCGGCGTCGGCGATGGCGAGGATCAGCGGCGTCTGGCCGCCCGGCCCGAGCAGGGTCTCGCGCAGCACCGGCATGACGCTGTCGAGCCCGCTGGACCGGCGGCGCTGCTCCAGCTCGGCGGGGCCGAGCAGGACGGCGGCGGCGCCGGTGTCGGGGTCGAGGCCGAGGCGGCGCAGCCGGGCCCAGGAGTCGCCGATCTCGGGGCGGGGTTCGAGCAGGCCCGGCCCGTTCGATCCGCCGGGGCCGCCCGGCGCGTTCGATCCGCCGGGGCCGCCGGGGCCGCCGTTCTCGGGGAGGGAGAGTTCGCGGGCGGCGGCGTCGGCGAGGGTGCGCTCGTGGACCTTGGCCAGCTCCGCCGCGGTCGGCGGGGTGCGGCGCTCTGGTCGTCGGGACTGCCGTCCGGTCTGCCGCACTCGTGTAGCTCCTCGCCGCCGTTCGAGGACGCGCCGGGGTCGACGCGCTGACGAAAGCGTACGGGTGCGGTGCGCGCGGGGGGACGGGGTCTGCCAAGTCCGCATACCGCTCGGTACGGAAACCGTTCCCAGGTAGCCCGGTGCTCGGTGCGGGGCGGCTCGGCGGGGCTTCCCGGTCGGGCTTCCTAGCGGGGCGCGCCCGGTTCGTGCTGGGCGGCCTCGACGGTGCGGTGCAGGTCGGCGGTGGCCTCCAGGGTGGCGCCGGTGGTCAGCGCCAGGCAGGCGGCCAGGGCCAGGGCGACGGCGCGCAGCCGGGTGGCCGGGGTGCCGGCGGGGCGGGGCTGGAGCAGGGCGGCGACCCGGCGCGGGACGGGGCCGGAGTGCGCGGCGGCGACCAGTCGGGGCCGGGCCGGCCAGGGCGAACGGCTGGCGGCGAGGGCGGCCCGGCCGACCGCGCGGGCGGTCACGGCACGGTCGCCGACCCGGGCCGCGGCCACCTCGTCGGCCCAGCGCTCCAGGTGGTACCCGAGGGGCGCGCGCAGCGGGCGGAGCGCCGGGTGGAGGTCGGCGGCGTGCTCGGCGAGGGCGAGGAAGACGTGGTGGCGCCCGGTCAGGTGGGCGCGTTCGTGGGCGAGCAGGGCGGAGCGCTCGGGGCCGCTGAGGGCGCGCAGCATCCCGGAGGTGACCACGATCCGGCCGGGTTCGCCGGTCCGGCCGGGGCGGCGCAGGCGGCCGGGGAGGGCGAAGGCGTCGGCGTGCTCGTCGTCCAGCACGGTGAGCGGGTACTCGGCGGGCTGCCGCAGCAGGGCCGACAGCGACCGGAACCACCGGGTGGCGCGTGCGCGGCGCACGGAGGCGCGCAGGGGGCGCATGTCCGCATGCTGGTCATCCGCGGGGGCGCCCGAGTGGGGCGCGGCTGAATGCGGAGCGGCTGGGTACGGAGCGGCGGCGGGCACGGCGTGAAGTGCGGGCGCGAGGGGACGTGCGGGCGCGACGGGCAGTGCGGCCCGGGCGGCCCGCAGTTCCAGCCGGCGGTGGTGGGCGGTCCGGACCGCCAGTGCGGCCAGCGCGGCGAGCACCAGGCCGGCCAGCGCGGCCGCGACCGGCGCGCCGGGCGCCGCGGCGGTGAGCCAGGGCAGCGAGAGGTGGCCGAGGGCGGCGACCGGGGGCAGCTGGAGCAGCCCGGCGGTGGCCAGCAGGCCGAGGGAGCAGAGGGTGCCGCCGGCCAGGACGGTGGCGGTGCCGGCCAGCAGCCAGGCGGCGGCCCGGGGCGACAGCGACTCGGCGAGGCGGCGGGCCAGCGGGACGGCGAGGAAGGGCAGCAGCAGCGGCACCCAGACGGCGAGCATCACGGTGCGCCCGCCGATCCCGGTCCGCCGTCGCCGAGCAGTTCGCGCAGCAGCTGCTCGTCCTCGGCGGAGAGGTCGGAGACGAAGCGGGCGAGCACGGTGGAGCGGTCGGCCTCACGGCCGAGCTCGGTGTGCATCCGGCGGGCGGCGAGGCCCGCGGTGTCCTGGACGGTCGGGGTGTACGCGTAGGCGCGGCCGGCCCGGGTCCGCTCGACCGTGCCCTTGTCGTGCAGCCGGGCCAGGATCGTCGCGATGGTGGTGCGGGCGAGGTCCCCGCCGAGCGCCGTCTGGACGTCCTGCGGCGTCATCGGCTGCCGGGCGGACCAGAGGGCGGCCAGCACCTCGGCCTCCAGCTCCCCGGCGGGCCGGCGGGCGGACGGTACGTCGGACATGGCGGCGCTTCCTCCAGCTTTCGTCTACAGTCATGTAGACCGTCTACGTCACTGTAGACGGTCTAGGGCGGGTCCCCACCGAGAATCGTGGTGAGACCGCCCCCCAACGTACGGGAGGTCCGCCAGCCTTGCTTCAGTTCCCTGCCGATCCGGCCGCTCACCTCGCGGTGGGACCGCACCTCGCGGTGGCCTCCCACCTCGCGGTGAACCCGCTGGACGCGTCCTCGCTGCTCGCCGCCTTCGGCGCGCTCGGCATCGCCGTGGTGCTGTTCGCCGAGACCGGCCTGCTGGTGGGCTTCTTCCTGCCCGGCGACTCCCTGCTGTTCACCGCGGGCCTGCTCTGCGTCCCCGGCGCCACCAAGGGCCCGCAGCTGCACCTGTGGCAGGTGCTGCCCGCCGCCCTGGTCGGCGCGCTCGCCGGGGCCCAGGTCGGTTACCTGATCGGCCGCCGCGGCGGCCGGGCGCTGCTGGGCCGTACCAAGCGCAAGAGCCTGCTGGAGGGCGTCGAACGGGCCGAGGAACTGCTGGCCAGGTACGGGCACGGCAAGGCGATCGTGCTCGCCCGGTTCATCCCGGTGGTCCGGACGGTGCTGAACCCGCTCTGCGGCGTGCTCGAAGTGCCGGTCCGCTCGTTCACCGTCTGGCAGGTGGCCGGCGGCGCGGTCTGGACCGTCGGCGTGGTGCTGGCCGGGTACGGGCTAGGGTCCTCGGTACCCGGCATCGACCAATATCTGCTGCCGATCATCGGTCTGGTAGTAGTTGTCTCCGTGCTCCCCATTGTTCTCGAACTGTTCCGCGCCCGTAAGGCGCGCCGTCACGGAGGTGACGTGTGATGTCTTCTCGGGCCCTGGCCGTCTACGACGGCAGCGGGATCGACGGCAGCCTCTACACCCGGGTCAACGGGTGGGCTCAGTCGGCCCCGCACTGGCTGGACGACGTGATCAAGATCTGGTCGGCGATCGGCCTCGGCCTGTTCGCGCTCTTCATGCTCCACGCCTGGTGGCGGGCGCGCGGCGCCGAGTCCGCGGTGATGGCCAGGGTGCTGGCCTCCCCGGTGATCGTGGTCGTCGCGTACGGCGTCAACTCCGTCCTCAAGAACATGGTCGAAGAGGTCCGGCCGTGCGCGCAGATCCCCCGCAGCGTCTCGCTGGAGACCTGCCCCAGCGCGACCAGCGGTGACTGGTCCTTCCCGAGCAACCACTCGGTGATCGCCTTCGCCGCCGCGATCTCGCTCTGGTTCGTCAGCCGCCGGCTCGGCGCCGTCGCCACCCTCTTCGCGGCGCTGATGGCCGCCTCCCGGGTCTGGGTCGGCGTGCACTACCCGCACGACGTCGCGGTCGGAGCGCTCGTCGGCACCCTGGTCGCGCTGGTGCTCGCCCCGATCGCCGGACGCTGCGGACCGCTGGTGGACCGGATGCGGGCCGGCGCGCTGCGGCCGCTGCTGGGTCCAGGCGCGGTGCCGGTGGTGACCCGCGGGTACACCTCGCACCGGGCGCGGTGACACCCGTCGCCGTAGTGCCCATTTCGTGAGCCGCCCGCCCCTTGTCCGGTTTCGGACGGCGGGTGGAGCATGTGAGCCGGGCGTGGGGCCCCTGACCGGGGCGCCCGCCCGGCTCAGTCGTTCTCAGGCGCGCCCGGGGCGCGGAGGCACCGGGCGCCGGCGAAGGGAGTGCCGAATGCCGTACCGACTCGACATCACGCAGGGGGACTGGCCGGGCGACCTGCTGCACAAGGGCGTCGAGGGCCTGCTCGCCGAAGCCATGGTGCTCACCCTCGCCACCGCCGGCCACGAGCACGGACCGCACGCCAACCTGGCCTTCTTCGCCCACGACGAGGACCTCGTCCTGTACTTCGTCAGCGAGCGCTCCACCCGGCACAGCCACCACCTCGCCGAAGAGGCCCGGGCCGCCGCCACCGTCTTCCTGCCGCCACCCGCCTTCGGCGAGCAGCTGCGCGGCCTCCAGCTGACCGGCAGCGCGAGCGAGGCCTGGGGCCGGCAGGCGGAGGCGGCGCTCGCGGCGTACCAGGGGCGCTACCCGTCCTTCGCACAGGACGAGGAGGTCCGCCGCCAGTACCTCACCGGCGGCGGGGCGGCGGCGCTGTACCGCTTCCAGGTCGAGGAGCTGACGGCCGTCGACGAGCCGAACTTCGGGCGGCGCAACTACCTGCGGGCCCGGGTGGTGCGAGGTTAGCCCTGCCCGATGACCGTGCCCCGCCGGAACGGCACCCGGCGCGGACGGCCGTTGCGGACCACGGCCACCCCGAGGCCGGCGACGCCGGCCATCAGGACGGCGTCCAGGGCGCCGGCGATCGCCAGGTCCTTCGAGAAGTCGACGTCGTCCGGGGCCGCCGCGGCCGCGACGCCCTCCGGGTCGTAGCGGACCAGCAGCCGGTCGCCGACGGCGTGCGCGTGGAGGCTCCCGTACACCGTGCCGTTGGGGATCGGCAGGCCGAGCTCGCCGACCAGGTCGTACGTCGAGTTCGGGTGCTTGTCCTGGGGGTGGTCGTGGACGGCGGCGACCCGCGCGGTGACAGTCACCCCGCGGGCGTCGAGGATCACCGCGTCCCGGGCCGAGACCGCCTCCCCGATCGCACCTCCCCCCAGCGCGACCGACACGATCGCCACCCAGCAGCCCACCGGGCCCAGCAACCGGACCAGCCCGACGATCCAGGCGACCCCGACCACCAGCCCGAGCAGCAACGCCGTGCCGAACCCCGCGTACGTGCTCACCGCCACCAGCCCGAACGTCCCCGCCGGCACGGCCAGCGCCAGCGCCACCGTCAGCAGGATCGTCCCGCGTCTGCTCCTCGGTCCAGCCATCTCTTCCCCCCGGTGCTCGCTACGACGGGGTGGAAGCGTACGCCCGGACCCTGACGCCCTCCGGGCGGGGTGTCAGGTGGCCGCGTCGAGGCTGTGCTGCGACGGGTACGGCTGTTCAGCGCGCGTGGGCGGCTCCGGAGAGTCCGGAGCCGCCCACGAAGGGTCCCTCAGCCGGCTGCAGCCTGGCTCCCACGATGAAAGCTGGCTCGGCCTTCCCTGTCCAAGGCATCCAGGGTGTCAGGGTCGAGGGCGGTCGCGGGCTCCGGGGAGAGGTGGTCACTCCAGAGATTGACCTGTACTCGGAGGTCGGCGAAGTTGAAGGCCCTACTGTCATCCATGATGACTTCTCCGCCTCGTTCGTACATGAGGATGAGAGGCTCGAACGGATCCGGCAAGTCCGGAAGTTGCACCCCTGGAGTGTCCCGCAAAGTTGCCCACCGTACGGCCGCGCGGCAGACGAACTCGGCTGAGACGCCTTCGACGCGCTCCTCGATGTACTCCTCAAGCCGCTCAGCCACCTCGGGGTCCACCCGGACTTCCGGGGCGAGGGCCCCTGCGATGTCGAAGTAGGGCCACCGCGGCGGGCCGCCCAGTACCTCGGCCCAGAGTGCAGCGCGGCGAAGGTATTCGATCATCAGCCACGCCCGGGACGCAGCGTGCGCGTTGCGGCCTTCCATGTTGGTCCACTTGATGTCGGTCAAGCGCCCCATCACTGCTTCAGCGAGACTCTTGCTCATTTGCGTGCCACCACTCCAGAACTGATTGGGCCAGCAGGTCGATATTCGAGAGGTCGTCCGCGATCGGCATGTCGGGCGGCTTGATCCCTAGCTCTTTCCAGTGCTTCAGTGTGCCCGGTTCTTCGATGGTGAGGGGGAAGCTGTCCCCGGAGATCGGAGCCAGGTCATGCGCGCCGACATTTCCTGGCCGAGGCTCGTATCCGTTTACCCACGCACTTGGATCGTCTGAACGGTACGGCAGGCCCGCCTCCATGAGGATACTCTCGACGTATTCGTGGGCAATGATGCCACGGACGACTCCGAGAGTAAAATCCGAGGCATTCCAATTTCTGGCGCGAAGCCAATAGGTTGCCAACTCGTTATGGGCATTGAAATATTCCCCGTCCACCACTTTGTCGCCAGGGCCGAACTGCACCTTGTGTCTGGTCAGGAAAAGGTGTTCCTTGGCCTTGGCGACGATATTCGGGTCGATCCCGGTGTTCTCGGCGATCCGTGGTACGTCGTCCGTCATCGCGCGGATCTTCTCGTATTTCGGCAATGCCTCAGGGTCACTTCGAGCGGCGTATTCCGCCTTGAGGTCCCCTGCCGGGATGTTCTCCGAACTCGGCGGGATCCGGTCCGGGGTCAGGTTCGCGCCCGAGGTGCCGGGACGTACTCCGCCGGTCGACTCGGTGGATGCGGTCGGCTTGGTGGCGGGCACTTCCACCGTGGGGCGCTTGCCGGTGCCACGGGGTCCGGCGGCGCTGCCGACGGCGCCGACGATGAGGTCGAGGGGCATGACGGGGCCGGTTTTGAAGGCGGTGTCGTAGCCGTAGGTGAGGCCGGCGCCGGTGATCATGCGGCCGGGGACGGTGTCGGCGGCGTTGGCGACCTTGGCGAGGCCGGCGAGGGCGACGGAGGCGCTCTCGGCGCGTTCGGCGGCGTTGACGACGACGCGGCCGCCGGCGCCGAGGCCGCCGCCGGCGGCGCCCATGATTTCGCCGGTCTTGGCGGAGTCGACGGCTTCGGTGAGGCTGTAGCCGCCGTCGCCGAAGAGCTCGACGCGGATGGGCTGGGCGACGGCGAGGTCGACGGTGATGGCCTCGACCGCGCCGAAGGCGGCGCCGACCAGCACGGTGGCGGCGATGGTGGCGATGGCCTCTGAGACGCCGACGCCGATGGATGCGGCGGTGGCGACGATGCCCGCGGCGGTGGCGGCGGCGATGTCCGCCGAGATGCTGAAGGTGACGATGGCCAGGGCGGCGCCGACGACGAGGGTGCCGCCGACGATCGCGGCCTCCTCCTCCAGCTTCTTGATCGCCTTGTCGACCTCGTGGGCGAAGTCGCGCAGCGCCTTCGCCAGGGCGCGGCAGGCGTCGGCGGTCTCGGGGAGCCAGCCCTTGCCCTTGCCCGCGGCGTCCTTGCCGCCGTAGTACCGGGCCCAGAATTTGCCGAAGGCGTCGATCGCGGGGCCGTGGTTGTTGGCGACGATGGCGGCGGCGGCCTGGTTGGTGGGGACGGTGACGTTGTCGATGGCGGTGGCCATCGCCTCCCACGCGTCGGCGACCGTGCGCAGCTTGTCGGGGTCGGCGTCGGGCCACCACATGCCGGTGACCTTCTGTACGGCCTTCGCGGCCGCGGACTCACCCATGCGTCACCCCCGACCGGTAGGGAACGCCGGTCATCAGGTGAGGTCCTTCCGGGCCTTGGCGTCCGCGTCGGTGTGGTTGTCGGCGTGGGCGACCAGGCCGTCGTGGATGCTGGTGAGTCCCTGGACCAGGACGTCGAGCCCGGAGAGCACCTTGTCGTGCGGGCCGTTGTAGGCCGTCGCGAACTCGTTGCCCTGCTTGTCGCTGCCCCAGGGGCTGCCCGCGTCGGCTAGACGAGTAGTTCCGAAGTCGGCTGGGTTTGCCGGTTCTGCTCCGGGCATGCAGGGAGGGTGTCCAGCATTCGGGTTGTGACGACCGAAGAGC
>NZ_JBVJLM010000038.1:0-32378 GCF_055584725.1 Kitasatospora sp. NPDC101108
TTGTCGCCCGTGATCATGACGGTCTTGATGCCCATCCGGCGCAGCTCGTCGAAGCGCTCCCGCATGCCCTCCTTGACCACGTCCTTGAGGTGGATGACACCCAGCACGCGGGCGGGAGCGTCGCCGACCTTGGTGGCCACCACCAGCGGGGTGCCACCGGCCGCGGAGATGCCGTCGACCAGGGCGGAGACCTCGTCGCCGACGGAACCACCGTTCTCGGTCACCCAGTGGGATACGGCGCCGGCGGCGCCCTTGCGGACCTGGTGGACCCCCTCGGCCTCGTCCAGATCCACGCCCGACATCCGGGTCTGGGCGGTGAACGGGACCCAGGTGGCGTGGGTCAGCTCGCCCTGGGCGCGGGCCCGCAGGCCGTACTCGGTCTTGGCCAGCACCACGATCGAGCGGCCCTCGGGGGTCTCGTCCGCGAGCGAGGAGAGCTGGGCGGCGCTCGCCAGTTCGTCCTGCTCCACGCCCGGGGCGGGCAGGAACTCGGCGGCCTGGCGGTTGCCGAGGGTGATGGTGCCGGTCTTGTCGAGCAGCAGGGTGTTGACGTCGCCCGCGGCCTCCACGGCACGCCCGGACATCGCCAGCACGTTGCGCTGGACCAGCCGGTCCATGCCCGCGATGCCGATCGCGGACAGCAGCGCGCCGATCGTGGTCGGGATCAGCGCCACGATCAGCGCGACCAGGACGATCATCGACTGCGGGGCACCCGCGAACGTGGCCATCGGCTGGAGCGTGACCACCGCGACCAGGAAGACGATGGTCAGCGAGGCCAGCAGGATGTTGAGCGCGATCTCGTTCGGCGTCTTCTGCCGGGCGGCGCCCTCGACCAGGGCGATCATCCGGTCGATGAAGGACTTGCCGGGCTCCGAGGCGATCTTCACCACGATCCGGTCGGACAGCACCTTCGTACCGCCGGTGACGGCGCTGCGGTCACCACCGGACTCGCGGATGACCGGCGCCGACTCACCCGTGATCGCCGACTCGTCCACCGAGGCGACGCCCTCGACGACGTCGCCGTCGCCCGGGATGATCTGCCCGGCCTCGACCACCACGTGGTCGCCGAGCTGGAGCGCCGTGCCAGGGACCTCCTCCTCGGCGTCACTGCCCGGCCAGTCGGTCAGCCGGCGGGCGACGCTCTCGGTCTTGGTCCTGCGCAGGGTGTCGGCCTGGGCCTTGCCGCGGCCCTCGGCGACGGCCTCCGCCAGGTTGGCGAAGACCGTGGTCAGCCAGAGCCAGACGGTGATCGCCCAGGCGAACACCGACGGGTTCGCGATCGCGGAGACGGTGGTGACCACCGAGCCGACCTCGACCACGAACATCACCGGGTTCTTGACCATCACCCGGGGATCGAGCTTCTTCACCGCGTCCGGCAGGGACGCGAGGATCAGCTTCGGGTCGAGGAGGCCGCCCGAGACTCTGTGCGGCGCGGCGGGCGGCGCGGCCTCGGTGTCGGCCGGTGCGGGGTTGAGCGTAGGGGTGGACATCAGGAGGAGAGACCTTCCGCGATCGGCCCGAGAGCCAGGGCCGGGAAGTAGGTGAGGCCGACGACGATCAGGATCACGCCCGAGAGCAGGCCCACGAACAGCGGCTTGTGGGTGGGCAGGGTGCCCGGGGTGGCCGGAACCGGCTGCTGCTGGGCGAGCGAGCCCGCCAGCGCCAGGACGAAGACGATCGGCAGAAGACGGCCGAAGATCATCGCCAGGCCGAGCGCGGTGTCGTACCAGTCGGTGTTGACGGTGATGCCGCCGAAGGCCGAACCGTTGTTGTTGGCGGCCGAGGTGAACGCGTACAGCACCTCGGAGAAGCCGTGGGCGCCGGAGTTGAGCATCCCGGCCCGCTCACCCGGCAGGGCCATCGCCACACCGGTGCCGACCAGCACGACGGTCGGGGTGGTGAGGATGTACAGCGAGGCGAACTTCATCTCCCGGCCGCCGAGCTTCTTGCCCAGGTACTCGGGGGTACGCCCCACCATCAGACCGGCGACGAACACCGCGACGACCGCCAGCACGAGCATGCCGTACAGGCCGGAGCCCACACCGCCGGGCGCGATCTCGCCCAGCATCATGTTGAAGACGGTCAGCCCGCCGCCGAACGGCGTGAACGAGTCGTGGAAGGAGTTGACCGCGCCGGTCGAGGTCAGCGTGGTCGAGGCGGCGAACAGCGAGCTGGCGGCGATGCCGAAACGCTGCTCCTTGCCCTCCATCGCGGCGCCCGCGGCCTGGAGGGCGCTGCCCCCGTGCTGCGACTCGGCGAAGGTCAGCAGGGCGGTCGAGGCGACCCAGAACAGGCCCATCACGGCGACGACCGCGTAGCCCTGGCGGTTGTCGCCGACCATCCGGCCGAAGGTGCGCGGCAGGGCGAACGGGACCAGCAGGATCAGGAAGACCTGGAGCAGGTTGGTGAAGCCGGTCGGGTTCTCGAACGGGTGCGCCGAGTTGGCGTTGAAGAAGCCGCCGCCGTTGGTGCCGAGCAGCTTGATGGCCTCCTGGGAGGCCACCGGGCCGCCGGGTATCCGCTGCACCTGGCCGCTGAGGGTGGTCACGTCGGTGAAGCCGTGGAAGTTCTGGATCACGCCGTTGGCGGCCAGGACCAGCGCGAAGACGATCGAGATCGGCAGCAGCAGGCGCAGGTTGATCCGGGTGAGGTCCACCCAGAAGTTGCCGAGCCGGTCGGTCCGGTTCCGGGTGAAGCCCCGGATCAGCGCCGCCACGACGGCGATGCCGACGGCCGCGGAGACGAAGTTCTGCACCGCCAGGCCCGCCATCTGCACCAGGTGGCCCATCGCGGACTCGCCGCTGTAGGACTGCCAGTTGGTGTTCGCGACGAACGAGATCGCGGTGTTCCAGGCCTGGTGGCCCTCCATCTGCGGAACGCCCAGGTTCAGCAGCAGGTGGCCCTGGAGGCGGATCAGGCCGTAGAGGAAGAGAACGGACACCGCCGAGAAGGCCAGCACCGAGCGCAGGTACACCGGCCAGCGCTGGTCGGCGTCCCCGTCCACGCCGATCACCTTGTAGATGCCGCGCTCGACTCTGAGGTGCTTGGAAGTGGTCAGGATGCGGGCGATGTAGTCGCCCAGGGGGCGGTAGCACAGGACCAGCGCGCCGACCAGGGCGAGGGCCTGCAGCCAGCCCGCGAGAGTGGAGCTCATGTCAGAACTTCTCCGGGTAGATCAGCGCGAGAATGAGGTAGCCGACGAGGGCGACGGCCACGATGAGACCTGCGATGTTCTCGGCGCTCATGCGTCCACCTCGCCGCGCTCGGCGGGCGCTTCGCGCAACCCGCACCTGTCAGTGGTTCGCTCGCTGCGCTCGTTCACAGCTTCTCCACCCCCCGCGCGATCAGGGCGATGACGGCGAACACGGCGACCGTGACACCGACGTAGATGAGATCGGACATGGGCTCCACCAGCGTGGTTCGGGAGATGCCGCGGACGGGCCGAAGAGCCTCCGTGCGGCACCGGCGGACGACCGGCACATGCAGCAAACCAGCCGTCAAGGGCGCGTACAGGAGCCCCTGACGCCCTCCATACGGGTGCGGGCCGGTCGTTGACGGGACCTTGACGGGCGGGGGTGGTGGGACGACGAACGACCCCGGACGGCAGCTCGCCGTCCGGGGCCGCACGCGGTCCCTCGCCCCCCGTCCGGGGGTCCCCTGTGGTCTCACCACCTCAGGGGCCCAGCTCCCCCCCCCCCGCCCGCGCGCCCGCCGGGGGGGGGGGGGGGGCCGCCCCCCCCCCCCCCCCCCCCCCCCGTTTCCTCCGCCGCTACATCCGCATCCGCAGCCGGCAGACCACCGCGTCGGTGTGCCGCCGCAGGGCGCGGTCGATCACCGCGCCGCGTCGGTTCTGCAGCGCGCGCTGCCACCAGTGCGCGGGCTCGACCTCGGGGATGAGCACGGTGAGCCGGTCGTAGGCGCGCTCCTCGCCGAGCCGGTTGACGAACGCGGCGATCGGCGGGCCGAGCCGCCGGTGGTCCTCCGGGATCTCCACCAGCGGCACCCCGGGCTGCCACAGCTCCCAGTCCCGGCGCAGCGCCTCCGCGTCGGCCGGGTCGTGGACCACGGTGACCGCGAACACCTCGTCGCCGAGCGACAGCGCCGCCGACAGGCCGTCCCGGGTGAGCCGGGTGATCGCCGTCACCGGGACCACCACCAGGCTGCGCTGCCGGGTCACCGCGCCCGGCACCCGCCCCAGTTCCAGGCGTTCGCCGATCCGCCCGTAGCTGCGGTGGATCGCCTCGAACAGCACCACCAGCAGCGGCAGGGCCACCACGATGCCCCAGGCGCCCTCGGTGAACTTGGTGCCGGTGACGACCAGGGTGGCGACGCCCGTCAGCAGCGCGCCGAAGCCGTTCAGCGCGGCCTTCCACCGCCAGCCGTCCGGCCGGTGCAGGTGCCAGTGCCGGACCATCCCGACCTGGCAGATCGTGAAGCCGACGAAGACGCCGATCGAGAACAGCGGCACCAGGCTGTTGACGTCGCCGCCGGAGCCGACCAGCAGCGCGGCCGAGACCGCGGCCAGGAACAGCACGCCGTAGCGGTACACCTGGCGGTCGGCGCGCAGCGCGAAGACGTGCGGGAGATGGTTGTCCCGGGCGAGCAGGTCCATCAGCACCGGCAGGCCGCCGAAGGAGGTGTTGGCGGCCAGGCCGAGCAGGACGACGGTGGCGAACTGAACGACGTAGAAGCCGATGCCGTGGCCGAGCGAGGCGTCGGCGAGCTGGGCCAGCACGGTGACGCCGTCGACCGGCTGGAGGTGGAAGCGGCCGATCAGCACGGCCAGGCCGATCAGCATCACGCCGAGCAGAGCGCCCAGCGCGACCTCGGTGTGCTGGGCCCGCTTCACCCGCGGGGTCCGGAAGGAGGGGACGGCGTTGGCCACCGCCTCGACGCCGGTCAGCGCCGAGCAGCCGGCCGCGAACGCCTTGAGCAGCAGCAGCGCGCCGACGGCGGTGGCGTTCTCGGCGAGCACCGAGGCGTGGCCGGCGGCGGCCTCGGTGCTGACCGGGCCGTCCCGGAACAGACCGACCACGATGATCGCCAGGATGGCGAGGACGAACACGGCCGTCGGCGCCATGAACCAGCGGGCCGACTCGGCGATGCCGCGCAGGTTCACCGCGGTGACGAGCGCGAGTACGCCCAGGCAGAGCCAGACCCGGTCGCCGTACAGGCCCGGGAGCGCGGAGGTCAGCGCGGCCACGCCGGCGGTCACCGACACCGCCACGTTCAGGACGTAGTCGATCACCAGCGAGGCGGCCGCGGTCAGCGCCGTCCGCCGGCCCAGATGCTCCTTGGCCACCGCGTACGAGCCGCCGCCGTCCGGGAACGCCGCGATCACCTGCCGGTAGGACGCCACCAGCACCGCCAGCAGCACGGCGATCGCCACCGTGACCGGCAGGGTGAAGCCCAGCCCGTACGAACCGGCCGCGGCCAGCACCAGCACGATCGACTCCGGGCCGTACGCCACCGAGGCCATCGCGTCCAGGGACAGCGCCGCCAGCCCGCCCGTCGCGGTCAGCCGGTGCCGCTCGTCACCCGCCCCGGTATCCGGCGGTTCGTCGGCCGTCACGGCCGGGGTGGAAGTGGCGCTGGACATCGGACGGGACCTCCGCAGTCGGTAGTTGCACCGAATCCTGCGGTCCGCGCGCCCGGGCGCCACCCGTCCCCTACGCGTTCCTGACGCCCCCGCCTGCAGCCTTGACGCGTCCTTGACGAGGGCCGTGCGGCGGGAGGAGCTGTTGGCGGGGGTGGGGGGAGCCGTGTCCCGGCGGGCGCCGGTTGGGAAGACGATCAGCTCGAAGGACTCCCACCCCCGGCCCCCACTCTGCTGCCTGCCCACCGTAATTGCAAGCAATGCGCAATAACTCCCCCCATCGGCACCCGAACGCACGAAAAGACCCCCGATCCGCGTTTCCGCAGATCGGGGGCCGTTTCTCCATCCTGTGGCTGGTGCAGGGTTCGAACCTGCGTAGCTTTCGCGACAGATTTACAGTCTGCTCCCTTTGGCCGCTCGGGCAACCAGCCAGGATTTTCGTCTCCCCGGGCTCTCGCCCCGTTCGACTTGGTAAACCATACCTGATCCCGGGGGGTGCTCCGCCACTCGATAGATCACGCGATGATCAAGGACCGCGGCGCGGCTGTCACGGGCGGGGCCGGGGTGGCGCTGGATAGGCTTGGGCGGCGGGCGCCCGGTGGGGCGGGCCGTGTCAGTGAAGCCAGAGCATCAAGGAGACCAACACCCATGGCCGACTCCAGTTTCGACATCGTCTCGAAGGTCGAGTGGCAGGAGGTCGACAACGCGATCAACCAGACCTCCCGTGAGATCGCCACCCGCTTCGACTTCAAGGGCGTGGGCGGCGAGATCAAGCGCTCCGGCGAGAAGATCGAGATGAAGGCCAACGGCGAGGAGCGCGTGCGGGCCATCCTGGACGTGCTGCAGACGAAGTTCGTCAAGCGCGGCCTCTCGCTGAAGGCCCTGGACGCCGGTGAGCCGCAGCTGTCCGGCAAGGAGTACAAGATCTTCGCGGACATCAAGGAGGGCATCACCACGGAGGATGCCAAGAAGGTCGCGAAGATCATCCGGGATGAGGGCCCGAAGGGCGTCAAGGCGCAGGTCCAGGGCGACGAGCTGCGCGTCAGCTCCAAGAGCCGCGACGACCTCCAGACCGTCCAGGCCCTGCTCAAGGGCAAGGACCTGGACTTCGCGATCCAGTTCGTGAACTACCGCTAGTCGACCAGCCGCTCCCCCGTCCGCGGGGACGCGACGGCACGGCCCCGCTCCCGGGTTCGGGGGCGGGGCCGTTCGCTTCGGCGGGGCGGGTCAGCCGGCGGTGGACCGGGGGTGGGCGGCGGCGGTCAGGGCGTGCGCCCTGGCGCGCAGCGCGTCGAGCTGGTCCTGGATTCCCGCGGGTGCGGAGCCGGACGGTCCGCTCGGGGCCGGGACGGTCACCGGCGTTGACACCGGCGTTGACACCGGCGGGAGTTGGGCGAGCAGTTTCTGCAGGACGCTCTGCAGGGAGGCGATGAGCTGCTGGACGGCGCCGAGGTCGGGGACGGTGGAGGTCACCGAGGAGAGCAGGCTGGTGACCTGCTTGAGGAGGTCACCGACCGCCCCGAGGGCCGCGCTGTGATCCGGTACGGCCGGAACGGTGGGGGGCGTCGGGAGGGTGGGGGGCGTCGGGAGGGTGGGGTCGGCCGGCGGAGCGGGGACGGAGGGCGGCGCGGGCAGCGCGGGCACCGCCGGATCGTCGGCCGCGGTGGCGGGCGGGTCCGGGACCGCGGGATCGGCGGCCGGGAGGGTGGTCGGCGGCGCCGGGGCCGTGGCCGGGGCGACCGGGACGGCCGGGACAACAACGGCGGTCGGGGCTGTGACCGTGGTTCGGGGGGCGCCGGCTCCATGGCCGGCGGCAGTGGCGGACCCCGTGGCGACCATGGTCAGCGCGAGGGCTGCGGTCAGCACGGCGGCCATCCGGGTGGCACGCATGGGTACTGCTTCCTCTTGGTGGGGAGTCAGGCGAGACCGCCTGCCCACCACCGTGCGGTCGCCGTCCGGGCGCAGCCACCGCAGGTACGCCGAACGGCGGCGCGTCGCGCCCTGACCTGTCGTCGGCTCCCGCGGCCTCAGCCCACCGCCCAGTCCGCGGTGCTGCGGTGCGCGCCCAGCCCCACCGAGTCGAACTCGTCCGCCCGCCCCGGCGCGACGTGCCCGCCGAGCCACCGCAGGGCCCGGGAGATCGGGGTGCCCTCGGCCGGCCCGGGCTGGAACCCGTCGCTGGTGAGCGGGCCCAGGACGATCCGGCCGTCCGACCAGACGGCGGCGCGCTGGGTGCCGACGCCGCCGAAGTACTCGGCCTCGACACAGGCGATCGGACCGGCTTTCGACCAGGCGGCGAGCCGGAGTTCGAAGCCGTCCGAGTGCCAGCCGAAGCCCGCCCCGCCGCCGGGCCTGGGCACGGTGGCGTCGCCCTGGAGCGCGGACAGCACGGCGGAGGTGACCGGGATCAGTGCCAGCCCCTGCGCCAGCGGCACCACCCGGGCCGCCGGCACCTCCGCGGCCGCCACCGTCAGCAGCTCCACCATGCCTATCAGCGCCTGGAGTTCATACGACATGCCGGACATGCTGTCCCACCCCACCGACAGTCGGCGCGGAATTTATGATTCCGTGCCCGGCCGGAGGCCGTAGAGCAGGGTGAAGAGGGTCACGTCCACGGCGTCGTCGGCCGTACTCGGACCTTCCGCCGTGAGCTCGTCGAGGAGTTCCTTGAGCTGGGCCTGCAGCCGGGCCAGCCGTGCCGGTTCGAGCCGCAGCGCGAAGTCCGCGAACAGACCGGACGGCGTGCCCGCGTCGCCCTGCGGGCTGCCGAAGTCCAGCCGCCCGTCGGCGACGTGGGCACGGAACTCGCCGCGGACCCGGTCGAGCGCGGCCAGCATGGCGTCGTACGCCTTCAAGCGGGCCGGGGAGTCGGCGGTGAACATCTCCGGGGCGAGCCGGATGGAGTCCTGGGCGACCTGGTAGCGGCTCTCCACGATGCCCGACACCAGCCGGGTGCCCGCCACCAGGATCAGCCCGGCCTTCTCCAGCTGTTTGATGTGCCGGTAGAGCTTGGTCTGCGGTTCGCCGAGCTCGGCGGCGAGTTCCTTGGCGGTCAGTGGGCGGTCGGCGGCGGTCTTCAGCGCGCCGAGGATGGCGAGGCGCAGCGGGTCGGCCAGCGCCTTGAGCACGGCGACGTCGCCCACCTGGCGCTCCTTCACCCAGGTGGTGGGCTGCTGCTCGTCCCCGTCGGCGGGTTCCTGTTCGTGCTCGGCCACGGGGCCACCCTCGCAGATCGACCGCTCGGCACGCAATCACTCTTCGGTGAGCGCTCACTCTTGCGCAACCACTCACGCAGACATCATCATTCACCAAGACGTGAACGATGACGGTCGGCGCGAATGATGGGGGTCGGGACATGCCGGAGCGCACCACGACGGCGGACGAGCGGGCGACGGACGAGCGGGCGGGAGACGAGCAGGCGGGAAACGAGCGGGCGGAAGACGAGCAGGCGACGGGCGGTGAGAAGGCCGACGCACCGCAGCCCGTACCGCTGCGGCGCAACCTGCGCTTCCAGGCCCTGTGGATCGGCCAGTCCTGCGCGACCCTCGGCATGCGGATCGGCGACACCGCCTTCCCCCTGCTGGTGCTCGCACTCACCGGATCCGCCACCGCCGCCGGGGCCTTCGGCGCGGTGGAGATGGCCACCACCCTGCTGCTCGGTGTCCACGGCGGCGTGATCGCCGACCGGCTGGACCGCCGCCGGGTGCTGCTCGTCGCCGACACCGCCCGGCTGCTGGCCCTCGCCAGCATCCCCGCCGCACTGGCCCTCGGCCGGCCGTCCCTGGTCCACCTGCTGGTGGTCGCCGCCGTGATCGGCGCGACCGTCGCCTACACCGGCCCGATCCGGCTGCTGGCGCTGCGTTCCGTCGTCACGCCGGAGCAGCTGCCGCAGGCGCTCGCCCAGGACGAGGCCCGGATGAGCGGCGCCGCGCTGGCCGGCCCGCCGCTGGCCGGCTTCCTGTTCGGGCTCGGCCGCTCGGTGCCCTTCCTCGGCGCCGCGTTCGCCTCCCTGGTCTCCCTGGTGTCCGCGCTGGTGGTGCGCTTCCCCAGTCCGGCCGCGCCGCAGCAGCGGGAGAAGGGCGGCGCACTGGCCGGCTTCCGCGTCCTCGCCGCCTCCCCGCTGCTGCGCCCCGCCCTGGCCGTGCTGCTGGTGATCAACCTGACCGGGGCCGCGCTGCTGCTGCCCGTCATGGTGCTGCTGCGCGAGCACGGCACCGGCAGCGGCGGGATCGGACTGGCGCTGGCCGGCGAGGCGGTCGGGGCGCTGGCGGGGGCGCTGCTGGTCTCCCGGCTGCACCGGCTGGCCGGCCCCGGCGTGCTGCTGCTGGCCGTGGCCTGGACCGCCGTGCCGGTGCCGCTGGCGCCGCTGCTGCCCGGCGGGGCGGTCACCGTCTTCGTCGCCCTGTTCGTGGTCGGCGCGGGTGTCCCGGCCCTGCGGGTGATGCTCGACCTGCTGGTCTTCCGTCAGGTGCCGGACGAGCTGCGCGGCCGGGTGATCGCCGCGACCGTGACGCTGCTGACCGCCGGGATGCCCGCCGGTGCCTTCGCCGCCGGTCTGCTGCTGGACCACCTCTCCCTCGCCGTCGCACTGGCCTCCATCGCCGGAGTGCTCGCCGCCGCCCTGCTGCCCGCGACCGCGAGCCGCACGCTGCGCCGCGCCGCCTGGCCCACCACCGCCACCGCCACTGCCACCGCTAGCTGACCGGCGGTCACCCGCACGGCCGTACGCCGCATGCGCGGGTCGCGGCAACCGGGTGAACTGGCCGGGTGCGGCCCGCCCCAGGGGCCCCCTCCCGGCGGCCCTCTCCCGACGGCCCCCGCGCAGCCGGCCGGGGCCGTACCGGAGGAGGACCGATGAGTTTCCCGGACGCGCTCCCACCCGGTCCGGGAGAGGCCGCCGCCCCAGCCACCCGGGAGCGCACCGACACGGTGGCCGGCGCCCGCTCGACGAGGCCGCGCCGCGCCGCCTGATCCACGCGCGGAACGAGGGGGTCGGCCCGGAGGAGATCCGGCGGACGGCCCACGTCGAGGCACTGGTCCTCCGGCACTTCGTCGACATCCGCCGACGGTGCGATCGGGGGATTCCGGAGAACGGTTCCGGAGAACACCGAGGAACGCGGAAGGAAGTCGAGGAACGCGGAAGGAAGTCGAGGAAGTCGAGGAACAGTCCGTCCGGCCCCGAGGAGGAAGAACCGTGCCCCGTCCGTTCACCACCGAGGACCACACCGCCCGGATGACCAGGGCCACCGCCGAGGTGGCCGCCGCCGGGCTGGCCGGCCTGGTGATCGCCCCCGGCCCCGACCTGACCTATCTGTGCGGCTACCAGCCCACCGCGGTCACCGAGCGGTTCACCGCCCTCGTCCTCACCGCCGGGCGCCGGCCCGCGCTGATCGTCCCCGAGCTGGAGCGGCCGGACGCCGAGAAGGCGGTCGGCGCCCCGGCCGTCGACCTGGTCGACTGGTCCGACGGCGAGGACCCGTACGCCACCGCCGGCCCGCTGTTCGACCCGGCCGGGCGCTACGGCATCTCCGACAACGCCTGGGCGATGCACCTGCTCGGCCTCCGGTCGGCGCTGCCCGGCACCGCCTTCACCTCGCTCACCGAGACCCTGCCGATGCTGCGCGCGGTCAAGGAGGCCGAGGAGCTGGAACGCCTGGCCGCCGCCGGCGGCGCGGCGGACGCCGCCTACCGGGGCATCCTGGAGGTCGCCTTCGCCGGCCGCCGGGAGACCGACGTGGCCGCCGACCTCGGCGCCCTGCTCATCCAGTACGGGCACAGCCAGGTCGACTTCACCGTGGTCGGCTCGGGCCCCAACGGCGCCAACCCGCACCACGAGGCCGGGGAGCGGATCATCCGCGCCGGCGACGCCGTGGTGCTGGACTTCGGCGGCCTCAAGGACGGCTACGGCTCCGACACCACCCGCACCGTGCACGTCGGCCCGAATGTCCCGGACGAGGTGCGGAAGGTGCACGACCTGGTCCGGCTCGCCCAGCAGACCGCCTTCGAGGCGGTCCGGCCCGGGGTGAGCTGCCAGGAGATCGACCGGATCGCCCGCCGGGTGATCACCGATGGCGGCTACGGCGAGTACTTCATCCACCGCACCGGCCACGGAATCGGCCTCACCACCCACGAGCCGCCGTACCTGGTCGAGGGCGAGGAACGGCCGCTGGTGCCCGGCATGTGCTTCTCGATCGAGCCGGGCGTCTACCTGCCGGGCCGGTTCGGCGTGCGGATCGAGGACATCGTGACCGTCACCGCGAGCGGCGGACGGCGGTTCAACAACACCCCGCACGAACTCGCCACCGTGGCCTGACCCCGGGCGCCGCCCGTGCCCCAGCTGCCCCGTCCGCCCGGTTCGGGGGCCTTTGCCCGGCCGCATTTGACCCAACCGTGGGATTTTCTTACGGGCCGGTCATAGTTCATCCAGAGTCCTTCAAGCTTCCGTTGCTAGTTTCGGTGAGCATGACGAAGCTGCTCAGTCCGGCCCCACCGTCCCCGGTGCGGGCCGGACGACTGCGTCCCGTGACCGACCGCGACCGCCGAACCGGACTGTCGAGACTTCGGCTGCTGGCCTGGCCGGCCTACCTGACCGCCTTCGTCTGGTTCCTGGCCACCCAGGGCATGGCCTTCGCCAACGACGTGGTGTTCCTCTGGCTGATCGGCGCCCTGCTGACCGCCGCCGTCCACAGCGGCCACGGCGGGCGCGGCTTCCTCCTGGTGCTGCGCGACTGGGTCCCGGTGATGGCCGTGGTCTGGGTCTACTCCCTGCTGCGCGGCTACGGCGCCCACACCCCCTGGGCCCCGCACTGGCTGCCCCAGCTGCGCGCCGACGAGGTGCTCGGCTCCGGCGAGACCTGGACCGTACGGCTCCAGCACGCGCTCTACACCCCGGGCTCACCGCGCTGGTACGACTACGCGGCGACGGCCGTCTACCTCTCCCACTTCCTCGTGGTCTTCGTCCTGCTCGCGGTGCTCTGGCGGCGCGCCCACGAGCGCTTCCGGCAGCTGCTCGCCTGCTACTTCACGCTGACCTTCGCCGGCTTCGCCACCTACCTGCTCTACCCGGCCGACCCGCCGTGGCTGGTCGCCCAGCAGGGCAACCTGCCGCCGCTGCACCGGGTGGTCTGGGAGACCATCTCCACCATGGGCCTGCCGCAGGCCGACTCCCTGCTGGAGAACGGCAGTCAGTTCGCCAACGACGTCGCTGCGGTGCCCTCGCTGCACTCCGCCTACCCGGCGATGCTGCTGTTCCTGTTCTGGCCGACCGCCGGGCGCAAGCTGCGGGCGCTGCTGGTCGTCTATCCGCTCGCCATGGCGGTCACCCTGGTCTACGGCGCCGAGCACTTCATCGTCGACGTCCTCATCGGCTGGACGTACGCGGCCGTGGTGGTGTTCGGCCTGCGCATGCTGCGCGACCGCCGTACGGCACAGGCAGCGGCCACGGCAGACTTGGCCGGGTGAAGCCGACACCGCCACCGACGAAGCCGACCCCCGAACAGCTGCGGGCCGCCCAGGACACCACCATCCCGGACGTCACCGGCCCCGGGCTGCGGGTGCTGTTCTGCGGCATCAACCCGGGCCTGTGGTCCGGCGCCACCGGGCACCACTTCGCCCGCCCCGGCAACCGGTTCTGGCCCGCCCTGCACCGCTCCGGCTTCACCGCGCGCCAGTACCGCCCGGACGAGCAGGGCGAGCTGCCCGCCCTCGGCCTCGGCATCACCAACGTCGCCCCGCGCACCACCGCCAAGGCGGACGAGCTCACCGCCGAGGAACTGCGCGCGGGCGGCGCGGCGCTGCGCGAACGCGTGCTGCGGCTGCGGCCCCGGGTCCTCGCGGTGCTCGGCATCGGTGCCTACCGGACGGCCTTCGGCAAGCGGCAGGCCGCGATCGGCCGCCAGCCGGAGCGCATCGGCGACACCGAGGTGTGGGTCCTGCCCAACCCGAGCGGCCTCAACGCCCACTACACCCTGGACGCGCTGGCCGCCGAGTTCCGCAAGCTCCGTCAGAGCGTCGAGGACTGAGCGGCGCTCAGCCCGGCGGGCAGCGGCAGCTCGCGCAGCTCACGGATCAGCGCCCGGACGGCGGGTGTCCCGGCCAGCTCGGGCGTGGTGACGTACCCGACGAAGCGACTGGGCGGCCGGGGGCCGAGATCGGTGACGGCCAGTCCGGACGGGGCGCCGAGCAGCGCCGTCCGGGGCATGACCGCCATGCCGAGGCCCTGGGCGACCAGCGAGAGCGCCACCGTGTCGTCCTCCGCCTCGACGGTCGCGGGCGGCAGCCAGTCCTGCCGCTGCCACCAGTCCCTGGTGTAGGAGTCGCAGTTCTCCGCCCAGTCGACCAGCGGCAGCCGGCGGGGCTCCGGATGGTCCTGGGGGTGGGCGAGGGCGTACGACTCCCGGTACAGCCGGACCGCGACCAGGCCGGGGACGGGCGGCGGGCCGCCGGCGTCCAGGGTGGCCAGCCCCAGGTCGGCGCGCCCGTCGGCGACCTCCCCGGCGGTGCCCCGGCCGAGCTCCCGGACGATCCGCACGTGCGGGGTGAGGCCCGGGTGCTCGGCGGCCAGCCGGGCCAGCACGGGCGGCAGCAGGTGGGCGGCGGCGCTCCGGAAGGCGGCGATCCGCAGCGTTCCGGTCACCGGCCCCGCCGCACCGGCACCGGCCCCGGCGCCCCGCACCTCGGGGCCCATCACGGTCAGCAGCCGCAGGATCCGACGGGCGTACCCGACGGCCCGCGCGCCGGCCTCGGTGGGGCGTGCGCCGTGGCGCCCGCGCTCGAAGAGCACCGCACCGAGCTTCCGTTCGCAGGCGCGCACGGCGTGCGAGACGGCGGACTGGGTGGTGTCCAGCCGCGCGGCGGCCGCCGTGAAGCTCCGCTCCTCGTCGACGGCGACCAGGACACGCAGCTCGTGCGGGGCGAGATCGGTCATGCGGCGAACCTACCGGCATCCATCGACACCGCTCATGGAACCCCCCGTTCCATCGACGCCGGCCCCTGCTCGGCCGCTCCCGGGCTCCCTACGGTGGGCACGTCCCACCGCACCCCACCCGCACCCACACCCCGTACGGAGCACCGCCGATGTCCCGCCCCACCGCCCGCGCCGTCCACCTGGTCTCCCGCCCCTCGGGCGCGCCGAGCGCCGACAACTTCGCCTTCGTCGACGAGACCGTCCCGGCCCTGGCCGCCGGCGAGGCGCTCGTCGAGAACCTGTACCAGTCCGTCGACCCGTACATGCGCGAGGAGATGGACGAGGGCGGCTGGGAGCTGCACGCCCCGCTGGAGGGCCGCACCCTCGGCCGGGTGGTGGAGTCCCGGGCCGACGCGCTGCCGGTCGGCGCCCTGGTCTTCCACCGGCAGGCCTGGCGCACCCACTCGGTGGTCACCGCCGAGCGCGCCAACCTGCTGCCCGACTTCGCCGGCGTCCCGCTCAGCGCCCACCTGTCGATCCTCGGCGGCACCGGACTGTCCGCCTGGGTCGGCCTGACCAGGATCGCCCGGCTCCAGCCCGGCGAGAGCCTGTTCGTCTCGGCCGCGGCCGGGGGCGTCGGCACCGCCGCCGGCCGGATCGCCCGGCTGCTCGGCGCCGGACGGATCGTCGGCAGCACCGGCTCCGCCGCCAAGGCCGCCCACCTCACCGAGCACCTCGGCTTCGACGCCGCCTTCGACTACCACGACGGCCCGATCGCCGACCGCCTGCGCGAGGCCGCCCCGGACGGGCTGCACGTCTACCTCGACAACGTCGGCGGCGACCACCTGGAGGGCGCGATCAGCGCCATGCGCGAGCACGGCCGGATCGCCTGGTGCGGCGCCGTCGCCCAGTACGACGACGCCAAGAACCCGCCGGCCGCACCGCGCAACCTCTACGACGTGGTCGGCAAGAGCCTGCGCCTGGAGGGATTCCTGGTCCGCAACCACCTGGACGCCCGCCCCGAGCTGTACGACTTCCTCGTCCCGCACCTGCGCTCCGGCGCCGTCGTCCCGGACGAGACCGTCGTGGACGGCTTCGACCGCGTGGTGGAGGCCTTCCTGGGCATGCTGCGCGGCGCCAACACCGGCAAGATGATCGTCCGGCTCTGAGCCCGGCCGGCCGGGTCCGGGACCTACAGCGGGGTGACGGCGGTCAGCGCCACCCCTACAGCGGGGTGACGGCCTTCAGCACCACCAGCAGGGCCACCGCCGCGTTGAGCGCGCACAGCGCCGACGCCGCCGTACCGACTGCGGCGACCATCGCCGCCAGGCCCGCCGGGGTCTTGGCCGGCGGCCAGTTGCGGGCCGTCGGCACCGGGCCGAGCAGCGCCGCCACCCGGCGCGGCACCGGGCCGGGCTGGCCGGCGGCCGGGGCCGCGAAGGCCGCGAAGCCCGGCGCCGGGGCGGCGTGCGAGACCAGGGCCGCGCGGGCCACCGCCCGGGCGGTGATCCGCCGGTCGCCGACCACCTGGGCCGACTCCTCGTCCGCCCACCGCTCCGCGCTGAACGCCACCGCCTCCTGGAGCGGCCGCAGGAAGGGGTTGACGCAGGCGGCGAGCTGGGTGGCCAGCAGGTAGCGGTGGTGGCGGTGGCGCAGGTGCGCCCGCTCGTGCGCGAGCAGCGCCACGCGCTCGTCCTCGGCCAGCCCGTCCAGCATCCCGGTGGAGACCACCACCCGCCCGGGCGAGCCGGGCAGCGCGTAGGCGTACGGACTGCGGTCCGGCAGCACCGCGAGGCCCTCCTCCCCGGCCGGCCCCTCGGCCAGCCCGGCCAGTGCCCGCCGGGCCCGGGAGCGGACCCGCAGGTGCCGCACGACCGTCCGGCAGCAGGTGAAGCCGACCAGCACCAGCAGCCACATCGCGGCCGTGCCGACCGTCTCGTGGTACGGCAGCGCGTGCCGCACCACCGGGTCCGACCAGCTGTCCGGCAGCGGGTTGCCCGGGATCTGCGCGGTGCCCACCACGCCGATCAGGCCCAGGCACAGCACGCTGCACACCGCCATCACGGCGCTGATCACCGTCATCAGCCGGGCCGCACCGCGCGGGTGCAGGTGCTGCTCGGTCAGCCGGGCGATCGGCACCGCGGTCAGCGGCAGGATGAGCGGGAGGAAGACGAAGAAGCCCACGGATCAGCTCTCACGGTCGGCCGCTGCCGGATCCGCGGACGCGGCGTCCAACAGCGCCCGCAGCAGTTCCTCGTCGTGCGGCAGCAGCGCGGTGACGAAACTGGCGAGGACCGCGTCCCGGTCCGCCTCGCCGTCGAGCATCCGGCGCATCCGCAGTGCGGCCAGCCCAGCGGCGTCCGAGGAGGCCTGCCACAGGTAGGAGCGGCCGGAGCGGCTCCGCGAGACGGCGTTCTTGGCGTGCAGCCGGGACAGGATGGTCATCACCGTGGTGTACGCGAGGTCACCCTCCAGGCGTTCCTGGACCCACCCCGCGCTGGCCGGGCCGGGCGCCTGCTGGAGCACCGCCAGCACCTGCGCCTCCAGCTCGCCCTGGCCGCGCCTGCGGGCCGGCGCGTCCCCGGACGCCGGGGCGTGCCTCTCGTCTGCCATGACGGCCCACTCCCTCCGGATGCCGCGCCCCGGACCGACGCGGGGCGCGGGCTCATCCTAACGAGCGGGAGGCTCCTCCGGACGGGTCACCGCCGGGGTTCGCGGGCGCACGACATCGCCGGGGAGCCGACCGGACGGCCCTCAGACCCGGGCCCGCTGGGTGACCGCGATGCAGAGCAGCACCACCACCGCCGTCACCGGCGCCGCCACCGGCAGCGCCTCGCCCAGCAGTAGCACCGACCAGAGCAGCGTCAGCAGCGGCTGGCCGAGCTGCAGCTGACTGGCCCTCGGCACGCCGATCGCGGCCATCCCCCGGTACCAGAGCACGAACCCGCCGAACTGCGAGACCGCCGCGACGTACGCCAGTCCCGCCAGCGCCTTCCCGCCGAGGTGCACCGGCTCCGCGGCCAGCCCGTACCCGGAGGTCAGCAGCATCACCGGCAGCGCGGCCACCACCGCCCAGGCGATCACCCGCGCGCCCGGGAGCTGCCGGGACAGCCGCCCGCCCTCCGCGTACCCGGCCGCGCAGACCAGCAGGCCGACGAACAGGTAGAGGTCAGCGAGGGTCGGCCGGCCGTGGCTCTGCAGCAGGGTGAAGACCAGTACGGCCACGGCCCCGGCCAGCGCCGCCGCCCAGAACACCCGGGACGGCCGACGTCCGGTGCGCAGCGCCGCCACCACCGCCGTGGCCAGCGGCAGGACGCCGATGACCACCGCCGAGTGGGCGGTCGAGGAGGTGCGCAGGGCGAGCGTGGTGAGCAGCGGGAAACCCACCACACAGCCGGCCGAGACCACCAGCAGTCCGGGCCACTGCCGCCGATCGGGCAGCGGGGCGGCGGAGGCCAGCAGGTACAGCCCGGCCAGCACCCCGGCCACGGCGCCGCGCAGTCCGGTCGAGGTCCAGGGGCCGAAGCCGGTCAGGGACCACGCGGTGGCCGGGAAGCTGAGCGAGAAGGAGGCCACCCCGAGGGCGGCGAGGGCGGTGCCGGTGGCGCGGTCGCCGTGCTGCGCTGCTACCGCCACCGTACGGGTAGCGCTATCTTGTGCCGTCATGAACGAGCGTAGCAGCGTGGCCGAACTCGCCGACAGCCTGCGGCGGGAGGTCGAGCGCTACCCGGAGGGACGGAAGCTCCCTTCCAGCCGAGCCCTGATGGAACGCCACCAGGTCAGCCCGGGAACGGTCTCCCGCGCCATCGCGGTGCTGGTCGCCGAGGGACTGGTGGTCTCCCGTCCCGGCGCGGGGGTGTTCCGGGCGGCGGCCTTCGCGGCGGCCCCGGGCGGCCCGGCGGCACCGGCCGGCCGCCCCGGCGACCTCTCCTGGCAGGAGGTCGCGCTCAGCGCCGGCTCCGGCCCGCGCGACCTGCTCGCCGCTCCGGTGTTCGCCACCCTCCGGGTGCCCCCGCCGGACGTCATCGACCTCAACAGCGGCTACCCGCACGCCTCCCTGCTGCCCGAGCGGCTGCTCGCCGCCGCCCTCGCCCGGGCCGGCCGCCGCCCCGGTGCCTGGGACCGCCCGCCCACCGACGGCCTCACCGAGCTGCGCGGCTGGTTCGCCCGCGACATCGGCGGCCACGCCGGGCCGATCGGCGCCGGGGACGTCCTGATCACCTCCGGCGGGCAGGGCGGCCTCACCGTCGCGATGCGCTCGCTCGCGGCGCCCGGCTCACCGGTGCTGGTCGAGTCGCCGACGTACTCGGGCATCCTCGCGGTCATCCGGGCCGCCGGGCTGCGGCCGGTGCCCGTGCCGATCGACGCCGACGGGGTCCGCACCGACCTGCTGGCCGACGCCTTCGAGGCCACCCGGGCGCGGGTGTTCGTCTGCCAGCCGCTGTTCCAGAACCCCACCGGGGCGGTGCTCTCGCCCGCGCGCCGGGGCGAGGTGCTGCGGATCGCCCGGGCGGCCGGGGCCTTCGTGATCGAGGACGACTTCGCCCGGCTGCTCGTCCACGCGGACGCCCCGGCGCTGCCCCGCCCGCTCGCCGCCGACGACCGGGACGGCGTCGTGGTGCACCTGCGCTCGCTCACCAAGGCCGCCTCCCCCAACCTGCGGGTCGGCGCCCTCACCGCGCGCGGCCCGGCGCTCGCCCGGCTGCGGGCCACCCAGGTGGTGGACAGCTTCTTCGTGCCCCGGCCGCTGCAGGAGGCCACGCTGGAACTGGTCGCCGACCCGGCCTGGGCCCGCCACCTGCGCACCCTCGGCGCCGAACTGCGCGACCGCCGCACCGCCGCCGTGGCCGCGCTGCACCGGGAACTGCCCGGTGTGCTCGACGCCTACCGGCCCGGCGGCTACCACCTGTGGCTGCGCTTCCCGGACGGCACCGACGACGACGCCCTCGCCGCCGCCGCCCTGCGCGCCGGCGTCCAGGTCACCCCCGGCCGCCCGTACCACGCCGCCGAACCCCCGGCCCCGCACCTGCGCATCAGCTACGCCGCCGCCGACGGCCCCGCCCAGGTGGCGGAGGGCGTCCACCGCCTGCGAACGGCGTACGAGGAGTCGGCGGGCTGAAAGGCCGCCGGGCCCGCTACCGCCGGTACCCCGCCATCCGCTCCAGCCGGGCGATCCGCTCGGCCATCGGCGGGTGGGTGGAGAACAGCCGGGCGCCGGCCTCGCCCGGGCGGAACGGGCTGGCGATCATCATGTGGCTCGCGGTCTGCAGCTGGGGCTCCGGCGGGAGCGGCAGCTGGCGGGTGCCGGCGTCAAGCTTGCGCAGGGCACTGGCGAGGGCGAGCGGGTCGCCGGTGATCCGGGCGCCGTCGGCGTCGGCCTGGTACTCGCGGGAGCGGCTGACGGCCATCTGGATGAGCCCGGCGGCGATCGGCCCCAGGATCATGATGGCGAGCATCCCGAACAGCCCCGGGCCGTCGTCGTCCTCGCTCCGGCCGAACGGGATCAGCCAGGCGAAGTTCACCAGGAACATCACCACCGAGGCCAGCGCCCCGGCGACCGAGGAGATCAGGATGTCCCGGTTGTAGACGTGGCTCAGCTCGTGCCCGAGCACGCCCCGCAGCTCGCGGTCGTCCAGGATCTGCAGGATGCCCTCGGTGCAGCAGACCGCCGCGTTGCGCGGGTTGCGGCCGGTGGCGAAGGCGTTCGGGGCCGGGGTCGGGGAGATGTAGAGCCGGGGCATCGGCTGGCGGGCCGAGGTGGAGAGCTCGCGCACGATCCGGTACAGCCCGGGCGCCTCGAACTCGCTGACCGGGCGGGCCCGCATGGCCCGCAGGGCGATCCGGTCGCTGTTCCAGTACGCGTAGGCGTTGGTCCCGAGGGCGACCAGCAGGGCGACCAGGAAGCCGGTCCGACCGAAGAAACTGCCGATCACCAGGATCAGCGCCGAGAGGCCACCGAGCAGGACGGCGGTCCTCAGTCCGTTGTGCCGGCTGTGCACGTCAGGCCCTCCAGTGGTGCGGTGGGGAAGCCCTTTCCGCCTCGTCCCTCTTGCCCGGTCAACGGGTGGGGCCGGGGACCTTGTTCCCTTGTGACCGACGCGACACCGCCGCGCCGCCGCCGCACCACCCGGACGGCCCCCGGGCCGAGGGCCCGCACTCGGCCCGGGCCCGGGCTCAGAACAGACTGCCGCCGGCGACCTGGAGGACCAGCTGCGGGGCGACCGACAGCACCACCGCCGCCGAGGCGGTGAGCCCCAGCGTGGCGGTCAGGCTGACCGGCAGCCTCGGCTGGGCGCCCGCCGCGCCCGCCGCGACCGCTGCCGGGTCCGCCGGGGCGAACAGCCGGGCCGTCCACAGCAGGTAGTAGTACAGGGCCACGACCACGTTGACGGCCATCACCACGGCCAGCCACCCCAGCCCGGCGTCGACCGCCGCACGGAACACCACGACCTTGCCGAACAGGCCGATCACGCCCGGCGGCAGCCCGGCCAGGCAGAGCAGGAAGAAGGCGAGCGCGAGCGCCGTCCAGCGGTTGCGGGCGAACAGGCCGCGGAAGTCGTCCACGCTGGTCCCGGCCCGGCGGCCGACGGCCGCGACCACCCCGAAGGCGCCGAGGTTCACCACGCCGTAGATCAGCGCGTACGCGGCGGTCGCGCCGAGCGGGTCGGCCCCGGTGGGCGCGTACCCGGCGGCGGCGAGCGGCACCAGCAGGTACCCGGCCTGGCCGACCGAGGACCAGGCGAGCAGCCGCACCGCGCTGTACCGGGTGTCGAAGCGCTGCCGCAGCGCGCCGACGTTGCCGACGGTCATCGTGACGGCCGCCAGCACGGCGAGCGCCAGCCCCCAGGTGTGGGCGTACGGGCGGAACGCGACGGTGGTGGCGAGCGCCAGGCCGGACAGGCCGGCCGCCTTGCCGACCACCGAGAGGTAGCCGGCCACCGGCAGCGGGGCGCCGGTGTAGGTGTCGGGCACCCAGAAGTGGAACGGGACGGCGGCGACCTTGAAGGCGAAGCCGACCAGCGTCAGCACGGCCCCGGCCTCGGCCAGCGCCTTGAGCTGGCCGGGCGCGTGCTCCAGTCCCTGGGCGACGGCGCCGAGGTGCAGGCTGCCGCTCGCCGCGTAGACGAAGCCGATGCCGAGCAGCATCACGGCGGTCGCGGTCACCGAGGAGACGAAGAACTTGAGCGCGGCCTCCGCGCCACGGCCGTCCCGGCGCAGCGCGACCAGGGCGAAGGCGGGCAGCGAGGCGACCTCCAGGGCGATCACCATGGTGGCGAGGTCGCGGGAGGCGGGCAGCAGCGCGGCGCCGGTGGCGCTGGAGAGCAGCAGGAACCAGTACTCGCCGCGGGGCAGCTTCTCGGTCTCCACGGTGTGCACCGACAGCAGCGCGGCGATCAGCGCGCCGCCGAGGGCGAGCAGCTGGAACACCAGGGCGAAGTGGTCGGCGACGTAGGAACAGCCGGCCGCGGTGGAGCCGCTGATCGATGGGATGTCAGTGGCCCCTGCTACGTTCCGGACACAGAAGGTCGCTCGGGGTGACCGGCCGGTCAGCGGAAGGAGTGCGATGAGGGCGAGGGCGAGTCCGGCCGTGGTGATGCGGCCGAGCCACTTCTTGTGCCGCTCGGGCAGGAACAGGTCGGTGACCAGCACCGCGAGGGCGGCCACGGCGGCGATCAGCGGGGGCGCGATCGCCACCCAGTCCACGGACTGGATCAGGCTGCCCGGGTTGACTACGGCGAGGGAGGTCACAGTGTGCTGCCCCGTGGAGTGAGGTCCGAGTGCGGCGGTGTGGGCTGCGAGCACGGTCAGCCACCCCCGAGGAGGTGCTTGACGGCAGGGTCGGAGAGGCCGAGCAGGAGGGCGGGCCAGAGGCCGGCCACCAGTGTGAGCGCGGCCAGCGGCGTCCAGCTGACGGCCTCGTACGGGCGCAGGTCGGGCAGCCGGTCCACCGGCGCGGGCTGGGCGGGGTCGCCCATGCAGACGCGCTTGACCACGATCAGCAGGTACGCGGCGGTGAGGAGGGTGCCGAGACCGGCCAGGACCATGTAGGTGACGAAGGCGGGGCGCGACAGCCCGGCGGCCGGGTCGAAGGCGCCGAACATGGCGAGCAGCTCGCCCCAGAATCCGGCCAGCCCGGGCAGGCCGAGGCTGGCGACGGCGGCGAAGGCGAGCAGCGCGCCGATCCGGGGCGCCCTCCCGTACAGGGCGGCGCCGGTGGCGCCGGAGAGGGTGTCGAGGTCCGCCGTGCCGTAGCGGTCCTTGAGCGCGCCGACGACGAAGAACAGCAGACCGGTGATCAGACCGTGGGCGATGTTGGCGAACAGCGCGCCGTTGACGCCCACCGGGGTGAGGGAGGCGATGCCCAGCAGCACGAAGCCCATGTGGCCGACGGAGGAGTACGCGATCAGGCGCTTGAGGTCGCCCTTGGAGCCGGGGCGGGCGAGCGCCAGGCAGGCCAGCGAGCCGTAGACGATGCCGACGGCGGCGAAGGCGCCCAGGTAGGGGGCGAGCGTCGCGGTGCCGTCCGGCACGACCGGCAGCAGGACGCGGACCAGACCGTACGTGCCCATCTTCAGCAGCACGCCGGCGAGCAGCACCGAGCCCACCGTCGGGGCGGCGGTGTGGGCGTCGGGGAGCCAGCTGTGCAGCGGCCAGGCGGGGGCCTTGACCGCCAGCCCGACCATGATCGCCAGTGCGGCGATCACCTGGGTGGTGTGGCTCAGGCCGTTGCCGTGCGCGGCGGCCAGCGCCTGCATGTCGAAGGTGCCGGCCTTGCTGCCGATCAGCAGGAAGCCGAGCAGCATCACGGCCGAGCCGAGCAGCGTGTAGAGGATGAACCGGTTGGCGGCCGGGGTCTTCGCGCCGCTCCCCCAGCGGGCGATCAGGAAGTACATCGGGATCAGCACGATCTCGAAGGCCAGGAAGAACAGCAGGAGGTCCAGGACCGCGAAGGTGGCGAGCATGCCGACTTCGAGGAGCAGGAACAGCCCGACGAAGGCCTGCGCCGAGGGACGGTGCTCGTCCGGGGCGCCGCCCCGGACGTCCCCACCCGGCAGCCGCTTCTCCGAGTACAGCGCGCAGAGGAAGGTGAGCAGCGCGGTCAGCACGATCAGCGGCAGCGAGACGCCGTCCACCCCGAGGTGGAAGCGCACGCGCAGCGCCGGGATCCAGGACACGTCGGTGGTGGCCTGCATCCGGGCCGGTGCGCCGTGGTCGAAGCCGGCCGCGAGGGCGATGGAGACCAGGAACACCGCGCCGGTGACCACGGAGTTCAGCCGCAGTGCCCGCCGGTCGGCGACGGCCCGGTCCGGTCCGAACACCGGTGCCAGGGTGAGCGCGGCGCCGAGCAGTGGCAGCACCAGGAGGGCGATGAGGACCGCGTTCATCGGGGGCTCCCAGCTGGGGTGAACGGGACGGGGGTGGAGGACAGCAGCACCGGCTACACCGCCACCAGGACGGCGAGCAGGACGACCCCGGCGAGCAGCGCGCTGAGGTAGGTCTGCGCGTTGCCGGTCTGCGCGAGCCGGACGGCCCGGCCGAGCAGGTTGGCGCCGATCCCGCTGGCTTGGACGTAGCCCTCAACGACCTCGCGGTCGAGGAAGCGGACCAGCCGGGCGGCGGCGGCCACCGGACGGACGAACAGCACGTGGTACAGCCGGTCGACGCCGAAGCCGTGCCGGGCCGGGCCGAACAGCGGGCCGAGCAGGGTGCGCCCGGGGTCGGCGACGATCACCTCGGGGGCCGGGGCTCCGGCCTGCTCGGGCACCCGCCCGACGGCGGCCGGGGCGGGACGGCCGGTGGCCAGTCGCGCGGTGGCCGAGCGCCAGGCGCCGTAGGCGGCGAGCACCCCGACCACGGCCAGCCCGGTGCCGGTCACGGCGGTGACGCCGGTGGGGCGCAGCGAGCCGCCGTCCAGCAGCGCGGGCAGCCAGTCCGAGCGCAGCCCGGCGACGCCGAAGGCCATGGTCGGGACGGCCAGCACCCACAGCGGCCAGCGCATCGCGGGCGGCTCGGCGGTGGCCGGGTCGGCCTCGTCCAGCTCGGGCGAGTACGGCGCGTCGGCCTCGTGGTCGGCCACCACCGTCGCCCGGTCGGCGGCGGGCAGCACCTCGGGTGCCGCCGCGGCCGCACCGGCCGGGCTGTGGAAGGCGACCAGGAACAGCCGGGTGGCGTAGGCGCCGGTGAGCAGTGCGGTGAGCCCGGCGGAGATCAGCACGATCCAGCCGGCCGCCTGCGGCACGCCCGAGGCCGGGCCGAGCCCGTTGGTCAGCGCTTCGCCGTTGGCGGCGTGCTCGGCGGCGGTCAGCACCGCCTCCTTGCTGAAGAAGCCGGAGAACGGCGGCAGCCCGGCCAGCGCGACCAGCGCGATGCCGGTCGTCCAGTAGGCGTCCGGCACCCGCTTGCGCAGCCCCGGGATCCGGGACATCGCGGAGATGGAGTTGGTGTGCGCGGCGTGGATCACCACACCGGCGGCCAGGAACAGCAGCGCCTTGAACGCGCCGTGGCTGACCAGGTGGAACACCGAGGCCTCGCGGTCGCCGCTGGCCAGCGCGCCGGCCATGTAGCCGAGCTGGCCGACGGTGGAGTAGGCGAGCACCCGCTTGAGGTCGTCCTGGGCGAGCGCGCACAGCGCCGAGCCGATCATCGTCACGGCGGCCATCACGGCGAGCACGACCAGGGCCGCGCCCGACTGCAGGAACACCGGCATCAGCCGGGCCACCAGGTAGATGCCGGCCGCGACCATGGTGGCGGCGTGGATCAGCGCGGAGACCGGCGTGGGGCCGGCCATCGCGTCCGGGAGCCAGGTGTGCAGCGGGAACTGGGCGCTCTTGCCGGCCACGCCGGCGAGCAGCAGCAGCGCGATCAGCGTCGGGTGGCCGAGCCTGCCCTCGCCCGCGGCCGCCAGCACGTCCGGGATCCGGAAGCTGTGGGCGTCCGCGCCGAGCAGGAAGATCCCGAACAGGAACGGCACGTCACCGAGCTTGGTGACCAGGAAGGCCTTGAGCGAGGCCGAGCGGGCGTCCGCGGTCTCCCAGTGGTGACCGATCAGGAAGTACGAGCAGACACCCATGACCTCCCAGCCGACCAGCAGCACGATCAGGTCGCCCGAGAAGACCACCAGGAACATCGCCGCGGTGAAGAGCGAGACCAGCGCCGCGTACGAGGGGTAGCGCGGGTCCTCCTTCAGGTACGCGGTCGAGTAGACCTGGACGCAGGTGGCGACCAGGCCGACCAGCACGGAGATCAGCGAGCTGAAGCCGTCCAGGTGGACGGCCAGCGAGATGTCCGGGCCGCCGGTCGGGGTGAGCCGGGTGGCCGCGTCCAGCGTCTGGCCGGTGCCGAGCTGGAGGGCGACCACCAGGGCGAGCACGGCCGAGACGGCGACCGGGACGATCGCCAGCGGCCGGGTCAGCCCGGGCACCTTCTTGCCGGTGGCCAGGGTCGCGGCGGCCCCGAGCGCAGGCAGCGCGGGGACGAGGGCGGGCAGGGCGAGGTTCATGCGGTGGCCCGGCCCTTCAGTGCCTCGGCTGCGGCCGGCTCCTCCTCGACGGTGGCGTACGGCTCGGCCGGGTCGCCGAGCGCGGTGGCCCGGTCGATGTCCGCGGTGCCCCGGGCCCGGAACAGCAGCAGGACGATGGCGAGCCCCAGCCCGATCTCGGCGGCGGCGACGGTGATGGTGAACAGGGTGAGCGCCTGCCCGGCGTGCAGCGAGTCCCGCAGCCAGGCGTCGAAGGCGACCAGGTTGAGGTTGACGGCGTTGAGCATCAGCTCGACGGACATCAGCACCAGGACGGCGTTGCGCCGGGCGAGGACGCCGTACACGCCGACGCTGAACAGCAGCGCGGAGAGGACGACGGGGTACGCGAGGTGCATCAGCTCTCCTCCGTCACGGACGGCGCGGACGGCGCGGGCGGCGCGGCGGCCTCCGGAGCGCCGGCCTCCGGAGCGGTGCGCGGCGCGGTCGCGGCGACGGTCCCGTTGGACCCGACCGGCCGGCCGGCCCGCAGCTTGCCCGCCCGCGGCGCCGGCACCCGGCGCCTGGACCCGCGGGACAGCACGATCGCGCCGACCAGCGCCGCCAGCAGCAGCACGGACAGCGCCTCGAAGGGCAGCACCCAGTTCCGGAACAGGCTGGCCCCCGTGACGGCGGCCGAGCCGCCGCCCGCGCCGAGGTCGATCCAGGAGGTCCGGAAGGCGTCGACGACCAGCGTCACCAGCGTCCCGGCCGAGGCCAGCGCGACGACCAGGGCGACCCAGCGGTTCTTGGAGTCGGCGTCCGGCGAGCGCCCGATCGGCGCCTTGGTGAGCATCAGCCCGAACAGCACCAGGACGACCACCGAGCCCAGGTAGATCAGCACCTGCACCCAGGCGATGAACTCCGCCGTGAGCAGCAGGAACTCCACCGCCAGCCCGCCGAGCGCGACCACCAGCCAGAGCGCGGCGTGCACCAGCTGCCTGGTGGTGACGGAGACGACCGCCGAGCCGAGCACCGCGATGCCGACCAGCAGGAAGACGATCTCCTGGCCGGTCGGGGACAGGAACGAACGGGCGGCCGGCTCCAGCGAACCGGTCGCCGCGAGGAGCGTGGCAGCGCCCGTCATGCGTCGTCACCCTTCTCCTCGGCGGCGGCCGCAGCGGCGGCCGCCAGCTTGTCCGCCGCCTTGCGCGCGGAGGCGATCTCCTTGGGCTCCTCGGCCGCCGGGTCCAGCGCCGGCGGCGCCGGGACGGTCCACATCCACTCCCGGAGCTTGTCCCGCTCGTGGGTCAGCTCGTGGATGTCGGTCTCCGCGTACTCGAACTCCGGCGACCAGAACAGCGCGTCGAAGGGGCAGACCTCGATGCAGATCCCGCAGTACATGCAGAGCGAGAAGTCGATGGCGAAGCGGTCCAGCACGTTGCGGGTGCGGGCCCGCGCGTTCGGCTCGGCGGCCGGCAGCGTCTCCTTGTGGGAGTCGATGTAGATGCACCAGTCCGGGCACTCGCGCGCGCAGAGCATGCACACCGTGCAGTTCTCCTCCAGCAGCGCGATGACGCCGCGCGAACGCGGCGGCAGCACCGGCTGCACGTCGGGGTACTGCGCGGTGACGCTCTTCTTCGTCATCGTCCGCAGCGTCACGGCCAGGCCCTTCGCCAGACCGGCACCGGGAAAACTCATGAGATCGCCACCTTGATGATGCCGGTGAGGGCCAGCTGGACGAGCGCGAGCGGGATCAGCCCCACCCATGCGAAGCGCATCAGCTGGTCTTCGCGCAGGCGCGGATAGGTGACCCGCAGCCAGATGACCACGAAGGCCAGCGCGAAGGTCTTGAGGAGCATCCACAGCCAGCCGAGCTGGTCGGCCATCGGCCCGTGCCAGCCGCCGAGGAACAGCACCGCCGTCAGCGCCGACACCACCAGGATGCCCACGTACTCGGACAGCAGGAACAGCGCGAAGCGCAGACCGGTGTACTCGGTGTACGCGCCGAAGATGATCTCCGAGTCGGCGACCGGCATGTCGAACGGCGGCCGCTGGAGCTCGGCCAGACCGGCCGTGAAGAACACGAAGGCGCCGATGATCTGCCAGGGCAGCCAGTACCACTGCCAGGCGTCCAGGATCCCGGGCAGCGACAGGGTGCCCGCGGCCATCGCCACCGACGCCGCAGCGAGCACCATCGGCAGCTCGTAGGACATCAGCTGCGCGGCCGTGCGCAGAGCGCCGAGCAGCGAGAACTTGTTCGCCGAGGCCCAGCCGGCCATCAGCTTGCCGATCACACCGACGCCCATCACGGCCAGCACGAAGAACAGCCCCGCGTCGATCGCCTGGCCGACGAAGCCGTTCGGCCCGACCGGGATCGCCAGCAGCACGAACAGGTACGGCAGCAGCGAGACGGCGGGCGCCAGCTGGAAGACCCGGCGGTCCGCCTCGGCGGGGACGATGTCCTCCTTCTGCGCGAACTTCACGCCGTCGGCGACGAGCTGCGCCCAGCCGTGGAAACCGCCCGCGTACATCGGGCCGAGCCGGCCCTGCATGTGCGCCATGACCTTGTGCTCGGTCTGGCCGATGACCAGCGGGAAGACCAGGAAGACGACGAGGGTGGCGACGCAGCGGAGCACCGTGTCGAGCAGGTTCACGTGCCGTCTCCGTCCTGGTCGGCCGCTCCGGCCGAGTTCTCGTCCTTCTCCGTCGCCCCGGCCGGGGGCTCCTCGGCCGAAGGCTTCTCGCCCGCGGGCTCCTTGGTCGAAGGCTTCTCGGCCGAGGGCTTCCCGGCCGGAGGCTGCTCGTCGTGGGCCGGCACCGGGTTGTGCCAGGGCGCGTCGGAGGACCGGGGCCGTGCCGGAGCCGCCGGCTCGGCAGGAGTCACGGGGGCCGCCGGGGCCTCCTCGGCGGGCTGGCTGACCGATCCCTCGGACACCGAACGGGTCCGCCGCGGCCGGTCCGCCCGCACCGGCGGCGCACCCTCGGCGACCGGAGCGGCAGGAGCGCCGGTGGCCCCGGCCTCGGCCGCACCCTGGCTCGCCGACCCCTCGGACACCGAGCGCGTCCGCCGCGGCCGGTCCGCCCGCACCGCCGGGGCGCCCTCGGCACCGGCGGGTGCGGCCGCAGCCGCGCCCGCACCGGCCCGGGGCGTCCGCGCCGCCGCGCCCGCCGCCCGCGCACCGCGCGCGGGCCGCTCGGCGACCGGCGGCAGGGTGCCCTTGAGCGGCCCCCACTCGTTCGGGTCCGGCACACCGGCCGGCTGCATCTTGCGCCGGGCCGGCCCGCCGCCGTGGTCCGACTCGCCCGGCTCCTTGGCGCCCGGCCAGTCCTTGGCGACCCGCGCCGCGAGCACGAACTCCTTGCGCAGCGGGTGCCCCTCGAAGCCGTCCGGCAGCAGCAGGGTGGCCAGGTACGGGTGCCCGGGGAAGTCGATGCCGAACATCTCGTGGGTCTCGCGCTCGTGCCAGGCGGCGCCCGCGTACACCGCGACGGCGCTGGGCAGCGCGGCCCCGTCGCGCGGCACCCGGGTGCGCAGCGCGAGGTGGCGCACCCCCGGTGCCTCGGCGGCGGCCAGGTGCGCGACCACGGAGAAGCCCTCGGCGAGCTCGTCGACGGCGCTCAGCCAGTCGAAGAAGCCCAGGCCCAGCACGTCCCGGGCACTGGTGAGCGCCTCGATCCAGCGCTCGGCCGGCACGTCGACGGTGATCAGCCCGTACGCCTCGGCGCCGGTCGCCCACTCCCCGACCGACGCCGCGTACTGCTCGGGCGTGGTCACGAGGCCCCTCCCTCGGACGGGCCGGCCGAGGGCCCCGGCACCAGCGGACGGCGCAGCGCCGCCGCGGGCGCGGCGTACCGGCCGGGCAGGGATTCGGCGGCGATCTTCTCCTGCAGCTTGAGGATGCCCTGGAGCAGCGCCTCCGGCCGCGGCGGGCAGCCGGGCACGTAGACGTCGACCGGGATGATCTGGTCCACGCCCTTGGTGACGGAGTACGAGTCCCAGTAGGGGCCGCCGGAGTTGGAGCAGGCGCCGAAGGAGATGACGTACTTCGGCTCGGGCATCTGCTCGTAGAGGCGCTTGACGGCGGGCGCCATCTTGTCGGTGACCGTCCCGGAGACGATCATCAGGTCCGCCTGACGGGGGCCGGGCGCGAACGGGATGACACCCATCCGGATGAAGTCGTGCTTGGCCATGGAGGCGGCGATGAACTCGATCGCGCAGCAGGCGAGGCCGAAGTTGAAGCACCAGAGGCTGTAGCGGCGGCCCCAGTTGAGCACGACCTTGACCGGGTCCGGCGCGAGCCGGGCCAGCGGGCCGAGGCCGCGGCGCTCGACGGCGCCGGGGTGCGCGGGGTCGGGCAGGCCGAGCGGGACGGGACCGCCCTGGGCGCCGTGCGAGTGGGTGTGCGTCACGTCCATTCCAGAACGCCCTTCTTCCAGGCGTAGAGCAGTCCGACCGCGAGGAAGCCGATGAAGAGGAACATCTCGATCAGCGTTCCGGCGCCGTACCCGGGGGCGGCGAAGACCGTCGCCCACGGGAACAGGTAGATCGCGTCGACCGCGAAGATCACGTACAGGAAGGCGTACACGTAGTAGCGGATCTGGGTGTGCGCCCAGTCCTCGCCCACCGGGTCCACCCCGCACTCGTAGGCGAGCAGTTTCTCGGGCGAGTACACCACCGGCCGCAGCAGACGGTTGGCGGTGAACGCCACGGTGACGAAGAGCACCCCGACGACGGCCAGCAGGCCCATCGCGGCGTACGCGTCGAAGTAGCCGCTGCCGACCGCCGGGTCGGCCGCGACGGCAGCCGCCTGCTGCCACTCCATGCCTTCGCCTCCACCTCGGCCGCGAATCCGCCCTCAAGACAGTTCTACGACTTTCCTCGCACGGTCTTAACCGTGGCCAATGCGTGAGTCTAAGGGGACGGCTCCACTCCCCCCGAAACCTGCCCGCTCCGCAAGACGTCCCGTGGACACCCGGATGAACGCCCGGGGACCGGCCAGGGGTGGGGATAACCCCCGGCCGGGAAGATGTATCACCCCCATGGCACATCCCGCCGCCGATTCGGGAAGCTTGGTCCGCCAGCTCGAACGAGGGGACGGATGATCCGATGAAGTCGCTGAACCGCGCCGTGGACGCCATCAGGGAGCAGGACGCTCGGATGGAGCGCCCGCCGCTGTACGGCGCGCGGATGTGGCGCCAGGTCGGGCACCTGATGCTGAACCTCCCGCTGGGCATCGCCGGCTTCGTGCTCTCGGTCACCGCGCTCTCGGTCGGCCTGGGCCTGTCGGTCACGGTGATCGGCCTGCCGGTGCTGGCCGCCGGGCTGGCCGGCTCCCGCGCCCTGGGCGCGCTGGGCCGCAACCGGGCCCGCGCGGTGTACGGCTCCCGGATCGACGACCCGCAGCCGGTGAAGCCGCGCCGCCCGGGCATGGTGGCGTACACCATCGCCCACCTCACCGACCTGCTGAACTGGCGCTCGGCGCTCTACAACGTGCTGATGCTGCCCTGGGGCATCCTGAGCTTCACGCTGGCCCTGACCTCGGTGGTCGTGCTGTGGCCGGTGCTGCCGGTGGTGGTGCGCGCGACGGCGGCCGTCGACCGGATCCTGATCGAGTCGCTGCTCTTCCCCGGGGCGCTGGCCGAGCGGGTGCGCGAGCTGGAGGACGACCGCGGCACGGTGGTCGACACGGCCGCCGCCGACCTGCGCCGGATCGAACGCGACCTGCACGACGGCGCCCAGGCCCGCCTGGTCGCGCTGGCGATGGACCTGGGCATGGCCAAGGAGCGGCTGCGCGAGGTGGAGAGCCAGGAGGACATGGCGGTCGCCACCCGGATGGTCGACAACGCGCACGGCGAGGTGAAGCTCGCCCTGCAGGAGCTGCGCGACCTGGCCCGCGGCATCCACCCGGCGGTGCTCACCGACCGCGGCCTGGACGCGGCGCTGTCCGCGGTCGCGGCCCGCTGCACCGTCCCGGGCGGGGTGAAGGTGAACGTCGACCTGGCCGGGCCGGACGGCGAGCCCGAGCGCCCGGACTCGGCGGTCGAGGGCATCGCCTACTTCACCGTCAGCGAGCTGCTGACCAACGTCTCCAAGCACGCGGGCGCCCGCAGCGCCTCGGTGGACGTCTGGCGCTCCGACGACCAGCTGATGGTGCTGGTACACGACGACGGCAAGGGCGGGGCCGCCCCCTACCCGGGCAGCGGCCTGGGCGGGCTGGCCGAGCGGATCCGGGCGGTGGACGGGGTCTTCCTGGTGAACAGCCCCGAGGGCGGCCCGACCACCGTCACCGTCGAGCTGCCCTGGCGCACCCGCACCGCCCGCCGCTAGACGAGTAGTTCCGAAGTGGGTCAGTGGTCGTAGGCGATCAGTGAGCGGGTCACGGGCTGGCCTGTGGTCCGGTTGTGCCAGATCGCGCAGG
>NZ_JBVJLM010000039.1:0-31644 GCF_055584725.1 Kitasatospora sp. NPDC101108
GCTTGACGCCCCGTCCGACGTTCCAAACTCTAGCCGACCCCCGCTCCGAAAAGCGAATCCAGCCGAATCCAGTCGCAATCCCGATAAACAGGCACACCAAAGCGATACCTGGTGTTTCTGAGGGATTGGCCGCCCCGGGACCGTCCGCGCAGATCCTGCGTGTCCGGTGCTCCCTGCCGAGCGACTGGGAGACAGTACCCCTACTCGGCGCTCGAAACAAATGCCCTGCCCGGGGCTGCCGCCGAGGAGGTCCGATGGCCCCGGGCAGGGCTGTCTTGCACCAGGTGAAGCCACCGGGCTCTGCCCCACGGGCGGTCAGCGCTGCCCCAGTTGGGCGGTGATCGCCGGATCGGTGATCGCCGTGTCATCGGCCAGCATGACCGCCTTGCTGAGGATGACCGCCAGCATCCGGTCGCCCTCGAACGGCAGGTACGGCAGATACGAACCGTCCGGGGCACCCGCCGGCCCGTCGGCCGGGCCGTCCGAGGCCGGCACGATGCACAGGTAGCGGTCGTCGGGCGTCATCAGGACGTTGCCCGAGCCCAGGTGGATGCGGTACGTGTGCAGTTCGCCGCGCACCTCCAGGAAGCGCCCCTCCACCGTGCAGCGCGCCCCGACCGCCAGCCGGGGCAGCAGCCGCGCCAGCAGCTCGCCGCGCTCGCGGGCGCTCTGCGACAACTCGCCGAAGCCGTAATCCCGCCAGTAGTCGCGGTAGCGCCCCTCCGGCCCGCCGTCCGACCAGGTCGGGTCGTTGCCGACACTGCACACGCCCACGAACAGGTCCACGTCGCGCAGTACCTCGCTCAGCACCAGGGGCGGCACCTCCGTGAGCGGCACCGGCTCGGGTGTCTCGACTCCCGGGACCATGAGCGGGCCGAACCGGCCGCTGCCCGCGTGGGTGAGGTTCTCCGGCGCGTCGATCGGGTAGAAGCGCACCTGGTCGGTGCCCAGGTGGTCGAAGGTCTCTCCCCAGTCCGCGTCCGTGCCGTTCACCCAGAACTCGGCGCGCAGGCCCCACTCGGGCAGCAGGCGCTTCGGAGCCGCGACGGAGTTGTCCACCGCCAACTGCAGCTGGCTGTGCCAGCCCCGTGCGCCCGCCAGCGCGTGGAACCGGTGCTGGCGCAGCACGTGTGCGGCGAAGCGGTTGGAGTAGACCCGGGTGTGCTCCTCCGCCGGGGTGAGCAGGTACACCTCCCGGTGCGCCTGCTTGAAGGGCTGGACGACTCGGTGGCGTTCCAGCAGGGCGCGCCAGGCAAGCACCTCCTCGGCCGGGTGGCCGACCGGGTGCCACAGTTCGACCACCGCGTCGGCGGCGGGCGCGGGCTCGTCGCCGGTCAGGGTGCGCAGCGCGCCGTCCAGCCAGGCGCAGGCCGTGCCGTCGACGGTCCAGATCAGCCGACGGGCCACGGTACCGACCAGCGGGTGGTCCACGATGCGCTCCCGCCAGGCGCCGTACCGCCAGCTGCGCCGGGCCAGGAACTGCCGGTCCAGCCGCTCGGACTGGGCGGTCAGCATCTTCTCCAGATCCTTGACCTCCGCCTTGAACTCCTTCAGCGCGTCGGCGTGTTCGCGGCGCACCGAGGCCGGCGGGGACTTCACCGGGCGGCCGGCCTCGTTGTACCAGGTCTGCCGCACCCGGGTGCCTTCCACCAGCAGCTCCACCCGGGCGTCGCCGAAGCGCTCGACGCGTCGGCCCGGCTCCGTCATTCCGTAGCTGGGGACGGCGAGTTCCTCGATCTCGGCCCGGCCGAGGCCGAGCGCCGCAGCCCGGTCCCGGAGCGCCTTGTCGAGTTCCTTGACGGTGCCCTTGTACGTCACCCGGGTGGTGAGGACGGCCAGTTGGGCGAGCCCCTCCTCGCCGTCCAGGCGGGCGAGGCCGTGCACGGCGGCGTTGGCCACCTTGGGCGCCTGGGGGCCGATGCCGGGCACCTTGCGCAGCGCGTGCTCCACCAGTCGCCCCAGCACCCGGGCGCTCTCGGGACGGGCGGGGGCCAGGGGCAGCAGCAGGGCGATTCCGCGCAGCGCGTCCAGGTTGTACGGGTCGAGCTGGCCGGCGCCCGCGCCGTCCGGGTCCGCGACCAGTTCGAGGGTGCGCGGGCGGCCGACCAGCGAGAGCCACTCGGTCATCCGCTCGCGGGCCCGTTCCGGACCGACCGCGTCGATCAGCTCCCTCCCGGCCCGCTCCCAACGGCCGGTGGGCTTCGCCGACTTGGCCTCGAAGGCGTGCTTGAGCAGGGCCGCCCAGGGGCCGCCCCCTCCCCCGGCCGGACCGCGCCGCGCACCGAGCCGGGCGTCATGGAACTCGGCGTCGAGTTCGGCGACGTCGGCGAGGACCCGGTCGGCCCAGGCCTCGCCGGGGCTGAGCAGCGGCTCGGTGAGCGCCGCCGCCAGGTCGACGACGGCGCTGTGGTGGGGCCGGATCGACAGGGCGCTGCGACGGACGCCGGCGACCACCGCGGCGTCGACCGGCCGGCCCGCGGCGATCTCCTCGCCGATCAGCGCCTCCGCCTCGTGGAGCTCGGTGAGGAGCCACTGGCGGCCCATCAGGTGCAGGCGGTCCTCGCGGAGCTCACGGGCCGGCCCCGGCGGGAAGCCCCGGGACACCGTGGCGGCCAGGTGGATCAGCGCGGTGCGTTCCCGCCTGATCCGCTCGGTCTCCACGGGCCGCCACAGCATCAGCGTCCACTGCACCAGGCCCGCCACCAGCGCGGCCCGGGTGTTCCGGTGCAGTTCGAGCAGCCGCTCGCGGACGGGCTGCACCCGCTCGTCGGACCAGTCGCCGCCTATGGCGGCGTCGACCTCCGACAGCGCCGCCACGATCCCGTCCACGTGGCCGGTGTCGAGCGCGTCGAGCAGCCGGGCCGCCGCGGAGTCGAAGGGATCGGTCGTCGTCATCAGCCACCCACCAGCGGAACGAGTTTCAGGAAGCACACCTCGGTGTCGGCGCGCAGGTCCAGCTCGGCGTCCAGGTCCTCGATCTGCCGGTCACCGACGAGCACCAGGAAGCCGTTGCGGCCGAACGCCTCGACGGCGTCGAGGAACTGCCGCTCGGGGTCGACCGCACGATCCGCCTCCGGCCGCCGGTGGTCCCCGTTGAGGGTCCGCTCGACCGGCGTCGGCTGCACGGGGCGGTGGAACGCCCCGGGGCGGCCGGCATCGTGTTCGGCCACCTCCCGGTGCACCCGGCGGCGGATCAGCTCGCGCAGCGTCAACCGCTCCTCGGCGACGGCGAGCCGCCACGCGTCCCGCCGCACCCCCGATGTCGTCTCGTCGACGAAGATCACTGTCGCCATGCCGCAGACCCTAGCCACCGGCACCGACAGGGTGCCCTGCGGGACGGGCCGGCACCCTCGGACCGGCCTGCGTGCGCACCCTGTTCCCCGGCCCGCCCGGGTGCCGTACCGTGACCGGATGACCACGATCGTGTCTTCCCGGTACGACGCCGTGATCGTCGGCGGCGGGCACAACGGACTGGTGGCCGCGGCCTACCTGGCACGGGCCGGCCGACGGGTGCTGGTCCTCGAACGGCTGCCCCGGGTCGGCGGGGCCGCCGTCTCCACCCGCGCCTTCCCGGGCGTGGACGCCCGGCTGTCGCGCTACTCCTACCTGGTCAGCCTGCTGCCGCGGAAGGTGGTCCGGGACCTCGGACTGCGGCTGGAGCTGCGCCGGCGCCGGATCGCCTCCTACACGCCCACCGAGCGGGACGGGAAGCCCACCGGCCTGCTGGTCGACGCGGCCGACCCCGACCGGACCCGGGAGTCGTTCCGGGCGCTGACCGGCGGCGACCGGGAGTGGCAGGCCTGGCAGCGCTTCTACGGGATGACCGGGGAAGTCGCCCGGCGGGTGTTCCCGACGCTCACCGAGCCGCTGCCCGCCCGCGCCGAGCTGCGCCGACTGGTCGACGACGAGGCGGCCTGGACGGCCCTGTTCGAGCGGCCGCTCGGCGAGACCGTCGAACGTGCCTTCACGGACGACCTGGTGCGCGGGGTGGTCCTGACGGACGCGCTGATCGGCACCTTCACCCACGCCCACGACCCCGGACTCCGGCAGAACCGCTGCTTCCTCTACCACGTGATCGGCAACGGAACCGGCGACTGGGACGTCCCGGTCGGCGGGATGGGCGCGGTGACCGACGCACTGGCCGGGGCTGCGCTGACGGCCGGCGCGGAGATCCGGACCGACTGCGAGGTCACCGCCGTCGCCACCGACGGCCGCGGTGACGCCGAGGTGACGTACCGGCACCGGGACGGCGAAACGACGGTGGCGGCGCCCAAGGTCCTGGTGAACGCCGCGCCGGCCGTCCTGGCCCGGCTGCTGGGCGAGGAGTCGGGGCCCGCGCCGGAGGGCTCCCAGCTGAAGGTCAACATGGTGCTGCGCCGCCTGCCGCGGCTGCGGGACGCCGCCGCCGACCCGCGCGATGCCTTCGCCGGAACCTTCCACATCGCCGAGGGCTACCGCCAGTTGGAGACCGCGTACGCCGAGGCGCTGGCCGGTCGGATGCCCTCGGCGCCGCCGTCCGAGATCTACTGCCACACGCTGACCGACCCGTCGATCCTGGGCCCGGAGTCCGCCCGGCAGGGGCTGCAGACCCTGACCCTGTTCGGTCTGCACATGCCCGCCCGGCTGTTCGGCGACCCTGCGGCCAAGGAGCGCGCCCTGGCCGCGAGCCTGTCGCAGCTGGACGCGGTGCTGGCCGAGCCGATCGCCGACTGCCTGGCCACGGACGCCGACGGACGGCCCTGCGTCGAGGCCCGGACGCCGCCGGAGCTGGAGCGGGAGATCGGCCTGCCGGGCGGCCACATCTTCCACCGGGATCTCGCCTTCCCCTTCGCCGACGAGGAGCCGCCGGACGCCGCCACCCGCTGGGGCGTGGCCACGGCCCGCCCGAACGTCCTGCTGTGCGGGGCGGGCGCCGTGCGCGGCGGCGGCGTCAGCGGCATCCCGGGGCACAACGCGGCGCAGGCCGTCCTGGCGGACCGGAGCCGCTGACGGGGCCGTCCCGGCGCCGGTCGGGCGCCGGGACGGCCCGGGCGTTCACCCCTGGGCGCGGGCGTTCACACCTAGGCGCGGGCGAGCACCCAGCCGCCGAGGCCGTCGCAGGCGCCGGCGTTGTAGCTGGTGGAACGGAAGCCGGGCGGGACCGGGGAACCCGGGCAGGTCCACAGGCCCACGCGGGCGGTGTTGTGGCGCCAGGCCCCGGCGCCGTCGCAGCCGGCCGTGATGTGGCCGGTGATCACGTAGCCGGCCACCACCGGGGAGCCCGAGCAGGTCCAGATCCCGTCGTGCGGCAGGCTGTGCTGCCAGGCGCCGATGCCGCCGCAGCCGGCCCGCAGGTGGTTGCTGATGACGTAGCCGGGTACGACGGGCGAGCCGGAGCAGGTCCAGATGCCGTCGCGGACGAGGTTGTGGCGCCACGCGCCGATCCCGCGGCAGCCGGAGGTCAGGTGGTCCGTGATCACGTAACCGGACACCACCGGGGAGCCGGAACAGGTCCACATCCCGTCCTTGACCGGCTGCTGGTACCAGGAGCCGTAGCCGCCACAGCCCGCGGGGTCGTGGTCCGTGATGACGTTCCCGGCGGCCACGGGCTGCCCGGAGCAGGCCCACTTGCCGGCGAAGCCCCACGCGGGCTTGGCCTCCGCCACGGACATGCCCGAGACCGTGCCGCCCAGGGCGACGGCCGCGACCAGGGCGACCGCCGCCGCGACGGCCCCGGCGCCCCGGCCGACGACCAGCGCCGTCGCACGTTTCCACAGCTGACTAAGAATCATATTCCGTGCGCTCCAAGGGTGTTGGGGATAGTCGGAGTCCCGACGAGCCGGACTCCCGGCGGCGGAACGAGAGTCACCCTAGGTGGTGGTGGCGTGAAAATTCAGCGGAGGATCCAAGAATTCCGTCCCGGCGCCCCACCTTGTCCGAAAGCCGTGGTCGATGGAGACCTGGGCGCCCCTGCGGCCGGGGTGGAGGTCGCCGAGGATTCCGGCCACCTGGTCGTCGGCGGCCCGGTCGCCGGAGCAGGGAACCGGGCGGACCGCCTGCCGGCCCCTCGTCCCGGGGCCGCTGTTCGCTGCCAGCCAAGGAGGTCTCGCTGAACCGCCTCCACTTCCTCCGACGCCGCCGCTCCGGTGGGCTCAGGTGTGTTTGCTCAGGTGCGTTTGAAGAACTCCACCTCCGCCAGGGCGATGGTGCGGCCAGGACCGGTCCCGGCCGCCTCGCGGACGGTGAGCTTCACCTGGACGACGTCGCTGATCCCGGTCGTCACGGTCTGCGGGCCCGGCTGGTCGTTGAGGGTGAGCTCCCTGCGGTGCAGTTCCCCGCCCGAGGAGGTGACCTCCAGGGACAGCACCAGCGGACGGCCCTGGCGCCGGAACTGCTCCGGGTCCGCGGAGGCGCCGGTGTGGATGATCAGGTCGACCAGCCGGAACGGGGTGCGGAAACTGAAGCTGACCGAATCGCCGATGGCGGGCGCCCCCCAGTAGCTGTTGCTGAGGCCGTCGGCGGCCGCGGTCGCCGGATGGCCCTCGACGGCGGCGCTCGCCGAGGTCAGCGAGGGGGTGATCGGGGCGGTGCTGCGGACCTTGTCCAGCACGTCCTGGAAGGCGCTCACGCCGACCGGATACAGCAGGATTCCCGCCACCACCAGGGCGGCCAGCACGACCAGAGCGATGGTGCGGCGCAGCGCGTTGCCCGAGCCGCCGATCCGCACCCGGCGGCGGAACGGCCAACGGGTCCGCCACCAGGGCAGTTTCGACGGCGGCGCGGTGACGGACAGCGGCGCGGCGCAGCGGCGGCAGAACCGGCGCTCGGGCAGGTTGGGGGTGCCGCACCGGGGGCAGGGCGGGCCGTCCTGGACCTCGTCGGCCGCGGACGCCCGGACGACGGGGCGCGGTGCGACGGGCTTGGCGGGCTGGACGGCCACCGGATCGGCCTGCGGTCGGCCTTCCGGTCCGGTTTGCGGGTCGGCCTTCGGGTCGGGGGCGGGGGCCTGCGGGGGCACCGGCGCCGGGGTGGGGGTGGCGGCGGGCGCCGGGGACGGAGTCGGCGCGGGAGCCTGCGGGGCCCGGGGCTCCTCGACGGGTTCGGGCGGTGGCGCGGCGGCCGGGGCGGGCGGCTGGTTCCGCCTGCTGCGCGCGGTGACCCGGCGGGAAACGTTCCGCCAGGTGGACTCGGTGCGCCCGGTCTCGGGTACGGCGGGCGCAGCGGACTCGACGGGCGCAGCGGCTTCGGCGGGCGCAGCGGCTTCGGCGGAGGCAGGGGGCTCGGCCCGAGCCGTGGACCCGGTCTCCGGCGCGCCGGCCCTCGGCGCCGGCGCCGATTCGGTCCGCACGGGAGCCGCCGGTGCCGGTGCCGGTGCGGGCGCCGCGGCGGCCGTCCGCGACCACCCCAGGTACGCACCGCAGTTGCCGCAGAAGTCGTCCCCCTCCCCGTTGGCCGTCCCGCAGTCCGGGCACACCGGCATCCGTCAGCCCTCCGTTCGCCCGGGTGGACCGGGCAGGATCTCGACCCGGCAGGTCAGGTGGACCGGGCAGCCCGCCCGGACGGCGGCCAGCACCTGGTCCTCGTCCAGGCCCGCGCCGTGCAGCGGCCAGACCCGGATCAGCACCTCGCCGCCCGGCGCGGGAAGCGGTGCGCCGCCGGGTTCGGCCGTCCAGGAGACCCCGCCGCCGTCCGCGATCTCGGAACCGGCGTCGAGCACCAGGCGCAGCCGCTCGGCGAGTCCGCGCCGGGTGCCGCGCCACCGGTGCAGTTCCACGGCGCGCCCGACCACCGCGCGCTGGACCTCCTCCGGCCAGGCCGGGTCGAGGTCCACCGCGAGCCAGGAGGCCAGCCAGTCCAGGAAGTCGGTGGGAGCGAGGCGGGGCCGGAAGTAGGCGGGCAGGTTGTCCAGGGTCGCGAACACGGGGGCGAGGACGGTGTCCAGGCCGGCCGTGAAGCGCTGGGCGAGGTCGTCGTCCGCGAACAGCGCGGGCAGCAGCTCGCCGATCGGGTGCGGGCTGGCCAGCCCGGGAACGGCGGCCCTGGTCATGACGCCCCGTCCTGGTCGGCCGCGGTGACCACGATCTGGTGCTGGTGCGAGAAGACCAGGGCGTCCGGGGGGACGTCGACCCGCTCGGCGGGCGCGCCCCGGCGGCCGGTGATCGGGTCGGCCGGGAACAGTCGCAGCTCCTCGACCCCCGCGACGGCGGCCACCCGCTGGAGCACGGCGAACACCTCCCCGTACTGCACCGCCCGGCCGAACGGCCAGCCCGAGCCGTCGGCGCCGCCGCGCAGCGGGTTGAGGTAGCGGTAGAGGGCGTCGAGGGTCGCCTCGCGGACCCGGTCGGGGTCCGCGGCGCGTGTGGTGAGCCGGGCGACCACCGTCACGCCCTGGTAGGTGGGCGGCTGGACGAGGATCCGGGTGCCGATCAGCCGCCGCTCGTCCAGGGCGGTCGCCACGGCGGCCAGCACCTGCTCGTCGGGGATGAGCTGCTCGAACCGCAGCCGCTCGCCCTCGTCCGCGACGGCGTCGGGGACGACCAGCACCCGCACCGCCCCGGCCCCGCCGTCCTCCGCGGGCACGCAGCTGACCCGGGCGGCGGAGGGCGCCGCCTGCCGGGCGATCAGCTCGAAGTCCCCGGCGGTGACGGCGCGTTCCTGCAGCCGCAGCTGGTGCGGGGCGCGCAGTTTGGCGTTCTCCACGGTCTCGCCGTCGACCCCGCCCCTGGCCGCCTCGCGGTTGTCCACCCGCGCGATGTACGGGACGGAGCTGCGCAGCACCGTGACGGTGTTGCGGGCGATGTTGCCCGCCGCCCCGCCGCCGGTGCGGTAGCGCGGGACGCGCAGCCGAGCGCCCTTGGGCGGCACCGCGCCGAAGGCGCGCAGGCTGCCGTCGGGCTCCCGGACGGCGGGCGGGAGCTGGAACTCGCCGGTGGTCGCGTCGAGCACCACGTGCCGGTCGGCGGGCGTGGAGTCGCCGAAGTGTTCGACGACCGTCCACGGCTGCCAGCCGTCCCCGGCCGAGACCTCGACCATCGGGGGCCCGTCGTCCAGCAGCACCGGCGGCCGGGCGAGCCGGAAGCGCTGGCCCGCGACGCCCTCGGAGGTGCCGAGCGGCGCGTCGGTGACGGTCTGGGCGTGGACGGCGGTCGCGGTGCCGCCGACGGTGAACACCTCGGCCCGGCGGACGGTCGGGGACTCGGAGTAGAACGGCTGGCCGGGGTGCGGCTGGGTGACCCGGCAACGCAGCCAGCCGGCCCGGCGGCCGGCGACCACCGAAGCGGTGTGTCCGGCGGGTACGAACACCACGACCTCGCCGGGCCGGTTGAGGCCGCCGGTGGTGTCGCTGCCGGTCTCGCAGCCGATCCAGCGCGCGCCGTCCCAGATCTCCCAGGCCAGCGGCGGCTGGCGCGGGTCGACGCCGACGCCCTCCACCCGGCTGTCCAGCCGGACGGCCAGGATGCAGCGCGGGACGACGGCGGGCAGGGCGAACAGCATGGCGTCGCCGACCGCCGGGCGCGGCTGGAAGCAGGGCACGTCCGCACCGTCGGCCAGCCGGGCGGTCGCGTCGGAGTGCTCGCCCGCGGCGGAGACGGTGACCAGCCGCTCCAGCGAGCTGGGGACGATCGGGAGGTCCTCGGCGGTGGCGAAGACCACCGCGTCGTCGGTCTCGGTCCGCAGGGTGGAGACCTCGGTACCGGCCCGCAGCAGGACCGTCTCGGGCTGCGGGGCGGAGAGCCAGAAGTCGACCTCGGCCCGGGCCGCGGCGGGCGGGAAGAGCCGGATGCCCAGCAGGTCGAGGAAGGCGGCGTAGTTCTTCTCCGGCACCCGGTTCAGCCGGTAGAGCAGCTGGTCCACCAGGTAGGCGAAGGTCTCGATGAGGGTGACGCCCGGGTCGGAGACGTTGTGGTCGGTCCACTCCGGCGCGCGCTGCTGGACGTAGCGCTTGGCCTCGTCGACGAGTTGCTGGAAGCGGCGGTCGTCCAGGTTCGGGGAGGGCAGGGCCATCAGCGCTCACCCCCGCCCACCGTCGCCGGGAAGTCCGTCGTCGGGAACCCCGTCGCCGGGAACCCTGCCGCCGAGGACCCCGCGGCCGGGGGCCCCGCCGCCGGGAACTCGGTGTCCGGCGACTCCGGGATCGTGTAGAAGGGAAAGACCAGGTTGCGGCGGTCGTTGGTGGCCCGCACGGTGTAGTGGACGTCGATGTAGAGGGTGCCCTCGTCGACCCGGTCGAAGGCGATCACCACGTCGTCGACCCCGATCCGCGGCTCCCAGCGTTCCAGCGCGATCCGCACCTCGCGGGCGATCCGCCCGGCGGTGGAGCTGTCGCCCGGGGCGAAGACGTACTCGTGGATGCCGCAGCCGAACTCCGGGCGCATCGGCCGCTCGCCGGGGGCGGTGCCGAGGATCAACCGGATGGCCTCCGCGATCTCCCGGTCCCGCTCCACCATGCCGATGCCGCCGGTGGCGCTCACCCGCAGCGGGAAGGCCCAGCCCCGGCCGATGAAGTTGCTGGTCACGCCGGCCCTCCGATCAGCACGTTGAACGCCCCGGCGACGATGGCGGCGCCGCAGGTGGTCCTGTCACCCATCCGGGCAGCGGGGAATCCGCCGATCAGCGTCACCCCCCTGATCACCGTGCCGAGTTCGGGCTCCACCAGGTTGGCGGGGCCCATCTCCGCGTGCGGGACGCAGGCGTGCAGGCTGCCGACCACGGCCGCGGGGCGGCCGCCGATCAGCACGGTCTCCACCGCGAGGGCGCCCGGCGGCGGGGTGGCGAGGGTGCCGCCGTGATCGGTGGGGTCGCCACTCCGGGCTGCGGGGGGCATGTACGGTCTCCGTTCCGTTCCACTACTGGTTCTGATTGACGCTGCGTCAGTTGATGTGCACGAAGCCACCCTTGATCACCGCCAGGGCTCCGCCGTCCACGGCGACCTCCGTCGTGCCCCGGATCGTCACCGATCCGCCGCGCACGTCGACCGCGCCGGTGCCCGCGTCGAGGGTGATGCCGGTGGGCGACAGGCGCACCGTACTCGTCCCGGCGCCGGCCGCGCCGTGCACGGTCAGCACGATCTCGCCCTGCCGCTGGTCCAACCGGACCTCCAACTTCCCGTCCCCGCTGGCCAGTCGGACCCCGGAGCTGCCGCCCGGCACGTCCAGCAGCTCCAGCCGGTGGCCCGAACGGGACACCACGGAACGGCGGTTGACCTTGCCCGCCGTCGCGTCGACCAGCGGCACGTCGTGCGGCGAGGGCCGGTCCACGCCGTTGTACAGGCCGCCCAGCACGTACGGGCTGTCCAGGTCGCCCTGCTCGAAGCCGACCAGCACCTCGTCGTTGACCTCGGGGCTGACCACGCCGCCGCCCCCGTGGCCGCCCCACTGCACGGTGCGCACCCAGTCGGAGACGTAACTGTCGTCCAGCCAGGGGAACTTCAGTTTCACCCAGCCGCGCTGCCCGTCCCCCGGCTCCCGGAGGTCGGTGACCACGGCGACGGCCAGACCCGGCATCCGGGGACCGCGCGGCGGCGCGTTGCCCCCGGTCGCGAGTCCGGCCAGCGAGCGGTCGGGCGACGCGCTGACCACCACGGTGGTCCGGTAGCCGCGGAACGGTTCCAGCAGGTGGCGCACCCCGGTGGCGGTGTAGCGGCCGGAGAAGGCGGCGCCGACGTTCCCCAGCGCGACGGCGGTCCCCGCCCGCAGCCGCGGATTGCCCTCGACGACCGCCTCCAGCTCGCCGAAGCCCGCGGCCACCGAGGCGGCCAGCGACCGCGCCACGGCGGTGGTCTCCGCCTGGGTGCGGTACGGGGTGTCGGCGACCGTGAGCCGGGCCCGGCCGGGGAAGGCGGAGGCCACCACCGAGGGGCTCATCCCCGGCAGCACGCCCGGTGAGGCCACCGACGGCTCGGCGGCCACCAGGGCGCTCTTGGTGGTGACGTTCCAGCCGCGCGCCTCGACCGTGTCCGCGCCGGCCGCGCCGGTCAGCACACCGCGCAGTTCCAGCAGGTTGCGGCCGTACTCCAGCACCAGCGGGTTCTGCGGCGCGGGCGTGGTGGGGGCCGGTGCCGTGGAGGCGGGCTGCGGCCGGACGAACTCCAGCTTCCCGTCGTCGTCCACCCGCACCTGCGCGCCGCTCTCCGCCGCCAGGAACTGGAGGAACTCCCAGTCCGGGACGTTCGCCTGGGAGAGCTGCTGGTGCACGACCGGGAAGGAGTCGACCCGCCCGCAGGCCAGGCCCGCACCGGCGGCGACCTCTCGGACGATGTCGGCGGTCGTCATGTTCCGGAAGGCCTTCACCCGGCGCCCGCGCATCAGCCGGTGGGTGACCGCCGAGGCCCGCACCACGGTGTACGAGCCCGTGGTGTCCACCTCCAGCTCCAGCGCCGTCACCTCGCCGGTGAACAGCCGCACCTGGGTGTGCCCCTGCACGGTGACCACGGACACCCGCAGCTCGGTGCCGATGGTGATGCCCGTCGCGGACAGGAAGGTGTGGTCCGCGTCCCGGAAGCTCAGCACCGCCGTGTCGGGCAGACCCACGCTCTCCTCGATGTCGCAGGACACCAGCTGGGCCGCCCAGGCCGGCGGCAGCGGCCCCGGTGCCTCGACGACGGGATCCGCGGCGAACGGCCGGCCGCCACGGGCCTCGGGAGTGGTCATCGCCGCCCGCCCCGGGTGAGCTCGTCGATCCCCGGCACGATCAGCTCCGACCCGGGGACCAGGACCAGCGGGTCGTCGATGTCGTTGGCCTCGGCGATGGTGCGCCAGGCCGTCGCGTCCCCGTACGCGCGCCAGGCGAGCAGCGGCAGGCTGTCGCCCGCGATCACCCGGTGGGTGCTGCGGGCCTCCGGCGAACCGGAGGTCGGGTTCTGCCCGGCCGGGTCGACGCTGGCCTCGTCGATCGAGAGGGAGCACACCGCGCGCAGCGGATTGCCGTCCACGTCGAAGAGCGTGTAGGTGACCGACAGGCCGGTCAGCACCCCGTTGAACGAGGTCGTCTTCAGGGTGCCCCAGTCCAGCCGGATCCACGGGCTGGCCGGCGTCTTGCGCGCCAGGCTCGTCGGGGTGGGCACGCAGGCCGTCATCAGCTGTTCCACCGCCCGCTCCACCGAGTTGTCGTGGGTCGCGGTCGAGTCCAGGAACACGTCGAGCGACAACGAGCGCGGACCGCTGCCGACGAACTCCGGCAGGGCCGACTGGCCTGCCATCCGCGACGGCGTGCGCCGCCACTCGGTGGTCTTGCGCAGCACCAGGGTCGCCGGGTTGAACTGCAGCGGAAGCCGCGCGATCGCGCCGCCGGGCTGGGCGCCGACCGTGGACGGGGGCTCCATGATGGTCAGTTGGGCCCGGGTGACGCTCGCGGGGACCGCCGAGGACATCTGCTGCTCCTTACGTGGGTGGGGCCGACTTCGGTGCCGATTGCGAACCGCGAACCGCGAACCGCCAACCGCGAATCGCGAGCCGGGCACCGGGATCAGGACGGGCGGAGACCCGCGTGGGCGATCTCCAGACTCTCCACCGCGGCCTGGGAGGTGGCGGGGTCGAAGGACGGGCCGTCCCAGCGCACCGGGACGATCCCCAGCACCTGCCAGCCGACGATCCGGCTCAGGTCCGGCCGCAGCGCCACGATCTCGCCGTCCTTCGGCTCGACCTTCCGGACGGTCTCGCCCAGCCACCGCGCGATCTTGGCGCTGTCCGCGGTGACCGCCCGGGTCAGCGTGATGTTCGACCAGGTGATGCGGCCCGGCAGCTGCCAGGCGAAGCCGTTGTTGCCGCCCTCCGCGTACTGCTCGATCTCGACCTGGGCGCCGAGGCCGGAACAGGTGGTGAACTCGCCCAGGTCGTTGCCGCCGATGGTCAGGCTGAAGAACACGCTGCTCGCGAAGATGTTGTCGGTCATCGGTCCCCGTTCCCTGCTTTCCGGTGCCAGTCACGTCGATGGGGTCGTCCCGCGCTCAACGACGCAGGTCGTACGGTCTGCCGGCCCGCTCCCGGCCCCGGCGCAGCTCGGTGCGCAGCAGCCGGCCGACCGGTTCGACCAGGCGCCGGGCCAGCTCGTCCAGGTCGGCGGGCCCGGCGCCGTCGGGAGCCCCGGTCGGTTCGGCGGACGGGGAGGCCTTTCCCTGGGAGCCGCCTGCCGGGGAGGCCTTCGCGGGAGCGGCCTGGACGGTGCTCGGCCGACTCGCCGGGACGGCGGTCAACGGCACCCCGGACAGGCCCGCCTGCTCGGCCACCCGCTGCAACAGCTGCGCCGTACCGGGCGCGGGCGGTACGGACGGGGTGCCGGCGGGGCGTGCGGGCGGGGTGCTGACCGGGCGCGCGGGTGTCAGGGCTCGCGAGACGACCGGTGACGGGGGCGTCGGTGGTGGCGGTGGCGGTGGCGGTGGTGGCGGTGGCGGAAGGGGGCGGGACACGGCCGGCAGCCGCTGAAGCGACTGGCTCGCCGGGGGTACGGGCCGCACCACGGGTGCGGGCGGAGTGCTCTCGGCGTGCCCGGGCGGCAGGGCTCGCGGCACCACCGGCGAAGGCGTCGCCGGCAGCTCCGGTGACGGCACCCGCTGAACCGGCGGGGGCGCGATCCGGACCACGTACGCGGGCGACACCGCCGCCGCCGTACGGGCAGGTCGGGGCCGACTGCCCGGCGCGGTCGCCGTCGGAGCAGCCGAACTCTGCTGCGCAGAAGAAGGATTGGCCCGCGTCCGCCCGGAGCGCCGACGATGCACGGCAGCCACGGCCCCACCCACCGCCGCTGCGGCGCCCGGAGCGCCGGAGGAGCCCGAACTCTCCTGCACCGCAGGGCGATCGACGGCCGGCCGGCCGCCCCCACGCTCCGAGGCACGCCTGGCACGCGAGCGTTGCACCGCAGCGACGACCCCGCGCAGCACGCCCGGACCGGACGACCGGCCCACGGCCTCGGCGGTACCCGGCGCACCGCTCGGCGCCGAACTCCCCTGCGCCGCAGGACGATCGGCGGCCGTCTGGCCGCTCTGGCGGTCGAGTGCACGGGAGGAACGCGAGCGTTGCACAGCACCGACGACCCCGCGCAGCACGCCCGGAGCGGACGAACCGCTCGCCGCTTCGGTCACCGACTGCCCGGTCGCGGCCCGCCTCTCCCCCGCACTCGGTGAACGGCGTGGCGCTGGGTGCTGCGGAGCGGCAGCGATCCCGCCCTCCCGGCCGCCGCCGGAAGGCCGTAACGGCCGGGACGACCCAGACGGCCCAGACGACCGCGACGGCCCCGCAGCCGGATCGTCGTCGTTCGCACGGGACGCGAGCGCGTTGGGCCAGACCGCGGGAACCACGGGCGGCGGAGGCGGAGGCGGCGGTGCCGTACGGGAACCGGGGATGGGTGCGGTGCTGCTGCCCGCGAAGGGCGCCGCCGACGTGGCGAGGGCCACCGACATCGGGCGCCCGCCGATCAACCCACGTCTCCTGCCTACGAGTTGGACCGCCCGCTGCACGCCCAAGCCACCAACGGCCGGACTCACCGGAACAGTCACTGACCTGACCTGGCCGCTGGTGGCCCGCGGCTCGGCAGGGCCGCTCCGCGTCGGCGCAGCTGCCCCGCCGTTTTCCGTCCGTGCAAGCAGGGTTGGGCCCGTGGCAGTGCTGCCGGCCGGCGAGGTGGCACCCTGCGCACGTGGCCCTTCGCCGACCGCCGGCGCGCTCCGCTCCGCCGGCCCACCGGCATCTCGGCCTCCGGCATCGCCTGCCGACGGGCCCGCGACACGCCGGAGCGGTCGGTGCCCGCCGACCGACGGCGCAGTAGCGCCCGGCGCGGCCGCCGACGGCGGCAGGGCGTCGAGCGGCGCGCCCAGGCCGCCGCGCGTGCGGGCAGGGGCAGGCGACGGCGGGGTGCGCGGGGCAGTACCGGCGGGCCGCCCGGACGACGTGCGCTGAACAGGGAGGCCGCCTCCGTGCTCGGGGCGGACCCCCGGCTGCCGTGAACTGTCGGGCCCGCTCGCCCCAGGGACGGCGGACTCCGTCGCCGCACGGATGACGGGCATGGCCGGCGCACCCGAGTCGCGTTCGGCGCCCTGGGAACCGACGGCAGCCACGGGTGCGGCGCTCGCGGGCAACGCGGTCAGGGGCGCGCCGAGGACCGGACGGGCAGGTGCTTCGGCGCTCCTCGCGGCGGCGCGCTGGACCACCCCGTCGACCGAGCCGCCCGTCAGGGGCGCCGGCGCGGGCGCGGCGACCCCGCCGCTCACCGACGGGCTCGGCCGCTCGGCCGGTTCGTCCGTCACGGCTGCCGGGAGCACCGGTTCGTCCGTCACAGCTGCCGGCAGCACCGGTTCGGCGTCCTGGCGCGGCGGCTCGGTGACCATCTCGTTCGCCCTGCGCGGCCCGGGGACCGCCGCCACCGGACGCACGGGCAACGCGCGCGGCCGCCGCGCCACGGTCAGCGGTCCACTGACGGGACGCGGCCGTACGGAACGGCCCTGAGCCCGGTCCGCCGTGTCGCTCCGACGCGGCGACTTGTCGATCCCCTCCGGCACCTGAGTGCCGGGCTTCCGAGGGCCGGCCTCGGGCACAGCGGGCTCCGGCACGGCAGGCGTCATCGCATCAGGCTTCGCCTCGCTCTGGACCGGGGCACCAGGCGTCGCCGCACCGCCCTCCGCCCCGCCCCGCCGTACGCCTGCACCCTTGTCTGCACCCGCACCCGCACCCGCACGCGTACCTGCCGCACGCGGCCCCGACCGCACGGGCAGCCGTCGTACCCGGACGGCCCGCTGGACCGGCGGCACCCGCCGCCGTCCCCCCTCGCCTTCCGGGTGGCCCGCCGCCTCGCCCTCGTCCACCCCGCCGCCCGTGCCGGCCGGCAGGACGAGTTCGTCCCCGCCCCCGGCGACCGTCGCCGGGCCACCCGGCGCCACCACCGCCCGCAGGATGCCGACCGGTGCGGTCGGCAGAACGGCGTGGCCGAGCGGCCCGCACAGCGAGGGGTCCTGCCAGGAGGCCAGCCGGGAGCGGAACTTGAGGCCGTCGCTGACCCCGTGCCCCGCCCCGGCCAGGGTCGGGACGAGCGGCGTCACCGCGCGCCATCCGCCGTCCCCGGCCGCCGGGCGTTGCTGCCGGGCCGCCCCAGGCACGGTCTCGCCCGTACCGGCGGTCCCGCCTTCCGACACGGGACCGCCGGGCGCGCGACCGCCGGATGCGCGACCGCCGGACGCAGGAGCGCCGGACGCGGCTCCGCCGGGCGGCGCGACAGCACCGTCAGCCCGACGCCGCCGCGCGATCCAGTCCCGCACCCCCACCCCGCTCACCCACCCTCGTTGACCCTGGAGTTGATGCGCGCGATCTCGCGCACCCACTGCCCGCGCTCGCGGTGGGTCAGGTCGAGGAGGTCCTCGCGCGGCCAGTGGAAGTGGTAGGCGATGTACGCGATCTCCTCGTACAGCCGAGCAGGCGCGTACGTCACGATTCCCCCAGGCGCCCACCGGCGAGGTCGACCTCGAAGGCGCCGTCGCAGTGCGGGCAGGTCACCGCGGCGCGCGTGTGGCCTTCGCTGTTGATCCGCTGGTAGAGGTCCTGGAGGAAGGCGACGTCGGTGGCGTACATCCGCTCGACGATCCCGGCGTGCACGTCGGTGACGTCGCCCAGCCTGGTGATGACGTGGCTGAGCAGCACCACGCTGAGGTAGGCCGGGTTCTCCTTGACCCGCAGGTCGATCTGCGGCATCAGCTCGTCCCGGGCGGTGGCCAGCCGCATCGCGCCGTGGCGGTGCACGGTGCCCTCGTCGTCGACGTAGCCGAGCGGCAGCTCGAACTCGAACTCGGTCTGCGGCCCCCGCCCCCGGGGCGTGGCCGGCCCGGCCTGCGGCGCGGCGCCCTGCTGGCCCGGGACCGGCCCTGCGCCCGTACCCGCGCCCGTTGCCGCGCCGCTCGGGAGCGGCCCCTGGGCGGGGGCCCGTTCCAGCAGCTCGTCCAGGCCGATCTTCCGCCTCATTCGACGCTGATCTCCTCGAACACGATGGTCACGGTCTCGGTCGCCGCGCTGGACTCGCCCGCGCTGAGCGTGGGGCCCTCCCAGCGGCTCGCCCAGGCGTTGGTCAGCTGGATGCGTCGCAGGGTGGCGCCGGTGGTGTCCTTGACCTCGATGGTGAGGTTCTGCCGGGCGGTGTTGATCGCCCCGTTGTTGAGGGTCTCCTTGATCCAGTCCGTGAACGCGCCGCTCTTGTCCAGGCCGCGGGTGATGGTCACCTCGCCGGGCAGCCGGGCGCCGGGCTGCTTGCGGACGATCAGCTTGCCCTCTTGGGTCACCTGCTTGTACTCGACGACGTCCTGTTCGACCGTCAGGTTGCTGATCTCCTTGACGGACTCGACGTTGTAGCCGCCGAGTTGGACGCCGAATATGTGTGTGGAGAGCGGATCGCCTTCAGCCATGGCGTGTTGTCACCTTCCGATGCGTTGGGTGCCGACAGGACGACGGGGCCGGGTCACTCGTTGACGAGGCTCGTGCTGTCGGAGAACTGGGCCAGCCGGAACACCACGAACTCGGCCGGCTTCACCGGGGCGACACCGATCTCGCAGATCACCTGGCCGAGGTCGATCGACTCCGGCGGGTTGTTGTCGCGGTCGCACTTGACGTAGAAGGCCTCGGCCGCGGTCTGGCCGAACAGCGCCCCGCGCCGCCACTCCTCGGTGAGGAAGGCGGTGATGTTCCGGCGGATGCTGGACCACAGCCGGTCGTCGTTGGGTTCGAAGACCACCCACTGGGTCCCCAGGAGGATCGATTCCTCCAGGTAGTTGAAGAGTCGGCGCACGTTCAGGTAGCGCCAGGCGGGGTCGGAGGAGAGGGTGCGCGCGCCCCAGATCCGGATGCCGCGCCCGGGGAACGCCCGTACGCAGTTGACGCCGATCGGGTTCAGCAGGTCCTGTTCGCCCTTGCTGAGCCGCAGTTCCAGGTCCACCGCGCCGCGGATGACCTCGTTGGCGGGCGCCTTGTGCACGCCGCGTTCGGAGTCGCTGCGCGCCCACACCCCGGCCACGTGCCCGCTCGGCGGGACCAGCACGTTGCGGCCGCTGGCCGGGTCGAAGACCTTGATCCACGGGTAGTAGAGGGCGGCGTAGCGGGAGTCGAAGCCCGCCTCCTCGTTGCGCCAGGTGCGCATCCGCTGGGCGTTCAGACCGGGCGGCGGGTCGAGGACGGCGATCCGGTCGCCCATCTGCTCGCAGTGCGACATGACGGCCAGCTGGACGGTGCGCAGTCCCTCGTCGTCGAGGTCGCCGCGCTGGTAGGCGCTCATCAGGTCGGGCACCGCGACCATGGTGATCTCGTCGATCGCCTCCAGGCCGGAGAAGCCGGTCCGGGCGGCGGCGTCGCCGACGTACTCGGCGGGGTCGAGCCGGGAGGCGGGGGCCGCGACCGGCCCCGGCGCCACGGCGGGGGCGGCGGCGAGCGCGTGGGTCTGCCGCTCGGGGCGGCTCGGCGCGGTGCCGGGCTGTTCGGCGACCGCGACCAGCTTGGACTCGCGCAGCTGGGTGACGACGTACCCCTTGGTGTTCTTCCGGGTCGAGACGTCATAGGTCTCCACGACCTCGGCGCCGCGGCGCACCAGCACCCGGAAGCGGTCCTCGGGGACGTTCTCGCCCTCCGCGTCGGCGATCTCGACGGACACCTCGCCGCCGGCGCCGGGCAGCGCCGAGAACAGGAAGCCCGCGACGGCGACCGGCGGGGCCGCGACGGCGGCGGGTGCCGGGGCGGCGCCGGCGGCCCGCCGGTCCGGGTCGCCGACCCGGACGACGTAGGCGGAGCCGCCGCCGTTGGCGAAGAAGCCGTAGACCGCGTGCGCCAGGTAGGTGCCTTCGGTGAACCCGCCGAACCGCTGAACGTACTGGTCCCAGTTGGTCACCAGCGTGGGCTCGTGGAAGGGACCGGATCCGGCGAAGCCGACGAAGGCGGCGACGGCGGTGCCGACCCCCTCGATCGGCCGGGCACCGGACTGGACCTCCTCCACGTACACACCCGGGGTGAGGTACGACGGCATACGCGCTCCTTCGGCTGGCCAGTCATTTCGCCGGTCGTTCGCTGATCGCTGACTGATCGCTTACTGATCACTCGCCCCCGAGTCTGCGGTCCGGGCGCCGGCCGGACCATGTCCCGGGGTCCCGGACCGGGGGCAGGACCGGCTGCCCCCGGCGGACAGCCCGACGGGTCCGCGCGGGCCGCCCCGGAGGGCACCGCCGTCCCGGAGAGCTCCGCCGTCCCGGACGCGACCGTCCGCGGGGTGTCAGCCGAGCCCGGTGTCCCCGAGGACGCCCAGCCAGGGCCCGAACTCGCTCTCCAGGACCAGCCGCCCGAGCTTGCGGTACTCCCCGACCACGGCGGCGACCAACTGCGCCATGCCCAGCGGGCTGCCCGTACCGGCGGCCAGGTAGGCCGCGGAGACGGCGCAGGCCCGGATGGAGCCGCCGGTGAGCTCGAAGTGCCGGGCGCAGAAGTCCAGGTCGAGGTCGTCGCCGCGAGGAAGCCGCGGCCCCAGGCAGCGGTCCCACAGCAGGCGCCGCTGCGCCTGGTCGGGCAGCGGGAACTCGGCGATGACGTCCAGGCGCCGGGTGAACGCCTCGTCGAGATTGGCCCGCAGGTTGGTGGTCAGCACCGCGATCCCGTCGAAGGACTCCATCCGCTGGAGCAGGTAGGCCGTCTCCACGTTGGCGTGGCGGTCGTGGGCGTCCTTGACCTGCGAGCGCTTGCCGAACAGCGCGTCCGCCTCGTCGAACAGGAGGACGGCGTTGACCTGCGCGGCCTCCGTGAAGACGCGGTCCAGGTTCTTCTCTGTCTCGCCGATGTACTTGTCCACCACGGTGGAGAGGTCGACGACGTACAGCTCCATGCCGAGCTCCGCCGCGACCACCTCGGCCGACATCGTCTTCCCGGTGCCGGACTCGCCCGCGAACAGGGCGATCACCCCGTTGCCCCGGCCGCCGCCGGGCCGCATCCGCCACTGCCCGAGCACCCGGTCGCGGTGCCGGGCCCGCAGCACCAGTTCGCGCAGCCGGCCGGCGGTGGGACCGGGCAGCACCAGGTCGGCCCAGCCAACCGCGGGCTCGATCCGGCGGGCCAGCCGGGCCAGACCCGCGGCGTTCTGCGCCCGGACGGCGGCCCGCAGGTCCTCGGCGCGCACCGGGCGGCGCTCGGCGGCCGCCGTCCTGGCCGCCACGGCGGCGGCCCGCTCCAGCTTCTCCCGGTCCAGCCGGTAGGCGGCCACCGCCTCGGCCAGCTCCTCGGACAGGCCCGCTGCCTGATCTCCTGCCGGGCCCGCTGCCAGGCCCTCCGTCAGCTCCCGGCCCGGCGGCGCCCCGCCGGCGGCCAGCGCGCGGGCCCACTGCCCGGCCCGGTCGCGCGCGTCCGGCGGCGGGACGGTCAGCACCACGGGACTCTCCCGGGTCCAGGCCGGGTCCCACACCTGCGGGCCGTGCACGACCAGCGGGACGGGCCCCAGCCGCGCGCACAGGTCCCGCAACAGGGCCGCCCGCTCGGGCCGTTCGGGTTCGAGCCGGTCCAGCGGACCGAGCACCACACCGCCCCCGCCCAACCGGGCCTCGCGGGCGAGCACCCGCACGGTGGCCGTCGACGGGTGGACGGCGGCCAGCGCGGCGGCGTCGACGACCAGGGGCGGCCGGCCCCCGGACGCCAGGGCGGCCACCGCCGACGGGCCCGCCTGCCCGCCACGGTCCAGCAGGTACACCGGCCCGCCGGCCGCCACGGCCGCGGCCACCGCTGCGGCCAGGTCGTCGACGGGCTCCGGGGCGGCCCCGAGGCACGGATCGGCGCGCTGGGCCAGCCCGGCGAGCGCGTCGTCCGGTTCGTCGTCGCCGAGGAGGTGGGCCGTCACCCGGTCCGGCACGCGCAGGGTGCGGGAGAGCAGCGGGCGCTCCGGCTCGGTGACCTCCACCAGGCCCCCGGCGACCAGCGGGGCACGGGCGGAGAACCGGAAGCGGCCGGCGCCCGCCCCCGGCAGCCCGCACAGTTCGAGGGCGAGGGCCACGGTGGCCCGGCGGCGGGTCAGGTCGTCGTTGAGATAGCCGTAGAGCTGCTCGAAGCGGGTGTCGAGGTCGGGGGCGAGGGCCACCAGCAGCAGGTCGAGGTCCACCGGGAGCAGGCCGAACTCGGCGACCAGCCGGGCCAGTCGGGAGCCGGGCGGCGGGGCGGCGGGCGGCGGGCCGTCCGCAGCACCGTTCGCAGCAGCGTTCGCGCTGCCGTCCGCGCCGCCGTTCGCGGCGCCGTGAGCCGTACCGGCGAAGCCCGTGGCGGCCCAGGACGCCAGGATGCGCTCCACCGCCTCCGGGCCGAGGTACTGGCCGCGGTACGGGTCGTCCGGGTCCGGGTCGTCGGCCCGGCGTTCGCGTACCGCCGCCCGGACCCGCTGCTCGACCCGGTGCAGCCGCTCCCACAGGTGGTCGCGGGCGGGCGGCGCGCCGTTGACGGCCGGTCCGAGGTCGAGGCTCACCGCGCTCCGCCCCTCGTCCTACGGCCGGGTGGCAGCGCGCGCTCCCGGGGGGCGGCGAAGCCGTCGGCCCCCGGGTCCCCGGCGCCGCGGTAGCGCAGCCGGCGGCCTCCCGACTCGCTCTCCCGGGTGGTGTCCCGGGCCCGCACCACCAGGCCCTCGGTGACGGGCGGCCCGGCGGGGTCGAGCCCGCCGGCCAGCGGGGCGAGGACCCTGAGGTCGATCGAGGGCCGCAGCTCCCCGCCCAGCCCGGACCAGACGTCGGACACCGACGGCAGACCGGTGTCGCGCCCGGCGATGTCCAGCCCGACGGTCAGCCCGAGCCCGGCGAGCGACCCGGTGAGCAGCCGGGCGGGCAGCGCGTCCACGGCGGTCAGGCACTGCAACACCTCGGCCAGCAGCCGGTGTTCGTCCTGCGGCCGGTTGGTCCAGACGGTCACCAGGTAGCCCAGCTCGAACCAGCGGGGCGCGGGTCGGTGACCGACCACCACCCCGTCGTCGTCGTACTCGGCGACGGCCCCGGCCTGCCTGCGGGTCGTCTCCTCGCGGATCCCGTACAGGAACACGCTGACCGTCGGCGCGGTCCGCCGAGCCGCGAGATCCCGGGTCGGCGCATCGAACACCACCTCGACCCCGCGCTCCGGCAACCCGGCCTCGTCCAGCAACGACCGCAACGCCTCGTCCACCTCATGGATCACCGGCGCTCCACCTCCCCCGGCGGGCCGATGCTGCCCTCCACCACCAGGAACGGGGTGGTCACCGGGGAGAAGCCCGGGCCGGCGGCGGTGATGGTCCGGGGGCCGGTCTCGTCCTTGGGGAGGATCAGCAGCTGGCCCGCGAAGGTCCCGTCCGGCTTCGGGTACGTGGGGGCCGCGGCTGCGGTGATGCCGGGTTGCCAGGTGAAGCGGACGGGCGCGCCGGGTGGGAAGTCCGTGCCGCGGACGGAGGTCACGAAGCCGGGCTTGCCGATCGGCGGGACGGCCACGATGCGGGGCTGGAGGATGCGCAGCGGCGTGCCGGCCCGGTGCGGGCCCGGGGTGGCGTCGGTGCCGGTGGTGGTGAGCTCCGCGGTGATCGTGGTGTCCAGGGCGGCCACGGGTGAGAGCACCACCCGGACCACCTGGCTGCGTCCGGGGGCGAGGTCGGCGAGTTGGCAGCTCCCGCTCCGGCAGCCCGGGGGCAGCGCCTCGGTGGGTACTCCGGCGGGCAGGCCGAGGGTCAGCCGCAGCCCGGTCGCCAGGGCCTGGCCGGTGTTGCGCACGGTGTAGCTGACGGTCACGTGGCCGCCGACGTAGCCGGGGTTGGGCTGGGCGTCGACCGCCACGCCGGGGCCGGCCTGCGGCGGCGGTGCGGGGGCGGGCGCCGGGGGCGGCGGCACGGGGGTGGGCGAGGTGGTCGGGGTGGGCGAGGTGGTCGGGGTGGGTGTCGGGCTCGGCGAGGCGGTCGGTGAAGGCGTGGGCGTGGGCGTCGGGGTCGGGGTCGGGGTCGGCGAGGGCGCCTCCACGACCGGCAGGATCGTCTCGGCGGACCCGTTCTCCGGGTTGGGGTCGACCACCGCCCCGGTGACGCTCCAGCCGAAGGGCTGGTCGCCCGCCCGGGTGCCGATGAGCCGGCCGGTGACCCGGATCTGCGCCCCGGGCGCCAGGGTGCCGAGCTCGCAGCGCAGGGCCGCCGCGTCGCACTGCCCGACCGGGCTGGTCAGCTCGCCGAGCCGGGCACCGGTCGGCACCGAGGCCGTGAGGACGGTGCCGGGTGAGGGTGCGGGGCCCTTGTTGGTGACGGTGATCGTCACGTCGATGCCGCCGTCGACGGGGACGGCCGGGGTGCGGGGCGGCGCGCTGAGCGCCAGGTGGACGGACCGCTGGACGGCCGGCTCCTTCTGGCGCCCCGGCAAGCGCCAGTCGAGCGCGGTGAGTTCGGCGGTCGCGAAGTCGTAGATCTTGAGCCCCTCGGGTGCGCTCGGCGGCGCGGCGCGCCGGGAGGTCAGCACGAGTTGCCCGCCGTCGGCGGTCCAGGCGACGTCACGGGGTTGGAAGGGGCCGGTGGAGCGGTCGGGCAGCGGCCGGGTGCAGGCGCCGTCGCCGAGCCCGGCGGGCAGGATCACCGTGCAGTCCCGGCCGGTCGGGGTGGTGACCACGACGCCGTCCTGCCGGTTGTTCCCGCCGTCACCGGCCTTGCGGTTGAAGGCGATCCGACGGCCGTCGGGCGAGAATGCGGGGCTGTCGTCGATGACGTTGCAGCTGCCCGGGCAGGCCGTGCGGCTGAGGTCGTCCTGCCGGGTGAGGTCGTCGGCGCGCACGGTCCAGATGTGCCTGTTGCCGGGGTTGCCGTTGACCACGGCGGTCCGGGAGAAGGCGATGAGCTTGCCGTCGGGGGACCAGTAGGGCTCGTCGTCCGCGGCCCACTGCTGGTCGGCCGGGGGCTGGACGGTGCCGACGATCGCGCCCGTGGCCACCTGGGCGATCACGAGCCGGCCGGGACGGGCCGGGGCCTGGCCGCTGCCGCCCGGGGTGCTGCGGCTGAACACGATCAGCCTGCCGTCCGGGGAGAGGGAGGGATCGGTGTCCCGGTCGGTCGGGCCGCGCCCGGCGAGGTTCATCGGGTGCGGGTCGGCGCCGTCGGCGTCGGCCAGCCAGATCCGTTGGATCCGCCCGGCGGGCGAGTCCTCGTAGCGGGTGACCACGATCTGCCGCCCGTCGGGGGTGTAGGTCTGGCGTTCGTACCAGGGGTCGTAGCCGGGGCGGGGGTGGAAGAGCGGGTCGGCGGCCGGGTCGGGGTTGGTGTTGGTGTCGGCGGCCGGGTCCTCCGTGAGCACGCTGATGCCCAGGTCGCGCGGGTCGGCGCCGTCGGGCCGGACGTCCTGGACGTCGGCGACGTCGGCGGCGGAGGCGCTGGTCTGCTCGACCACCGGCCCGCCGCCGTTCGGCGGTCCGAGCCAGGTCGGCGTGGCGATCAACCGGTTGGCGCTGTAGAGGAGTTGGGGGTCGGTGCAGTCGCAGGTCGGCGCGCGGTAGAGGTTCACCACCGGTGGCGGCGGCGGGTCGGCCGGCTGGGGCTGGGGCTGCGTCCTGGGGGCGAGCCGGTCGGCGCTGAGGAACAGGACACCGCTGCCGTCGGCCAGCCAGGAGGCGGACCCGGTCTTCCAGGTGGAGCCGGTGCCGGGGAAGAAGGCCTTGTCGCCGCCGGTCGGCGAGGTGAGGATCAGGGTGCGGCCCTTGTCGCCCTGGTCCCAGGTGTAGACGATCTGGTTGCGGTGGGCGTCGTCGTTGAGCGGGTTCCAGGTCGGGTCGACGGCGTCCCCACTGGTCACGTTGGTGACCTTGACGGGCGCGCCGCCGGTGAACGGCCGCAGGTAGATCTGGACGTGCCCCGGCTCGCCGGCGCAGGCGTAGGCGACCCACCGGCCGTCGGGCGAGACGGTCGGGTGGGTCTCGTCGACGGTGCCGTCGGTGAGCCGGCGAAGCCCGGTGCCGTTCCGCTCGACGGCCCACAGGACGTGCTGGGAGGTGCCGTCCTTCCGTGGCTCCAGGGCCTCGAAGACGACGCCCTTGCCGTCCGGGGCGAGCGCGGGGTGCGAGGTGTCCATGCCGGTGGTGAGGCGGCGCAGCGAACCGGTCGCGTCGCGCAGGTACACCTGGGGCAGCGGGCCGTCCCGCAGGCTGGTGAAGACCAGTTCGTCGCCGCGCGCCGAGGGGTCCTGGTCGAAGTGGACCGGGCCGGGCCCGAACAGCGGGGCGCTGGCGTCCTGGCCGGTCACCCGGGCGAGGCCGCGGTGATTGGTACCGGCGTAGACGATCCGCCCGCCGGCCGGGTCCTCGGCGGCGCCGGCCGGACCGCCCGGTCCGCCGGGGGCGGAGCCCAGGGTCAGCACGGCAGCCGCCAGCGCGAGCAGCGCCGCGACGGCGGCCCGGGCCGGCCGCCGGATGGAGCGGGGAGTGCCGGTGGCGGCGGTCACGCGCGACCTCACAGGGTGGCAGGGGCGGTCTCCCCGGCAGTCTCACCGGCTCGGGCGCCCGGGAACAGGGCCCGGGCGCCCGAGCCGGGGGTAACGACCGGTGCCCCAAAGGGCAGACCGCCACGCTCCCGCGCGGCACGGGCGGAGCGGCCCTGTTCCTCAGATCAGCCCGCGCCGCATGGCGTACCCCACGGCGTGCGCCCGGTTGCGCAGCCCCAGCCGCGTGATGATCTCGTGCAGCACGTTCTTGACGGTCCGTTCCGAGTACGAGGTCTTGGCCGCGATCTCGCTGGTGTCGAAGCCCTCGGCGACCAGCCGCAGCATCTCCGCCTCCCGGGCGGTCAGGGTCGACAGGGTCAGGCCGCGCCCGTCGAGCATGGTGCGCTGGAGCATCCCGATCCGGTCGAGCAGCTCACCGAGCAGGTCCCCCGGCATCACGCCCTCGCCGTTGGCCAGGGCGGTGATCAGGTGCACCAGCCGGTCCTGGTCCGCCTCCGAGCGGCGCAGCACGGCGGCGACCCCGCATTCGACGATCGTCTGCAGCCCGCCGGCCTCGAACTGCCCGACCACCAGTCCGATCCGGCCGGAGGTGGCGAGCCGCAGCCGGCGCAGGTGCTCGGCCACCGCCTCGGTCAGGGCGTCGACGACCAGCAGGGAGACCTCCGCCCGGCCCGCCTCGTTCTCGTTCAGCAGCTCCACCTCGGGCCGCTGGCGCAGCTGTTGGACCACGCCGGTCTGCAGGATGAGGTCCTCGGCGTACACCGCCACGGGTATCCGGCCCGGCCTGCGTGTCTGGACCGGGATGCGCGGGGCGGCAGGGCGGGCACTGCCGGACCGTGGTGCCACCGGGGGCCGGTGGGTGGTGGCTGCCTCGCATCGAGTTGCTTCGGTCGACGTCATCGAGCTCTCCATTCTCCAGTGGACCTGCGGCGGTGCCGGGCCAGGTTCGGTCGGTCCGTACGGGCAAGGGGTGTGCCCATGGCTTGCCCGTACGGACCTCTCCGCGGACGGTCCGCCGGCCCTACCGTCACGCCATGACCACATCCGCCGAACTCGGCCTGCCCGCGCTGACGGTGGCGCCCGGTGGCGTGGCCACCACGACGCTGACGGTGCGCAACGACCTCGACATCGTGGAGGCGTACACGCTGGAGGTGGTCGGCGACTGCGCCGCGTGGACGACGGTCGAGCCGGCCCGGGTCTCGCTCTACCCGGGGACGTCCGAGACGGTGACGGTGCGCGTCGCTCCACCGCGTTCGTCCGCCGCCCGGGCCGGCGAGTTCCCGCTCGGCATCCGGGTGCTGCCGACCGAGCGCCCCGAGCTGGTGACGGTTCCGGAGACCACCGTCACCGTCACGCCGTTCCACGAGTTGCAGGCCGCCCTCGCGCCCCGGCGCCGCCGCGGCTGGCTGCGCGGCCGCTACCGCACCTCCGTACGCAACCTCGGCAACACCCCGGGCACCGTGGCCCTCACGCCCGGGCAGGCGGGCGAGGAGCTGCGGTTCCGGGCGACCCCGGAACGGCTGCGCCTCGAACCCGGCGAGTCCGGCGAGCTGCGGCTGCAGGCGCGGGCCCGCAAGCTGATCTGGTTCGGCAAACCGGCCTCCTGGCCGTTCGAGGTCACGGTGGGCCCGGACCAGGGGGCCAACGGCAGGGGCGCCGACGGCGGGGCGGCCGCCGCCGGGAGTACGGGCGCCCCGGATGCCAAGGGTGCCCGGGACGGCAGGGACAGCAGGGACAGCAGGGACAGCAGGGACGGCAAGGGTTCGGACAGCGAGGGCGCGCCCGCCTCCACCGAATCCCCCACGCCCGCTCAACGCGCTCTGCTCGAAGGCGAGTTCATCCAGCTGCCGATCTTCCCGAAATGGCTGCTCGCCCTCCTGGCCGCGCTGCTCGCGCTGCTGCTGGCCTGGTTCGCCCTGGTCCGCCCGGCGGTGCGCAGCTCCGCCAAGCAGGCCGCCGAGCAGGCCGTCGCCCAGCAGAGCGCCACCCCGGCTCCGGGCGCCGTCGCACCGGGCGGTGCACCCACGGCGCCTTCCGGCGGCAACCCCGGCGGCCAGGGCAAGCCCGCTGCCGGGCAGCCCAGCACCGGCGGGCGCGCCGTCGGTCCGGGCCTGGCGGAGCCGGGAACCGGACGGCAGAGCTCCGCCACCATCGACGTGAAGACCGCGAACAGCTCCTCGTCCACCGGCAGTTACCAGGTGCCGCACGGCAAGGTGTTCGACATCACGGACATCGTGGCCGCCAACTTCCAGGGCGACCAGGGGTTGTTGACCATCACGGCCGGCCAGCAGACGATCACCACCATCGCCTTGGAGACCTTCCGCAACCAGGACTACCACTGGGTGACTCCCATCCAGGTCCCCGAGGACCAGGCAGTGACGGCGACCGTGACCTGCGAGTCACCGGGCACTCCGGCCTCGGGCAAGCAGGCGGACACCTGCCACGAACTCCTCAACATCAGCGGGACGGTGAGCGAGATCAGGCAGGGGAACTGAACCGGTGCGCACGGGCCTCTTCCCCTCCGTCTCCCCGACCTCCCCCCATCCGTATCTCCTCCCGCGCCTCGCGACCTGTCAACTACCCGCCGGTAACCGTGGCTTGTCCGCGCACCCACCGGCAACCCGCCCGAACCGCTCCCACAGCGCCCACCTGCCCTCCCGGGGAAGCCCGACAGGCCCTCCGGGGGCAACCGGACCGCCCCCGCAGACGCCGATGTCTGCCCCGGTGCGCTCCTGACGCCCCCTCAGTACAGCAGTAGCTTTGTGCTGTTCCCGCACCAAAGGCACCCGCGGGGCCGTATACGCACCAAATCGCCACAAGGAGGAAGGAAGCCGACCGCGTGCGCAGCCACCAGCCGGACCGGCGGACCGAACCGGCCACCGCCCCCGCCGCCGCCACCCGCGCAGTACGCCCAGGCCCGCGGTCCGGCACCGCCCTCGCCCTGCAACGGTCCATCGGCAACGCCGCGGTGACCCGCCTGGTCCAGCGCGCCCGGCCCGGGGCCGGCGGCGCCGGGCCGCTCAACGGGGAGGAACTGCCGCTCCAGCGCTCCCTGGTGCACCAGGTGCTGCGCACCGCCGGACAGCCCCTGGACGCCACCACCCGCCGCGACATGGAGTCCCGCCTCGGCGCCGACTTCTCCGACGTACGGCTGCACACCGGCAGCACGGCCCGCGCGTCCGCGGCCGAGGTCGGCGCCCGCGCCTACACCTCGGGCAACCACGTGGTGCTCGGAGCCGGCGGCGGCGACCGGCACACCCTGGCGCACGAGCTCACCCACGTCATCCAGCAACGCAGCGGCCCGGTCGCGGGCACCGATCGCGGCGACGGCCTACGCGTGTCCGACCCGTCCGACCGCTACGAACGCGAGGCCGAGGCCAACGCCGTCCGAGCCCTGTCGGCCCCGCTCGTCCGCCAGGAGGCGGAGCCCGGGCCCGGCCACTCCCCCGGGGCGTCCCGGGCGGAAGGAGCGGTGCAGCGGATGCCTCCCAAACGCAAGGCCGAGGCCGCCGACCTCCCCGCGCCCTCGGGCCGAACCACCCGCGGCAAGGCCCGCGCCGCGAACCTCGACCTCAACCGGCCCGTCCTGGAGTTCACCTCGGAGTACGAGGGACCGGCCGCCCAACGGCTGGACGACACCCAGAGCATCGGCTTCCAGCAGGTGGCACGGCTGCGCAACCCGCCCGGCGCCCCGCAGCAGGTCGCCACCAACTACCACTTCTGGCAGGAGGTCACCGACTCCAACGTCCAGATCGTGCGGTCGGGGACGGACTTCCCCGCGACCCCGTCCAACCGCCCCTGGATGCAGGACGGCCCCTACCGCCCGCCGTACAACAACGCGGTCATCAACAGCGCCCAGAACGTCATCGAGTTCAACGACAACCCCGGCTTCTCCACCTCGGCGCGGATGACCCCCGGGTACTGGCTGAGGTCCTACCAGGTCTCGTTCCGCTGGAAGGTCGCCCACGCGACCGGCCCCTGGAACCGCACCATGCCCGCCTGGACCAGCCCCGAGGTCACCCACACCCTGGAGTCGGAGTTCGACCCCGAGCACCCCGACCAGCCGTCCCCCATCGCCGCCGTCCCGGCCGGGTCCTTCACCTGGCAGGTCGACCTGTCGTCCACCGGCACCACCGACGCGGAGAGTTGATCCCCGGCGTGTGACCGAGTGGGACATCCCTCTCCCGTCGGGCATGGCGCCGCGGGCCCGAGAAGGTCGACCATGTGGTCATGACTTCCTCGCCCCGCCCGCCGCACGCCGGTGGCCGACCCGATCCGAAAGACGAGCCCACCGCGCTCGGCGGGGAGCCCGCTCCCGCCCGCGGGTACCTGCTGGACAACGCGCGCGCCGAGGCGGGCGAGCGGTTCGTCTGGCTGGCCGAGCTCTTCGACGGCGTGACGCGCGGACACTTCGACCGCCTGGGCGTCGGGCCCGGCTCGCGCTGCTGGGAGGTCGGAGCCGGTGGCCCCGGCATCCCGGAGGCACTCGCGGCAGCCGTCGGTCCGACCGGGCACGTACTGGCCACGGACCTCGACCCGTCATGGCTGAAGACAGGCGACGGCTACGAGGTGCGCCGGCACGACGTCGCCGCTGACCCGCCCCCCGAGCCGGGGACCTTCGACCTGGTGCACGCCCGGCTCGTACTCGTCCATGTACCCGACCGGGCCCGCGCGTTGACCACGATGGCAGCAGCGCTACGGCCCGGTGGCTGGCTGCTGGTCGAGGACGCCGACACCGCTCTGCAGCCACTGGCCTGCCTGGACGACAGCGGCCCCGCCCAGCGACGGGCCAACCGCCTGCGCGACGCGGTCCGGGAACTGCTCAGGCGCCGCGGCGCCGACCTGCGCTACGGCCGGACACTGCCGCGGGCACTGCGCGAGGCCGGCCTGGTGGACGTCGCCGCGGCGGGCTCCTTCCCGGTCGGCGGGCCGGCCTGCGACCGGCTGGAGGCCGCGACCATCCGGCACGTACGCGGCGAACTCCTCGCGGCCGGCCTGGCCGACGACGCCGAGCTCGACGCGCACCTGGCCGCCATCGACGCGGGCGAACTCGACCTGACACTCGCACCCCTGATCTCGGCCTGGGGCCGCCGCCCGGCCGAGTAGCCTCCGGCCCTCGGTGAGGGCGCGGATCGGCGAAATCGGCGGCAAACGCGAAGAACCCCCATCCGGAAACCGGATGGGGGTTCTTCTGAATGATTGTTCGGCGGCGTCCTACTCTCCCACAGGGTCCCCCCTGCAGTACCATCGGCGCTGTGAGGCTTAGCTTC
>NZ_JBVJLM010000040.1:0-31609 GCF_055584725.1 Kitasatospora sp. NPDC101108
CTCTTCGGTCGTCACAACCCGAATGCTGGACACCCTCCCTGCATGCCCGGAGCAGAACCGGCAAACCCAGCCGACTTCGGAACTACTCGTCTAGGTCCTCTTCGTTCAGTGGGCCGGGACACCGTGTGGGTGTCCCGGCCCACTGCCTTTCGGGCGGCCGCCGGTGGAACGCCGTTCTACTTGATCGAACCCGCGTCCGGCGCCGGTGCGCCGGCCGCCACCGGGCCGCCGGGCCGTGCCCGACCAGTCGACGGGCCGGACCAGCCGACGGGCCGGGCCCGGACCCAGGTGCGGTCCTCCGTCAGGTACGCCTCGACCCGCAGCCCGGCGTCCGTCAGGGCCTGTTCGAAGGCCTCCGTGCTGAGCGGGCGGGACAGGAAGGTCTGGGTCCAGGTGCCGTCCGGGAAGACGTACTCCGCGTGGACGGAGTTCACCCCGGAACCGACCGGTGTCGCGGAGAGGATCCGGGACACCCCGTCCGTCCCGGCGATCCGGCTCTCGCGCGGCACGTTGCGGTGCCAGTCCTCGCCCTCGCGCTGCACCAGCACGCAGCCGTCCTCGGCGACGTGGCGGCGGCAGGTCTCCAGCAGACCCTGACGGACGGCCGGATCGCCGGCGTGCACCAGGAAGGAGGCCAGCATGACGACGTCGAAGCGCTCGCCGAGGTCCAGCCGCTCGATCGGGCTGCGCACCGTGCGGACGCCCGCGCGCACCCGGGCCAGCATCTCGGCGGACTCGTCCACGGCCGTGACGGAGAAGCCGCGCTCGACCAGCGGGTGGGTCATCCGGCCGACGCCGCAGCCCAGTTCGAGGATCCGGGCGCCGGGCGGCACCGCGGCCTCGATCACGTCCGGGGCGTCGCCCACCGGGAGGCGGGTCCACACCTCGACCGCGCAGCCGTCCGGGGTGATCGCGCCGGTGCCCGTGCCGTCGTAGCCCGGGCGCCGCTCGTTGCCCATGTGCGTGTCGTCGCCCCTGCGGGCCATCGGAACACGGGCGGGGTGCGAAGGGAAGGGTGGTTCGGCGTCTTTCGGTCAACGCGGGCGATTCGCCCTGTCGGCCTGTCGCCCTGTCGGCCTGTCAGCTCGACAGTTCGTCGAGGGCGGCCCGCAGCCAGGCGAGTTCGGCCTCGGTGGTGGCGCGGGCGGTCAGCAGCAGGCCGCGCCGGAACGGATCGGTGAACTCCTCGGCGGCGCGCGGGCGGTCGCCCTCGTAGAAGAAGCTGGCCGGCTCGGACAGGAAGGCGATCCGGCGGCGCAGCACGGCGGCCTGGGCGGCCGGGTCGTCGAGGTGGCGCAGGAAGGAGACCAGGGCGGTCCAGCGGTTCCCGTCGGTGATGTCGAGCGGCTCGGGTTCGCGCAGCCGGTCGAGCAGCGCGGTGCGGCCGGCCTCGGTCAGGTGCAGGGTGTGCCGGGGTGCGGCGGCGCTGCCGGGCTCGGTCTCGCGGACCAGCAGGCCGTCGGCCTCCAGCCGCTTGATCGCGGGGTAGAGCGAGCCGTCGCTGATCGGGCGGACGTGGCCGGTGAGCGCGGCGAGGTGGCGGCGCAGCTCGTAGCCGTGCAGCGGCCGGTCGTACAGGAACCCGAGGATCGCGAGCTTCAGCATGGGCCCACTCTCTCAGATCGGTGTCTCGGAGCGTGGGTATATCGCTTACGTGATACCTCGATGTCGAGTTATGGTCTCGGCAGTCCCCGACCGACACAGGAGTGTGTGCGCATGCGCGAAGCCCCCGTCACCCCGAACGGCGACCGGGTCCGCTGGGTCGAGCTGCCCGGCGCCGAGCCCGCCCGGCTCTACCTGCACGGGCTCGGCTCCAGCTCGCCCGCCTACTTCGCGGCCGCCGCCGCCCATCCGCTGCTCGCCGGGCGCCGCTCGTTGCTGCTGGATCTGCTCGGCTTCGGGATCAGTGACCGGCCCGCCGACTTCGGCTACACCCTGGAGGCGCACGCCGACGCCGTCGCGGCTGCGGTCGCGGCCGCCGGCCCGGACCGGGTCGAGGTGGTCGGCCACAGCATGGGCGGTGCGATCGCGATCGTCCTGGCGCACCGGCACCCCGGGCTGGTCTCCCGACTGCTCCTGGTGGACGCCAACCTGGACCCGGTCGAGCCCGGCCGCCCGCGGATCGGCAGTAGCGGGATCGCCGGCTACGCCGAGGCGGAGTTCCTGGCCGGCGGGAGGGAGGAAGTCGCCGAGCGGGTCGGCCCGTTCTGGTGGTCCACGATGCGACTGGCCGGGCCCGAGGCCCTGTACCGCAGCGCGGTGCACCTCGCCCGGGGGAGCGAACCGGCCATGCGCGAGCTGCTGCTCGGACTCGACCTCCCGCGCACCTTCCTCCACCCGGAGGCGGAGGAACCGGCGGGCGCGGAGGGACTGCGCGCGGCGGGGGTGAGGGTGGTCGAGGTGCCGGGCTGCGGGCACAACATCATGCTCGACAACCCGGACGGCTTCGCGGCGGCGGCCGCGGAGGCACTGGGCGTCGACTGATCCCCGAACTAGGCTGAACGGGACCTCCGTAGAGGAGCCCGAAGCATGCCTGTCTCCGTCCCGCCCGCGCTGGCCGCGTCGCTGGCCGAGTTCCGCGGCGCGGACGGACGCGCCTGGGCGGCCCGACTCCCGTCCCTGGCGGGCGAGTTGCTCGAACGCTGGGAGCTGCGCCCGGACGGCCCGGCGGCGCACGGGGTGGTCGGGTTGGTGCTGCCCGTCCGGCGCGCCGACGGCACCCCCGCGGCGCTCAAGCTCCAGCCGGTGGACGAGGAGACGGCGGGCGAACCGGACGCCCTGCGCGCCTGGGGCGGGCGCGGTGCCGTCCGGCTGCTCGACCACGAACCCGGCTCCGGATCCATGTTGTTGGAGCGCCTGGAGCCGTCGTGCTCGCTGCTGGAGCTGCCCGACGACCGCGCGGCACTGCGCGTACTCGCCGAGCTCCTCCGGGAATTGACGCAACATCAATCACCCGATGGCCTGCGGACCTTGGGTGACACCGCGGATCGTCTGCTGCTGCGGGCCCCGGCGGCGGCCGCCGCACTGGGCGACCCGGAGGAACGGCGGCTGCTCGCCGACTGCACGGCCGCCCTGCGAGCGGTCCGGGCCGAGCCGGGTGACCGGCTGCTGCACTGGGACCTGCACTACGGCAACGTCCTCGCCCCGCCGCCGGGCAGCGACCGGGCGCCCTGGCTGGCCATCGACCCCAAGCCGCTCTCCGGGCACCCCGGCTTCGAGCTGCTGCCCGCGCTGCGCAACCGCTGGGCGGACCTCGCGGCCACCGGGGACGTCGCCCGGGCGCTGCGGTGGCGCTTCGACCTGCTGGTCGAGGTACTGGAGCTGGACCGCGAGGCGGCGGCGGCCTGGACGCTCGCCCGGGTGCTGCAGAACGTGCTCTGGGCCGTGGAGGAGGGGGAGGGCGCGTTCGATCCGGCCCAACGGGTCATCGCGGAACTGCTGTCGGGCCGCGGCTGAGCGTGTTCCGTCCGGTGTCCGGACCTCGGCGCCCCGCCCCGCCCGCCGTCAGCTGAACGCCTCGACCCGGACCCCGGCCGAGGCGAGGGCGCCGCGGATCCGCCAGGCGAGCTGAGCGGCGCCCGGGGTGTCGCCGTGGACGCACAGCGAGCGGGCCTCGACGGCGATGCGGTCGCCGCCGACGGCCTCGACGGTGCCGTCCCGGGCGATGCCGACGGCGCGGGTGATCACCGATTCGGGGTCGTGCACCACCGCGTCGGGTTCGCGGCGCGGGACGAGGGTGCCGGCCCAGGTGTAGGCGCGGTCGGCGAACGCCTCGGTGACGACCGGGAGACCGACCCCCTCGGCGACCGTGAGCAGCCGGGAGCCGGGCAGTCCGAGGACGGGCAACGGCCCGTCGCAGACCGCCCCGGCGCGGAGCACCCCGGCCACCACGGCCTCGGCCTGCTCGGAGTCGGCGACCACCCGGTTGTAGAGGGCGCCGTGCGGCTTGACGTAGGACACCCGGGAGCCGGCGGCGCGGGCGAAGACCTGGAGGGCGCCGATCTGGTAGGCGATCTCGTCGGCCAGTTCCTCCGGGGGGACGTCCATCGCGCGGCGCCCGAAGCCGGCCAGGTCGCGGTAGGAGACCTGGGCACCGATCCGGACGCCGCGTTCGGCGGCGAGCGAGCAGACCCGGCGCATCGTCGACGGGTCCCCGGCGTGGTAGCCGCAGGCGACGTTGGCGCTGGTCACGACGGACAGCAGGGCCTCGTCGTCGGTCAGGCTCCAGCGCCCGAACCCCTCGCCGAGATCCGCATTGAGATCGATCACCGCATCGGCCACGCCCGTCCGCCTCCCAGCAGCTGTTGAGCCAGATGGTAGGGCCTGGCGGTGAAGCCCGGTGACCGTGACCCGGGCGCCCGCAGGGCCCTGCGGCGCGTGGCCCTCGGGCACGCGCCCCGGGGCGGCGCCGAGGGCCGTCGACTCAGTGCGCGGCGGGGCGTTGCTGGAAGGAACGTTCCAGCGGACGCAGTGCCCGCAGCACGATCAGCAGCGGGACGACGCCGAAGACACCGAACGACATGTCGATGAATCGCCATGCGAGCGGGATCCCCCGCAACGGCCCGCAGATCAGCGCCAGCGGGATCACCGCGCCGCAGGCGAGCGCGGCCCAGCGGATCACCCAGATGTTGCGGACCGGGTCCTTGAGCGGTCCCCAGAAGGCGGCGCCGATCACCAGGTGGGCGAAGGCCAGCCAGTCGGTGCCGTACGCCAGGAACGGGTAGCGCTCGTTGGTCTCGACGACACCGGTGTGCACCCGTTCGAACCAGGCGAGCGCGGCCGGGAGGTGGTCGGTCAGCGGCGCCGCCGGGCCGGAGGCGAAGTCGACCAGCCAGCCGGTCTCGGTCTCCAGGGGGAAGGCGGTCAGGCCGCTCAGCACCAGACAGACCAGGAAGAGCCACAGCCACCGCCGGACCCGCCGCAGGATGACCGCAGGGTCGCCGTCCATCTCGCACACCTCCATGTCGAGCGCACCTCTGCCGGGCACGCCGAGAAGCCGGCGGAGCCTTGCCCCACCCGCGCGGAACGGACTCTAGCCCGATCTTTTGAACATGTTCAACATGGCGGGCCGGCCCTGGATGCACCGATGCCCGGACGCACCGATGCCCGGACGCACCGATGCCCGGGCGCCCCACCGGGCACCCGGGCATCGTCGGCGCGGGCGCTACGCCGTGTAGGTGTACGTGACCGGCGCGCTGGTGCCACCCGGGGTCACCACGCTGACGGGTGCGCTGCCCGAGCCGCCCGGGGTGGTGACGGTACAGGCGGTGTCGGTGCAACCGCCCGCCGCCGGGACGCCGCCGACGAGCACCATGCCGTGGGCCAGGTTGCTGCCGCTGACGGTCACCGAGGTGCCGCCCGTGCCCGGACCGGTGGTGGTGTCCAGCCCGGTGACGGCCGGGGCGGCCTGGACGGTCGCCGGCAGGTAGCCGCCGCTGCCGAGGTCGTAGCGGGAGACGTGCCCGGTCGGGTCGGTGTCGTTCGGGTTGGCGGCCGTCACCGTGATCACCCCGGCGACCGGCACGCCGGGGGTGGTGCGCAGGTTCAGCTTCATGAACTCGCTCTTCCCGACCACCCGGGTGCCGGTGAGCACGGCCTCCAGGTGGCGGCCGTCGGGGGAGAGGGTCTCGGTGAAGGTGTAGTCGTACGGCGTGGAGTAGAACATCGCGCCGTCGGTGGTGACGCCGGGCGGCAGGTCGACGGTGAAGTGCGTCGGGCCGGTCAGGTCCGCGGTGCCGGAGGAGACCCAGCTCACCGACATGTTGCCGGAGGTGAAGAAGCCGCCGGGGTAGTTCCCGGCCTGCGAGACGGTCACGTGCTGGGCGGAGGTCGGCGGCGGGCCGGCCGGCGCGGCCATGGCGGCGCCGGTGGTGAGGACGGTCAGGGACAGGGCTGCGCCGAGGGCGGCCACGGCCGGTCGGGTGATCATGCGTCGATCATCACCGAACCACCCTGCCGCCCTCACGGTTTTGTCGAATGCCGGTTCGGGAATGGCGCGATCTCGTCGAAACCGCGTTCTGCATCCGCCCCCGACACGCCACCCGGCCGGTCCTCCGGGCCGCCCGCAAGGTCCGTTTCGGTCGATGTCGGTGCGAACCTCTAATCTTGTCCACCGTGACCGCCATCGCTGACCCGCCCACCGAGCCCGGCCTCCGGCCGGCCGCCGGCGCCGCCGTGCCCGCGCCGCGGCCCGCGCCCGGCCCCGCCGCCGACGAGGGCCTCGCCCGCCGGCTCAAGGCGCTGGCCTGCACCGCCCCGCTGCACGACCTGGACAACCGCAAGGTCAACCTGGCCGGCGAGTACGGCGGCTACGCGATGGCCGAGGTCGGCCTCGCCGCGATCGACCTGGTCACCCTGAACATGGACTTCGACACCGGGGCCGACCGCGACATAGTCCTCGCCCGGATGCTGCCCCGGGTCGCCGCTCAGGCCCCGCACCGGCACACCCCCGAGCACGAGCGGGTCGCCCGCTGGGTGCTGGAGTCGCTGATCAACGTCGGCAGCGTGGACCGCGGCTTCCGCGCCGTGTACGGCACGTTCGGCGCGGACGGCGAGTACGTCCGCCGCGACTACGACTTCAAGCTGATCGAGGAGGTCCCCGGCCCGGACGGCGGCGTCTACCTCCGCACCACCGACGAGGCGGTCAACGTCCTGGTCGGCGCGCTCGACACCGACGTCACCTCGGCCCAGATCGCCGCCGAGGTCAAGCTGGAGGTGCTGATCCGCCGCGGCCGCCTGGCCGACGCCCAGCTGGCCGCCGAGCAGGCCCGCTACCGCACCGTCCAGTACGCCGAGACGCTGCGCCGCGCCCTCGACGCCACCCGCCGCAACGTCCGCGCGGTGGACTGGATGAAGGCGGTCCCGGACCTCATCGACGAGGCGCTGGACCACATCGCCGACCGCTACCGGCACGAGAACGCGATTCTCACCAACATCCGCAAGGCCCGCGACGAGGCCGAGGACCCGGAGCACAAGCGGCGCGCCGCCGAACTGGTCGACATCGTCAAGGACTGCATCCGCCGCCACACCCAGCTGCAGACCCGCCTGCTGGAGGCCGGCCCGCTGTTCCGCGCCGAACAGGACCGGCAGGCCTTCGCCACCCCCGGCGCCCGCAGCGGCATCGACCTCTACGGGCAGCTGCTCGCCCCCGTGCTGCGGCTGCCGGTGGAGCAGGCCGTCCGCCCCACCGGCGCCTTCTTCGCCCGCGGCGCCGGCCTGCGCACGCCCGTCTCGGTCCGGGTCGCCGACCTGGTCGACCTGCTGCTCACCCCGCCGGTCGAGCGCGAGCACCTCGGCGCCGAGCTGCCCGACCCGGACCTCGTCGCCACCCCGGACGACAGCCGCTTCTCCGAGGCCCAGCTCGAATCCGCCCTGGAACTGCTCGACCTGCCCCCGGACGCCCCCCGCCGGCTCTCCGGCCTGCTCGCCGACGCCCGCAAGCGGGACCCGGAACTCTCGTACCTGGTCGCCCTGCTGGCCGTGCACGCGGCCAGCCCGCCGGTCGGCACCGCCTACCGCCAGGGCGAGGAGCGGCTGTTGTTCGCCGTGGACGACGGCACCCCGCTGCGCGACCCGGAGTTCGGCGGCGCCGACCTGATCGTCGGCAGCGCCCTGCTCGACGCGGTCGGCATGGCCGCCGACCGCAAGGACGCCGGCTGACCCGCCGCCGGAACAGCACATTGACGAACCGTAACCACCGCGCCACCCCCGAGGAGTACCGCCCGTGACGACCCACCACGACACGTCCTGGGCGGCCGAGACCGAACCCGCGGCCCCCGCGCCGATCACCCCGGCCGACGTCGCCGACGCCGCCCGGCTGGTCTCCTTCGGCCTCCAGGCCAAGCTGCTCCCCGCCCGCGACGCCGAGTACGCCGAACTCGTCCGCCGCCACCGCGAGGACCCGCCGTTCGCCCGCCTCGCCGACGCCATCGCCACCGGCATGGGCCTGGTCGTCCTGGAGGTCTCGGCGCGCGCCGGGATGGCCGTCGCCGCCGCCGAGGACTCGCTGTTCGCCGTCCGGATGGGTGACTACTCGCGCCGCGCCGCCTCCGAGTCCACCGACCGCTTCCTGCACGGCCTGGCCCACCTCGCCGTCGCCGCGATGGCCTTCCCCCGCCCCGAGGACCTCGCCGACGACGGCTACCTCGGCCGGATCACCGTCAACGGCGTCGACTCCTTCGTCCGCCAGGCCTGCCGCCGCCTGGAGGAGCAGGCCGACGCCGACGGCGCCAACACCGACCCGGCCTCCGACGCCCCCGGACTGGAGGCCGCCTGGCGGGTCTGGGCCCGGCGCACCGCGACCGGCGCCACCAAGGACGCCCGCCGGCTCTCCGGCTCCACCATCGGCATCGTCGCCAAGGCCGTCATGTTCCTGGTCGACTCGGGCTTCCTGCAGAAGGTCTCCGACGACTCCGGCGGCACCTACCGCACCACCGCCCGCTACCAGCTCCAGGTCCGCGACCTGGCCGGCAGCGCCGCGATGGCCGAACTGCTCGACCTCGGCATCGTCCCGGTCTCCGACGGCACCGCCAGCCTGCTGCCGCCGGACACCTCCGACGAGCTGGTCGCCGACGCCGGCCTGCCGTTCCACTCGCTCTGATCGCTCTGACAACCCCATAAGACGCACGGAGAACCGCCGCACATGTACGAGCTCAACCGGGTCCGCCTCTACTCGATCGGACCGGCCGGCGCCCGCTACGCCGACACGGTGCTCGACCTGCGCGGCGTCGGCGAGCCCGTCGCCGACCCGGCCCCGCAGCAGATCGGCCTGTTCGGCGAGGACGCCGACGGCCCGGTCCGCCGCCCCGCCCCGGCCGGCGTGCTCTTCCTGGAGAACGGCGGCGGCAAGTCCGTCCTGCTCAAGCTGATCTTCTCGGTGATGCTCCCCGGCCACCGCAACACCCTCGGCGGCGCCAGCTCCGGCGTGCTGCGCAAGTTCCTGCTCGCCGACGACTGCGGCCACGTCGCCCTGGAGTGGCAGCACACCGTCACCGGCGAGCTGATCGTGGTCGGCAAGGTCAGCGAGTGGCGCGGCCGCCAGGTCTCCTCCGACCCGCGCAAGTTCGCCGAGACCTGGTACTCCTTCCGCCCCGGCCCCGGCCTCACCCTCGACTCGCTGCCGGTCGCCGAGCGCGTCAGCCTGGCCGGCGACCAGAAGGCCCGCGGCCGCCGCCGCACCATGAAGGGCTTCCGCGACGCCCTCACCGAGGCCGGCAAGGCCCACCCCCACCTCGACCTGGTCTTCGAGGACGGCCACGACCGCTGGACCGAGCACCTCGGCGAACTCGGGCTCGACCCCGAACTCTTCCGCTACCAGCGCGAGATGAACGCCGACGAGGGCGAGGCGGCCGGCCTCTTCGCGGTCAAGCAGGACAAGGACTTCACCGACCTGCTGCTGCGCGCCGTCACCGACACCCGGGACACCGACGGCCTGGCCGACCTGGTGCACGGCTTCGCCGCCAAGCTCGGCCTGCGCGCCGAACTCACCGCCGAACGCGACTTCACCGCCGGCTCGCTCGACCTGCTGGAACGCATCGTCGACGCCACCACCGCCCGCGAGACCGTCCGCGAGGCCCACCGCACCGCCGAGCGCCGCGCCCGCCGCCTCGCCCACGCCCTCACCTCCCGCGCCGCCGCCGAACGCGACCGCGCCCAGGACCTCGCCGTCGAGGTCGCCGCCGCCGCGAGCGCCGTCACCGCCGCCGAGTCCGACCGCACCCGGCACAGCCTGATCGCCGACGAACTCACCCACCGGCACGCCACGTTGAGCCTCGCGGCGGCCACCGCCGAGGCCGCCGCGCTGCGCCGCGAGCTCATCGACGCCCGCACCCTGCACTCCGCCTGGCAGGCCGCCGAGGCCGTGCTGCGCCAGCGCGCCGCCGCCGACCGGGTCGCCCGGGTCGCCGCCGCCATCCGCGAGGCCGAGCTGGACGCCGCCCCCGCGCTCGCCGCCCGCGCCCGCGCCGCCACCGCGCTCGCCCGCGCCCTGGAGGCCGCCGCCGCGGCCGCCGAAGCCCGCGCCGACACCGAGGAGCAGCGCGCGAGCGAGCTCCAGGAGGACGGCGGCAAGGCCCAGTCCGCCGCCACCGAGGCCGCCACCGCCGCCCAGAAGGCCCGCAGCGAGGCCGAACACCTGCGCCAGCGCCTCGCCGAGGTCGAGCAGGAGACCCAGGCCGCCGTCGAGGCCGGCTTCATCGACGCCGACGGCGACGTGGACCCGGCCCGGGCCGCGCTGCACGCCGCCGACGTCGAGAAGGCCGCCGCCGCGGCCCTCGCCCAGGCCCGTGCCGCCGCCGAGGCGAGCGCCGCCCGGCTGCGCGAGGCCTCCGCCGCCACCTCCCGTGCCGAACTCGCCGCCGAACGGGCCGGCGACGCCCGCAAGGACGCCGCCCGGGCGCTGGCCGCCGAGCAGCGCACCGCCGCGCTGCTCGCCACCGAACAGCGCCTCGCCGACCTGCTCTCGCTCACCCCGTACCAGGAGGACGCCGAGGAGGACGCCGGCTTCCTCACCCCCACCGTGCTCGACCGCAACGCCGAATACCTGCGCGAACTCCTCGACGAGGCCATCGCCACCGCCGAACGCACCCTGTTCGACCTCCGGACGGCCGCCGCCGACGACTCCCGCATCCTCGCCGCGCTCGGTGACGGCGGCCTGCTGCCGCCCGGCCCCGACGTGCTGGCCACCGTCGAGTACCTCGCCGAGCACGGCATCCCCGCCCTGCCCGGCTGGCGCTACCTCGCCCAGTCCGTCGACCCCGCCGACCACGAGGCGATCCTCGCCGCCCGCCCCGAACTGGTCGACGGCGTGGTCGTCACCGACCCGTCCTCGCTGGAGCGCGCCCGCGAGGCCCTCCAGGCCGCCGCCCTGCTGCCGCGTTCCACCGTGGCCGTCGGCGCCGCCGCCTCCCTGATCGCCCCGATCACCGACGAGCCGGCCTTCTTCCTGGTGCCGCCGAACCCGGCCATGCACGACGAGTCCGCCGCCGACGGCGAGCGCCGCGAACTGCGCGCCCGCGCCGCCGCCCGCGAGGAGCACATCCGCGAACTCGCCGGCCGCCTCGGCGCCGACCGCGCCCTCGCCGCCCGCCTCGCCTCCTGGCACGCCAGCTGCCCGCCCGGCACCCTCGCCGAACTCGCCGCCGCCGCCGAGGCCGCCCGCGAGCACGCCGAGCAGGCCGCGGCCACCCTGGCCACCCTGCGCGCCGACCACGACGAGGCCGAGGCCGACCACGCGGCCGCCGCCTCCGCCCACGAGGAGCACCGCGAGGCCGCCCAGCGCGCCCGCCGCCGCGCCGACGCCCTCTCCGGCCTCGCCTTCCGGCTGCGCGAACGCGCCAACTGGGCCCGCCGCCAACGGGAACTCGCCGAGGACGCCGCCGAGTGCGACCGCCGCCAGGCCGTCTGCGCCGAACGCGCCCGCACCTGCGACGAGGACCGCCGGGCCGCCCAGCGCGCCGCCGACGACGCCCGCCGCACGGTACGGGCCCTGCGCGCCGAACGCGCCGAGATCCCCGCCGCCGAGCAGGCCGACGAGCCCGCCGAGCAGACCGCCCCCGCCGCGCTGCCCGCACTGCGCGAGGCCTACCGCTCCGCCTCCCAGCTGTACGAGAAGGTCGGCGTCGGCGCCGACCTGCGCGCCGAACAGGCCCGCGCCGAGGGCGACGAGGCCGCCGCCGCGGCCGAACTCGACCGCCTCACCAACAAGGTCCGCACCCGCGCCGAGGAGCTCCTCGGCAGCCCCGACGGCGCCGACGGCCCGGCCCGCCAGGCCGCCGCCGCCCGCGCCGAGGAACTGGTCGCCACCATCGAGGCCCGCTCCGCCGCCGCCAGCGAGCAGCTCGGCCGCCTGCGCGGCGAGGTCGAGCGCTCCGCCCCCGCCGACGGCGAGGCGCACACCGAACTGCCCGAGGAACTCGTCCCCACCGACCCCGAGCACGCCCAGACCCTGCTGCGCACCGCCACCAGCCGGCTCGCCGAGTGCCGGGAGGCGGTGGACGCCGCCCGCACCGCACTCGCCGACCTCCAGCGCACCTTCGACACCGCCCAGTCCGCCGCCGCCGACTTCGACGAGCTGGCCGGCCAGCTGCGCGACGGCCTGCGCGAGCTGCAGGAGGACGACGGCCAGCCGGTCGAGCCCTACCTCGGCTCGCTGCCCGAGGCCCGCAACGCCTCCACCGACGCCCGGCGGAGTCTGCGGACGGCGGCCGGCGAACTGTCCTCCGCCGAACTCGCCGTCCGCGACGCCTCCGACGCGCTGGTCCGGCACGCCAACGCCGCCCGCTACGAGGCCGTCCGCACCCCCGCCCGCCAGCAGATCCGCGAACTGCCCGCCTCCGCGCTGCCCGAGCACGCCGCCGCCTGGGCCGCCGCCTTCGCGCCCCGGCTGCGGGTGCTCACCGACGAGCTGGCCCAGCTGGAGCGCAACCGTGGCTCGATCGTCGACCGGCTGCGCGGCCTGGTCGAGACCTCGCTCGCCACCCTGCGCGCCGCCCAGCGGCTGTCCCGGCTCCCCGAGGGCCTGGGGGAGTGGTCCGGACAGGAGTTCCTGCGGATCCGCTTCGAGGACCCGGACCACGCCACCCTGGTCGAACGCCTCGGCGAGGTCATCGACGAGGCCACCCGCGCCGCCGTCCGGAAGAACAGCGACCTGCGGCGCGACGGCATGTCCCTGCTGCTGCGCGGTGTCGCCGCCGCGATCGGCCCCAAGGGCGTCAGCGTCGAGATCCTCAAGCCGGACGCGGTGCTGCGCGCCGAGCGGGTCGGCGTCGGCCAGATGTCCGACGTCTTCTCCGGCGGCCAGCTGCTCACCGCCGCCATCGCGCTCTACTGCACGATGGCCGCGCTGCGCGCCAACGACCGCGGCCAGTCCCAACTGCGGCACGCGGGCACGCTGTTCCTCGACAACCCGATCGGCCGCGCCAACGCCACCTACCTGCTGGAGCTCCAGCGCGCGGTGGCGGACGCCCTCGGCGTCCAGCTGATCTACACCACCGGCCTGTTCGACACCACCGCACTCGCCGAGTTCCCGCTGGTGATCCGGCTGCGCAACGACGCCGACCTGCGGGCCGGCCTCAAGTACATCTCGGTGGAGGAGCACCTGCGCCCCGGCCTGCCCGCCCCGCAGGACCCGGACGGCCCGACCATCCACGGCGAGATCACCGCCACCCGGATGTTCAAGCGCCCCGCGGAGGTTCCCGCACAGCCGTGAACTGGTTAGCGTGATCACCATGCTGACGATCGCGCACCTCAGTGACATCCACCTCGGCCAGGTCCACCGCCGGGACGCGGGCAAGCGGGCCCGGCGGCGGGCCGAGCAGGTGATGGCGTACCTCGACGCCCTGCCCGGCCCGCTCGACGCGGTGCTGGTCACCGGCGACCTCGCCGACCACGGCCTGCCCGAGGAGTACCGGCAGGCCGCCGAGGTGCTGGCCTCGCGGCACCCGGTGCTGACCTGCCCCGGCAACCACGACAGCAGGGCGCCGTACCGGCAGGTGCTGCTCGGCGAGGAGCCCACCACCGACCCGGTCAACCGGCTGCACCGACTGCCCGGCGCCGACGTGCTGATGCTCGACTCCTCGATACCCGAGCAGCACGACGGCCTGCTGGACGACCGGACCCTGGACTGGCTGGACGCCCAACTGGCCTCGGGCCGTCAGGAGTTGCCGGCCCTGGTGGCCTTCCACCACCCGCCCGTCGAACTGCACCTCCCGTTCGTCGACGGGATCCGCCAGTTCGGCGAGGAACGGCTGGCGCAGGTGCTGGGCCGCCACCCCCGGGTGGCCGCGCTGCTCTGCGGCCACGCCCACACCTCCGCCGCGACCACCTTCGCCGGCCTGCCGGTGCTGGTCGCGCCCGGGGTGGTCTCCACCATCACGCTGCCCTGCGAGGGCGGCAAGGGCATCCTCTTCGACCACCCGCCGATGCTCGCCTTCCACGTCCTGGACGGCGGCCGGCTCACCACCCACTACCGGGTGGTCACCGACTAGCTCCCCGCCAACCGGCGCAGGATCTCCATGAGTTCGGCGGGCGGCACGACGGAGAAGGAGCGATCGGCCTCGTCGATCACGGTCAGGTTGGTCACCTCGCCCTTGTGCCACCAGTAGAGCCGGGGCGACAGCGGCCCCGGGTTCTCCTGGTGAACGCGCAGGGCCATCGACGCCAGGTCGTTGACGGCACCCGCGACCCCGGCCTCGGCGAGCGGATGGAAGAACAGGTAGTCCCGGCTGGGCACGGCGAACAGGGCGCCCTCCTCGGGGAGTTCGCGCCCGGTGACCGCGCGGGCCAGATCGTCCAGCACCAGGGCCTTGCTGGCCACGAACATCGAGTCGCCGAACACCGCGTACAGGTTGGAGCCCTCGGTCGGGCCCTGGAGGGCCTCGTACTCGACCGGGTCGGCGATCAGGTTGGCTCGCCCGGCGGCCCGCAGCCGCTGCAGCCCGACCTCGGCGACGGCCTTGTCGTCCAAGGTCCGCACGGTGTCGGGCAGGTCGACCGAGAGCGCCTCCAGCAGGCCGGTCGCGACCGGCCGGGTGTAGCTGAACGCGGAGGCGATCTCGGCCGGGAACGCGTCGTCGGCGACGAGCCGGAGGTAGACGCGGCTCAGGGTCTCGTCGGCACCGCCGGGCATCGTCCGGGCGGCGCCCAGGAGGGAGCCGAAGTGCCGTGCGACGATCCCGGGCCAGTCGCCCGGATCGGTGCCGCGGCAGAACTCGGCGAGGTTGTACAGGTTGTTGGTGCCCTCGGCCCGCCGGAGGGTCTGCCCGGAGACCGTCACCTGTACGCCGATCTCGGCGTGGTACCGGCGCACCAACTCGCGCAGGTGCTCGGCCTGGTCGACCGTCAGGTTGGTGAGGTCGGGGTCGTACTGGGGCTCGCCCTTGGAACGGAAGAACTTCATGCGCCCGACTCTACGGGCACCCGCCGACGGCACTCGGGGTGGCCCGGAGCCGCCCGGTCACGCCGCCGGCAGCCGCGGCTGGTGCGGCGGTTGGGGCCGGTACGGCGGCTGGCCCGGCTGCCCGGGAGGGCCAGGCCGCCCTTGCCGGCTGCCGGGCCGGGGGAGCGGCCGGGCGGCCGGCGGTTCGAGGGGCACCCGGCTGCCGGCCATCGGGTGGGCGGAGTTCGGCCCGCGCATCCGCTGGGCGGCGATCTGGCGGGAGATCAGGATCTCCAGCAGGCACCACATCGTGCCGAACACCCCGAGCCCCATCGCCAGCAGCGCGGGCGTCATCAGCCAACTGCCCGCGTACGAGGCCAGGGTCGCGACCACCACGCCGACCAGTGTGAAGGCCAGACAGAGCACGGCCCGGACCGCGGCGTATCGCACCTCGTCGGGCAGGCGGCGACGGCGGCGTGGCAGGGACATCGGACGACCCCCAGGCGCGATTCCGGTCTCGGTGACGGTGTGGACGGGGAACGGGCGCACGCGAAACGCGCCCCCTTGCCTCACTCTGCCCCCGCCGAACCCGGAGCATGCGTCCGAATTCCACCGAACTGCCGTCAAATCGTGTGATCCGGGGCAGACGGAGGCGGGAGCTCAGCCCAGCTGCAGGTTGAGCTCCTCCAGGGCGCCCGTGACGATCGTCCGCATCGCCCGTTCCGCGTGGACGGCGTCGCCCCCGCAGATCGCGTCGGCGACCTCCCGGTGCAGCCTGATCGCGTACGGTTCCGGCTGATGGGGCATCAGATGGTACTCGGTACGTCCGGTGAGCACCGCCCCCACGGTGTCCCCGAGGTGGGCGAACATCTCGTTCCCGGAGGCGCGCAGCACCAGCGCGTGGAAGGCGATGTCGTGCCCGAGGAAGGTGGTGAGGTCGGCCTCCCGCGCGGCGACCGTCAACTCCACGGCCAGCGAGCTCAGTTCGCGCCGGTCGTCGTCGGTGGCATGGGTGGCGGCGAGCGCGGCCGCGGCCGGTTCGACGGCCACCCGCAGCGAGCCGAGCGAGCGCAGCTGGGCGGGCCGGTCGGCGCCGGCCAGACGCCAGCGGATCACCATCGGGTCGAAGACGTCCCAGAGCGACTTCGGCTGGACGGTGATCCCGACCCGCCGCCGGGACGCGACCAGGCGCATCCCCTCCAGGACCCGCACCGCCTCCCGGACGACCGTCCGGGACACCCCGAACCGCTGCTCCAGTTCCTCCCCGCGCAGCACCGCGCCCTCGGGGATCTCCCCCGACGCGATCGCCGGCCCGAGCTCGTCAAGCACCCGACCGGGCAGCCCCTGGATCTCCATCCGCCCAGCGTAGACGCCACCGGCCCGAACCCCCACGCCACCCTCCGCCCCGCCCACGTCCCGTCCGCCCCGCCCATGTCCCATCCGCCCCGCCCGGGTCACCAGTCACCCCCGCCTCCAGCCGCGCGCCTGCGGGGAAGTAAAAGTATGACGATTTGGTTTCCCCCACTTGAATACGTCATATCTTTGAAGCGATAGTGGCGGCCTGCAACGAAGGAGCACCACCCATGGCTCTCAACGTCGAGAACCGCGCCCTCCCGGACGCCCCCCGCACCGTCGTGGTGATGGGCGTCTCCGGGGTCGGCAAGACGACCCTGGCCCGCCTCCTGGCCGACCGCCTCGATCTCCCCTTCGCCGAGGCGGACGAGTTCCACCCGCCGGCCAACATCGCCAAGATGTCCGCCGGCATCCCGCTGGACGACCAGGACCGTGAGCCCTGGCTGCGCGCCATCGGCGCGTGGCTCAAGGCCCGCACCGAGGCCGGCACCGGGGGCGTGGTCACCTGCTCGGCGCTGAAGCACGGCTACCGCGACATCCTGCGCGCGGACGCCCCGGACGCCTTCTTCCTGCACCTCAGCGGTGGCCACGAGCTGGTCGAGGACCGGCTCTCCCACCGCACCGGCCACTTCATGCCGACGTCGCTGCTCGATTCCCAGTACGCCACCTTGGAGCCCCTGGGTGCGGACGAGAACGGCGCCGTGCTGGACGTGGGCCCGTCCCCCGAAGAACTCGTCGAGATGGCCGTGGCGCTGCTGCGGCCCGTCAATGGAGACCTCGCGTGAGCCTTGCCCCCACCCTCCTGGCGGCCGCCCCACCGGCCCTGCCGCACACCGGCAGCAACACCCAGCTGCTGATCGCGGTGCTGCTCAGCATCGGTGCGATCATCCTGCTGATCACCCGGCTGAAGCTGCACCCCTTCCTCGCCCTCACGCTCGGCTCCGGACTGCTGGCCGTGGTCGCGGGCGCCCCCTTCGACAAGCTGCTGAACAGCTTCTCCACGGGCTTCGGCTCCACCGTGGCCGGCGTCGGCCTGCTGATCGGCCTGGGCGCGATGCTCGGCAGGCTGCTCGCCGACTCCGGCGGCGCCAACATCATCGCGGACACCGTGCTGGCCCGGACCGGCAGCAAGGCGCTGCCCTGGGCGATGGCCCTGATCGCCGCCCTCCTCGGCCTGCCGCTGTTCTTCGAGGTCGGCGTCGTCCTGCTGATCCCGATCGTGCTGCTGGTCGCCCGGCGCGGCAACGTGCCGCTGATGCGGGTCGGCATCCCGGCCCTGGCCGGCCTGTCGGTGCTGCACGGCCTGGTGCCCCCGCACCCGGGCCCGCTGGTCGCGATCGACGCCCTGAAGGCCGACCTCGGCATCACCCTGGCGCTGGGCCTGCTGGTCGCGATCCCGACCCTGATCATCGCCGGCCCGCTGTTCTCCCGGGTCGCCGAGCGCTGGGTGGGCCCGCTGGAGATCCCGACCGCCGTCACCCCCGAGGAGCCGGTCGAGCGCGAGCACACCCCGTCCTTCGGCGCGGTGCTGGCGACGATCCTGCTGCCGGTCGTGCTGATGCTCGGCAAGGCCCTGGCGGACGTCGTGATCGACGACCCGAAGGCGATGGTCCAGCGGGTGCTCGACCTCGTCGGCTCCCCGCTGATCGCCCTGCTGGCGGCGACCCTGCTCGGCATGCTGACCCTCGGCAGGGCGGCCGGCTTCGACAGGGCGCGGATCTCCGACACCGTCGGCAGGGCGCTCGGCCCGATCGCGGGCATCGTGTTCATCGTCGGCGCGGGCGGCGGCTTCAAGCAGACCCTGATCGACGTGGGCGTCGGCGACATGGTCAGCCACTGGGCCGGCCAGTGGCACATCTCGGCGCTGCTGCTGGGCTGGCTGATCGCGGTGCTGATCCGCCTGGCCACCGGCTCCGCGACGGTCGCCACCATCACCGCGGCCGGCATCGTCTCCCCGCTCGCGGCGAACATGTCCTCGACCCACTCGGCCCTGCTGGTGCTCGCGGTCGGCGCCGGTTCGCTGTTCCTCTCGCACGTCAACGACGCCGGCTTCTGGCTGGTGAAGGAGTACTTCGGGATGAGCGTCGGCCAGACACTGAAGTCCTGGTCGGTGATGGAGACGATCATCTCGGTCGTCGCCATATCGCTGATCCTGCCGCTGAGCATGCTGATCTAGCGCGCCGCGCGCACCACCGCCGAGGGGCGGCACCCGGACCGGTCCGGGTGCCGCCCCTCGGCGGTGTCGCACTGCTCGTTCCTGTCGCTGCCCGTTCGATCACTGCGCCGCCAGGGCCGGTACGCCGGTCTGACGGAAAACGGCGGGCGGGCGCCCGGGGAAACCCCGAACGCCCGCCCGCCGCAGGCCGGTTACTTGGACCGCTCGGCCAGGAAGGCCTCGACCTCGCCCCGGATCTCTGGGGTGTCCAGCCCGCGCACCGTCATGGTGGTGCGGCGCCGCAGCACGTCGTCCGCGGTGTACGCCCACTCGTTGTCGGCCGCGTAGGCGACCTGCGCCCAGACGTCCGGACCGTCCTCGTGGATCGGCCGGCCGAGCTCCGGGTTCTCGTCGATCATGCGGGCGATCTCGAAGGAGAGCGTGCCGTAGTGGCTGGCCAGGTGCTTGGCCACCAGCGGCTCCATCCGCGAGCCCGGCTCGCGGTCGATCAGCAGGCGGTGCGCCACCGCGTTCGGCGCGCCGACGCCCGGCAGCGGGACGGTCGGGGCGATCGGGGACATGTCCTCGCCGAGGCTGGTGCCGGGCACGTGGGCCAGCTTCTCCAGCACGGCGCGGCCGATGTGCCGGTAGGTGGTCCACTTGCCGCCGGAGACCGACAGCATGCCGCCGCGGCCCTCGGTGACCACGGTCTCGCGCTTCGCGGCGGCGGTGTCGCCCGGACCGCCGGGGAGCACGCGCAGACCGGCGAAGGAGTAGGTGATCAGGTCGCGGTCGAGGTGCTCGTCGCGGATCGCGTGCGCGGCCTCGCCCATGATCTGGTCGATGTCCGCGTCGGTGGCCCGGACGTCCTTCGGGTCGCCGGTGTACTCCTCGTCGGTGGTGCCGAGCAGGACGTGGTCCTCCCACGGGATGGCGAAGGAGACGCGGTACTTGTCGATCGGGATGGTCAGCGCGGCGCGCCACGGCGAGCGGCGCTTGACGACGACGTGGGCGCCCTTGGAGAGGCGGATCGACGGCGCGGCGCCGGCGTCCTCCATCTTGCGCAGGTGGTCCACCCACGGGCCGGTGGCGTTGAGCACCAGGCGGGCGTTGACGCCGAACTCGCTGCCGTCCAGGCGGTCGCGCAGCTCCGCGCCGGTGACCCGGCCGCCGGTGAAGCGCAGGCCGGTGACCTCGGCGTGGTTGAGCACCACGGCGCCGGCGTCGACGGCGGCGCGCACGGTCATCACCGCGACGCGCGAGTCGTTCATCTGGTGGTCGCCGTAGACGGCCACCGAGCGCAGGCCCTCGGTGCGCAGCGCGGGCACCTGCTGGGCGGCGTGGGCGGCGGTGGAGACCCGGCCCATGCCGTCGCGGAAGGCGGACAGCGCGGAGTACAGGAACACGCCGGCGCCGAGCTTGGCCGCGCCGTGCGGGCCGCCCTTGTAGACCGGCACGAAGAAGGTCAGCGGGTTGACCAGGTGCGGGGCCACGTCGGTGGAGAGCGCGCGGCGCTCCTTGTGGTTCTCCGCGACCAGCTTGACCGCGCCGGTCTGCAGGTAGCGCAGACCGCCGTGGACCAGCTTGGACGAGGCGCTGGAGGTGGCGCCGGCGAAGTCGCCGGCGTCGACCATGGCGACCTTCAGGCCGGCCTGGGACGCGGTCCAGGCGACGGCCGTGCCGAGGATGCCGCCCCCGATCACCAGCAGGTCGTAGGTGGCCTTGCCGAGCAGCTCGCGGGTCTCGGCGCGGGAGGCGGTGCGGCCGGCGGTGCGCTCGGCGCCCAGGGTCGGGATGGTTGCCATGGTGGTTGTGTACGGCGCGCTGGTCGGGCGGCGCCGTTACTCCTCTCGTGTGCGGTGCGGCCCCTGCGGGAGGGGCCGGTCGGCCCGGTGCGGCGGGCCGGGTTGAACCCGTTGGCACCCGTTGCCGGAACAGCGGGCGGCCGGCCGGGGCCAGGGGCCCCGACCGGCTTTCGGTCAGTTGTTCTCTTCCTCCTCCACCCAGCCCATGGTGCGCTCCACGGCCTTGAGCCACTTCTTGTACTCACGCTCCCGGGTGGCCTCGTCCATGCGCGGGGTCCACTCGGCGGCGCGGTGCCAGTTGGCCCGCAGGGTGTCGAGGTCGTTCCAGAAGCCGACGGCGAGTCCGGCCGCGTAGGCCGCGCCGAGGGCGGTGGTCTCGGCCACGTACGGGCGCTCGACCGGGGCGTCCAGGACGTCGGCGATGTTCTGCATGAGCAGGTTGTTGCTGGTCATGCCGCCGTCGACCTTGAGGGCGGTGAGCTCGACCCCGGAGTCCTTCTGCATGGCGTCGACGACCTCGCGGGTCTGCCAGGCGGTGGCCTCCAGGACGGCCCGGGCCAGGTGGCCCTTGGTGACGTACCGGGTCAGACCGGCGATCACACCGCGGGCGTCGGAGCGCCAGTACGGGGCGAACAGGCCGGAGAAGGCCGGGACGAAGTAGGCGCCGCCGTTGTCCTCGACGGTGTTGGCGAGGGTCTCGATCTCGGCGGCGGTGGAGATGATGCCGAGCTGGTCGCGCAGCCACTGGACGAGCGAGCCGGTGACGGCGATCGAGCCCTCCAGCGCGTACACCGGGGCCTGGTCGCCGATCCGGTAGCCGACCGTGGTCAGCAGGCCGTGGTACGAGTTGACGATCTTCTCGCCGGTGTTCAGCAGCAGGAAGGTGCCGGTGCCGTAGGTGGACTTGGCCTCGCCCTCGTCGAAGCAGGTCTGGCCGAACAGCGCGGCCTGCTGGTCGCCGAGCGCGGAGGCGACCGGCACGCCGGCCAGGTCGCCGACGGCCTCGCCGTACACCTCGGCGGAGGAGCGGATCTCCGGCAGGACGGCCATCGGCACGCCCATCGACTCGGCGATGCTCTCGTCCCAGGCCAGGGTCTTGAGGTTCATCAGCATGGTGCGGCTGGCGTTGGTCACGTCCGTGACGTGCTTGCCGCCGTCGACACCACCGGTGAGGTTCCAGATCACCCAGGTGTCCATGGTGCCGAACAGGATGTCGCCGGCCTCGGCGCGCTCGCGCAGGCCCTCGACGTTGTCCAGCAGCCAGCGGATCTTCGGGCCGGCGAAGTAGCTGGCCAGCGGGAGGCCGGTCTCGCGGCGGAAGCGGTCCTGGCCGACGTTGCGGCCCAGCTCGCGGCAGAGCGCCTCGGTGCGGGTGTCCTGCCACACCAGCGCGTTGTGCACCGGCTCACCGGTGTTCCTGTCCCACAGGACGGTGGTCTCGCGCTGGTTGGTGATGCCGATCGCGCGGATGTCGTCCTTGGTCAGACCGGCCTTCTCCAGCGCACCGCGGACGACCGACTGCACCCGGGTCCAGATCTCGGTGGCGTCGTGCTCGACGTAGCCGGGCTGGGGGAAGATCTGCCGGTGCTCCTGCTGGTCGACGGCGACGATCCGGCCGTCGGCGCCGAAGATGATGCAGCGGCTGGAGGTGGTGCCCTGGTCGATCGCGGCGATGTAGTTGCCAGTGGAGGTCATGTGGAGGGTCCTCGGCTCAGGTTCGGGGGTTACGGGGTGGGTGGGCCTGACCGGACGTTCGATGGACGTCCGTCCGGTCAGTCCCCGTGCGCGGCGGGTTCGAACCCGTCCTTTAGAAGAGGGCGTTGTACACGCCGCCGGCCGCCAGGCCGCCCAGGATCGGGCCGACGACCGGGACCCAGGCGTAGGACCAGTCGGAGCTGCCCTTGTTGGGGATCGGCAGCAGCGCGTGCACGATGCGCGGGCCGAGGTCGCGGGCCGGGTTGATGGCGTAGCCGGTGGGGCCGCCGAGCGAGAGGCCGATGCCGACGACGGTGAGGGCGACGATCAGGGTGCCCATGCCGCTGCTGTCCAGGCCCTTGGTGGTGCCGAGGGTCAGGATCGCCATGCAGAGCACGAAGGTGCCGATGACCTCGGTGATCACGTTCTGGACCGGGTTCCGGATCTCGGGCCCGGTCGAGAAGATGCCGAGGGTGGGCTCCTTGTTGGCCTGGAACTGGCCGAGGTAGGTGAGCCAGACCAGCACGGCGCCGATGATCGCGCCGAGCATCTGGGAGCCGATGTAGAGCGGCACCTGGCTCCAGTCGCCGCTCTTGACCGCGAGCGCGATGGTGACGGCCGGGTTCAGGTGGGCACCGGACTTGGCGCCGGTCATGTAGGCGGCGATCAGGACCGCGAAGCCCCAGCCGAAGGTGATCGCCAGCCAACCGGCGTTCATGGCCTTCGACTTCTTGAGGGTCACGGCGGCGCAGACGCCACCGCCGAGGAGTATCAGGGCGGCGGTGCCGAGGGTTTCGCCGACGAAGACGTCGCCGTTGGAGAACGCGGACACAAAGACTCCCTTGTCAATGCCCGGAGGTGCGGGTGGGGGCAGGTGGCCGGTGGAACCCTGTGCGGGTGAGCGCGCTGTGGGAGTGATCTTCCCGGCCATCGTTCGACAATGTCGACCGTCATGCGGAAGCTTCCTCCCCAGGTCGGCCCCGCGTCAAGGCAGGGTTACTCAGCTGTGACCCTTCCCTCGGTCGGTCCCCCGAAGTTACCCAGCGGAGCGCCCCGAATCGGGACAAAACGCCAAGGCGCGGACAGGCTCACCGCCCGTCCGCGCCTCAGCGTGACGAATCGACCGCTGTACTCAGAACCGCCCGGCGCCCAGGTCGCGGGAGATCGCCCGCGCCGCGCTGCGCACCGAGGCCACCAGCGAGGGCTTCACGAAGCCGTCCTCGCAGACCCGTTCCACCGGCCCGTTGATGCACACCGCGCCCACCGGGTTGCGCCGGCGGTCCTGGATCAGCGCGGCGATCGAGGCCACGCCCTCCCAGGTCTCCTCGACCGAGTCCGCCCAGCCGCGCTCCCGGATCAGCGCGCACTCGGCGTCCAGTTCGGCCGCTCCGGTCAACGTCCGCACGGTGTACGACTCGTACGGCCCGTCGCCCAACTCCCCGCGTGCGACCGGGTCGTAGGCCACCAGCACCTTGCCGATCGCGGTGCTGTGCAGCGGCTGCATCGAACCGACCTCCAGCACCTGCCGGGTGTCGTCGGGGCGGAAGACGTGGTGCACGATCAGCACGCCCTGCTGGTGCAGCACCCCCAGGTAGACGGTCTCGCCGGCCGCCCGGGCCAGGTCGTCCGCCCACACCAGCGCCCGCGCCCGCAGCTCGTGCACGTCCAGGTAGCTCTGCCCGAGCCGCAGCAGTTCGGCGCCCAGCTGGTACTTGCCGCTCTCCGGATCCTGCTCGACGAACCCCTCCTGCTGCAGCGTGCGCAGGATGCCGTGCGCGGTGCCCTTGGCCAGGTCCAGGGCGGTCGCGACCTCGGAGAGTCCCAGGCGGCGCTCGCCGCCGGCCAGCAGGCGCATGATCGCGGCGGCCCGGGAGAGCGACTGGATCGGGCCGGGCATGGGGTACCTCCGCGCTGACAGGCGGTCGACATTGTCGACCGCAGTGGTGACGGGACGAGTCTGCCAGGCCGTCGTCCGTCCGTGCACCTTCCCCCTCGGTAACCCGTGCTCGGCCGGGTGTTAACCTCCCGCACCCCTCGGCCCCCGCACCCTCGGTCCCCGCACCCCCCGGCCGGGGCTACCCCTCCACCCCGCTGAGCACCCCTCGCCGCACCGCCACCTCGGCCGCCAGCGCGGCGATCCCGTCCGTACCCACCCGGCAGCAGCCGCCGACCAGCCGGGCGCCGTCCGCCAGCCAGCCGCCCACCCGCGCCGAGCGGAACGTCGGCTCCCCGCGCCAGTCCCGGCGGTCCGGGTCCCACTCCTCCCCGCTGTTCGGATAGACCACCACCGGCTTGCCGGTCACCTCGGCCGCCACCGCCACCGCCAGGTCGGCGTCCCCCGGCGTGCAGCAGTTGACGCCCACCGCCAGCACCTCGTCCACCTCCGCGGCCAGCGCGAACGCCTCCGCCAGCGGCTGCCCGGCCCTGGTCCGGCCGTTCGCCACGCTGTACGACAACCAGGCCGGCATCCCCAGCCCGCGCACCAGTTCCAGCAGCGCCCGCGCCTCGTCCGCGTCCGGCACCGTCTCCAGCGCCAGCACGTCCGGCCGGGCCGCCGCCAGCACCTCCAGCCGCGGCCGGTGGAAGGCCACCAGCTCGGCGTGGCTCAGTCCGTACCGGCCCCGGTACTCCGAACCGTCCGCCAGCACCGCCCCGTACGGGCCCACCGAGGCCGCCACCCAGCGCCGCCGCCCGCCCGGCTCCGCCCGCACCGCCTCCCGGGCCAGCTCCACGCTGCTCGCCAGCAGTCGCGCGGCCGCCGCGTGCCCCACCCCGCGCCGGGCGAAGCCCTCGAAGCTCGCCTGGTAGCTCGCCGTGATGGCGACCTCGGCCCCCGCGGCGAAGTACGCCCGGTGTGCCGCCACCACCGCCTCCGGGTCGTCCGCGAGCAGCCGCGCCGACCACAGCGCGTCCGACAGGTCGTGCCCGGCGGCCGCCAACTGGTTGGACATCCCGCCGTCCAGGACGAGCGGACCGGCCGCCAGCGCCGCGGCGAAGTCCGGCGGGGGAGCAGTGGGCATGGCGGCCTCCTCGGGACGTTCCTGGTCACAGCCTAGAAGCCGGAGGCCCCCGGGCACCGGGAAAACCGTTTGCCGCCGGGGGAACGGAGTCGTTACGTTGTGCTCATCCCGAGAACGACGGCAACAGGTGCCCCGGCGGGCGAGGAGAGGAGCCGGCGATGGCAGCGGACGAGCCGTCCCCCCAGCCCGCCGCCGGGGCCACGGCCGAGCAGGAATGGCTCGCCGCCTACGACCCGCGCGCCTACGCCCCGATCGCCGTCACCGTGGACGTCGTCGCCCTCACGCTGCGGGCCGGCCGCCTGCACGTGCTCCTGGTGGAACGCGGCGCCCCGCCGTTCCACGGCTGCTGGGCGCTGCCCGGCGGCTTCCTGCGGGCGGGGGAGGAGGGCCTGGACGAGGCCGCCGCCCGCGAACTCGCCGAGGAGACGGGCCTGCAGGGCGCCTCTGAGACCGAGGCCGCCCTCTGCCGCCTGCACCTCGAACAGCTCGGCACCTACGGCGCCCCCGAGCGGGACCCTCGGATGCACGTCGTCTCCGTCGCCTACCTCGCCTTCGCCCCGGACCTGCCCGACCCCCGGGCCGGGACGGACGCCGCGGCCGCCGCCTGGCACCCGGTCGCCGACCTCGACCTGGCCCCGCGGTCCACCGACCGCACCCGAGCCACCGGTGTGCCCGCCGACACCCACGGGGGTGGCGTCGACGGGCACACCGGTCCCCGCCCGAGCGCACCGCGGCCGATCCCGCTGGCCTTCGACCACGCCCGCATCGTCGCCGACGGCCTCGACCGGGTGCGCGCCAAGCTGGAATACAGCCCGCTCGCCACCGCCTTCCTGCCCCACGACTTCACCATCCCCGACCTGCGCGCCGTCTACGAGGCCGTCTGGGACGAGAAGCTCCACCCCGGCAACTTCCACCGCAAAGTCCTCTCCGTCCCCGGCTTCGTCGAGAGCACCGGTGCCACCACCGAGCGCGGCGGAGCCCGCGGCGGCCCCCGCGCCCGCACCTACCGCGCCGGCGACGCCCGCCTGCTCCACCCCGCCCTCCTGCGCCCCGCCCGCGAGGAGCCCACCGGGGCCGGGACCGGGAGCGGGCCCGAGACCGTGCCCGAGGCCGTGCCCGAGGCCGGGCCTACTAGGAAGGCCCCCGCCGCCGACCGGGCCCACCGAACGAGAGGGGCTACCATCCGGCCATGACCACCGACGAGGCGAGGCAAGCGATCCACCGGCCGTTCTCCCACTGCCACTTCTGCGGCACCCCGTACCCGCCCGGCACCGAGGCCTGGCCGCGGACCTGCTCCGGCTGCGCCGAGATCAGCTACCGCAACCCGCTGCCCGTAGCGGTCACCGTCCTCCCCGTCACCCGGCCCGACGCCGACCCCGCCCTGGTCGTCATCCGCCGCACCATCGAGCCCGGCTACGGCGAACTCGCCTTCCCCGGCGGCTACATGGACTTCGGCGAGAGCTGGCAGCAGGCCTGCGTGCGCGAACTCGCCGAGGAGACCGGCATCCCGGCCGACGCCGCCGACGTCCGCCTGATCCACACGGCCTCCGACCCCAACGGCCGTTTCGTCATGCTCTGCGGACTCCTCCCCGCCCGCCCGCTCGCCGAGCTCCCGCCCTCGCGCCCCACCGACGAGACCGACGGCTGGCTCCTCGCGACCGTCGACACCCCGCTCGTCTGGGACTTCCACAACGGCATCCTGCGCCGCTGGTTCGACGGCGAGTTCGACCCGAGCTGAGCAGCGGCGAAGCCACCGGCCAACCCTGGCGCAGCGGGCGCTCACATGGCATGGTCTGCACCGACAGCCCAACCGGACGGGTTGGCCACGAGCTCACCCGTCCCCACCAACGGCCGGGAGACCACCACCGTGAGCACCCCACCCCAGGACCAGCCGCTCTGGCGCCCCACCCCCGCTCGCGCCGCCGCCACCAGCCTGGTGGCCTTCCAGGCCTGGGCCGCCGAACACCACGGCGCCCCGGCCGCCCCGCTGGCCCCGGCCGCCGACGACCAGCAGGCCGCCCAGCGCTACGCCGACCTGCACGCCTGGTCCACCGCCGACCTCGACCGCTTCTGGACCGCGGTCACCCAGTGGTTCGACGTCCGCTTCACCGAGACCCCCGAGGCCGTCCTCGCCGACCCGGCCATGCCCGGCGCCCGCTGGTTCCCGGGCGCCCGCCTCAACTACGCCGAGCACGCCCTGCGCGTCGCCGAGCCGGGTCCGGACGGGGAGCGGGGGGCGAACGCCGACCGCCCGGCGATCCTCCACCTCGACGAGACCACCGAGCAGCCGGCCGTCCTCACCTGGGCCGAACTCCGCCGCCAGGTCGGCTCGCTGGCCGCCGCCCTGCGCGCCCGCGGCATCGGCCCCGGCGACCGGGTCAGCGCCTACCTGCCCAACGTCCCGCAGGCCGCCGTCGCCCTCCTCGCCACCGCCGCCGTCGGCGCCGTCTGGACCAGCTGCGCCCCCGACTTCGGCGCCCGCAGCGTCCTCGACCGCCTCCAGCAGATCGAACCCGCCGTCCTGTTCGCCGTCGACGGCTACCACTACGGCGGCAAGGACCACGACCGCACCGAGGTCGTCGCCGAACTGCGCCGCGAACTCCCCAGCCTGCACACCGTCGTGCACGTCCCGCTGCTCGGCGCCCCCGCCCCCGAGGGCGCCCTCCAGTGGGACGACCTCGTCGCCGACGACGTGGAACCGGTCTTCGAGCCCGTCCCCTTCGACCACCCGCTCTGGGTCCTCTACTCCTCCGGCACCACCGGCCTGCCCAAGGCCATCGTGCAGAGCCAGGGCGGCATCCTGCTCGAACACCTCAAGCAGGCCGGCCTCCACCTCGACCTCGGCCCCCAGGACCGCTTCCTCTGGTACACCTCCACCGGCTGGATGATGTGGAACTTCCTGCTGGCCGGCCTCCTCGTCGGGGCCACGATCGTCACCTACGACGGCAGCCCCGGCCACCCGGACACCGGCGCCCTGTGGTCGGTCGCCGCCCGCACCCGCGCCACCGTCCTCGGCACCTCCGCCGCCTACGTCATCGCCAGCCGCAAGGCCGAGCTGCACCCCGGGCGCGACCTCGACCTCTCCGCCGTCCGCTGCATCGGCACCACCGGTTCCCCGCTCCCGCCCGACGGCTTCCGCTGGATCTACGACGAGGTCAAGCAGGACGTCTGGCTCGCCTCGGTCAGCGGCGGCACCGACGTCTGCTCCTGCTTCGTCGGCGGCGTCCCCACCCTCCCCGTGCACCTCGGCGAGATCCAGGCCCCCTGCCTGGGCGCCGCCGTGGAGTCCTGGGACGTCCAGGGCCACCCGCACACCGACACCGTCGGCGAACTCGTCGTCACCAAGCCGATCCCGTCGATGCCCACCGGCTTCTGGAACGACCCCGAGGGCACCCGCTACCACGACAGCTACTTCGACACCTACCCCGGCATCTGGCGCCACGGCGACTGGATCACCGTCACCTCCCGCGGCACCGTCGTCATCCACGGCCGCTCCGACTCCACCCTCAACCGCCAGGGCGTCCGGATGGGCTCCTCGGACATCTACGAGGTGGTCGAACGCCTCCCCGAGATCGCCGAATCCCTGGTCATCGGCCTGGAGGAGCCCGACGGCGGCTACTGGATGCCGCTGTTCGTCGTCCTCGCCCCCGGCGCCGAACTCGACCAGGACCTCGTCGGCCGCATCCGCACCTCGCTGCGCACCGAACTCTCCCCGCGCCACGTCCCCGACGAGGTGATCGCCGTCCGCGGCCTCCCGCACACCCTCACCGGCAAGCGCATCGAGGTCCCGGTCAAGCGCATCCTCTCCGGCACCCCGCTGGAGCAGGCCGTCAACCCCGGCTCCGTCGACAACCTCGACCACCTGCGGTTCTTCGAGCGGCTCCGGGTCGAGCGCCAGGCCTGACCGGCCCCGAGAACGCCGAAGGGGCGCCCCCACCGCCAAGGGTGGGGGCGCCCCTTCCGCTCATCACGTCCTACTCGCCGGAGAGCACCTGCTGCGCCGCGGCCCGCGCCTCCTCGGCACTGTCCGCGGCCCGGGCCGCCTCGGCCGCCCGACGGCACTGCGCCAGCGTGTACTTGGCCAGCATGCTCCGCACGTAGGGGATCGAGGCCGAGCCCATGGAGAGGCTGGTGACGCCCAGACCGGTCAGCACCACGGCCAGCAGCGGGTCCGAGGCCGCCTCACCGCAGACGCCGCAGCTCTTGCCGGTCGCCCGGGCGGCCTCGGCGGCCGCCGCGATCAGGTCCAGCAGCGCCGGCTGCCACGGGTCCTGCAGCCGGGCCAGCGCACCGACCTGACGGTCGGCCGCGAAGGTGTACTGCGCCAGGTCGTTGGTGCCCAGCGACAGGAACTCGACCTCCTGCAGGATCGCCCGGGCCCGCAGCGCGGCCGATGGGATCTCCACCATGGCGCCGAACTTGGCCTCCAGCCCGGCCTTGCGGCAGGCGGCCGCGAAGTCCGCGGCGTCCTTGCGGTCGGCCACCATCGGGGCCATCACCTCAAGGTGCACCGGCAGGCCCGCGGCGGCCGTGGCCAGCGCCCGCAGCTGGGTGGCCAGCACCTCGGGGTGCTCAAGCAGGGTGCGCAGACCGCGCACGCCGAGCGCCGGGTTCGGCTCGTCGGCCGGGGTCAGGAAGTCCAGCGGCTTGTCCGCGCCCGCGTCCAGCACCCGGACCACGACCCGGCCTTCCGGGAACGCCTCCAGCACCTTGCGGTACGCCTCGACCTGCTTCTCCTCGCTGGGAGCCTGCGCCGAGTCGTCCAGGAACAGGAACTCGGTACGGAACAGGCCGACGCCCTCGGCACCGTTCTCCAGCGCGGCCGGCACGTCCGCCGGGCCGCCGACGTTGGCCAGCAGCGGCACCCGGTGCCCGTCCGAGGTCTGCCCCGGACCGGTGGAGGCGGCCAAAGCGGCCTTGCGCTCGGCGGCGATCGCCCGCAGCTCCTCCTGCTTCTCCTGCGAGGGGTCGAGCAGGACGTCGCCCGAGCTGCCGTCCACCGCGACGACGGTGCCCTCGGCGACGTCCGTCGCGCCGGGCAGCGCGACCACGGCCGGCACGCCCAGCGCCCGCGCCAGGATGGCGCTGTGGCTGGTCGGCCCGCCCTCCTCGGTCACGAAGCCGAGCACCAGCGTCGGGTCCAGCAGCGCGGTGTCGGCCGGCGCCAGATCCCGCGCGAACAGCACGTACGGCTCGTCGCTGTCCGGCACGCCCGGCATCGGCACGCCCAGCAGCCGGGCCACGATGCGGTTGCGCACGTCGTCCAGGTCGGCGACCCGCCCTGCCAGGTACTCCCCGGCGGAGGCCAGCAGCGCCCGGTAGGCCGCGAAGGCGTCGTACACAGCGCGCTCGGCGCTGCTGCCGACGGCGATCCGGCGGGACACGTCGGCCATCAGCTCCGGGTCCTGCGCCATCAGCGCCTGGGCCTCCAGCACCGCCTGCGCCTCGCCGCCCGCCAGGTTGCCGCGCGCGATCAGGTCGGCGGCGACGGCCTCGACGGCTGCCTGGGCGCGCGCCTGCTCGCGCGGGGCGTCCTCGGTCGGGATCTGGGTGGTGGGCGGCTCCAGCACCGCCGTGCCCATGTGCCGCACCTGGCCGATCGCGACCCCGTGGCTGACACCCACGCCGCGCAGTGTCTTCTCCATGTACCTGTATCTCCGCTGAGAGGAGCGGCCCCGCCGGGAACCGCTGAGTGCCGGGTCGCCCCGTCAACTCCTGCGGGGCGGGTGTGTGTCTGGTTGAGAGGGGTCAGCTCCAGCTGAACAGCTTGTCGCCCGCCTGGACCTCGCCGCCCTCGCGGACGTCGACCAGCGAGTCGCTGGCCGCCTCCAGCGCCACGATCGGCGAGATCGGGGACTTGCCGGCGGCCTCGACGGCGGCCGGGTCCCACCGGATCACGGCCTGACCGCGGGTCACCGTGTCGCCCTTGCTGACGAGCAGTTCGAAGCCCTCGCCGTTCAGCTGAACGGTGTCGATCCCCAGGTGGGTCAGCACACCGTGCCCGTCGGCGTCCACCACGACGAAGGCGTGGGGGTGCATGGAGACCACGACGCCGTCCACCGGGGCGACCGCCTCGGTGGGCTGACGGACCGGGTCGATCGCGGTGCCCGGGCCGACCATCGCACCCGAGAACACCGGGTCCGGCACGCCGGCGAGCCCGACGACCTTGCCGGTCAGCGGCGACGTCACAGTGGTCATGGTTGTGCCTCCCAAGTGCGCAATACAGCGAGCGGCCGCGCGGTGCGGCGCACGATCAGCTGAAGCCTAAATCATGTCAACTTCGGACATATGCAACATTTCAGGCCGAAGACCCACGCCCCGCCCGCCTGCCGACCGGCGTCACATCGGCCCGCGACTGGTCTAGTCCTCTCCGCCGATCGTGTGCCGCACTCTACAGGCATCTTGGCGAATCGGGACCATTGCTGTATATGCTCGCGAGAGCAACAAATCATGCGGCCGTCCGGGTGACCCGGGGTGCGCCCCGATTCGCACTCCGGCTGCCGACCCGCTATCGTTGGTCGGGTCGCCGCGACTCAGCGGTTAACACCAGATTTCAGATGCGAAAAGCTCCGGCAAACGGAGCGGAAAACATCTGGTAAGCTGGAAACACGAAGAACGAAGCGCCCGGAGGGCCCGCTGGAAGGCGGTCCGAAGGAAGCGTCCGTTCCTTGAGAACTCAACAGCGTGCCAAAAGTCAACGCCAGAT
>NZ_JBVJLM010000041.1:0-30524 GCF_055584725.1 Kitasatospora sp. NPDC101108
GTTGGCAGTCTGAAAATCACCCGTCACGCCCCCTTCCGCACCCACCCCCTCCACCGCCCCCTCCCGCAGCGCGTCCCTCTCGCCTGGGTTGGGTGGGAGGGGTGGGGGGTGGGGGGTGAGGAGGGAGGGGGTGAGGAGGGAGGGGGTGAGGAGGGGGTGGGTGGGGGGTGTCGTGGGCGCGCGGGGCGTGGCCCGCGCGCCCGTGGATGGGGGAAAGGGGTGTGGGGGTCAGGCCCGTTTGGGCTCGTCTGTCGGGCAGTTGAGCGGTGTGGCGATGACGCTAGGGGAGGCGGACGGGCATCAGGACGGAGAAGGTGCCGGTTCGGCCGGGGGTGCGGATGGCGAGGGGGGCGATGGGGCCGCCGAGTTCGAGGAGGAGTTGTTCGGGGTGGGCGGCGCGCAGGGCGTCGAGGAGGAAGTCGCGGTTGACGGCCACCTGGAAGTCGTCGGGGGTGAGGGCGTCGGCGACGGTGAGGCGGCCGTCCTGGGTGAGGGTCAGGACGGTGACCTGGCAGTCGGTGCCCTGGGGGCCGGAGGGGAGGGTGCGGGTGGCGCCGGTTTCGATGGCGGTGCGCAGTTCGGCGGCGGGGAGGGTGATCCGGTGCTGGGGGTCGAGCCGGGTCAGGGTGCGGTGGTCGGGGTAGTCGAGGTCGAGCGGGGTGCCCTCGATGCGGTGGTCGGGGGTTTCGGCGCGGAAGGTGCCGGGGCCGAGGGTGAGGGTGACGTCGGTCGGGTCGGCGGGCAGGAGGGCGCGCAGGGCGTCGACCAGGGCGGTGGGGACGGTGGTGCCGGCGGTCGGCTGCTGGGGCGCGCCGAGGGCGGGCAGTTCGGCGAGGGCCATCCGGTAGCGGTCGGTGGCGACCAGGCGCAGCATCGGGCCGTCGGGTTCGAAGAGCACTCCGGCGAGGGAGGGCACGTCCGGGTCTCCGCAGACCGCGAAGCGGACCGCGTCGAGGGCGGCGGCCAGGCCGTCGGAGGGGACGGTGAGGCGCAGGTCGGCAGGGGTGGTGGTCATCGGGTGCTCCCTCTGTTCGATCGTCGTGCGGATCAGGGAGAGTTCGCGGCGGGCGTCGGACAGGCCGTCCTCCAGCCGGCGCAGGTGGGCGTCGAGGACGCGCTCGGCCTCGCCGCTGCCGGGGGCGGCGGCGAGGACGGCGCGGATCGCCGTCAGCGGCAGGCCGACCCGGCGCAGCCGGGCCAGCAGGCGGGCGTCGGCGAGTTGGCCGGGCCGGTACCAGCGGTAGCCGGTCTGCGGGTCGACCCAGGCGGGGGTGAGCACCTCGGCGCCGTCGTAGTAGCGCAGGGTGCCGACGCCCAGGCCGCTGGCGCGGGCCAGTTCGCCGATGCTGTGCAGCTCGCTCTCCATGCCGGTGACTCTCGGGGCTCGACCTGGTCGAGGGTCAAGCCAGGTGGGCGAGCTTGTGCGGGTTGCGGACGGCCCGGATCTCGGAGACCAGCGGGGTGCCGTCCGGTCCCTCGGTGAATTCGAGCACGGAGACGGAGTCGACGGCGCCGTCGACGGTGATCAGCAGGCCGGGCTGGCCGTTGACCAGGACCGGACGGGCGCCCACGCCCTCGCCCAGCTTGCGGAGCAGGCCGAGCAGGAAGCGGGCGACGTTGTCGGCGCCGGTGACCGGCCGCACCGCGGCGGTGATCACGCCGCCGCCGTCGCTCCAGGTGGTGACGTCGGGCGCGAGCAGGGCGAGCACCCGGTTGAGGTCGCCGCCGACGCAGGCCGCCAGGAACTCGTCGGTGGCCCGGCGGCGCAGCTCCGGCGGGGCGTCGAAGCGGGGTCGGCGGGCGCGCACGTGCGCCCTGGCCCGGCTGCCGACCTGACGGCAGGCGGCCTCGGTGCGGTCCAGTGCCTCGGCGATCTCCTGGTAGGAGAAGCCGAAGGCCTCCTTGAGGACGAACACCGCCCGTTCCAGCGGGGAGAGGCTCTCCAGCACCACCAGCAGCGCCAGCGAGACGGTCTCGGCACGCTCGACGCCCTCGGTCGCGTCCGGCTCGGTGACCAGCGGTTCGGGCAGCCAGGGGCCGACGTAGGACTCGCGGCGGTGGGCGGCGGAGTCGAGGCGGTTGAGGGCGAGGTTGGTGACCGTACGGGCCAGGTAGCCGCCGGGGCTGGCGACCGGGCCGGTGACCTGGCTCCAGCGCAGCCAGGTGTCCTGGACGAGGTCCTCGGCGTCGGCGACGCTGCCGAGCATCCGGTAGGCGATGCCGAAGACCGTCCGACGGTGTTGTTCGAAGTCGGCGAGCCGGGTGTCGGAGGTGTCGGTCACGGTCGGGACGCTACCGCACGGTAGGGGGCTGTTCTAGGAGCGGAAGGTGTCGTAGGCGGGGGCCAGGAGGGTGGCGAGGTCGCGGCCGTGGACGGTGATGCCGGAGCGGCCGAGGCGGTTCAGTGAGGGTTCGGCCGGTTCCTCGTCGGGGGTCTTCAGGGTGAAGTCGCCGCGCCAGTAGGCGGCGACGTTGACCGTCTCGGGCCTCGGTCGTTCGGTCACGCGTCCTCCTCGGCCACGGCGTCCTCGCGGGTGAGGGCGACCAGTTCGCGCAGCGCCTCGACCGGCAGGTCGGTGAGCCAGTGCTCCCCCTCGCCCACCACGGTCTCGGCCAACGAGCGCTTCGCGGTGAGGAGTTCGTCGATCCGCTCCTCGACGGTGCCGACGCAGACCAGGCGGCGGACCTGGACGTCGCGGCGCTGGCCGATCCGGAAGGCGCGGTCGGTGGCCTGCTCCTCGACCGCCGGGTTCCACCAACGGTCGAGGTGGATCACCTGGTTGGCGGCGGTCAGGTTGAGGCCGGTGCCGCCGGCCCGCAGCGAGAGCAGGAACACCCCCGGCCCGTCCGGGGACTGGAAGCGCTGGACGAGCTCCTCGCGGCGGGCGCGCGGGACGCCGCCGTGGAGGTACAGCACCTCCTCGCCGAGCCGGCGCTCCAGGTACGGGCGGAGCATCGTGCCGAACTCGGCGTACTGGGTGAAGACCAGCGTGCGGTCACCCTCGGCCAGCGCCTCCTCCAGCAGTTCGGCGAGCCGGGCGACCTTGCCCGAGCGCTCGCCCAACGGTGAGCCGTCGTGCAGCAGTTGGGCGGGATGGTTGCAGACCTGCTTGAGCTTGCCGATCGCCGCCAGCACCGTGCCGCGCCGCTCCACGCCCCGGATGCCCTCGACCCGCTGGAGCAGGTCGGCGACCACCGCCTGGTAGAGCCCTGCCTGTTCGGCGGTGAGGTTGCACCAGACGGTCATCTCCTGCTTGGCGGGCAGCTCGGCCGCCACCGCCGGGTCCGACTTGAGCCGCCGCAGCACGAACGGGGCGGTGCGGCGCCGGAGTTCTGCGGTGCGCTGGGGATTGCGGTGCACCTCGACCGGAATCGCGTAGCGCTCCTTGAAGCGCTCGGCCGGGCCGAGCAGACCGGGGTTGGCGAAGTCCAGTACGGCGTGCAGTTCGGCGAGCCGGTTCTCCACCGGGGTGCCGGTGAGGGCGATCCGGTGCCGGGTGACGGGCAGCGCGCGGATCGCCCGGGACTGGGCGGTGCCGCTGTTCTTGATGTGCTGCGCCTCGTCGGCGACGACCCGGCGCCAGGGGATCGCGCGCAGGGCGGCGAGGTCGCGCTGGACCAGCCCGTAGGTGGTGATGACCAGGTCCACTCCCCTGACTGCGTCGGCGAGTTGCCCGGCGCCGAGGCGTCCGGCGCCGTGGTGGACGTGGCGGCGCAGCCCGGGGGCGAAGCGCTCGGCCTCGCGCTGCCAGTTGCCGACCAGGGACATCGGGCAGACCAGCAGGGTGGGGCCGGTCGCACCGTCGTGCTTCTCGGCGGCGAGCAGGGCGAGGGTCTGGACGGTCTTGCCGAGGCCCATGTCGTCGGCCAGGACGGCGCCGAGGCCGAGTCCGGACATGGTCCTGAGCCAGGCGAGTCCGCGCCGCTGGTAGGGGCGCAGTTCGGCGCGGAAGTCCGGTGGGAGTGCCGTCTCCTCGGGGGCGCTACCGGCGCCGCCGGTGAGCAGCTCGCCGAGCGGGCCGTCCACCCGGACGCCGGTGACCGGCAGCCCGGCGACCGTCGCCTCGGGGTCGAGGGCGAGCCGCAGCAGGTCGGCGGCGGCCAGCAGGCCGTCGCGCTGTTGGGTGAGGAAGGCGAGGGCGGCGGCGATCTGGGCCGGGTCGGCCTCCAGCCAGGTGCCCCGGACCCGTACCAGTCCCTGTTTGGCGGCGGCGAGTTCGGCGAGTTCCTGTTCGGTGAGCGGGGTGCCGTCCGGGCCGAGCGCGGCCTGCCAGCGGAAGGCGACCACGGCGTCCCGGTCGACCTGGCTGGTGACGGCCAGGGTGCCGGGTGCGGGCGGGGTGGTGGCGCGCAGGGCGAGCCCGAGCCGGGGCCGGCGGCGCCACCAGGCGGGCAGCAGCACGCCGAAGCCGGCCGCGGCGAGGGCGGGCGCGGCGGCGCGCAGGAAGTCGAGGGCGCCGGTCCGGTCGAGCGGCAGGGCGGACGGGCGGGAGCGGTGGCGCAGCCCGTCCAGGGCGGGCCAGCGGTGGGCGGCGCGGGCGAGTTCGGCGGCCAGGACCTCGGCCGGGTCGGCGGGCCCGTCCGCCGGGGCCGGGGGCTGCGGGCGCCGGGTGGTTCTGCGGGCGAGGGCGGCGTACGCCGCGCCGCCCTCGTGGAGGTCGGCGGCGCGGACCAGCAGGGAGGGCTCGTCGACGGCCTGGAGCAGGAACTCCAGCTGCCAGGCGTCGTCGGAGGGGCGGCCTTCGGGGTCGTCGTCGGCGGGGCCGAGCGGTTCGACCAGGCGGAAGCAGAGCCGCAGCGCGGGGTCGGCGGGCTCGGCGGTGGCGTACCAGTCGGTGATCCGGCGGCGCAGCTCGGCGATGTCACTGGATGGGGCGTCGATCTCGCCGGTGCGGGTGGTGAGGGCGTGCAGCCAGCGGTCGGCGACCGTGCCGCCGGTGTCGGGGAAGGGCGTGTCGGCCAGGGCCGCGCGGGCCTCGGCGTCCACCAGGGCGCCCAGGGCGGCTTCGAGCAGCTCCTCGCCGGTCGTCGCGCCGGCGGGCCGTTCGCCGAGCAGGACGGGCGGGCAGCCCGCCGCGAGTCCGGCGGCCTCCCGGCGCCCGGCCGGGGTGGGGTCGGGCCGCCAGCGGGCCCGGGGGTGGCCGTCGGCCAGGACGGGCAGCGGCAGCACCCGGCCCCGGCCGACCGTGCGCCAGGCGAGGTCGTGCACCCCGGTGAGCCAGCGCAGCGAGGGGCCGTAGACCACCTCGACCCGGCCGGTGCCGGGCAGGTCGGTGTCGGTGACGGCCCAGTGCGGGTCGTGGACCTCGCCGAGCAGCTGGGCGGCGGCCCCGGCGTCGAAGAGGAGTGCGGGCACCCGCCAGGGGGTGAGGACGGCGCCGCCGCGCGGCGGGGTGACCGGCAGGTCGGGCGAGGGGGCGGGCAGCGCCCCGACGGTGGGCAGCAGCAGGGTGGCCCAGCGCTCGGGGGCCCGTCCGGCGAGCCAGCCGAGGCCGGGGCCGATGCCGCCGAGAACGGCGGCCAGGGTCCCGGCCGGGCAGGCGAAGGGGTGGGCGCGCGGCGCGGGCCGGTCCGGGTGGGGTTCGGCGGAGCCGTGGGAGCGGGCGTCCTCGGCCCACAGGGCCAGCCGTTCGTCCGACCGCCAGAGCGCGTGCAGGACGAACATGAGGGCCTTCCGGGCTGGTCGGACTGTTCTTCGCAGCCTAGCCGGGTGGTCCGACAGTGACCGTCGGGCCGGACGCGGGGCCGTTTCCGGAAGAAGTCCCGGGGAGATGTGGTTGAAACTTGAACGAAAGCGTCGTACGCTGGAGCCAAGAAGTTGAAGCCTAAACAAATGGCTTCGAACCCGAGGAGGAGCCATGGGCCTGTTCAACCGCACCAAGACCACCACCGCCACCGCCGTCCGGACCCCGGCCGGCCCGGACCTGTCGCACCTGACCGGCGACTGGACCGTCGACGCCATGCACAGCGAGATCGGCTTCTCGGTCCGCCACGCGATGGTCACCAACGTCAAGGGCCGCTTCACCGAGTACGACGGCAAGCTGCACCTGGACGGCGCCGCGCCCGGCAACTCCTCGGCCGACCTGGTGATCAAGGTCGCCAGCATCGACACCAACCAGGCCCAGCGCGACGAGCACCTGCGCACCGGCGACTTCTTCGCCGCCGAGACCTACCCGGAGATCCGCTTCCGCAGCACCTCCACCGAGGCGGTCGGCGAGGACTCCTACCGGATGAACGGCGAGCTCACCATCAAGGGCACCACCCGCCCGGTCGTCCTGGACCTGGAGTACACCGGCAGCGCCACCGACGCCTACGGCGCCGAGCGGGTCGGCTTCGAGGGCAAGGCGGTCGTGGACCGCACCGACTTCGGCCTGACCTACAACGCGGCCCTGGAGACCGGCGGCGTGCTGATCGGCGAGAAGGTCAAGCTCAGCTTCGACATCTCCGCCGTCAAGGCGGCCTGAGCCGCCCGTCCGCCGGCCGCGTCCACCGAGCCCACCGCCCCTGCCTATCCCCCGAGGCAGGGGCGGTGCCTTGCGCGGCGGCGAGCAGCTCCGCGTCCGCCGCGGGCAGCCAGCTGCCCGCCGGGCGGCTCAACCAGCTCTCGGCCGCGCCGAGTTCGCTCGCGGCGGCGGCCAGCGCACGCAGCCCCGGATGGCGCTCGCCGGGCCGGTGCACCAGGCTCACCAGGCACAGCGGCACCGGCTCCACCAGCGGCACGTTCACCGATCCCGGGATCTTCGGCCCGCCGACCGTGGTCAGCATCGGGTCGCCGTGCCGGGCCAGGTAGCGGGCGGTCTCGTCCAGGCCCACCGGCGGGACGTACGGCTCGGCCGCGGCCAGGCCGTGCTCGCGCAGCAGCCGGGCGCCGAGGTCGGCCCACTCGGTGGTCGCCGGGTTTCCCGCGCAGATGTCGACCGGGTGCCCGGCCAGTTCGGCCGGCCGCAGCACCGGGCGGTCGGCCAGCGGGTGGGTGTCCGCCATCATCACCGAGATCCGCTCCAACCGCACCGGCAGCTGGGCGAGTCGGCCGCGCACCGGGGCGGGCAGACCGGCGAAGCGGCCGAACGAGGCGTCCAGCCGGTGCGCCAGCAGCTCGTCGGCGGCCGCGGCCAGACCGCCGTGGAAGCGGGCCAGCAGTTCGCCCTCCGGCCAGGCGGCACGGGCCCGTTGGAGCACCCGGTCGGCGGTGAGGTCCGGGCCGGTGACGTCGCTGTTGAGGTCGAGCAGCAGCGGTCGGGCGGCCCTCGCACCGGCGCCGGCATCGGCCTCGGCGAGGATCTCGTCGTGGAGCGCGAGCAGCCGGCGGGCCCTGGGCAGCAACCGCCGCCCGGCCGGGGTGAGTTCGACGCTGCGGGTGGTGCGGGTGAACAGTGCGTCGCCGAGCAGTCCCTCCAGGGTGCGGACGTCCCGGCTGAGTGCCTGCTGGGCGACGTACAGCCGCTCGGCGGCCCGGCCGAAGTGCAGGGTCTCGGCGGTCGCGACGAAGCCGCGGAGCAGGCGGGGGTGCAGGTCGCGGGGCATGGACGAGAGATTAACAACAAGCTGTTGTGAGTGTGGCGAAACAGGTGTTGGACGCCCGCCCGGCGGCGCGGGGAGGCTTGGCACATCCCCCTTCCGCCCTGCGTCCCAGGAGCCCGATTGCCCCCGCGCGCCCTCCTCGCCTCCTACCGCCGGCTGTTCGCGGCCCCCGGCGCCACCGCCTTCACCCTGGCCGGGCTGCTCGGCCGGCTCGCGCTGTCGATGAACGGCGTCTCCCTGGTGGTGCTGCTCGCGGAACGACGCGGCTCCTACGCGCTGGCCGGGACGGTCTCGGCGGCCGGGCTGGTCACCGGCGCGATCGGAATGCCACTGCTCGGGCGCCTGGTGGACCGGTACGGGCAGTCGCGGGTCGCGGTACCGGCCGCGCTGTACAACGTCCTGCCCCTCCTCGCCCTGCTGCTCTGCGTCCGGCTCGGAGCGCCGGACTGGACGCTGTACGCCTGCTGGGCCGCCTGCGCGGCCGCGCCGAACCTCGGCGGCATGGCCCGGGCCCGCTGGGCGCACCTCCACCGGGACGACCAGGCCGCCCGGCACCTGGCCAACTCCTTCGAACAGGCGCTGGACGAACTCTGCTTCATGGCCGGGCCGGTGCTCGCGATGCTGGTCTGCACCACGGTCGCCCCGGAGGCCGGGCTGCTCGCCTCCGGTGCGCTCGGCACCACCGGCGCCCTGCTGTTCGCCGCCCAGCGGCGCACCGAACCGCCGCTGCCCGTCCGGGTGTCGGACGGCCGACGGCACGGCTCCCCGCTGCGGGTGCCCGGGCTGCGGGTGCTGGTGCTGACCTTCCTCGCCACCGGCATGGTCTTCGGCGCGACCGAGATCACCACCGTCGCCTACGCCGACTCGCTCGGCCACAAGGCCGCGGCCGGCGGGCTGCTGGGCCTGGTCGCGGCCGGATCCTGCGTGGCCGGGCTGCTGTTCGGACTGCTGACGCCGCGCCGGGCGCCGGGGGTGCGCTTCCTCGTAGGGGCGGCCGCGATGGCCGGGGTCCTGCTGCTGCCGCTCGCCGCCGGACTCGGCGGGGCCGGGCTCGCGGTGCTCGGCGTGGTGCTGTTCGCGGCCGGCACCGCCACCGCGCCGACCATGGTGACCGGCATGACGCTGGTACAGGAGCTGCTGCCGCAGCGGCAGTTCAACGAGGGGATGGCGGTGGCGGTGTCCGGCATCGTGGTCGGCATCTCGGCCGGGGCGGCGATCGCCGGAACGGTCGCCGAGCACGCCGCGCCCGGCACCGGCTACGCCCTGCCCGCCGGCGCCGCCGCGCTCGCCCTGCTGATCGCGCTGGCCGGGCGGCGCCACCTGCGCCCGGCGGGCGACGCGGCCGGGGCGGGCGACGCGGGCGACGCGACCGGGGCGGCCGGGGCGCGGGAAAATGCCGAGCGGGTTGTCAGTGCCTCCGTCTAACTTCTAGTCATGGCGGAAATCACCTACGTCCGAGGCGATGCCACCACGCCCCGTGGCAAGGGCGTGAAGGTGATCGCGCACGTCTGCAACGATCTGGGCGGCTGGGGAAAGGGCTTCGTGCTCGCTCTCTCCAGACGCTGGCCCGAGCCCGAGACCGCGTTCCGGCGCTGGCACCGGGAGCGGGCGAAGAACGACTTCGGTCTCGGCGCCCTGCAAATGGTGCAGGTCGAGCCGTACGTCTGGGTGGCCAACCTGGTCGGCCAGCGCGGCATCCGGACCGGCCGCTCCACCGGAGTGCCGGTGCGGTACGAGGCCATCGACACCGGGCTGGCCGCCCTGGCCGAGCGCGCGCTCGAACTCGGCGCCTCCGTCCACATGCCGCGGATCGGCTGCGGACTGGCGGGCGGGCGCTGGTCGAAGGTCGAACCGCTGGTGGCGGAGCGACTGACGGCGCGCGGCGTGCCGGTGACGGTCTACGACGTCGACTGACCCGGCCCAACCGGTCGGGTCGGGTCGACCGCGGCCGCGCCGGGCGCTGACCCGGGCCCGGCCGGCCAGGCGTACACGTACTCGGGCAGCCGGTACCCGCCCGGGAACACACCTTCCTGCGCCCTGACCCGCACACCGCCCTCACGCTCGTAGAAGGCGATCGCGCGGGTGTTGGCGCTCAGTACCTCCAGGTACAGCTCGGCACCGGGGTGCCGTGCGGCGACCTCGGCGCGGGCTGCCGCCAGCAGCTCCCGACCGATCCCACCGCCGGTGAGGCCCGGGCGGACGTGCAGGTTGTCCACCAGCACCCCGCCGTCGGGCTGCGGCACCAGGTAGACGAACCCGGCCGGCTCCCCGGCCCGTTCGGCGATCAGCAACACGGGCGTGTTCTCCGGCGTCCCGTAGTCGACCGTCAGGCGCAGTTGCCACAGCTCGCGCCGCTGGACGGCCAGTCCGTCCCCGAGCGCTTCGTCGGGGACGATCCCGCGGTAGCTGCTGCACCAGCTCTCGGTGTGCAGGTCCGCGATGCGCACGGCGTCCCGCTCTTCGCCGTGCCGAATGGTGATCCGCCCTGTTCCCGTCATGTGACGAGCCTCCCACAGAGATGGAGTTGAACATGTTCAACCACAGTGTCTACAGTTCTGGCAAGCTTTTGAACGCGTTCGAAATCAGCGGGGAGGTGGGCGTGGCACCGGATGCGGAGGGGGTATCCGGTGCCACGAGCACCGACAGCACCGACACCGGGTGGAACGTCGTCTCCGGTTAGGCTCTGCCCGTGGACGACCTGGCAGCGACGAACCGAACGGACGGCGAGAAGGGTGCGGCCGGCGCCTCGGCCGCACCCGGCACGGACGGCGGGCCCATGCCCGGCGGCCGGGCCCAGCCCAAGACCGACAAGAGCGAGGCGACCCGGGCGCTGATCCTGGAGACGGCCATGCGGCTGTTCCAGGAACGGGGCTACGAGAAGACCACGATGCGCGCCATCGCCACCGAGGCGGGCGTGTCGGTCGGCAACGCCTACTACTACTTCTCCGCGAAGGAATTCCTGATCCAGGGGTTCTACGACCGGATGACCCACGACCACGCGGCCGACGCCAGGCGCCGCATGGCCCACACCCGGGACTTCTCCGAGCGGCTGCAGATCGCGCTCACCTCCTGGCTCGACACGGCCGCGCCGTACCACGAGTTCGCCGCCCAGTTCTTCCGCACGGCGGCCGACCCGACCAGTTCGCTGAGCCCGTTCTCCAACGAGTCCCACCCCGCCCGGGCGACGGCCGTCGAGCTGTTCCGCGATGTCCTCCAGGGCTCCGACCTGGCGCCGAAGCTGGACGCCGAACTGGTCGAGCTGCTGCCGGACGTGCTCTGGCTGAACCTGATGGTCGTGGTGCTCTACTGGGTCTTCGACCGGACCGAGGACACCGAGCGGACCAGGGAGTTCGTCCGGCGCTCGACGCCGATGGCCGCCCGGCTGATCAACCTGTCGCGCTACCGGGTGTTCCGGCCCATCGTGCGGGACGCCAAGGGGCTGATCCAGGACTTCATCCTTCCGACGATCGGGAAGACGGCGGTCAAGTAGGCCGCGGCCCCCAGCAGTTGCAGGGCCGAAGGGTGATCGGTTAATCGGCGGAGGCCGGCCCGCGATCCGTGGGCCGGCCTCCGGCGTCGTTCCCGGCCGCTCAGAACTCGGTCGGCGTCCAGGCCCGCAGCGGGGTGCGCAGCAGCAGGTCGGCGGCGGCCGCCGCGTCCGGGCGCAGCTCGGTGAGCAGTCCGGCCGCGGCCAGCCTCGGAGCCGTCTCGGAACCCAGGTAGAGCGAGCCCAACCCGGATGCGCCCAGGGCGAGATCGGCGTCGTCGGTGGTACGGGTGCAGCGCCCGGTGCCGTCCCCGGCGACCTCGATCGCGAACCGGCCGGAGGCGTAGCCGAGCCGGTCCTCGACCTCCAGAACCACCCGGCCCGCGGCGCCGTACGTCCGGGCGCCGAAGGCGGCCTCGACGTCCAGCAGCCGCAGCCACATGAGGTCGGCGTTCGCCGCGTCCGGGACGGCCGCGCGCGGGTCCTGGAGCAGCAGCGGCAACGGGTCGTCCGGGGAGACGCCCTCGACGACGACCGTGCGCACCCAGTCCACGGACAGCACCAGGCGCCACAGGTCGACGGCGGTCGGCAGGTCGAGGGCGATGAAGTCGTCCACGGTGAGCGTGCTGTCGGGGCGAGCGCCGTCCCACTTGTTCTCGACCCGGTAGACCACCAGGCCGGTGACCTCGCCGTCGGCGTTCCGGTGGACGGCGGCGAACGGCTCCTTGAAGCTGTCGCCCGGCACCTGGATCACATTGGTGCTGCGCTCCCACCAGATCTCGTCGCGTGCGATCGCGCCCGGCTGGGTGAGCCGCCAGCGGTCGTACAACTCGGCGCCCAGCTCGCGCTGCTCGGCCAGGGTCACGAAGTCTGTCCGGCCGCCGGGCACCCCGGGCAGGCCCTCGCGCAGACCGCGGGTGCGCCCCAGGTCGATGCGCCAGCCGCAGCCCCAGGTGGCGGGACCGAAGCCGAAGCGGCCGTAGATGTTGTACTCGGCGGCGGCCAGGATGGCGACCGCACAGCCGCGCTCGGCGGCGGAGGCGAGGTCACGGCGCATCATCGTGCTGAGCAAGCCCCGGCGGCGATGGGTGGAGCTGACCGTGACGTTGGTGATCGCGTCGGCCTGGACCACGGCCCCGCCGGGGACGGTCAGTTCGACGTCGAAGCTGCGGAAGGTGGATATCTGGCGGTCGCCGTCGAAGCCGGCCACCATCCGGCCCGGCTGCCACTGCCGACGGCGCAGGTCCGGCGCGACGCCCGCGTGCGGGCGCAGGAAGCCGAAGTTGAGCGCCCGGTTCCACTCCGCCACCTCGTCCACGGAGACGGCCCTGACCTGGATCCCGTTCACGGTGTCGACGGCCGTGTCATCGATGTTCTCGCCCATCGCGCCACCGTACGGCGCACGGCCTGGGGCGGCATCCGAATTATTCGGTGCCCGAACCGACCCGCGATCCGTCGTGCCGCCCGGGCGTCACGACCCAGTGGTTGGTGCGCAGGATCCGGTCCGCGAAGTCGAGGTCCCGCTCGCCGAGCAGCCGGAAACCGAGCGAACGGCAGATCCCGTTGGACGGGCCGTTGGTCACCCCCGGGTTGGCGTGCACCTCGCCCCACCGGCCGTCCGCCGCGGCCGCGTCCAGCACCTCCCGCACCGCCGCCTTGGCGAGGCCCCGGCCCTGGAACTCGGGCAGCACCATCCAGCCGATCTCGGAGACGGTCACGCCCTCCTCCTCGTCCTGCCAGAGCGTGACCAGACCGGCCGCCCCGCCGGGCCCGGCCTCACCGTCCGGCACGATCACCTTGATCCAGGCACTGTCCGCCGCCACCAGGGCGAGGTCCTTGCGCAGCCGCTCCTCCACCGCCTCCCGCGGCAGCGGGCCGCCCAGCTCGGCCATCATCCCCTCGTCGCAGCGCATCCGGACGTACGCCTCGGCGTCGCCCGGTTCGACGTTCCGCAGGTGCACGGCGCCTCCTCAGAAGTGATCGGGCCGCCACGCTAGCGCGGGCCACCGACACCGGCGCACGGGCTGCCGGTCCGCTTCCCTGTGCCGGTTCGGGGTCACCGCCCGGCGCCGGACGGCGGACCGGGATTGACGGGATTGACCGGTCGACGCCCCGGTCACCCTCGACCCGGGGCTCGCGCGGGCGGCGAGCGGCGTGGTCGCGCTCATCCCGGTCCAGGAGCTGACGGGTCGGCCGTGAGCGCGGTCGCTAAGGCCGGGCGTAGTAGTCCGGGGTACCCATGATCCAGAGGCTGGCCTGTTTGACCGGCATGCCGACCCGCGGGGCCTCGATCATCTGGTCGTCGCCGATGTAGAGACCGACGTGGTGGATGTCGGCGGAGCGGCCGGTGTCGGTCCAGAAGACCAGGTCGCCGGGGCGCAGTTGGCGGTAGCTGACCGGGGTGGACTGGGCGTACTGGTCGGCCGCGAAGTGGTTGAGCTGCTTGCCGCCCTCACGCCAGGCCATCATGGTCAGCCCGGAGCAGTCGTAGCCCTCGGGCCCCTCGCCGCCCCAGATGTAGGGCAGGCCGATCTTCGACTTGGCGAAGGCCACGGCGGCGGACGCACCCTCGGCCGACCAGGAGCCGGCGGCGGGCGGCACCGCCTGCGCCCTGGCGGCGGCTGCCGCGGCTGCATCGGCGTCCCGGGCGGCCTGCTCGGCGGCGGCGCGGGCGGCCGCCTCCGCCTCCCGGGCGGCGATCGCCTCCAGCGCCTCGCGGCGCTCGCGCTCCAGCGCGACGGTGGTGTTCCGGGCGGCGGCCAGCTCGGCGAGCAGCTGCTCCCGACGCCGGTGGGCGGCCGCGACCTCGCCCTGCTGGGCGGCGAGCCGCTGCTGCGCCCTGGTCCTGGCCGCGCCGACCTCGGCGGCGGCCCGCTCGGCGGCCTCGGTGGCGGTGCGGGCGGCGGCGGAGGCGCTGCGGGCGGCGGCGGCCGTGGAGGTGGCGGCGTCCAGGATCTGCCGGGTGCGCTCGCTGACCACGCCGACCACGGCGGCGCGGTCGCCCGCCTCGCGCGGGCCGTGGGCGCCGAGCAGGGCGTTGAGCGCGGACAGTTCGGCGCCCGCGCCCTGGCGGTACGTTTCGGCGGCGAGCCGGGCGGCGTCCTCGGCCGCCCCGGAGCGCTCGGCCTCGGCGGCGGCCGCGCGCCGGTTGGCGGCGGTCTCCTCGGCGCGGGCCCGGGTGAGGGCGAGCTGGGCGCCGTTGTAGGCCTCCACGGCCTGTTCGGCGCTGCGGCCGGCCCGGTCGAGTTCGGCCCGGGCGGCGGTGAGCGCGGTCTCCAGTGCGGCGACGGAGGCGGCCTTGGCGTCGGCCTCGGCGCGGGAGCGGTCGATCTCCCCGGCGGACGGGTACGGGCCCTGGCCCACCGGGTCCCGGTTCACCGGGCCCTGGCCCACCGGGTCCCGGTTCACCGGGTCCCGGCCCGACGGGCCCGGGCCCACCGGGGGGTCGGGGTCCGGCGGGGCCGCCTGGGCGGCGGGGAGCAGCCCGAACAGGGCGGTGAGGGACAACAGGAGGGTCGGCAGGATCCTGCGCGCCACGAGACATCCCTTCTCACGGGTCCGGAGGGGACGGCGCCGGCTGCTGCCGGGCGGCGCGCGGGCGGGCGGCCGGGCGGCGGAAGGTCCGACGAATCATCCCATCACGGGACAGAACGGTCACTCGTCGCTCATGTTCTCAACTCCCGCGCCGTTCAGGCCTCGAACGCGCTCCGCCGGCCGGGTGACCATCAGATGGTCGGACCGGGCCTCAACTCCGGTCGGCCGCACGGGTGCACGAACTACCGATGGACCCGAGGGGTCCTCGTCCGCAGGTGGGGGTGCCGCTCGGGCCGGCGCTCCGCCCCGGCCGGGCCGACCCCGTACGTCCGGTTGCGCCCGGCGCGGACGATGCGGCGGCGCTGCTGCGCCCCCGCCGAGCGGCTCGGGACGCTCCCGGCTCCCCCCTCCACCGGCTGCGGGTGCGGGTGCGCCGCAGACTGGTGCGCCGCCGCCGCGGCCACGGCGGCGGAGCGGCGGTCGGCCAGTCGCGCCTGGCGCCGGGCCAGCGCCCGGGCCGCGTGCGCGTCGAGGTGGGCGGAGGCCCGGGCGGCCATCCGCTCGGCGACCCGGTGGGCGGCCGGGTGGTTGGCGGGCACCTTGTCGGGCGCGCCGGCGATCAGGTCGAAGAGCCAGGTACGGGCGCGGTCCGCACGCCGGTGCAGCAGGCGTTCGCGCCGGAGCGCACGCGCCCGGCGGCGGGAACGCGTGGTGTACCGCCAACGGGCCCACGGGCTGCTCGGGCGGGCCAGCCGGATCGCGCCGATCCAGGACAGGCCGGGGACCATGATGCCGAGCAGGCCGGTCCACACCTTGCCCTTGAGCAGGGTGATCACCGAGGCCAGCGCGTTCACCGAGATCACCGTGATCAGGCCCCAGCGGGTGTCCTCGCCGGGCAGCGCGCCGAACGGCACGTACCCGATCAGCAGCAGGGCCGTGAACAGGATGCCGAAGATCACCGCGTCCACCGACTTGCGGCCCTGTTCGCTCCAGTACACGTCGTCCAGGTGCAGGATCAGCGCGAACTCGTCCAGTACCAGGCCGCAGCCGATGCCGAAGAGCAGCCCGAACCAGTCGATCCACGGGGGCGTGCCGTAGGAGGCGAACACCCCCATGCCGCCGACCAGCAGGAAGCCCAGGCCGAACACCATGTGGTGGATGTGCAGGCCGCCGGGGGTGACGTTGCCGGGCCACCAGCGCACCTGGGCGCGGATCATCCGCACGCTGAACCGGATGAAGACGAAGGAGGTGATGAAGCCGACCAGCAGCAGGAACAGCGGTTGCTTCTGCGCGTTGACGATGTGCTCGCGGTAGGTGTCCAGCAGTGTCGACATGGGTCTTACCTTCGTTCCTGGTGCTGCGTCCTACCTGCCGTGACATGGCCCGGAAGCCGATACCGGCCCGATTCCGGCCCGAATGCCGACCCGTCGGCCCGGTCCCCGACCCGGATCCCGGCGTTCCCGTCAACGGGGCCGGGCCCGACTCCCGGTCAGAATCCCCGGGTGCGCTTGGCCGCCCGGCGCGGCACCGCCGGGTAGAGCGAGGGCAGCTCGGCGCCCACCGGAAGTTTCAGGAACAGCCGGGCGATCTCGCCACCGAGATTCACCCCGATCGCCAGCGCCATCGCGATCGCGGCCGCCCGGAAGACCGACACCAGACCGGTGCTGGAGTGGCCCTGGGCGAAGGCGAGCATCCCGAGGTAGAGCGCCGAACCCGGCATCAGCGGACCGATCGCGGCGGTCACGTACGGCAGCGCCGAGCCGTTGCGGTAGCGCGCCATCAGCTGGCCGAACAGGCCGACCAGTCCGGCCGCCACCCCGGTCGCGGCGATCGGGTTGACGTGCGCGTTGTACACCAGCGCGCCGTAGCTGGCCCAGCCGATGCCGCTGTTGAGGGTGACCAGCGCGAGCGTGCGGCGGTCGGTCTGCAACAGCATCGCGAAGGCCAGGGTCAGCACCATCGCGGCGACCATCTGGACCGGCGGGTAGCTGATGCCCGCCAGGCTCTCGTCCGGCTTGAGCCTCGCCTCGAAGCCGACGCCCAGGTAGAGGATCATGATCACACCGATCACGATGCCCGCGACCAGGTAGATCACTTCCAGCAGCCGGGCCGCGGCGGTGATGTAGAAGCCGGTCAGGCCGTCCTGGACGGCGGCCACCAGCGCGCGCCCGGGCAGCAGGGCGAACAGGCCACCGGTGATCACCACCGAGCCGCGCAGGCCCCAGTCGTTGAAGGACAGGATGATGCCCGAGGCGGCCGCCGGCATCGCGGCCGCCACGAACTGGTAGAACTCCGGCAGCCGGCGCCGGGCCAGCGCGGAGGCCAGCCGGTCGCCGAGGACGGCCGCGACGAAGGCGCTGCCGAAGACCAGCCAGGCCTTGTCGTCGAGCCGCCCGCCGACCAGGAAGGTCGCCGCGCCGGCCAGCAGACCGGTGGTCAGGGCCAGCAGCCAGGCCGGGTACGGGTGCCGGTTGCGGCGGATCAGGGCCAGTCGGCGGTAGGCGTCGTTGACCGTCACCTTCTCCGCGGTGATGTCGGCCACCAGCCCGTAGACCGCGTTCAACCGGGTGTAGTCGGAGGTGCGGCGGCGCACCACGCGGTCGGCGGTCACCGGCGGCTCGACCAGCGAGGGCTGGTGCGAGATGCCAATCAGGGTGAAGGTCACCTGCGGCTCGCAGCGGTCCAGCCGGTAGGCGTGCGCGATGCCGAGCATCGCCGCCTCGACGTCCTCGGCGGCCTCGCCGCTGGCCAGCAGCAGTTCGCCGATGCGCAGCGTCAGGTCGAGGATGCGCGGGACGTTGCGGGCGGCGCCCGCGGAGGGGTGCATCTCGCGGGCGGTGCGCTCGAAGGCGGGGCGCTCGGACATCGGGGTGCGCAGCAGGGTGCGCATCCGGTCCGGCCAGGGCACCTCGCCGGGGGCACCGGCGGTCAGCTCGGGGATCGGGATGCCGGTGGGCGGGGTGTAGCCGGCCGCGCGCCACTCCTCGGGAGTGAGGGTGTCCTCGGCGACCGAACGACGACGGGCCGGGCGCTCGGGGGCCGGGCGCTCGGGGGCCGGGCGTTCGGGGGCTGCGTCGCGCGGGCGCAGGTCGATGGTCAGCTCGGGGTGCGGCTCCAGCGGCGGCTCCGGTGTCGACCCGGGCTGCGGTTCGGCCCGGTGCTCGGGCTCCGGCTCGGGCTGCGGCTCGGGCTCCGGCTCGGGGGCCAGCAGACCCCTGGTCTCCGGGACGGGCGGGGCCAGCGGCACCTCGATGGTGGGCTCGACGGGCGGAGCGGGGTGGCCGAGCAGGCCCTCGGTGGGCGGCGCCTCGGCGGGGCGCACCGGCCTGGGCGGGGTCTGCCCCACCTGGCGAACCGTCCGGCCTCCCCTCGCCCGCTTGCCCGCACCCGATCGGCCCCGCTTAGGCACTTCCGCTCCTCGCCGCCCCTGGTGGCCGCCGGCCACCGTTCGATCTCGGGTTACACCTTGCCTGATCGAACAGCTGGACGCACATGTACGCGACGTCACCCACCGACGGGCCCGGGCGCCTACCCGGCGCGGTGGCGGGCGGCGGCCTCCGCTCCGGATCGGCGGGCCCGCAGCAGTTCGACCGCCACCGGGGTCACCGAGACCAGCACGATGCCGACCAGGATGGCGTCGACGTTGTCCCGGACGAAGGGGATCTGTCCGAGGAGAACGCCCTCCGGCTCAGATCTCGTAGCGCTCGATGATCTCCGTGTGCCGCCGCAGGTCCGCCCCCGCCGCCTCGGCCAGGTCGAGCCAGGTCACCGGGTGCTCCCAGCCGGCCGTGAGTTCGTGCAGCAGCGCGTCGGCGCGCTCGGCCGAGGCGGTCGGCGGGAGGCCGAGGGCGGCGTAGACGCCGGGCAGGTCGGCGTCCTCCCGGTCCGGGTCCGGGAGCCGGTACTGCTCCCCGCTGTACACCCAGACCGCGTAGCCGGCCGCCCGCAGCCCGTCCCGGAACCCCGCCCAGGCCTCGTCCCCGGGCCGGACGCCGTCGATCCAGTAGGTGGTGTAGCCGGCCGGGTCGAGCAGGGTCAGCAGCGCGAAGGTGGGCCGCCAGCTCTCCCGCTCCTCCTCGGTGGCGTCCTCGGCCGGCGGGCGCTCCAGCAGGGCCGGGGCGAAGACCACCACGTCGCCGTGGTTGAGCGCCACGTCCGCGCCGAGCACCGGCAGGATCCGGGCGGTGGCCGGGCCGGTCCGCACGGCGGGCAGGTCGGCCCTGGTGCCGTTGGCGCGGGTGGCGCGGACGCTGATCAGCTGCCACTCCTCGTCCACCGGGCCCTCGGGCTCGTCGAACTCGATACCGATCCGCGCGCCGGTGGAGCGGACCACGGCCCAGTCCCGGTTGGCGCTCGCCGCGGTGATCAGGTGCCAGAGGTCGGACTCCTGGACCGTGCGGTGGAGCTCGTCCTCCCGCGCCTCCTCGGCGGGCAGGGCGTGCTCCAGCAGCTCCTGGTAGAGGCGCTGCGCGGTGGCGTGGTCGCCCAGCTCGGTGGCGGCGGCCGCGGCCAGCCGTCGGGGGTTGATCCGGTTCGCCTCCAGCGCCAGGATCGCCTCGCAGTGCTCCAGCACCTCGGCCCAGCGCTCCTCGGCGGCGGCCCAGCGGGCGCGTATCCAGCGCCCGTCGGCCGGGCTGGTCGCGGCCAGCCGGTCGGCGAGGCGGCGCACGCCCTCGGCGTCCCGGGCCTCGATCAGGGCCTGGCCGAGCGTGCCGGTCAGCTCCTTGCTGCCCGGGTCGGCGTCCAGCCGCTGCCAGAGCAGGTCGGCGGCGGCCCGGGCGTGGCCGAGGCCGCCGAGCACGTTGGCCAGCAGCACGGCCAGTTCGGTGGCGCCGGCCTGCTCACCCCGGTACCGGTCCAGGGCGACGGAGAGCAGGTCGGCGCCGGTCTCGAAGGGCACACCGGCTTCGGCCAGGTGCGCCGTCAGTTCGCCCGGCGGGACGGGCAGCTCGGGCACCGGCAGTGCCTCGGCGGCCGCGCGCAGGGCTGCGACCTGCTCGGCCACGCCTGCGGTGCGACGCAATTGGGTGAGCTTACGCTCCCCGGTGGCCGCGAGCGTGAGCGCCACCGTACGGGCTCCGCGGGCGAGCGCCAGCCGACCGGCCGCCAGCAGCAGGTCCACGCACGGGCGGTGCGAGCCGGTGCCGTCCAGGTAGCCGACCCAGCCGGCCAGTACGGCGCCCAGCTCGGCGTCGTTCTCCCAGGCGCCGGCCGCGACCAGCAGCTCGACCGTCTCCGTCCAGCTCTGGCGCAGATCGGCGTGCCGCTCGGCCTCGGCCCGCTCGGGCAGCAGGGCGAGCGCCTCCTCGGTGCGCCCGAGCGAGGCGAGCGCGCGGGCCCGCTGCAGGGCGCCCGAGCGCCGGTCGCTCTCGTCGAGTTCCTCGCCCCGGGCCCTGGCCGCCTGGTCGGCGGTGTCCAGCAGGGCGAGCACCTCCTCGTGCCGGCCCAGCAGGTGCAGGGTGCCGGCCCGGGCCCGGTGGAAGCGGAGCGAGACCTGCTGGCCCGCCGTCCGCATCCGGGCGGCGGCGGTGTCCAGGTGGGCGAGGGCGTCGGCGGGCCGGCCGTCGTCCTCCAGGGCGTCGGAGTACTCGCGGGAGAGGCAGTCGAAGCAGGCTCGGCCGGGCTCGATCCGGTCCAGCGTCTCGCCGACCACGTCGAGGCGCTCCCGCACGTACCCGGGGCCGTCGACCCGGGCGTGGCAGATCGCGAAGTCCTGCACCACGCAGACGGACTGCGGGCAGCTGGCCGTCTCCTCCCGGTGGGCGAAGTCCAGCAGGTCGACCACCTCGGGCAGGACGGACTCGCCCTGCTGGCGCTTGTTCAGCAGGTTCTGCATCCGCCAGTGCCGCAGGTAGACCTCGACCCAGGGCAGGCCGAGGGCACGGGCGGAGGCGACGGCCTCCGGGTAGACCGCGTCGAGCTGCTCGTTGCGCCCCTCGGTGGCGTGCTCGGGCAGCTCGTAGATGGCGTCGGCCAGCCGGCGGTGGCCGGCCGCGTGCAGCTGCTGGTGGGTGTCGCGCACCCAGGCCCAGATGTCGGTGGTCATGTCCGTTCCCCCTGCGTCGTGCTGATGGGTTGTCTACCGCGAGCCACTGACAGTCCGCCCGCCGGGCGGACCGTCACGCCTGTTCCCGGAGGTCGCCGGGGCTGTCCGGGACCTCCGGCAGGCCGGCCGGGACGGCGGCGGTCAGGGCGGACACGGCGGTGCCGACGCCGGCCAGTGCGGCGCCGAGGTCGCCCTCGGCGGGACCGGTCGAGGCCGCCGCCATGATCACCTTGAGCGAGCGGAGCAGCCCGGCCGCGGTGGCGCTGCCGGTGTGCCCCGCGCGGTAGGCGGCGAGCAGGTCCTGGACGGCAGGGCAGGCCAGGTTGAGGTAGAGCCGGGCCCTGACCTCGCCGTCGGTGCGGGCGGTGAACGCCCGGGCCAGCCGCAGGGCGGCGGACGGGATCCGGGCGTCGGCCTGGTCGTCCTCGATCCGGGCCTTCAGTTCGGCCTCGCGGTCCGGCACCAGGACCAGCGGCAGGCCGGGCGGGTCGAAGCGGGCGGGGACGAGCTGCTCGCCCGGGTCGGCGAGGGCGCCGGACAGCCAGGCCGACTCCTCGGGTGGCAGCGGGCGCTCCGGGTCGCGGAACAGTTCGCGGTTGCCCTGCTCGCTGCCCAGCTCGACCAGCCGGCAGCCGCGCAGCTGGGCGTAGCGGCGCAGGAACGGCAGGACGGCGTAGCGGTCGCCACGGGCGATCGGCACCCGCATCGCCCGGTACAGCATCTCCTCGAAGCCGCCCCCACTGCCCAGCGCGACGTGCACGGCTCCCCCGCCGGCCGCCCGCAGCCCGCCCGCGGTGAGGTCGCCCTGCGAGGTGGGCACCGGTACGTCGTCGGCGAGCAGGGTGAACAGCCGCTCGTCGCAGAGCGCGGCGCCGAGCAGCTCCTGGCCGTGCCGGGTGAGGATCCGGCGCCAGGCGGCGGGCCGCAGCCGGGCCGTCTCGTAGAGGCCGTCCACGACGGCGTCGGTGAGGGCCCGCTGGAGCGCGCGGTAGTGCTCGTCGCGCTGGAGGTCCTCGCGGCTGGCGGTGGGGGTGAGCCGGTTGGACTCGATCACCCCGCCGATGAACCCGGCCCAGCTGGGCAGCAGGTCGCGGGCGTCCTCGGCGAGCAGCATGCCGCGCAGGTAGACGGCGAGGTCGCGGTTGTCGCTGCTGCCGTAGGTGCCGCCGTCCTGGACCCAGAGCAGGCCGACGGCGTCGGTGGCGTCCTCGACGGCCCCGTCCCCCTGGACGGGCAGCACGGGGAAGGCGGCGAGCGGTTCGAAACGGCGGCCGAAGGCGGTGGCGAAGCGCATCCGGGCGGCGTACGGGTCCCCCGCCACTTCCTGGCGCCAGGGCACCTCGACGGCGTTGACCGGCTGCTCGTCCTCGCCGACGAAGACCGGGACGGGCAGCAGCACGCAGTACCGGCCGAGGACTTCGCGCAGCGCCTGCTCGTCGGCGAGGTGGGCGTGCTCGGCCTTGAGCGCCAGCTCGACCACGGTGCCGGGCTGCGGACGGGCGGGCACCGGCTCGACCTGGTAGTGCTCGCCGCCGCGGCTGCGGTAGCGGTGGCCGAGCCCCGGCTCGCGGTGCGAGGTGGTGGTGACGGTCACCTCGTCGGCGACCGAGAAGGCGGAGAGGAAACCCAGGCCGAAGGCGCCGATCAGCTCCTGGTTCCCGGTCAGTTCGCGCAGCATCCGGGTGTAGCCGGTGCCGACGGTGGCGAGGTAGGAGTGGATCTCCGGTTCGGTGAGGCCGGCGCCGGTGTCCTCGATGGCGACGGTCCGCCGCGTGGCGTCGGCGCGCACCCGGATCAGCGGCCGGTGCTCGCCGTCCGGGTCCTCCAGGAGCCGGCGGGTGTGCGAGTCGTGGGCGTTCTGGACGAGTTCGCGCAGGGCGACCAGCGGGGTCGAGTAGAGATGGGTGGCGAGGACGTTCACCAGGCCGCCGAGATCGACCTCGGTGGTGCGCAGGTCCTCGGCGGGGGTGGGCTCGGTCGTGGCACCTTCAGACATGGGTCCTCAGTGTGCCAGTGCGACAATCTGCCGACCATTTCTTTCTATGCACCGGTCCGCCCTCCCGGAATGACGGATTCTGGTCAACTCCGAATTGACCGATCCCCCACGATCGAGGGAAATGCAACACCCGGCAGACCGCCACCGGTTCGGGGGCGAGCAACCAGAACAACGGCCTCGCCGTGACGGGCAACGGCGGCAACATCGGCGCCCTTCAGGGCAACGGGAACGTCGACGCCCGGGTCCACCTCCACTGGGCCGCACCCCGTTCCGGGCCGGGTGCCCGCCTCCGCGTCGACGGGGGCCGGCACGGCCCGCGCGCTACTCCGGCTGCGCCAGCACCGCCCGGCCCAGCCGCCGCAGGCAGTCGCCGAGGTCCGGCCTGGCACTGTGCGGACGGTTCCGCACCCCGTCGTTGACCAGCGAGAACAGCGCGTGCACCCGGATCCGGGCGGCCACCGCGTCCTCCTCCGGGCGCACCTGCCGCAGCAGGTCGACCCAGGTGCGCAGGAAGTCCCGCCGGAAGTCCACCGCGGCCCGGCGGTCCGGCGGGGCCAGCCGCTCGGTCTCGCTGAGCATCGCGCCCAGGTAGTCGCCGTTGCGCAGCGCGAAGTCGACGTAGGCGTCGAGCCCGGCCGCCAGCGCCGCCCGCGGCCCGGCGGCGCTCGCGATCGCGCCGTCCACCTGGTGCCAGAGCCGCTCCCGGCTGCGCACCAGGGAGGCGGCGAGCAGGTGGGCCTTGCTGTCGAAGTGCCGGTACACGCTGGGGCCGGAGATGCCGACGGCGGCGCCGAGTTGGTCGGTGCTGACGTTGTCGAAGCCGCGCTGGTGGAACAGCCGGACGGCCGCCGCGAGCAGTTCCTCCCGGCGCGCCTGCGGCCTCGGCTGCGGCACCGGTACGGGCTCCGGCCCGGCGGCCGTGCCGTCCAGGGACACCGCGAGGACGGCCGCGACCAGTTCGCGCAACAGCGCCTCGGCCCGGCGCGGTTGCGGCGCGGCCGACTGGTAGGACAGTCCGGCGCAGCAGGAGAGCGCCGACCAGCAGAGCAACTCGGCGTCCGCAGCTGCGAGTTCCGGACGTTCGGCGCGCAGCACCGCGGCCATCAGGGCGACGTCCGTACGGAGTTCGCGGCGCAGCTCGGCCCGGCGGGCGGGCGGCAGCAGCCGGGCGTCGCGCTGCACCAGCGTCCCGAGCGGGCGGTGGCCGACCGCCACCGCGGCCAGCGCGGCGCCGAGTTCGGCGGTGGTGCGGGCCGCGCGCAGGCCGTCGGCGAGTGCGTCCAGGCCCAGCCGGACGGCGCGGTCGAGCAGTTCGGGCTTGCCGCGGAAGTGCCGGTAGAGGGCGGGTGCGGTGATGCCCACCCCGGCGGCGACCTCGGTCATCGAGACCTGGTGGTAGCCGCTGCGGTGGAAGCGGTCGGCGGCCACGGCGAGGATCTGGGCGCGTCGGCCGGGCGGCCGTCGGACCACCATGGCGGGCCTCCCTCGTGTTCGTCCCCGGTCCCGCCCGCAGGCTAGCAAGGATTCACTTGGCCGCCGCGCGGAGCAGCTCCTCCACGCCGGTTCCCGGGGGTCGCAATGCTGGACAGTCGAGGCTACCGGGGATTAACTTGTCGGGCCACCACCTGGCACGTTCCGCCTCCGCCGGCCCGCCGGCCGGCACCGTCGAAGGGAGCGCCGCCGTGCGCCGCACCGTGTTCAACGAGGACCACGAGGCCTTCCGGGAGACCATCCGGGACTTCATCGCCAACGAGGTCGTCCCGGTCTACGAGAGCTGGGAGGCCGACGGCCACCCGCCCCGCGACTTCTACCGCCAGCTCGGCGAACTCGGCGTCTACGGCATCGAGGTGCCGGAGGAGTACGGCGGCGCGGGCGAGAGCGGTTTCAAGTACCAGGCGGTGATCGCCGAGGAGACCGCCCGGGCGGGCGTGAGCTTCGGCTCCTCCGGGGTGCACACCGGGCTGGTGCTGCCGTACCTGCTGGAGTACGCCAACGAGGAGCAGAAGCGGCGCTGGCTGCCCGGCTTCGTCTCCGGCGACATCATGACCGCGATCGCGATGACCGAGCCGGGCGCCGGCTCCGACCTCGCGGGCATCTCCACCACCGCCCGGCTCTCCGAGGACGGCACCCACTACGTCCTGAACGGCGCCAAAACCTTCATCACCGGCGGCGTGCTGGCCGACCTGGTCCTGGTGGTCTGCCGCACAGCGCCGTACGACCCGGAGAACCGCCGGGCCGGGCTGTCCATCCTGTGCGTGGACACCACCTCGCCGGGCTACTCGGTCGGCCGCAAGCTGCAGAAGATCGGCCTGCGCACCTCGGACACCGCGGAGCTGGCGTTCAGCGACGTCAGGGTGCCGGTGGAGAACCTGCTCGGCGAGGAGGGCCGGGCCTTCTCCTACCTGACCCACAACCTGGTGCAGGAGCGGCTGGCGATCGCCGTCGGCGCGTACGCGGCGGCCGCGGCGGCGGTGCGGTTCGCGGTGCAGTACGTCAAGGACCGCAAGGTGTTCGGCAAGGCCGTGGCCGAGTTCCAGAACACCAAGTTCACCCTGGCCGACTGCCAGGCCCAGGTGCTGGCGCAGCAGTCGATGGTGGACCGCGCGCTGGAGCTCTACCAGGACGGTGAGCTGACCGTCGCGGACGCGGCCGCCGCGAAGCTGTTCTGCACCGAGTCGGCATCCACCGTCATCGACAAGTGCCTGCAGCTGCACGGCGGTTACGGCTACATCCTGGAGTACCCGATCGCCCGGCTCTACACCGACAACCGGGTGTTCCGGATCTACGGCGGCACCAGCGAGGTCATGCGCAGCATCATCGCCAAGTCGCTGGGGCTGTGAGCACGTAGCCGCCGCGGGGGGCCGCGACCGGTCGGCTCAGTTGGGCGAGCCGTGCTCGGCCCGCCAGGCCTCCCAGCCGGCCGCGGACGCCACCTTCGCCTCGCGCAGGGCCCGATGGGCGAGCGCGACCGGCGCGGTCTCCAGGCCGCGCACCCAGCGGCTGCCCGCCGTGAACAGCGCCGCGCACACCAGCGCCGCCCCGGTCGCGCCGAGCACCGAGCCGATGCCGGTCAGTGCCACGCCGCCGACCAGCAGCGAGCGGTTGACCTGGAAGCCGTTGAAGATCTTCTGGTTGGTCGCCATGCCTCCACGATGCGGGCAGTCGGCGGGGACCGCACCTCGGGTGGACCGCTCCGGGGCTCTCCGGGTGCGCGTCGCCGGTGCGTCCGCCAGCCTGGGCACACGGCCTGGGCACCCGGCTTGAGCACCCGGCTTGAAGGAGGAGGCGGCGCGATGCCCGATCTCGAACGGCTCGCCGTGGAACACGCCGCCCGCGCGGCCGAGAGTCCGCACGGGCGCAGCGCCCACCTGGTGCTGCACGACGGGATGCTGCGGCAGACCGTGATCGCGCTGACCGCCGGCACCGCGCTGGACGAGCACAACCCGCCCACCGCCGGGAGCGTCCAGGTGCTGCGCGGCCGGGTCTCGCTGACCATCGCCGGGCGCCGGCTGGAGCTGTCCGTCGGCGAGCTGGAGCCCGTCCCGCAGGAGCGGCACGGGCTGCTGGCCCACGTCGACTCGGTGGTGCTGCTGACGGCGGTCACCGCGTAGGACGCCTTGGGCATCTCCCGCTGCGCGCGGGGGCTGAACCTCGTGACGTACCCCATCGTGGTCAGCCGCGGTGGCCGCGGAGCAGGACGGCCGTCTCCTCAAGCGGGACGGAGCCTTCCAGCCCCTCGCGTCATCGGGGCGGCTCCGCCGTCCACCCGGGGGTGGACGGCGGTGCGTCCACCCCGGGGTGCGTGTCGCGGCGGCCCGGGCGGAGGACCGTGGAGGGGCGACCACGACCGTCAGGAGCCGTCGATGTCCCTGCCGTCCCTCCTCTCCCTGCTCGGGATCCTCTGCTGGATCGCCTACGAGCTGCTGCTGCGCCGCCGCGAGGACAGCGCGGCCGGCACCTGGCACGCGGACGACCGCGACCGCGGCTCGACCCGGCTGCTGCTCTCCTGCTACGTCGCGTCCGTGCTGGCCGTGGTGCTGTTCGACCGTGCCTCGATCGGCGAACCGCCGACCTGGGCCCGCTGGTTCGGGGTCGCCGTGGTGGTCGCCGGGCTGGCCCTGCGCGCCTGGGGCATGCGGACCCTGGGCCGCTACTACACCCGCACCCTGCGCACCGTGGACACCCAGGAGGTGGTCCGCTCCGGCCCGTACCGGCTGATCCGCCACCCCGGCTACGCCGGAAGCCTGCTGGTCTGGACCGGCTACGCGCTCGGCTCCGGCGGCTGGGCCGCGGCCCTGGTGGTCGCCGCGCTGCTGCTCGGCGCGTACGGCTGGCGGATCGCCGCCGAGGAGCGGCTGCTGCTGGCGTCCTTCGGCCCGGCGTACGCGGAGTACCGGAAGGAGTCCAAGCGCCTGGTGCCGTTCGTCTACTGATCGGGACGGCCGTGGCGCGGAGTGCGCCCGGGCGTCCCGTTGGGGCCGGGCCGCTCACGATCCGCTCGAACGGCACCTGCTTTTCGGCCAGCGTTTCCCGGCCGGTGTATCCGTTCGCCGTCAGGTCCAGGCATACTGGCGAGCATGGGCGCTCGCGCCCACCCGTGACTCTAGACAAGAAGGGACCGGTGGCCAGGGATGCTGCGGAACGGTCTTGAGCCCTGGCACATCTTGGTGGTGCTGGCGGTCGTAGTCCTGCTGTTCGGATCGAAGAAGCTGCCGGAGATGGCGCGCGGCCTGGGCAAGTCGATGCGCATCCTGAAGGCGGAGACCAAGGCGATGCGCGAGGAGGACACCCCGGCGGACGCCGGCACCGCGCAGAGCACGGCCGCCCCCCAGCAGGGCGCCGACCGTCCGGCCGTCACGCCGACCAACGTGACCAAGGCCACCGAGACCAAGCACACCGAGACGAGCGCCTGAGTCGTCCGGACCTCCGTCGAGCCCCTGGTGGATCTTCCGCCGGGGGCTCGACGCCGTTCCGGCCCCTCGTACGGGGGTCGCCGACGGGCGGCCGACGGTCCGTCGGGTCAGACTGGGCGGGACATGTCCCGGAACCCCTCGCGCCTCGACCCGGTGGCCTCCGCCTCGCTGCTGGGCGCCTGCACCGCGCTGATGCTCGCGTACTTCACGCTGCCGCTGCGCGCCCTCGGCTACCACCGCCCGGTGCTCAGCTGGCTGGTGTTCGTGGCGGCGCTGGCCGGACTGAGCGGGCTGCTGGTGACCAAGACCATGGCGGTGCTGGCCGGGCGGGCGCGCCGACCGGTCGCCTGGCTGGCCTTCCTGATCTTCCTCGCGATGACGGTCTTCGCGGCCGGCTACTACGTCATCGCCGCCAGGCCCGGCGACTTCAACGGACTGCACACCCGGCTCGACGCGCTCTACTTCACCGTCGTCACGCTGGCCACCGTCGGCTACGGGGACATCTCCCCGACCGGGCAGGCGCCGCGGCTGCTGGTGATCCTGCAGCTCGGCTACAACTTCGTGTTCCTCGCCGCGGCGGCCGGGACGATGTCGCGGACGATCCGGGCGAACATCGAGAGCCGGGCGCAGCGGCGGTCGTGAGGAGCCCTCCGGGCGTTCCGATGTCCTCGCGACTGTCCACAGGCTGTGGATGGAGGGGTGGACGCAGGTGTCTCGGGGGGCAGCGGCTCAGGGGCGGCAGCGGCTCAGGGCTCAGGGGCGGCAGCGGCGCTCAGGGCTCAGGGGTGGCTGGTGTCGATCACGCAGAAACGGTTGCCCTCGGGGTCGGCGAGCACCACGAAGTCCGGGTCCTCCGGATAGCTGTCCCACTCGACCCGCTCGGCGCCGAGGGCGAGCAGCCGCTCGACCTGTGTCGCCTGGTCAGCGGCGTCCGCGGCGTAGAGGTCGAGGTGCACCCGCGGACGCTCCTGGACGGGCGACTCGCTGAGCCCGAGGGCCAGTTGCACGCCGCGACCGCCGTCGGCGGGCACCAGGACCACCCAGTCCGCCCCGACCAGGCCGCCGCGCGGGACGTAGTCGAGGGCGGCCGTCCAGAAGGCCACCGCGCGCGGCAGGTCGGAGACACCGAGGACGAGGGAACCGATCGTCAGCATGGCGCCATTCTGGTACGGCGTCAGCGTCGCGCCGACCGCGGCTCCAGGGGTGAAGCGGTCTCAGTCGTCCTGGACGTTGGCGGCGGTGTGGAGGGTGGCGTACAGCGCGGACAGACGGGCGTTCCAGTTGGCATAGGTGGGGACGTCGATGGCGTGCTTCTTCCCCAGGTCCTTGATGGTCTTCTGGGCGCCCCGCAGCTGCTGGGCGGCGTCGTCCGGGTTGCCCTCGTTGAGCCGGGCGGCGGTGTCGTCGAGGATCCGCAGCAGCTCCGTCTGACGGTCGCGCTCCTTGGTGATCTGCGCCTGGGCCACGGCCTGCCGGAACGACTGCAGCTGGACCTCGGCGGGCTGGTTGCGCGGGACGGCCTGGGTGGGGGCGGGAGGCGCCGTCGGGGAACCGGGGGCGGCCGAGGTGACGCCCGGGGCGGGAGCGCCCGTCGTCGGGGCCGCGGCCGCGGTGGTGGGGGCCGCGGCGGGGGCGGCCTGGGACGCCTTGGTGGCGGCGGCGTTGCCGGCCGGCTCGTCGAAGGCGGTCACGACCAGGGCGATGATCCCGGCGAGACCGGCTATGCCCAGGGCGCCGAGGACGAGGGGCTTGTTGCGGCGGTTCCGGGCCGGAGTGGAGAGGGCGACGGCGGAGGGCCGCGCGGCGGGCGGCACGGCCTGGACCGGCGCCATCACGGAGGTCGCGGCCGAAACCGGGTGCTGCGGCGCCTGCGGCGGGAGCAGGGTGGTGTGCTGCTGGTCCGGGTTGACCGGGGCCACCGGCGGCAGCAGCTGGGTGGCCGCCGACGTGGTGGCGAGCAGTTCGGCGGTCGGATCGCCGACGGCCAGTCCCGGGACCGTGGAGAGCAGCTCGGCCCGCGCCGCGGTGGCGTCGGCCGGGCGGTGGGCCGGGTCCTTGGCCAGCAGGCGCAGCACCACGGCATCCAGGGCCGGCGGCAGGCCGGGGCGCCGGGCGGACGGCGGCAGGGGCTGCTCGCTGACGTGCTTGAAGGCGATCGCCACCGGGGACTCGGCCGTGAACGGGGTCTCGCCGGTGAGCATCTCGGTCAGCACGCAGCCGACGGCGTAGAGGTCGGTGCGGCCGTCCAGGGCGGAGGCGGTGGCCTGCTCGGGCGAGAGGTAGGCGGCCGTACCGAGCACGCTCGCGGTCTGGGTCAGATTGCTGGAGGAACCGGCCCGGGCGATGCCGAAGTCCACCACCTTCACGCCGCCGTCGTCGGTGATCATGATGTTCCCGGGCTTGATGTCCCGGTGCACCAGCCCGGCCCCGTGCGCGACCGCCAGCGCCTCGCACACCGCCGCCGCGATGCCGACCGCGCGCTCCACCGGCAGGTTCGGCTGCTGGACCAGGAGGGCGGCCAGCGAACGGCCCTGGACCAGTTCCATGACGATGAACGGGGTGCCCTGGTCCACGCCCGAGTCGAAGACCATGACGATCCTCGGGTGCACCAGCATGGCGGCGTGCTGCGCCTCGCGGCTGAAGCGCTCGGCGAAGCGGGGGTCGTCGGCGAGGCCGCCGTTGAGCACCTTGACGGCCACCTGACGGCCCAACACGCGGTCGATGCCGCGCCAGACGGTGGCCATGCCGCCGACGCCGAGCATCTCGACGAGTTCGTAACGCCCGTTCAGCGCCCGTCCGATCACCTGGGAACTCCCCTCACGTGCGGCGCCCGGGGTTCCGGGGAATGCCTTGTGCACTCGTGCACGATAGCCGCCTTGGGTGGGGGGACGGTTGGGGGCTGTGGGGGGTGCTGTTGGGGGGTGGGGCTTTCGGGAGGGTGGGTGACGCCGGGGGCGGTTCCGGGGGTGGGCGCTCCGGGGGCATTATTAAATTAAAACATAAGAAACAACAACGGGGGGGCAGGGA
>NZ_JBVJLM010000042.1:0-29772 GCF_055584725.1 Kitasatospora sp. NPDC101108
CGGCCTGGACAAGACCCCCGTCGGCGGGCTGACGGGCGTCCTGCCCGGCCTGGGCGGCTGATCCCGGCCACCGGGACACCACGACGGGCCGCCCGTACCGCCTCACGGCTCCTGGGGGAGCAGCACCCACAGCGCGAGGTAGACCAGGAACTGCGGGCCGGGCAGCAGGCAGGAGAGCAGGAAGATCAGCCGGACGGTGAACGGCGCCATGCCGAAGCGCTCGGCGATCCCGGCGCAGACGCCGGCGATGACGCGGTTGTGGCGGGGACGGGCGAGGCGCGCGCTCATGGGGACTCCTTGGCTTGCCGCCGGCCGGTCGGTCCGGCGGGGTACTTCCATGCTCCGCCGTCGAAGGCCCCGAATCCTCCGCCCATCAGGCGATTCCCGACCCCGGCAGGTCACCGGGAAGACGTACGTCCCCGTCGGGGTCCGTCTCAGGGATGCCCCGGAGACCGGCGGGTGCCGGGCGGCCCGGAGACCGCCCGATCCGGAGTGTGCGGGTGCGGAGGGCCCGTCACGGGGCCGTCCGACCCGGGGGATATGATTCCGCGGTCGCTGCTGGTGGGGGGCATTCGGCGGCGCCTGCACGGGCTCAACGGGCCCCTCACGCCTGCGATTTCGCACTCTTTCCGGGTTACGCCCGAATTCCTCCGTGAGGTTCCCTTGCGCAACCAGCCCCGAAGAATCCTCGCCGCGGCCGCCACGGCCGCCCTGGTCTCCGGCGCCGCCCTGGCCTCGGCCCCGGCCGCCCTCGCGGCCCCGACGCCCGCCGGTACGACCCAGGCCACCCAGGGCACCCAGGGAGCCTCGTCCACCTCGCCGGTCGTGGTCACCACGAGCGCCTTCCCGGCCGTGGTCAGGGCGGGCACCTCGGTCGAGTTCACCTCGACCCTCAGGAACACCGCGGACCACCAGATGGACGTGACGACCGCCTTCAGCTTCACGACGGTCCGTGGCAGCGGTCCCAGGCCGAGCCAGCTCAGGCTGGAGTACCAGCGCCCCGGCAGCACGCAGTGGCAGGACGCCAGGGCCACCAACACCGACGCCGGCGGCGTGTGGGAGCTGGACGAGTTCGCCAACCGGCTGCACCTCGCGGCCGGTGCCGAGGCCACCTACCGGCTGCGGCTGACCCTCACCGCCGACGCCGCCCCCGGCCCGGCCTCCGCCGGCCTCCTCGCGATGGTCTCGGACCCCACCCTCCCCCCGGAGCAGCGCACCACCCAGGCCTGGGGCAGCACCCCGAACTTCACCGTCGAGAGCAGCACCCCCACCCCGGCGCCCACACCCGCCGCCACGGTGGACGTCAGGCTCGGCGGGGTCCCCGCCGTCTTCACGGCGGGTGCGGAGGCGAAGCCGCTCACGTTGGTGATGACCAACAACAGCGGCAGGGACCTCCGGATCGTGCCCACGCTGGTGTTCCAGGGACAGACCGTCCTCCCCTACGAGTCCGTCAGGTTCGAGTTCCAGGGCTCGGACGGCAACTGGGTGGAGACCACCTCCGGAGGCAGCTCGGACCACCCCACCTGGCAGTACCGGGAGCTGCGGCCGGGCGACAAGGACAGTGCGGTCATCAGCCTGCCGAAGGGCGGGACCAGGACGATCAACCTCCGGCTGGCGTTCACCAAGGACGCCCCGGCCCTCGCCGAGTCCCTGGTCGCCGTCGCGGGCACCCTGCCCGGCGCCGGTGAGAGCCCGGCCGCGGCGTCCAGCCCGAGGGCCGACTTCAACATCGTGGGCCCGGCGGCCTCCACCGGCACCCCCGCCCCCACCACGCCCGTCCCCGGTACGGTCCCGCCCGCCGCCGACCCGTCCACCGCCCCCGCCGCCGTCCCGGCCGCGCAGGTCACCACCGGCGCGCCGAGCCCGGCGGCCGACACCGTGCGGGCCGCCGCCGCGGTCCCGGCCGACGTGACCGCCACCCGGCTCGCCTCCACCGGCGGCGGCTCCTCCTCCGCCCCGATGGCCATCACCGGCGCGACCGCGATCGCCCTCGGCATCGGCACCCTGGTGGTGGCCCGCCGCCGCAACGGCACCCAGGGCGCCAGCAACTGACCCGCTGAAGCCGAAGGCCCGCCCGTCACCCGCTGCGGAGCGGGGACGGACGGGCCTTCGGCTTCGTGCGGGACTCAGCCGGCCGGCTGCTGCGGCGGCTGCGGCTGGGCGTACGGGTTGTCCGCCACCGGCTGGGCCGGCGCGCCCGGCTGGTAGGGCGAGGCGCCCTGCGGCGGCACGGGCCGGCCGGGCTGGCCGGCAACCGGGGCGGCCGGGGCGGCCGGGGCCACTGGGGCGTTCGGGGCGGCCGGGGCGTTCGGGTTGAACGCGGCCGGCTGGGCGGCGCCGGGGGCGTAGGGCGCGTTGGGGTTGTACGGCGCGTTCGGGGCGTACGCCCCGGCCGGCGGGGTCGGCCGGTTCTTCTCGTTGCTCCGCTCGACGACCGCCTTCACCGTGGCGACGATCATGGCGACCGGCAGGATCAGCGCCTGGTAGAAGATCCGGTAAGTGGTGCCCTCGAACTCGAACGCGAGGTAGTAGGCATAACCCGCGAACGCGATGCCGACGGCGATGTTGATGATCCGCAGGCCGGCCTTCAGGCCGCGGAGCGGCAGTACACCGAGGACCACCATGGTGATGCCGCTGAACGCCAGCAGGACGACGTACCAGGAGAACATCGGATCGGCGCTGAAGTCGAGATTGTTCAAGGGGGTTTCCTGTGGGAGGAGAAAAAACGGCGGGAGCCGCCTGGGGACGAGAGCGCACAGTACTGGAGGCGACCGACATCCGTCGTCGCCTTTTCATCACGGTGTCGTTGCGCTGTGTCCGCGCCGCATCAGCACGGTAATTGACGAGATGGGAAAAAATGACCGGTCATGAGGTGCTGCGGGTCTTCTGCGGGCCGGACGGGCGGCACGGGAACGCGCTCGGGGTCGTGCGGGACGGTGCGGCCGTGCCCGGGCGGGCGGCGCGGCAGGAGCTCGCGCGTGAACTCGGCTTCAGCGAAACGGTGTTCATCGACGATCCGAAGCGCGGGGAGATCGACATCTACACGCCGAGCGTGCGCCTGCCGTTCGCGGGCCACCCCTGCGTGGGGGCCGCCTGGCTGCTCGGGGTGGGGCAACTGGTCACCGCCGTCGGGGTGGTGGCCGTCCGGCACGAGGGCGGGCTGACCCGGATCCAGGCCCGCCCGGAGTGGGCCCCGGGGCGGACCCTGCGGCAGTACGGTTCGGCGGCCGAGGTGGAGGCGCTGGAGGTGCCGCCGCCGGGCGAGTGGATCTACGCCTGGGCCTGGCAGGACGAGACGGCCGGTACGGTCCGGGCGCGGGCCTTCCCCGGCCGGGGCGACGGGATCGACGAGGACGAGGCGACCGGGGCGGCTGCCCTGTTGCTGGCGGGGCACCTCGGACGGGCGCTGACCATCACCCAGGGCCAGGGCTCCCAGCTGACGGCGGGCCCGCGCCCGGGCGGGCTGGTCGAGGTCGGCGGCCGGGTGGTGCCCGCGGGGGCGTAGACCCGAGCCGAAGGGTGTCGGGTCAGGAGCGTCCGGAGGCGAGCGGGCGAGTGGCCGTCGGCTCCGCGTAGGCGCGCGGCCGGGCAGCGGGCGCGGCCACCGGCGGGACGGCCAGGGCGGACGCCCGCGGGGCCCGCGGCTCGGGCCGGTCGGCCAGCAGCAGGTGGCGCAGGCCGGGCACCAGGGCGAGGTGGGTGATCACCACGCCGAGCACGGCGAACAGTATGTGGTCCACGTTGAGCACGTGTCCGGGTGTCCAGGAGGAGAGGAACTCCAGGCCGGTCGCCAGCAGGGCGGAGGCGCCCGTGGTGCGCAGGAAGGACGGGAGCCAGGGGGCCCGGACCCGGCCGCCGGCCAGCGGGAGCAGGACGCCGAGCGGGGCGAGCAGGAGGAACTCGCCGACCACCTGCCAGGTGGTGGAGGAGCGGAGCGAGGCCAGCGGAGTCAGGTTGGCGTCGTACACCCAGGCCACCGGCAGCGGTCTGAGCACCAGCCACAGCACCAGCGCCAGGTGGAGGGCCAGGCCCGCCAGTCCGACCAGCCGGAGGGGACGGTGAACGGCCGCCGTCGCCCTGGTCTGGGTCCGTGCGCCGGAACGCCCGCCATCTCGCTGCACGGGGGGAAGGACGTGGGCCGGGGGCGCGCCGGTTCCCTCCCGGATGTGAACATTCCAGGGCGCGCCCCCGTTTCCCCCTCCGCCCGCCCCGCCCCCGGGCATGCCTCAGTGGCAGGGCGCGGCCGTCGGCACCGCGCTGAACGCGTTGTCCGGCGGCGGCGAACCGGGTGCCACCGGGGTCGGCGAGGGGCTCGGAGCGGCGCTCCGGGCGGCGCTGCGGGCCGGGGTGAGGGTCGGGGCCGGTCCGGTCGGGGTGGCCAGGGCGGTCGGTATGTGCGGGGCGGTCGGGCAGGCCGTCCGGCTGGCGGGCGCGCCGGCGTCGACCGGTACGGCGGTCGGCCGGATGCCGCAGCCGGAGGCCAGTGCGAGCAGGAGCAGCACGCCGGCGGTGCGGCGCAGGGTGGTGCGGGTGGGGGAGGTCACGTGGCGTCCTTGTGCTCGTCGTCGCCGGTGGGGCCGCCCTCGGCCCCGCCCGCGGACGGCGGCGGTGGCGGGGTCAGCGGCAGGGTGAGGGTGAACACCGCGCCGACCTCCCCGTTCGCCGCCGTGATCGTCCCCCCGTGGATCTGGGCGTTGGCCATCGCGATGGACAGCCCCAGGCCGCTGCCCTCCGAGCGGGCCCGCCCCCGGTCGGCCTTGTAGAAGCGGTCGAAGACGTGCGGCAGAACGTCCTCGGGGATGCCGGGGCCGCTGTCGGAGACCTCGACCACGACCGAGTCCTCGGTCTGCCGGACCTTGACCCGCACCGGCGAGCCGCCGTGCTTGAGGGCGTTGCCGATCAGGTTGGCGAAGACCACGTCGAGCCGGCGCGGGTCGACCACGGCCAGGATGCCGCGCGGAGCGTCCAGCTCGACCGCGTCGTACCAGGCCCGGCCGTCGATGCAGGACATGATCAGGTCGGCGACGTCCACCTCGTCGGCGACCAGCTTGGCGGTGCCCGCGTCGAAGCGGGTGACCTCCATCAGGTTCTCCACCAGGTCGGACAGCCGCCGGGTCTCGCTGACCACGAGCCGGACGGCCGGTTCGATCATCGGGTCCAGCGACTCGGCCTCGTCCTCCAGGATGTCGGTCACCGCGGTCATCGCGGTCAGCGGGGTGCGCAGCTCGTGCGACATGTCGGCGACGAACCGCCGGCTCTGCGCCTCGCGTGCGCTCAGCTCCTCGACCTGTTCGTGCAGCGACTCCGCTGCCCGGTTGAACGTCCTTGCCAGATCGGCGAGTTCGTCGGAGCCCTCGACCTCCAGCCGGGTGTCCAGGTGCCCCTCGCCGAGCCGCTTGGCGGCCTCGCCGAGTCGCTTGACCGGCCGCAGCACGGTGGCCGAGGCGGCCTGGGCGAGCAGCGCCGAGCCGATCAGCGCCAGCAGCGTGGCGATGGCCAGCGACCAGCCCAGCGTGTTGAGGTCGGCCCGCTCGTTCTCCAGCGACTTGAACATGTACGCCGTCGGACCGTTCGGCAGCACCTTGGTGCCGCCGATCACGAACGGGCGGCCCTCCAGGTTCTGCCGCTGCCAGTACAGGTGGTACGGGTACGGGTTGCTCTCGGTGACCTCGCGCGGCTTGGCGACGGTGGACTGCAGCGCCGCCGGGACGTCGGCCAGGGTGAAGTGCGTCGGGTCGGAGGAGGCCGGGCACTCCGGGTGCGCCCCGTCGACCACGACCACGTCGTAGGTCAGGCCGGAGCTCGCCACGGTGGAGGCCAGCGCGGCGAGCTCCGGACAACTGGCGTTCAGCGGCAGGTCGGAGACGTTGCGGCTGAGCGAGACCCGGAAGTCGTTCAGCGCGGTGTCCTGCGCACGCTTGAGCACCGCGTCGCGGTTCAGCCAGTACGCGATGCCGGAGGCCGAGACGGCGGCGAGCAGCGCGACGGCCGCGAACACCGCGATCAGCCGCACCCGCAAGGAGCGCAGCCGCCGCCACCGGCCGGACGAGAACCGCCGGGCAGTCTGCTGATGGTCAGTCACAAGAGCCTGTCGTCGTACGGAAGTTCAGAAAGGAGGAGGTCAGGCGGGCGGGTCCAGCCGGTAGCCGACGCCGCGCACGGTGCGGATCAGTGTCGGCGCGGAGGGCACGTCCTCGACCTTGGCCCGCAGCCGCTGCACGCAGGCGTCCACCAGGCGGGAGTCGCCGAGGTAGTCGTGCTCCCAGACCAGCCGCAGCAGCTGCTGGCGGGAGAGCGCCTGGCCGGGGCGGCGGCTGAGCTCCAGCAGCAGCCGCAGCTCGGTCGGGGTGAGCTGGAGGTCCTGGCCGTCCTTGGTGACGGTCATCGCGGCCCGGTCGATCACCACGCTGCCGTACGCGGAGGAGTCCGAGCTCTCCCGCTCGCCGCGCCGCAGCACCGCCCGGATCCTGGCGTCCAGGACGCGCGGCTGCACCGGCTTCACCACGTAGTCGTCGGCGCCGGACTCCAGGCCCACCACCACGTCGATGTCGTCCGAGCGTGCGGTGAGCAGGATGATCGGCAGCTGGTCGGTGCGGCGGATCCGACGGCAGACCTCGAAGCCGTCGATGCCGGGCAGCATGACGTCCAGCACGATCAGGTCGGGCCGCTGCTCCTTGAAGAGCCTCAGGCCGTCCTCGCCGGAGGCGGCGGTGGCCACGCGGTGGCCCTGGCGGGTGAGGGCGAGTTCGAGGCCGGTACGGATGGCGTCGTCGTCCTCGATCAGTAGGAGGAAAGGCACGGCCCCATTTTGGCCCACGGAAAGCACCGAATCACCCCCCGGACCGGTCACCGCCCGTACGGGAACCGGAAAGACGGCCACCGGCGTCCGGTACGGAGGGAGCCGGACCGGGACGAAAGGCCCGCCCCTGTGACACCCCTGTGACAGTCGGCGGACAGCGCCATCACAACCGGCGGGCAGGATTTTCCATGTCGCCGCAGGACAGCGGGCCGCAAGGGCCGGCTGGAGGGCGGCAACAGGAACCGCTCGTACCGATCCAAGGGGGCGCACGATGAACGCCATGCTTCAGACCCGGACCAACCCGGCTGTCCGCACCGCGCGTTCGTCAGCGACCACCCACCGGACCCGGTACGAGGTCAGGACCGACGAGAACTCCGGTGCCGTGACCGTACGGGGGTGCGCGCACAGCACCGGTGGAAGCCCTGTCGCACGCCGGGTGAGCGGCGGCGGCAGGACGGGGGAGCTGTACGGGATCGGCCGACTGGGGAGTGCGGTCGACTCCGCCAACACCCTCACGCTGCGGGGGATCCTCCCCGTCCGCGTCGAGGGCAAGGACAACCGGGGGAACAACGGTCTGCGGGCGGTCGGTTCGGGGGAGCCGACCGGTCGCGAGGCCGCCGGTGCGACGCTGCTGCGGCTGAACCCCGCACCGGCCCGCACCACCGGGGCGGGACAGGGAGACGCGCAGGGGGAGCACTCGGCCGTCGCGGAGGACCACATCACGGAGTTCACCGCGTACGTGCGCGAGCGCCGCGCCTCCCTGTACGCCACGGCGTACCACCTCACCGGTGACCGCTACGAGGCCGAGGACCTGCTGCAGAGCGCGCTCTTCAGCACCTACCGCGCCTGGGGCCGGATCACCGACAAGGCCGCGGTCGGGGGCTACCTCCGCCGCACCATGACCAACCTGCACATCTCCGCCTGGCGGCGCCGCAAGGTCAACGAGTACCCGACCGAGGAGCTGCCGGAGACGGCCGGCGACACCGACGCGATGGGCGGCACCGAGCTGCGCACCGTGCTCTGGCAGGCGCTGGCGAAGCTGCCGGAGAACCAGCGGACCATGCTGGTGCTGCGGTACTACGAGGGCAAGACCGACCCGGAGATCGCCGACGTGCTGGGGATCAGCGTCGGCACGGTCAAGAGCAGCATCTGGCGCGCCCTGCGCCGGCTGCGCGACGACGAGCACCTGAACAAGTCGGGCGACACCGTCCGGGCGTTCGGCGAGCTGGTCGCGTAGGACCAAGGGGAAGAGGACTCCCGTCGGGGGACGGGTAGCGGACGGTTGCGGTTCGGGGGCGCCGGCTCGGGGGAGCGGTGCCTGTGGGGAGCCGAGGCCGTTCGGCAGGCGACGGCCCGGTGCGGGGGAGACGCACCGGGCCCGTCGTCGTTCTCGCGTCCGGTCGCGGTTCAGACCGCGGAGAGCTCCCGTGGTCCGGCCGCCGCGCGGACCCGCCGCTCGGCCTCCGCCCCGGCGCACGGGTACGAGCCGAGCTCCACCTGCCGGCCGACGATGGCCCGCTCGGCCCGCATCAGCCGGAAGCCCCGGCGCAGCAGCACCGGCAGCGACTTGCGGCCCTCGCGGACGTCCCGGCGCAGCCGGCGCCAGGCCGTGGTGAGCGCGCCGTTGCGCAGGCACAGGGCGTCCCCGAGCAGGCCCTCGGTCGCGCACTCGGCGACGATCTCGGCGGCGAATATGCCCTCGGCGATGAACGCGGTCGCGCCGCCCAGGTCCAGCGGGCGGGTGGAGACCCGGCCGTTGTCGGGGATCGAGTACACCGGCACCTCGGTGCGCCCGTGCTCGTACAGGGCGCGGATGGCGGCCACGGCCTGGTCGCGGTGCCAGGCGAGCGGGGAGTCCCAGTCCACGGCGCCGTCGGGCAGCCGGGGCAGGGTGGGGTCGTCCCCGTCCTTGTAGAAGTCGTCCAGCTGGAGCACCGGCAGCCCGCTGCGCTCGGCCAGCGAGGACTTCCCCGATCCGGAGGGCCCGGAGAGCAGGATCACCCGGGCATGGGCCGTCGGCGCGGGATTCATGGGGGAGTCACTCACGGGACACCAGTCTGACGCATCCCGGCCGGTTACCGAAACCGTCCGGCGCACACCTTCCCGGTCCCCCGGAGAATCGACGGACCCGCGCCAGGGGGGGAGAGGCGCGGGTCCGTCCAATGACCGCCCGGGCCCTGGGGGGAGAGGGCACTGGGGACGGCCAGTCTGTGGAGTTGTGACGCGGTGGAGCAGGGAGGGTCAGATCCCCATCGGGTGCCAGACCGTCTTCGTCTCCAGGAACGAGAGTAGCCGGTCGGTACCGGGCGCATTGGTCCAGTCCTGGGCGAACGGGTCCAGCTCCGGACGGACCACCCGCTTCAGGGTATCGGCGGCGGCGGCCTCCAGGGCGGGCGCCGCGCCGGGGCCGTCGGCGGCGATGGCCCCGGTGAGGTCCAGCGCGTTGACGTCCTGGTGCGAGGCCAGCGTGGGGGCGATGTCCGCGGTACGGCCCGAGATGATGTTGACCACGCCGCCCGGGACGTCCGAGGTGGCGAGCACCTCGCCCAGCGACAGCGCGGGCAGCGGGGCGTCCGCGGCGGCCGCGACCACGACCGTGTTGCCCGTGGCGATCGCCGGGGCGATCACCGAGACCAGGCCGAGCAGCGAGTGCCCGTAGCCGGCCTGCGGGGCGACGATCCCGACCACGCCGGTCGGCTCCGGGGTGGAGAGGTTGAAGTACGGCCCGGCGACGGGGTTGGCGCCGCCCGCGATCTGGGCCACCTTGTCCGTCCAGCCCGCGTACCAGACCCAGCGGTCGATCGCGGCGTCCACCAGGGCGGCGGCCTTCTTCGGGCCGATGCCCTCGGAGAGCGACACCTCGGCGGCGAACTGCTCGCGGCGGCCCTGCAGCATCTCGGCCACCCGGTACAGCACCTGGCCGCGGTTGTACGCGGTGGTGCCGGCCCAGCCCTTGACCGCCGCGCGGGCGGCCAGGACGGCGTCACGGGTGTCCTTGCGGGTGCCCAGCGGGGCGTTGGCGAGCCACTCGCCCTTTGAGTCGGTCACCTCGTACACCCGCCCGCTCTCGGAGCGCGGGAACTTCCCGCCGACGTACAGCTTGTAGGTCTTGAGGACGTCAAGACGCGCGAAGGTCGTGTCAGACATCGAGGTAGGCCTCCAGACCGTGGCGGCCACCCTCGCGGCCGTAGCCCGACTCCTTGTAGCCGCCGAACGGCGAGGTCGGGTCGAACTTGTTGAAGGTGTTGGCCCAGACCACGCCGGCCTTGAGCCTGTTGGCCATCCAGAGGATGCGCGAGCCCTTCTCCGTCCAGATGCCGGCGGAGAGGCCGTACGGGGTGTTGTTGGCCTTCGCGACCGCCTCGTCGGGAGTGCGGAAGGTCAGCACCGAGAGCACCGGGCCGAAGATCTCCTCCTGGGCGATCCGGTGGGCCTGGCTGACGCCGGTGAACAGGGTCGGCTTGAACCAGAAGCCGGCGGCCGGGAGTTCGCACTCGGGCGACCAGCGGTCCGCGCCCTCGGCCTCGCCGGCGTCGGTCAGCTCGGTGATCCGGGCCAGCTGGGCGGCCGAGTTGATCGCGCCGATGTCGGTGTTCTTGTCCAGCGGGTCGCCGACCCGCAGGGTGGCCATCCGGCGCTTCAGGGCGTCCAGCACCTCGTCCTGGACGGACTCCTGGACCAGCAGGCGCGAGCCCGCGCAGCAGACGTGGCCCTGGTTGAAGAAGATGCCGTTGACGATGCCCTCGACCGCCTGGTCGATCGGCGCGTCGTCGAAGACGATGTTGGCGGCCTTGCCGCCCAGCTCCAGCGACAGCTTCTTGCGGCTGCCAGCGAGCTGCTTGGCGATCGCCCGGCCGACCGGGGTGGAGCCGGTGAAGGCGACCTTGTTGACGTCCGGGTGCGCGGTGAGCGCGGCGCCGGTGCGGCCGTCGCCGGTGACGATGTTGACGACGCCCTTCGGCAGACCGGCCTGGCGGCAGATCTCGGCGAAGCGCAGGGCCGTCAGCGGGGTGGTCTCGGCCGGCTTCAGGACGACCGTGTTGCCGGTCGCCAGCGCGGGCGCGATCTTCCACGCCAGCATCATCAGCGGGAAGTTCCACGGGATGACCTGGCCGGCCACGCCCAGCGGGCGCGGGTTGGCGCCGAAGCCCGCGTAGTCCAGCTTGTCCGCCCAGCCCGCGTAGTAGAAGAACCACGCGGCGACGGTCGGGATGTCGAAGTCGCGGGTCTCGCGGATCGGCTTGCCGTTGTCCATCGACTCCAGGACGGCCAGCTCGCGGCCGCGCTCCTGGATGATCCGGGCGATCCGGAACAGGTACTTGGCGCGCTCGCTGCCGGGCAGCGACGACCAGTCGGCGAAGGCCTTGCGGGCGGCGGCGACGGCGCGCTCGACGTCCTCGTCGGTGCCCTGGGCGAACTCGGCGAGCACCTGCTCGGTGGCCGGGTTGACCGTCTTCAGGGCCTCGCTGCCGGAGGAGTCGACGAACTCGCCGCCGATGAAGTGGCCGTAGGAGGTGGCGATGTCGCCCGCGGCGGCCGGGGACTCCGGGGCCGGGGCGTAGGCGAAGAGGCCTCCGGCCGGCTTGGCCACGGGCTCCTCGATGTTCTTCTTCTTGGCCATGGTGATCAGTCCACCGTCACGTAGTCGGGGCCGGAGTAGCGGCCGGTGGCCAGCTTCTGGCGCTGCATCAGCAGGTCGTTGAGCAGGCTGGAGGCGCCGAAGCGGAACCAGTGCGGGGTCAGCCAGTCGTCGCCGAGCGTCTCGTTGACCATCACCAGGTACTTCATGGCGTCCTTGGTGGTCTTGATGCCGCCGGCCGGCTTCACGCCGACCTGGACGCCGGTGGCGGCGCGGAAGTCGCGGACCGCCTCCAGCATCAGCAGGGTGACCGGCGGGGTCGCGTTGACGGCGACCTTGCCGGTGGAGGTCTTGATGAAGTCGGCGCCGGCCAGCATCGCCAGCCAGGAGACGCGGCGCACGTTGTCGTACGTCTGCAGCTCGCCGGTCTCGAAGATCACCTTGAGGTGGGCGTAGGTGCCGTCCGGGCGCTTGCACGCCTCCTTGACGGCGACGATCTCGTGGTAGACGTCGAAGTAGCGGCCGGAGAGGAAGGCACCGCGGTCGATCACCATGTCGATCTCGTCGGCGCCGGCGGCCACCGCGTCGGCGGTGTCGGCGAGCTTGACCGGGAGGGCGGCGCGGCCCGCCGGGAAGGCGGTGGCGACCGAGGCGACCTGGATGTCGGTGCCGCGCAGGGCGTCCTTGGCGGTGGCGACCATGTCCGGGTAGACGCAGATGGCGGCGACGCGCGGGGTGGTCGGGTCGGTCGGGTCGGGGGTCCTGCCCTTGGCGCACAGGGCGCGCACCTTGCCGACCGTGTCCGCGCCCTCCAGCGTGGTCAGGTCGATCATGGAGATCGCCAGGTCGATGGCATAGGCCTTCGCCGTGGTCTTGATCGAGCGGGTGCCGAGGGAGGCGGCGCGGGCTTCGAGGCCGACCTGGTCGACGCCGGGCAGGCCGTGCAGGAAGCGGCGGAGCGAGGCCTCGGACGCCGCAACGTCCGCGAGGCCGCTGCCCGCAACGCCTGGGGGTACCTCCCGGCCGCCAGGCTGGGGGAGGGCATTGGCTGCAACAGTGGACATAGTCACCAGACCAGCATATCTACGCGCGTAGCCGACCGCTAGGGCGACCAGTATTCCGGCCGCCTTTCGTGGCCGGACCGAGACCTCGGCCACCCGGCGCCCCGGCCCGCCATTCGTGGCCGGACCGAGACCCGCTGGTGAGGGGCGGATGGGGCAGAATCGACGCCATGACCGAATCCGACGGCAAGCCCCACCAGGGCCCGGCCGCCCCCGGCGGGGAACCCGAGTACGCGGACCGCGTGTACCGCTCCGTCCCCGGCGTGATCTCCGGCGTTCTCCTGCTCGCCGTCGCCGCCTGGCTGATCGGCGACGCGGTGGTGACGGGCACCGGCAAGACCCCGTACGTCGCCCTCGCCGCGGTGCCGGTGTTCGCCTTCCCGGTGATCGCCTACACGCTGCGCCCGGCGGTGTTCGCCGGCAGCGACCGCCTGGTCGTCCGCAACCCGTGGCGCACCATCACCGCCCCCTGGGCCTCGGTCGCCGCGCTGCGCGCCGGGTACTCCGTCGAGCTGCTGGCCGGCGAGAAGAAGTACCAGGTGTGGGCCGTCCCGGTCTCGCTGCGCCAGCGCAAGCGCGCCACCCGGGCCCAGAGCCGCAGCAACGCCGAGCACGCCTCCCGCACGGGGCTGGGGCTGGGACTCGCCGGCCGGACCAACCCGGTCGTCCAGGGCGCCCCCGACCCCACCCGCGCCTGGTCCGACCAGGTGACGGACGTCCTCCAGGAGATGGCCGAGCGCAACGGCACCCGCCCCGGCGCCGCCGGGCCCGTGGTCGTCCGGTGGTGCTGGTGGGTGATCGTCCCCGCGCTGGTGGGCCTGGTCGCCCTGATCACGGTGATCGCCGTCTGAACCCGGATGCGCGGAAGGGCCCGCCGGTACGCAACCGGCGGGCCCTTCCGCGCTACGCCCCGGGGCCGTCAGATGCCCGCGGCCTCGGCGAGGTCGCGCTTGACGGCCGCCAGCAGCTCGGCGGCGCGCTCGCGGGCGGCGGCCAGGTCGGCGGCCGAGGCGACCGGGAGGACGACCTCCAGGTAGCACTTGAGCTTGGGCTCGGTGCCGGACGGGCGGACCACGATCCGGGCCGAGCGGACCGGGTCGCCGGCCAGGTAGTAGCGCAGGCCGTCCGTGGGCGGCAGGTCGTCGGAGCCGGCCGAGAGGTCGTCGGCGCGGGTGACGGTCAGGCCGGCCAGGACGGTCGGCGGCTGCTCGCGCAGGCGGCGCATGGCGTCGGCGATCAGCGAGAGGTCCTGCACCCGGACGGACAGCTGGTCGGTGGCGTGCAGGCCGTGCTCCAGCGCCAGGTCGTCCAGCAGGTCGCTCAGGGTGCGGCCGGACCGCTTGAGGGTCGCGGCGAGCTCGGCGACCAGCAGGGCGGCGGTGATGCCGTCCTTGTCCCGGACGCCCTGGGGGTCGACGCAGTAGCCGAGCGCCTCCTCGTAGCCGTAGCGCAGGCCCTCGGCGCGGGAGATCCACTTGAAGCCGGTCAGCGTCTCGGCGTACGCCAGGCCCGCGGCCTCGGCGATCCGGCCGAGCAGGGTGGCGGAGACGATGGTGGTGGCGAAGGTGCCCTCGGCCTTCTTGGCGACCAGCGCGGAGCCCAGCAGCGCGCCGACCTCGTCGCCGCGCAGCATCCGCCAGCCGGCGGAGCCGTTGCCACCGCCCGCCGCGTTGCCGTTGGTCGGGACGGCCACCGCGCAGCGGTCGGCGTCCGGGTCGTTGGCGATCACGATGTCGGGGCCGACCGCGGCGGCGGTGCGGAAGGCGAGGTCCATCGCCCCCGGCTCCTCCGGGTTGGGGAAGGCCACGGTCGGGAAGTCCGGGTCGGGCTCGGCCTGCTCGGCGACCACGGTCGGCGCCGGGAAGCCGGCCCGGCGGAAGGCGGCGACCAGGGTGTCGCGGCCGACGCCGTGCATCGGGGTGTAGACCACGTCCAGCTCGCGCGGGCTGTGCTCGTCGACGATGGAGACGGCCCGGGTCAGGTAGGCCTCGACGACGTCCTCGCCGAGCACCTCCCAGCCCTCCTCGGCGCGCGGGACGTCGTTCAGCGAGCCGATCGCGTCGATCCGGGCGGCGATCCCGGCGTCGGCCGGCGGGACGATCTGCGAGCCGTCGCCCAGGTAGACCTTGTAGCCGTTGTCCTGCGGCGGGTTGTGGCTGGCGGTGACGGTCACGCCGGCGGCCGCGCCCAGGTGGCGGATCGCGAAGGCCAGCACCGGGGTCGGCAGCGGGCGGGGCAGCAGCGCGGCGCGCAGGCCCGCCCCGACCACCACGGCGGCGGTGTCGCGGGCGAAGTCGTACGACTTGTGCCGGGCGTCGTAACCGATCACGACCAGGTCGCCGAGGCCCTGCTCCTTGACGTACGCGACCAGGCCGGCGGCGGCCCGGATCACCACGGCGCGGTTCATCCGCATCGGGCCGGCGCCGAGTTCGCCGCGCAGGCCGGCCGTGCCGAACTGGAGGCGGTCGGAGAAGCGCTCGGCGAGCTCGGACCAGGCGAGCGCGTTGTCCTCCTCGGCCTCCGGGCCCTCGGCCCGGGCCAGCAGCGCGGTCAGCTCCTCGCGGGTCTGCGGGTCGGGGTCCTCGGCCAGCCAGGTACGGGCCCGGGCGAGGAGGTCGGTGGTGGGTGCCTGCGTCATTTGCCTGCTCCATCGGGAAGTGCGTCGGGATGTCGGCCGGAGGGTTCCGCGCGAAGGGGAGAAGAGGTGGGCACAAGCGGACGGGGCCCGCGGGACGGCGTGATCAGCGGATCACGCGCCCGTGGGCCCCGTCACTCATGATTCTGCGCCCGGCAGGCGTCAGATCCGCTCCAGGACCTTCGCCAGCAGCTCGCCCATGCGCTCGGCGGAGGCCTTGCCGGCCTCCAGGACCTCTTCGTGGTTGAGCGGCTCGCCGGTCATGCCGGCGGCCAGGTTGGTGACCAGCGAGATGCCCAGCACCTCGGCGCCGGCCTCGCGGGCGGCGATGGCCTCCAGGGTGGTGGACATGCCGACCAGCTCGCCGCCGATCACCCGGGCCATGTTGACCTCGGCCGGGGTCTCGTAGTGCGGGCCGCGGAACTGGACGTAGACGGCCTCGTCCAGGCTCGGGTCGACCTCGCGGCACAGCGCGCGCAGGCGCTTGGAGTACAGGTCGGTGAGGTCGACGAAGTTGGCGCCGACGATCGGGGAGTCCGCGGTCAGGTTGATGTGGTCGCTGATCAGGACCGGCTGGCCCGGGGTCCAGCCCTGGCGCAGACCACCGCAGCCGTTGGTCAGGACGATGGTGGCGCAGCCGGCCGCGGCGGCGGTGCGCACGCCGTGGACGACGGTGGCCACGCCGTGGCCCTCGTAGTAGTGGTTGCGGCCGAGGAAGATCAGGGCGCGCTTGTCGCCGATCTTCACCGAGCGGATCTTGCCGGCGTGGCCGGCCACGGCGGGGGCGGGGAAGCCCGGGAGCTCGGTGACCGGGAACTCGGCCACGGTCTCGCCCAGGGCGTCGGCGGCCGGCACCCAGCCGGAGCCCATCACCAGGGCGACGTCGTGCCGCTCGGCACCGGTCAGCTCGCGCAGGCGCTCGGCGGCGGCCTGGGCGGCGGCGTAGGGGTCGGCGGAGACGACCGACTGAGGAGAAGCGTTCACGGGAACGAGGATAGACGGCTTTCGGCTACGCGCGTAGAAGATCCGCGTACGGCATGCCGGATCGTTACCCGGTTGACCCGAAAACACAGCTCGGCGGCGTCTTCCGGGTGACCTGGTCTGTCGGTACGCACAGGCGGGAGGGCTTGCGCGCTCAGCAGGGGCGGCGGCGCAGGTCCAGCACGTAGTCGTCCGGGGCCCCGGCGCTCTCGGCGGCGTCGGCGATCAGGCCGAGGTAGCGGGCCGCGGGCAGGCCGCCCTCGTAGTCGTTGAGCACGTACGTCCAGACCGGGATGTCGCCGTCCAGGGTCTGCGCGCGCAGCCTGATCTTGCGGTAGATGCCGAGCTGGACGCCCTCCCAGCGGTCGAGGCCCTCCTCGTCCATCGGCGCGATGTCGTAGAGGGAGACGAAGACCTGGTCCTTCTCGTCCTCGACGACGGTGGCCAGCGAGCCCTCCCAGCCGAGCTGCTCGCCGCCGAAGGTGAGCCGCCAGCCGTCCAGCCACCCCGTGCCGCGGAGCGGGGAGTGCGGGGCCCGGCGGGTCATCTGCCGGGCATCGAGGTTGGTGGCATACGCGGCGTAAAGGGGCATGGGTGCCAGCGTAGCCCGGTCGGCGCACCGTCCGGGGTGACTGGAGGAAGGTACCGAGCGCGGACCCCGTTGTGGCGCCGCTCCCGGCGTGCGGGACAATGGGGTACGTGACTCGGATCGTGATCATCGGTGGCGGACCCGGCGGCTACGAGGCGGCGCTGGTGGCCGCTCAGCTCGGCGCGGAGGTGACCGTCGTCGACCGCGACGGCCTGGGTGGATCGGCGGTGCTCACGGACTGCGTGCCGTCGAAGACCCTGATCGCGACCGCGGAGGTGATGACCACCTTCGACAGCTCGTACGAGGAGCTGGGCATCACGGTCGACCGGGACGGCGCCGGGAGCCGCGAGAACAAGGTCATCGGTGTGGACCTGGGCAAGGTCAACCGCCGTGTGAAGCGCCTGGCGATCGCGCAGTCCCACGACATCACCCAGTCCGTCACCCGCGCCGGGGTCACCGTGCTGCGCGGCCGCGGCCGGCTCGGCGCCGGCGGGCAGGCCGTGGACGGCTCCCGCGAGGTGCTGGTGGACGCCCCCGACGGCACCGTGCACTCGCTGCGCGCCGACGCGGTGCTGATCGCCACCGGCGCCCACCCGCGCGAACTGCCGGACGCCCAGCCGGACGGCGAGCGGATCCTGACCTGGACCCAGGTGTACGACCTGGAGGAGCTGCCGCGCGAGCTGATCGTGGTCGGTTCCGGCGTCACCGGCGCCGAGTTCGCCGGCGCGTACCAGGCGCTCGGCTCCAAGGTCACCCTGGTCTCCAGCCGCGACCGGGTGCTGCCCGGTGAGGACCCGGACGCCGCCGAGGTGCTGGAGGACGTCTTCCGCCGCCGCGGCATGAACGTGATGGGCCGTTCGCGGGCCGAAACGGTCAAGAGGATCGGCGACCGGGTCGAGGTCACCCTCTCCGACGGCACGGTGATCGAGGGCACCCACTGCCTGATGGCGGTCGGTTCGATCCCCAACACCGCGGACATGGGCCTGGAGGAGGCCGGGGTCAAGCTCAACGACTGGGGCCAGATCCAGGTCGACCGGGTCTCCCGCACCAGCGCCCCGGGCGTCTACGCGGCCGGCGACTGCACCGGCGTCTTCATGCTCGCCTCGGTGGCGGCCATGCAGGGCCGGATCGCCATGTACCACGCGCTCGGTGACGCGGTGCAGCCGCTGAACCTGAAGACCGTGGCCTCCAACGTCTTCACCGACCCGGAGATCGCCACCGTCGGCTACACCGCGGCCGACGTGGAGTGCGGCAAGATGGACGCCGTCGTGGTCAAGCTGCCGCTGCGCGGCAACCCGCGGGCGAAGATGCAGGGCATCCGGGACGGCTTCGTGAAGCTGTTCTGCCGCCCGGGCACCGGCATCGTGGTCGGCGGCGTGGTCGTCGCCCCGCGGGCCAGCGAGCTGATCCACCCGATCGCGCTCGCGGTGGACGCCAATCTGACGGTCGAACAGGTGGCCAGCGCCTTCACCGTCTACCCCTCGGTCTCCGGCTCGACCGCCGAGGCCGCCCGGCAGCTGCACATCCGCAAGCGGTCCGCCGGCGAATCCTGAGCCCGAGACGCACAGTTGGGGGCGGCTGCCGATCGGCGGCCGCCCTTCGTGCGGGCATGACCATCACCCGGACGGCGGGCGCAGTTCCGGGTTGTTGACGGCGCGTATTGTACGGTCACGCGCCGCTCTTGCGTGAGCAATTCCCGCTACCAGCTGCAAACGCCTGAAAGCAGACGGTCACGCAGGTTACCGTCGGTTCTGTGTTTGCAGCAGAACGTCGCCAGTTGATCCTCGAAATGGTGCGCGCCAACGGAGCGGTCTCGCTCCGGGAGTTGGCCCGCGTCGTCCAGACCTCCGAAGTGACCGTGCGCCGCGACGTGCGGGCGCTGGAGGCAGAAGGGCTCCTCGACCGCCGGCACGGCGGCGCGGTGCTCCCCGGCGGCTTCAGCCGCGAACCCGGCTACCCGCAGAAGACCCACCTGTCCGCGGCGGAGAAGAGCGCCATCGCGGACCTCGCCGCCGGACTGGTGGAGGAGGGCGACGCGGTGGTGGTCGGCGCCGGTACCACCACCCAGGAACTGGCCCGCCGGCTGGCCAGGGTGCCCGGGCTGACCGTGGTCACCAACTCGCTGCTGGTCGCCCAGGCGCTGGCGCACGCCAACCGGGTCGAGGTGGTGATGACCGGCGGCACCCTGCGCGGCTCCAACTACGCCCTGGTGGGCAGCGGCGCCGAGCAGTCGCTGCAGGGGCTGCGGGTCACCAAGGCCTTCATCTCCGGCAGCGGGCTGACCGCCGAGCGCGGGCTGTCGACCGCGAACATGCTGTCCGCGAGCGTGGACCGGGCAATGGTGCTGGCGGCCGCCGAGGTCATCGTCCTCGCCGACCACACCAAGCTCGGCGCGGCCGGCATGTTCCAGACCGTCGCCACCGAGACCATCACCCGGCTGGTCACCGACGAGCAGGCCACCGCCGACGACGCCACCGCCCGTGAGCTGGACGCGCTCGCCGACTGCGGGGTGCAGATCGACCTCGCCCCGCTGGGCGTCGCCTCCGGCGGGGAGGCCCCGGTGCACGGCACCGGCAGCGGCCCGGTGCACCAGACCCAGCCCGGCCCGATGGGCCGTCGGCCGGTCCCGCCGCCCGGTGGCGCCCCGCTGCCCGGCCAGCGCCGCCCCGGCACCCACGGCGGGCCGGTGGGCCCGGGCGGGATGCCGGTCCGGCTCGCCGAGATGGGTCTGCCGCGCGGGCGCTGAGCCCGGAAACCCGAACGGTCCGTACTCCCTCGAAGGGAGTACGGACCGTTCGGAGATTGACGGACGCGGTGTCAGGGCCTGATCCGCGCCGGTCGGACCGGGGTCAGTCCTTGATCTCGCACAGCGCGGCGCCGCTGCTGACGCTCCCGCCCACCTCGGCCTTGAGGCCGACGACGGTGCCCGCCTTGTGCGCGTTCAGCGGCTGCTCCATCTTCATCGCCTCCAGGACCACGATCAGCTCGCCCTCGGCGACGACCTGGCCCTCCTCGACGGCGACCTTGACGATGGTGCCCTGCATCGGCGAGGCCAGGGTGTCGCCGCTGAGGGCCGAACCGGCCTTCTTGGCGCCCACCCGGCGCTTGGCCTTGGCCGCGCCCGCGGCACCGGCCGCCGGGGCCGTCGAGACGCCCAGCGAGGACGGCAGCGAGACCTCGATCCGCTTGCCGCCGACCTCGACGACCACGGTCTCCCGGGTCTCGGCCTCCTCGGCCTCGCCGGCCGCGCCGACGAACGCCGGGATGGTGTTGTCGAACTCGGTCTCGATCCAGCGGGTGTAGATCTTGAACGGCTCGTCACTGCCGTGCACCTCGGGCGCGAACGCCGGGTCGGTGACGACCGCCTGGTGGAACGGGATGGCGGTGGCCATGCCCTCGACCCTGAACTCGTTCAGCGCGCGCCTGGCCCGCTCCAGGGCCTGCTTGCGGTCGCGGCCGGAGACGATCAGCTTGGCCAGCAGGGAGTCCCAGGCCGGGCCGATGACCGAGCCGGTCTCCACGCCGGAGTCCAGGCGCACGCCCGGGCCGGACGGCGGGGAGAACAGCGTCACGGTGCCGGGCGCGGGCAGGAAGTTGCGGCCCGGGTCCTCGCCGTTGATGCGGAACTCGAAGGAGTGGCCGCGCACCTCCGGGTCGCCGTAGCCGAGCTCCTCGCCGTCGGCGATCCGGAACATCTCGCGGACCAGGTCGATCCCGGTGACCTCCTCGGTGACCGGGTGCTCCACCTGCAGACGGGTGTTGACCTCCAGGAAGGAGATCGTGCCGTCCAGCGCGACCAGGAACTCGCAGGTCCCGGCGCCCTCGTAGCCGGCCTCCTTGAGGATGGCCTTGGAGGCGCGGTACAGCTCGGCGTTCTGCGCCTCGGTCAGGAACGGCGCGGGCGCCTCCTCGACCAGCTTCTGGTGGCGGCGCTGCAGCGAGCAGTCACGGGTGGAGACGACCACCACGTTGCCGTGCTTGTCCGCGAGGCACTGGGTCTCCACGTGCCGCGGGTTGTCCAGGTAGCGCTCGACGAAGCACTCGCCGCGACCGAAGGCGGCGACCGCCTCGCGCACGGCGGAGTCGTACAGCTCCGGGATCTCCTCCAGGGTGCGGGCGACCTTGAGGCCGCGGCCGCCGCCGCCGAAGGCCGCCTTGATGGCGACCGGCAGGCCGTGCTCCCGGGCGAACGCGACGACCTCGTCGGCACCCGAGACCGGGTCCGGGGTGCCGGCCACCAGCGGGGCGCCGGCGCGCTGGGCGACGTGACGGGCGGTGACCTTGTCACCGAGGTCCCGGATGGCCTGCGGCGGCGGGCCGATCCAGGTCAGGCCCGCGTCGATGACGGCCTGGGCGAAGTCGGCGTTCTCCGACAGGAACCCGTAGCCGGGGTGGACGGCGTCGGCGCCGGAGTCCTCGGCGGCCTTGAGGACCTTTGCGATGTCCAGGTAACTGGTGCCGGGGGTGTCACCGCCCAGCGCGTAAGCCTCGTCGGCCGCGCGGACGTGCAGCGCATCCCGGTCCGGCTCGGCGTAGACGGCGACGCTGGCGATACCGGCGTCCGAGCAGGCCCGGGCGACGCGGACGGCGATTTCCCCGCGGTTGGCGATGAGCACCTTGCGCACTGTGGCTCCCTTCTTGAACCTCGTTGAGTTTATGGATTCCTGGGCAGTACCGGCGAGTAGCCCCAGGTTGTGAACTATCCCACACGGACCGTGATGGGTTTTCCGGCCCGATCCGCGACCCGGAGAAAGACTCCGCAGGTCGCGGCCGGTGCGCTCGGGCGGGCGCGGGCGACGGTGGGTGACCGGGCGGCGGCGTGGCGGGACGGTGGCATGGGACACACCCTCGCGCCGCGCGCTCAGGCCGCGGTCGAGCCGGCCGGTGCGGCGGCCGGGGGGCGCCGCAGCGCCTCGGCCGTCACGTCGGCCGCCAGCTCGACCATGTCCGGCCCGTAGGCCTCCGGGTTGACCACCCGCAGGACCAGGGCGAAGGTGCCGTTACGGCCGTACCGGCGGGCGAGTTCGCGGTGGTGCGCCACCAGGTGGCGGACGCCGGCCTGGTTGGCGGTGCCGGTCTGCCCGGCGATCAGGAACACCGGGCGGCCGCCGTCCGGGGTGGCGATCCGGGCGAGCAGGGTGTGGGTCCGGTCGGGCTCGACGGCGAACTCCTGGTCGCCCACCACGATCACGTTGCTGCCCGGGCCGGGGCCGGAGGTGATCACCAGGCCGGGCAGCCCCCAGGCCAGGTGGGCGGCCGTCCGCTCGTTGCTGACCGGGCCGCCCAGGCACAGCTCGGTCTTGGCGCCCAGGCCGCGGTTCGCGGCGTCGTGGGCGACCAGTTCGGGGCGGGCGCCGCACTCCTCGACCAGCCCGGCCAGCCACATCAGGGCGTAGGCGTCCCGGCGGGTCACGGTGTGGGCGTGCGAGCCCGTGCCGATGCTGCGGGGCACCACGATCAGGCACTCGCTGCCGGACGGCAGCCCGAAGAAGGCCCGCATCCGCTCCACCCGGCGCCGCCGCCGCAGGGCCTGCGCCAGCCAGCCGAGGCCGGCGCTGATGGCGCTGGCCACCAGGCCGAGCAGCACGTTGAGCACGTTGTCGTTCATCGCCGCGTTCCCTCCCCCGTCGAACGCCGGTCAGCTTAGGGCCTCAACGGCCGGATACGGCAGGTTACTTGGTCCACAGGTCGGTGATGCGCAGGTCCAGGTCGGCGAGCAGGCGGCGCAGCAGCGGCAGCGACAGGCCGATGACGTTGCCCGGGTCGCCGTCGATGCCGTCGATGAACGGCGCCGAGCGGCCGTCCAGGGTGAACGCCCCGGCCACGTGCAGCGGTTCGCCGGACGCGACGTAGGCGGCCACCTCCTCGTCGTCCGGGGTGCCGAAGCGGACGGTGGTGGAGGCGGTGGCCGAGGACTGCCGGCCGGTCGCGGTGTCGATCACGCAGTGGCCGGTGCGCAGCACCCCGTCGCGGCCGCGCATGGACCGCCAGCGGGCGAGTGCCTCGGCGGCGTCGGCGGGCTTGCCGAGGGCCAGGCCGTCCAGCTCCAGGACGGAGTCGCAGCCGATCACCAGCTCGCCGCCGGTCAGACCGGCGGCGACGGCCTTCGCCTTGGCCTCGGCCAGGACGAGGGCGAGCTCGCCGGGGGTGGCGGCGCTGATCGCGTCCTCGTCGACGCCGCTGACCACCACGCGGGGGTCGAGCCCCGCCTGGCGCAGCAGCCCGAGGCGGGCGGGGGAGGCGGAGGCGAGGACGAGGGCGCGCTGGTCGGTCATGCCCACCAGAGTAGGGGGTGGGCCGAAGGGGTGTAGTTACCGCCGTTCGGGTGAACGGCTCAGGTGAAGAACCGGCTGAGCATGATCAGCACGGAGCCCACCAGCACGATCGCGGCGAGCACCTTGCCGGACCGCTGCATCCGCTCCTGCATGCGACGGGCCTCGGGCGAGGGCCCGTCCTCGGGGTCTGACCAGAGCACCAGTCCAGAGTGCGGTGCGGGTGGGCCCGGACGCCTGAGTATCCGTACTCAGTTTCGGGCAAAGCGGGCGGCGGAACGGGGCGCCGGGGGTACCGAACGGCCCGGAGCGGGACGTCGGACGAACCGACGTCCCGCCCCGGGCCGAACAGGTGACTAGTGCGCCCAGCCGGACGTCCGCCAGGCGTTGACGCCCGGGCGGACGGCGGGGCGGAGCAGGCGGGAGCGGTCGTTCCAGGGGGAGGCCGGGCCGACGCCGGCCAGACGCGCCGCCTCGGCGGCGGCCTGCGCGGCGGCGGCCCGGGCCTGGACCACCGCCAGGACGGTGGCGAGCTCCTCGGGGGTCGGCTGCCCGTGCAGCACGTGGATCGGGGACATGGCTGGTTCTCTCCCGAGAGGGACGGGGCCTACAGGGGGATGTTGCCGTGCTTCTTGGGCGGCAGCACCTCGCGCTTGCCGCGCAGCGCCCGCAGGCCCCGGACGATGTGCCGACGGGTCTCGCTCGGGGCGATCACCGCGTCGACGTAGCCGCGCTCGGCGGCCAGGTACGGGTTGAGCAGGGTGTCCTCGTACGAGGCGATCAGCTCGGCGCGCTTCTCGTCGGCGGTGCCGGCCGCCTCGGCCTCGGCGATCTCCCGGCGGTGCAGGATGTTGACCGCGCCCTGCGCGCCCATCACGGCGATCTGCGCGGTCGGCCAGGCCAGGTTGAGGTCGGCGCCCAGGTGCTTGGAGCCCATGACGTCGTACGCGCCGCCGAAGGCCTTGCGGGTGATCACGGTGATCAGCGGGACGGTGGCCTCGGCGTAGGCGTAGATCAGCTTGGCGCCACGGCGGATGATGCCGTCCCACTCCTGCTCGGTGCCGGGCAGGAAGCCGGGCACGTCGACGAAGGTCAGCACCGGGATGTTGAAGGAGTCGCAGGTGCGGATGAAGCGCGCGGCCTTCTCGCTGGCGTTGATGTCCAGGCAGCCGGCCAGGTCCATCGGCTGGTTGCCGACGATGCCCACCGACTGGCCCTCGACCCGGCCGAAACCGGTGATGATGTTGCCGGCGAACAGCGGCTGGGTCTCCAGGAACTCGCCGTCGTCGACGATGTGCTCGATCACCTTGTGCATGTCGTACGGCTGGTTGGCCGAGTCCGGCACGATGGTGTCGAGTTCGAGGTCCTCGTCGGTGAGCGTGAGGTCCGCCTGCTCGGGGTAGGACGGCGGGTCGCTCAGGTTGTTGGAGGGCAGGTACGAGAGCAGGCTCTTGACGTACTCGACGGCCTCCTTCTCGTCCGTGGCCAGGTAGTGGGCGTTGCCGGACTTGGTGTTGTGGGTGCGGGCGCCGCCCAGCTCCTCCATGCCGACGTCCTCGCCGGTCACGGTCTTGATCACGTCCGGGCCGGTGATGAACATGTGCGAGGTCTGGTCGGCCATCACCACGAAGTCGGTGATCGCGGGGGAGTAGACCGCGCCGCCGGCGCAGGGGCCCATGATCAGCGAGATCTGCGGGATGACGCCCGAGGCGTGCACGTTGCGGCGGAAGATCTCGCCGTACAGGCCGAGCGAGACCACGCCCTCCTGGATCCGGGCGCCGCCGGAGTCGTTGATGCCGATGACCGGGCAGCCGGTCTTCAGCGCGAAGTCCATCACCTTGACGATCTTCTCGCCGAAGACCTCACCGAGCGAGCCGCCGAAGACGGTGAAGTCCTGGGCGAAGACGGCGACCTGACGGCCGTCGACGGTGCCGTAGCCGGTCACCACGCCGTCACCGTAGGGCCGGTTCTTCTCCTGGCCGAAGTTGGTCGAGCGGTGCCGGGCGAACTCGTCGAACTCGACGAAGGAGTCCTCGTCCAGCAGCTCGACGACCCGCTCGCGGGCGGTCAGCTTGCCCTTGGCGTGCTGCTTCTCCACGGCCTTGGCGGAGCCGGAGTGCACCGCCTCGTCCAGCCTGCGCCGCAGGTCGGCGAGCTTGCCGGCGGTGGTGTGGGGGTCGTACGGCGCCTCGGTCATCCGGTGGCTCTCCCTGATCATCGGCCGCGACCTGTTCGATTGCGCGCGGGCCGGAGACGGGGCCCGCGCAGGAGGGCAGGGCGGCGCTGCGAACTACCGCTGCGTAGCGTAACCAGCGCGCAGGGCGATCCGTCATGTCCTGGCGTTATGGTCATCGACACAGTGTGTCAACGAGCGTTCTGCGGGACGATGGTGCGGACTGCGCCCCCGTGGTCCGTCCTGCCGGTGGGCCGTCCTGGTCCTAGGGTTGCCACCATGACCGCACCCGAGACCCCCCGCCGCAGCGGACTGCGCGGCTTCGGCCGTACCGGACCGTCCCCCTGGACCGACCTGGACCGGCCGCCGCTGGACCAGGAGGTGCTGCGCCGCGACCTGGTCGTGCCGGGCGGGCTCTGGACCTCGCTGGACGTCGTCGCCGAGACCGGCTCGACCAACAGCGACCTCGCCGAGCGGGCCCGGGCCGGTGCGCCGCAGGGCGCGGTGCTGGTCGCCGAGGCGCAGAGCGCCGCGCGCGGCCGGCTGGACCGGCAGTGGACCGCCCCGGCCCGCTCCGGGCTGTTCCTGTCCTTCCTGCTGCGCCCCGAGGAGGTGCCGGTCGAGCGGTACGGCTGGCTGCCGATCCTGGTCGGGGTGGCCGCCGCCAGCACCCTCGGCCGGGTGGCCGGGGTCGAGGTCGGGCTGAAGTGGCCCAACGACCTCCAGACGGAGATCGACGGCGCGGAGCGCAAGCTCGGCGGCATCCTCACCGAGCTCAGCGCCGGTGCGGTGGTGGTCGGCATGGGCCTGAACGTCTCGCTGCGCGCCGCCGAACTGCCCGTCCCCACCGCCGGTTCGCTCGCCCTGGCCGGCGCCACGACCACCGACCGGTCCGTCCTGCTGCGCGCCCTGCTGCGCGAGTTCGCCGGGCTGTACCGCGAGTGGACGGCGGCTTCCGGGGACCCGCATGCCAGCGACCTGCTGCGCGCGTATGTGGACCGCTGCAGCACGCTGGGCCGCCAGGTGACGGTGCACCTGCCCGGCGACCAGGAGCTGGTCGGCGAGGCGGTGGCGATCGACGGGGACGGCCGGCTGGTGGTCCGGACGGCCGACGGCGCACGCCGGGCGGTCGGCGCGGGGGACGTGGTCCACGTCCGCCCCGAGGCGCGCTGAACGGCAGTCTTCACCTCTCCTTGACCCGGGCGGATGCTCCGGATCACGGGATTCCGTGCGAACATTCCACCTGGCAGCGGTGTGAGGCGCGCCACTGTCCGCCCGGGTGGCGGGCGGTGCGCCCGGACAGGTAGGACACGAGGCAAGTGCGGCAACCGCACGGGGACGGACCGGTGGCAGAGGACGGCAGCAGCGGGACGGCGGGCAACCACGACCCCACGGTCGCGCTCGAACTGGAACGCCTGATCCTGGACGCGCCACGCCGCTACACCCCGTACCAGGCCGCGCGCGCCGCCGACGTCCCGATGGAGCTGGCCACCCGGTTCTGGCGCGCCATGGGCTTCCCCGACATCGGCCAGTCCCGGGCGCTCACCGACGGCGACGTGATCGCGCTGCGGCGCCTGGCCGGCCTCGTCGAGTCCGGGCTGCTCAGCGAGTCGATGGCGATCCAGGTGGCCCGCTCGACCGGCCAGACCACGGCCCGGCTGGCCGGCTGGCAGATGGACACCTTCCTGGAGAACCTCACCCAGTCCGTCGAACCCGGGCTGACCCGGGCCGACGTCGCGTACCCGCTGGTCGAGCTGCTGCTGCCGGAGCTGGAGCAGTTCCTGGTGTACGTCTGGCGGCGCCAGCTGGCCGCCGTCACCGGCCGGGTGGTGCAGGCCGCCGAGGACAACGAGATCACCAGCGGCCGGCTCGCCGTCGGCTTCGCCGACCTGGTCGGCTTCACCCGGCTGTCGCGGCGGCTGGAGGAGGAGGAGCTCGGCGAGCTGGTCGAGACCTTCGAGAACACCTGCTCGGACCTGATCGCCGGGCAGGGCGGCCGGGTCATCAAGACCCTCGGCGACGAGATCCTCTACGTCACCGACGACCCGGCCACCGCCGCCGAGATCGCGCTCAGCCTGATCGAGGCGCTGGCCGAGGACGACACCATCCCCGCGCTGCGGGTCGGCATGGCCTTCGGGACGGTCACCCAGCGGATGGGCGACGTCTTCGGCACCACCGTCAACCTGGCCAGCCGGCTCACCTCGATCGCGCCCAAGGACGCGGTGCTGATCGACGGGGAGTTCGCCGCGGCGCTGGAGCAGAACGGCAGCGTCGGTCCGGCCGACTCGGACGGGCCCGGCCTGGCGGAGGCACTGTCGGTGGCGGCCGGGATGCCCGGCTCCGGGCTGCCGGTGCCCGGACCGGACCCGGGGGCGCGCTTCCACCTGCAGCCGATGTGGCGGCGGCCGGTGCGGGGGCTGGGGCTGGTGGAGCCGTGGCTGCTGTCGCGGCGGATGAAGGCGGAGTAGCGGGGAACCCGGGATTCGGACGCTCGGTCCGGGGTTCGGGGTTCGGGTGCCGAACGGTCGAAAGCCGTACCGTCGGATGCGGGTCCATCCGGGCAAAACGGGGCATAACCGAACGAACTCGCCATAGTCTTGGTGCAAGCGGCCGGACGGGTGCGGCCGACCGGTGGGGGTCCGGCAGGACCGAGCACAGGGAGCGAGGCGAGCCGGTGAGCAGTGAGGCGATCACGACGGACCGCGGCTGCGACTGCGAAGGCCCGCACCGCTCCGACCCGCTGCCCGACCTGCGGCTGCAGTCGGTGGTCGAACTGGCCCAGGACATGGCCGGGGCACTCACCCCGCTGGAGGCCGTCCGGGCCGCCGCCGCCCGGGCCACCGAGGCGCTCGGCGCCACCATGGCCGCGGTCTCGGTCTGGGACCGTGAGTCCGGCCGGCTGCGGGTGCTGGTCAACCACGGCGATCTCGCGCCCGGCGAGGAGGAACTGCCCGAGGACGAGTCGTACCCGGTCGCGGACTTCCCGGAGATCGTCACCTACCTGGAGGAGCGCTGGACCACCGGACGGCCGCCGCGCGCCTGGCTGCAGACCGCCGAGAACGTCGAGTCGCACGCCGGGCACACCCACCCGACCGCCGGCGCGTACTGCCGGGAACGCGCCGCCGCGCTGCGCCGGCGCGGCCGGGCCTGCTGCGTGGTCGCGCCGATCGTGCTGCACGGGCAGGCCTGGGGCGAGCTGTACCTCGCCCGGGCGGCCGGGATGCCCGAGTTCACCGAGGCCGACGCCGACTACGCGACCCTGCTCGCCGCCCAGGTCTCGGCCGGGCTCGCCCAGACCGAGCGCCTCGCCGACCTGCGCAAACTCGCCTTCTCCGACCCGCTCACCGGCCTCGCCAACCGGCGCGCCGTCGACGCCCGGCTGGAGAGCGCGCTGGCGGCGCACAACCGGGACAACACCGTGGTCTCGCTGGTGGTCTGCGACGTCAACGGGCTGAAGCGGGTCAACGACCAGCTCGGCCACGAGATGGGCGACCGGCTGCTGGAACGCTTCGCCCACCAGCTGTCCCTGGCCGCCGCCAAACTGCCCGGCAGCCTGGCCGCCCGGCTCGGCGGCGACGAGTTCTGCCTGCTCACGGAAGGGCAGAAGGCCGACGAGGTGGTCGCCGTCGCCGAGGAGCTGTGCGCGCGGGCGCTCGCACTGTCCGAGGGCGAGGGCGTCGCCTGCGGCGTCGCCTCCACCGGGGACTCCATCGGCCCGGTCACCACCCCCGACCGGCTCTTCCGGCTCGCCGACGCAGCCCAGTACCGCGCCAAGGCCGCCCGCGCCGCCCACCCCGTGGTCGCCGGGCGCAGCCACGGCCCCGGCTTCTCGCCCGACCCCACCGTGCTGCTCGCCGACGCCGCCGACCCCCACCACCGCGCCGACGGCCGGCGCGGGCCCGGCGGACGGGCCGGTGCGGCCGACCGGCGGCGCTTCCGCGGCGCGGCCCACAGCGCCGACCCGGGACAGCTGCTCACCGCCGTCCTCTCGGCCCTCGACCAGGCGTCGGCCGCCCGGGCCGTCCACCCGGCCGACACCCTCGGCAAACTGGTCGTCGTCGCCGAGACCTCCGCCCGGCTGCTCGACGCCGTCGGCTGGTGGGTCTCGTACGTCCCGCCCGGCTCCCACCTGATGCGCACCTCCCAGCACGCCGTCTACCGGATGACCAGCGGCCCCAGCAGCACCCGCGCCGAGACCCAGCGCGCCCAGATCGAGGCCCCCGACGCCGTCTTCGACCTCCGCCACTACCCGATGACCCGCCGGGCCGTCCGCGGCGGTGCCTTCGCGCTGCGCGCGGGCGCGGCGGGCAACGACCCGGCGGAGGAGGCGATGCTCGTCGTCTCCGGCTACCGCGGGATGGTTGCGGCGGGGGGGCAGAATCCGGCGGGGGGGTGGTTGGTGGAGCTGTTCGCGGATGATGCGACTTTGCCGTTGGGGCAGGCGGCTTGTGCGTTGCGGGCGTTGGTGGCGGTTGCTCTGGCGGGGGCGGCTTCGCCTCCGGTGGTGTGACGGCGGGGGGTTGGGGGTGGTCGGGGGGCTTTCGGGAGGGTGGGTGACGCCGGGGGCGGTTGCGGGGGTGGGGGGGGGGGGGGGGGGGGGGGTTGGGGGGGGGGGGGGGGGGGGGGGGGGGGGTCGGGGTGTGGCACGGCGCGATGGTCTTGGTCTCGTCGACGTTCCAGCCC
>NZ_JBVJLM010000043.1:0-29442 GCF_055584725.1 Kitasatospora sp. NPDC101108
CCATCACGGTGTAGAACTCCGACACCCCCGCGTTGGTGATCCACCGCTTCACACCGTTCAGCACCCAGAAGTCACCGTCACGCACCGCCCGGGTCTTCATCCCCGCCGCGTCACTGCCCGCCTCCGGCTCCGACAGGCAGTACGAGAACATCCCCTCGCCCCGCGCCAGCGCCCCCAGGTACTTCGCCTTCAACTCCTCCGAACCCGCCAGCTGCACCGGCAGCGACCCCAGCTTGTTCACCGCCGGGATCAGCGACGACGAGCCGCACACCCGCGCGACCTCCTCGATCACGATCACCGTCGCCAGCGCGTCCGCCCCCGCACCGCCGTACACCTCCGGCACGTGCACCGCGTGCAGATCATTGCCCCGCAGCGCGTCCAGCGCCTCCTGCGGGAACCGCCCCTGCTCGTCCACCTCCGCCGCGAACGGAGCGATCTTCGCCTCGGCCAGCGAACGCACCGCCTCACGGAGCATCTCGTGCTCCTCGGAGATACGGAAGAGATCGAAGTCAGCCGCCCCTGCGCTGCCCGCCATGATGCCTGCCCCGTCGTCCAGTGACCGACGTCCGAACGACGTCCGATCCGAGTCGAAATCGCGGTTAACTACCGTTCAGTAGAGATCCTAGGGCTCCGACCTGCGGCTGCCTAGCTTCCTCGGCGTGCGGGTGACGCGCGGGCGCCGGGTGCCGACCCGGACGGGACGGATAGCATCAGGGGCACCCTCTACTGGTCGAACCCGCACTAAGGGGAACCCGTGACCCTCCGCATCTCCGTGATCGGCACCGGCTACCTCGGCGCCACGCATGCCGCCGCGATGGCCGAGTTCGGCTTCGAGGTGTTGGGTCTGGACATCGACCCCGACAAGATCGCCATGCTCACCGCCGGCCGGGTGCCGATGTACGAGCCGGGCCTGTCCGAACTGCTGCTCAAGCACGTGGCCGGACACGAGGGCTCGACCGGGCGGCTGCGCTTCACCACCTCCGCCAAGGAGGCCGCCGAGTTCGGCGACGTGCACTTCATCTGCGTCAACACCCCGCAGCGCAAGGGCGAGTTCGCCGCCGACATGTCGTACGTGGACAGCGCGATCGACGACCTCGCGCCGCACCTGACCCGCCCGGCCCTGGTGGTCGGCAAGTCCACCGTGCCGGTCGGCTCGGCGGCCCGGCTGGCCGAGCGGCTGGCCGCGCTGGCGCCGGTCGGCGAGGCCGCCGAACTCGCCTGGAACCCGGAGTTCCTGCGCGAGGGCTTCGCCGTCCAGGACACCCTGCGCCCGGACCGGATCGTGGTCGGCACCCAGAGCGAGCGGGCCGAGCGGCTGCTGCGCGAGGTGTACGCGGACCCGATCGCCGCCGGGGTGCCGTTCCTGGTCACCGACTACGCGACGTCCGAGCTGGTGAAGGCCGCCGCCAACTCCTTCCTGGCCACCAAGATCTCCTTCATCAACGCGATGGCCGAGGTCTGCGAGGCGGCCGGCGCGGACGTCACCCTGCTCTCCACCGCGCTCGGGCACGACGAGCGGATCGGCCGCAAGTTCCTCAACTCCGGCCTCGGCTTCGGCGGCGGCTGCCTGCCCAAGGACATCCGGGCGTTCATGGCCCGGGCCGGCGAGCTGGGCGCCGACCAGGCGCTGACCTTCCTGCGCGAGGTCGACTCGATCAACATGCGGCGCCGCTCGCGGATGGTCGAGCTGGCCCGCGAGCAGTGCGGCGGCGGCTTCCTGGGCCGCCGGGTCGCCGTCCTCGGCGCCGCCTTCAAGCCCAACTCGGACGACATCCGGGACTCGCCCGCACTCAACGTCGCCGCGCAGATCCAGCTCCAGGGCGCCCAGGTCACCGTCTACGACCCCAAGGCCGTGGACAACGCCCGTAAGATGTTCCCCTCGCTGGCGTACGCCGACTCCACCCTGGAGGCCGCCGAGGGCGCCCACGTCGTCCTCCACCTCACCGAGTGGGCCGAGTTCCGCGAGCTCGACCCGGCCGAGCTCGGCGCCGTCGTCGCCGAGCGCCGCCTGCTCGACGGCCGCAACGTCCTCGACGCCGAGGCCTGGCGCGCCGCCGGCTGGACCTACCGCGCCCTCGGCCGCCCCAGCTGAGGCCCTTCCCCGCGCCGACCGCGCCCGCCTCCGGCACGTCTCCGGGGCGGGCGCTTCCATGCCGCGGGGGTGCCGCGAGCGAGAACGACGTTTGAACTCGTTCAAGGCATCTGAGACGATCTTCGCGCGCGCTGTCCGCGCCGATCGGGAACCGGGGGGTCCTTCATGCACGCCGAACGCCGGGACAAGTGGCTCGTCCGGGGGGCCGTCTCCTTCCTCGCCGTCGCCCTCATCGCGGCCGTCTCCTATGTCGGCTACCACGTGCTCGGTCCGGACGACGCCGGCAAGTCCACCGCGGTCAGCTGCTCGGAGGTCATGAAGTTCGCCGGCGCCTCGATGCCCGCGCAGGCCACCGGGGCCAGTTGCTCGGACATCGGCGGCTGGAGGGACCGGGGGTACATGGCCGAGTTCACGATGCCCCGGACCGATCTGGCCAAGCGACTGACGACGGCCTTCCCCCGCGTGCGGCTGACCGAGGACCGCGCCGCAGGACTGGACTTCAGCAACAGCCAGGAGACGAACGAGACCCGTCCGAGCGGCCAGGCCGTCTTCCTGGAGCTGAAGGCCACCTACACCACCGAGGACGCCGCTCGGGTCACGCTCCAGGCGTTCAACTCCTGAGCCCGCAGGGGCCGAGGAATCCGGGGCCCGTGGCCGCCGTTGGCAACGGCATGACGAACTACGGCGACGACGCGACCGTCCGCGAGATCCTCACCCGCAGCGGCGACACCTGGGCCGTGGTCGGCCTGTCCAACAACACCGCCCGGGCCGCGTACGGCGTGGCCCGGGTCCTCCAGCGCTACGGCAAGCGGATCGTGCCGGTGCACCCGAAGGCCGAGACGGTCCTCGGCGAGCCCGGCTACGCCACCCTCTCGGACATCCCGTTCCCGGTCGACGTGGTGGACGTGTTCGTGAACAGTTCGCTGGCCGGGGAGGTGGCCGACCAGGCGGTGGCGGTCGGGGCGAAGGCGGTCTGGTTCCAGCTCGGGGTCGTCGACGAGGCCGCGTACGGGCGGACCCGGGCCGCGGGGGTCCCGATGGTGATGGACAGGTGCCCGGCCATCGAGATCCCGCGGCTCGGCTAGGGTCAGCCGTCCAGCTGGGCGATGGTGGCGATGGAGGGCCGACGGCTCGCCCGCAGGGAGGCGGCGACCGACTCGGCGTCGCGCAGGACGCGGACGGCGTTGTGCCAGGTGAGCTTGGCCAGGTCGGCCTCCGACCAGCGGCGGCGCAGGAGTTCGGCGACCAGGTTGGGGTAGCCGGCCACCGAGTCGAGGCCGTCCGGCAGGAAGGCGGTGCCGTCGAAGTCGCCGCCGATGCCGATGTGGTCGATGCCCGCGACCTCGCGCATGTGGTCGAGGTGGTCGGCGACGGTGGCCGGGGTGGCGATCGGGCGCGGGTTGGCGGCCTCGAAGGCGCGCTGGCGTTCCATCGCGGCCGGGGTGGTGTCCAGCGGGTCGAAGCCGTGGGCGCGCATGTTCGCGTCGGCGGCCAGGGTCCACTCGATGGCGGCGGGCAGGATGAACTTCGGGACGAAGGTCGCCATCGCCACGCCGCCGTTGGCGGGCAGCTGGGCCAGCACGTCGTCCGGGATGTTGCGCGGGTGCTCGCAGACGGTGCGGGACGAGGAGTGCGAGAAGACCACCGGCGCCTCGGTGACCCGCAGGGCGTCCCGCATGGTGTCGGCGGAGACGTGCGAGAGGTCGACCAGCATGCCGAGCCGGTTCATCTCCCGGACGACCTCCTCGCCGAACCGGGTCAGCCCGCCGGCCACCGGCTTGTCGGTCGCGGAGTCGGCCCACGGCACGTTGTCGTTGTGGGTGAGCGTCAGGTAGCGCACGCCGAGCTCGTACAGGGCGCGCAGGGTGGCCAGCGAGCAGTCGATCGAGTGGCCGCCCTCGGCGCCCATCAGCGAGGCGATCCGGCCCTCGGCGCGGGCGGCCTCCATGTCGGCGGCGGTACGGGCCAGGCGCAGCCGGTCCGGGTAGCGCTCGACCAGGGCGTGGACGAAGTCGACCTGCTCCAGGGTGGCGCTGACCGCGTGGTCCCCGGCCAGTGAGGCGGGCACGTAGACGGACCAGAACTGCGCGCCGACCCCGCCCTCCGCGAGGCGGGCGAGGTCGGTGTGCAGGCGGTCGCTCTGGTCGGCGGCGAGGTCGAGCGCGCCGAGGTCGTACCCGGCCTGCTCGCGCATCGCCCAGGGGAGGTCGTTGTGACCGTCCACCACGGGGGCGGTGCGCAGCAGGGCCCGGGCGGCGGCCAGCAGGGTGGCGGAGTCCGGCTGAGAAGTCATACGGGCTGTTCTACCCCACCCTGCCGGCGGGTCTTACTTGCCGAAGCCGAAGGACGAGGAGCCGGCCACCTTGGCCCGGAGCTTCTTGCCCTTCTCGGTGGCCTGGTTGTTCAGCTCGGCCTGGAAGTCGGTCATCCTCTCGGTGAGCTCCGGGTCGAAGGCGGCGAGCATCCGCACCGCGAGCAGGCCCGCGTTGCGGGCGCCGGCCACCGAGACGGTCGCCACCGGGACGCCGGCCGGCATCTGGACGATCGACAGCAGGCTGTCCATGCCGTCCAGGTAGCGCAGCGGCACCGGCACGCCGATGACCGGCAGCGGGGTGACGGAGGCCAGCATGCCCGGCAGGTGGGCCGCGCCGCCGGCGCCCGCGATGATCGCCTTCAGGCCGCGCTGGTGGGCCTTCTCGCCGTACGCGACCATCTCGCGGGGCATCCGGTGGGCGGAGACGACGTCCACCTCGTAGGGGATCTCGAACTCGTCCAGGGCCTGGGCGGCGGCCTCCATGACCGGCCAGTCGGAGTCCGAGCCCATCACGATGCCAACGACAGGGTTCGTCATTCGGTGATCGTTCCTCGCAGGTAGGCGGCCGCATGGCGGGCGCGCTCGCGGACGTCGTCGAGGTCGTCCCCGAAGACGTTGACGTGGCCGACCTTGCGGCCGGGCTTCACGTCCTTCCCGTACATGTGGATCCGCAGCCCGGGGTCGCGGGCCATGCAGTGCAGGAAGGCGTGGTACATGTCCGGGTAGTCGCCGCCGAGGACGTTGACCATGACGGTCCACCTGGCGCGCGGACGGGGGTCGCCGAGCGGGAGGTCGAGGACGGCCCGCAGGTGGTTCTCGAACTGCGAGGTGACGGCGCCGTCCTGGGTCCAGTGCCCGGAGTTGTGCGGGCGCATGGCGAGCTCGTTGACCAGGATCCGGCCGTCCCGGGTCTGGAACAGCTCGACGGCCAGGTGGCCGACGATGCCGAGGTCGCCGGCGATCCGCAGGGCGAGCTGCTGGGCCTCGTCGGAGAGGGCGGGGTCGAGGTCCGGCGCGGGGGCGGTGACCTCGGCGCAGACGCCGTTCTCCTGGACGCTCTCGACGACCGGGTAGGCGACGGCCTGGCCGCTGGGCGAGCGGACCACGTTGGCGGCCAGCTCGCGGACGAAGTCGACCTTCTCCTCGGCCAGCACCGGGACGCCGGCCAGGAACGGGGCGTGCGCCTGCTCCTCGTCGTCGACGACCCAGACGCCCTTGCCGTCGTAGCCGCCGCGGACGGTCTTGAGCACGACCGGGTAGCCGGTGCCCTCGTTCGCGAAGGCGGTGACGTCGGCCGGGTCGGCGACGATCCGGTGCCGGGGGCAGGGCACCCCGATGGAGTCGAGCTTGGCCCGCATCACGCCCTTGTCCTGGGCGTTGACCAGCGCCTCCGGGCCGGGGCGGACGGCGATGCCGTCGGCCTCCAGGGCGCGCAGGTGCTCGGTGGGGACGTGCTCGTGGTCGAAGGTGATGACGTCGCAGCCGGCCGCGAAGCGGCGCAGGGTGTCGAGGTCGCGGTAGTCACCGAGGACGACGTCGGACACCACCTGTGCGGCGGAGTCCTGGGGGGTGTCGGCGAGGAGCTTGAACCGGACCCCGAGCGGGATTCCCGCCTGGTGTGCCATGCGGGCCAGCTGCCCGCCACCGATCATGCCCACCACTGGAAAATTCACATTGCCCGGGGAAGTCACCACGCCAGGATATCCGGGCCGGTGGGGAGCCTCGGAGCCGCGGTGGGCCGGTGAGTAGTGGACGCGCGTAGATGTCAACCCCGCGCCCGGACGGCTGAGCCGTTCGGTGGAAGCGGGTAGCCTGGACGGCCAGGTCCTCGTCCGCGCGGTCGGATCATGTGCGTGCACGCAGGGCTCAAGGGGTGCCCCCGGCCCAGTGGGACGCCCTTTTTCCCGTAGGTACATGGAGGCCACCCGGTATGGCGACGACCGCAGCTTCGAAGCCCCCGCTCGTGCAGAAGCTGCGCGGGCTCACGGGTGAGGTCGTGAAGTTCGGCATCGTCGGCCTGAGCGGAGTGGTCATCAACTTCGCCGTCTTCTGGCTCTGCATCAACGGTCTGGGCCTGGCCTCGCTGCGGTCCAACATCGCCGCGACGGTGATCGCGATCGCCACCAACTACCTCGGCTACCGCTACTGGCTGTACCGGGACCGCGACGCTGCCTCGCGCAAGCGGGAGATCACGCTGTTCCTGGTGTTCAGCGGCATCGGCATGCTGATCGAGACCGGTGTGCTCGCCTTCACGGTCTATGTGCTCCACCTGGACTCGCACTACGAGCAGCTGGGCGCCAAGGTGATCGGCCTCGGCGTGGCCACCGTGTTCCGCTTCATCTCGTACCGCACCTGGGTGTTCACCGCCCTCCCGGAGCCCGAGCCGGCTGTCGCCGCCGACGCCCAGGAGCTGGCCGCCCAGGCCGAGCTGATGCTGGCCACCGAGCAGATCCGCTTCGCCAAGGCCGAGTAGGCCCCTCCGCCCCTCCCGCCCTCTCCCGCTCTCCGCCCCTCCGGTCGGCCCACCCCCTTGCCCGGTCCGCCTCCGCGAGAGGACAGTGGTGACCGAGGGCGAGCACGGCCCGCGGACGATCGAGACCGAGGGGGTCCAGGAGGCTCGCCATGGCGTTCGTCCAGATCATCGACTGCAGGACCGACAGGCTCGACGACCTCAACCAGCTCATGGACAGCTGGGTCGAGGCCACCAACGGCACCAGGACCGCCTCGCACGCGGTGGTCGGCACCGACCGCTCCGACAGCAGGCACGTGGTGGAGATCGTGGAGTTCCCCTCCTACGAGGAGGCGATGCGCAACTCCAAGCTCCCCGAGACGGACCGGATCTTCCGCGAGATGGTGGCGCTCTGCGACGCGCCGCCCACCTTCACCGACCTCGACGTGGTCCGTGACATGCAGCTCGGCCAGGGCTCCTGATCAGTCCTGGTGGCTGCGGCCGAGGAAGAGCGCGAACACCGGGGGCTTCAGCGACAGCAGCTCCAGTCGACCGCCGTCCGCCTCCGCGAGGTCGCGGGCGACGGCCAGCCCGATACCGGTGGAGTTGCGGCCGCTGACCGCGCGCTCGAACACCCGGTTGCCCAGGTCGGCCGGCACCCCGGCGCCCTGGTCCTGCACCTCGACCACCACCGAGGTGCCGGAGGGCCGCACCCGCAGGGTGATCGTCCCGGCGCCGTGCATCAGCGAGTTCTCGATCAGGGTGGCCAGCACCTGGGCCACCGTCCCCGGGGTGCCGACCGCGGTGATCCCGTGCAGGCCCTCCAGGGACAGCACCCGGCCCTGCTCGCGCAGCGTCGGGCCCCACTCCTCCACCTGCTGCTTGATCACCTCGTCCAGGTCGAAGGCGACGGCGGTGGGGCTGCGCGGATCGCGCTGGGTGGTGAGCAGCCGCTGGACGACGTCGGTGAGCCGCTCGACCTGCTGGAGGGCGATGGTCGCCTCCTCCTTGACGGTTTCCGGCTCCTCGGCGAGGGCGGTGATCTCCTCCAGCCGCATCGACAGCGCGGTGAGCGGGGTGCGCAGCTGGTGCGAGGCGTCGGCGGCGAGCCGGCGTTCGGCGGTGAGCATCCGGGCGATCCGTTCGGCGCTGGTGTCCAGCACCTCGGCGATCCGGTCCAGCTCGGGCACCCCGTAGCGGCGGTCGCGCGGGCGGGGGTCGCCGGAGCCGAGCCGTTCGGCGGTCTCGGCGAGCTCGGTGAGCGGCCGGGCGAGCCGCTTGGCCTGCCAGACGGCGAGCGCCACGGCGGCCTGGACGGCCAGCAGGGCGACCACGCCGAGCAGCAGGAGGTTGTTGGAGATCTCGTGGTCGACGTCCTCGCGTGACTGCTCGACAGTGACGATCTCGCCGCTGTTGCCGCGTTCGACGGCCCGCAGCAGGTGGCTCCCGGCCGGGCGGTCACCCGCCGACAGCACCTGCTGGCCGGGGATCTGCACCTCGACGTAGCTGCCCTCGGCGACCTGGCTCTCGAAGACCCGGCCCTCCTTGACCGCCTCGCCCGCGGTGAGCCGGCTCTCCACGAGGGCGAGCACCCGGACGGCGGTGGCGTCCACCCGATCCTGGGCCGAGCTGACGATGGTCCGCTTCTCGACCAGGGCGAGCGGCACGCAGAACACCACGACGACCACGAGGACGACGACCAGCAGCGAGTTGATCATCCGGCGTTTCACGCTGCTGCTCCCCGAGGTCTTCCACTGCATCGGCCGCCGCCCGGCCAAGATCTCCGTACGGGGTCAATTCTTCTCGAAGCGGAACCCCACCCCGCGCACGGTGGCGATGTAGCGCGGGTTCGCCGCGTCGTCGCCGAGCTTCTTGCGGAGCCAGGAGATGTGCATGTCCAGGGTCTTGGTCGAGGTCCACCAGGTGGTGTCCCAGACCTGCCGCATGATCTCCTCGCGGGTGACCACCCGGCCGGCGTCGCGGACCAGGACGCGCAGCAGCTCGAACTCCTTGGCGGAGAGGGTCAGCTCCTCCTCGCCGAGCCAGGCGCGGTGGGACTCGATGTCGATCTTCACGCCGTGCGCACCGGTGGTGAGCTGGTCGACGTTGCCGCGCCGGAGCAGGGCCCGGACCCGGGCGAGCAGCTCGGCCAGGCGGAAGGGCTTGGTGACGTAGTCGTCGGCGCCCGCGTCCAGACCGACCACGGTGTCCACCTCGTCGGCGCGGGCGGTCAGCACCAGAACGGGGCAGCTCTTGCCGTCGGCGCGCAGGCGGCGGCAGACCTCAAGGCCGTCCATCTCGGGCAGACCGAGGTCGAGGACGACGAGGTCGACCTCCTCGGTGAGGCCGGCGGCGAGGGCGGTCGGACCGTCCTCGCGGACGAGCACCTCGTAGCCCTCCCGTCGTAGGGCCCGGGCGAGCGGTTCGGAGATCGCCGGATCGTCCTCGGCGAGCAGCACACAGGTCATGTGGTGATGGTAGTCCGCTCGGGTAAGGCCGTACGCCCTGTGAGGTAGTTCACAGAGCGTGATCGTTATATATGGGCCATCCGGGGGTCAACAAGGTGCTGTCGACCGGCCGTTCGGCGGAGAAAGCCCTGTTGGATCTTGCATCTGAAGGATGAAGCGCCCGTTTACCATGGATAAGCCGGGCGAAACTGACATGTACTTTGCCATTTCCATACCTGATACGTGGCCTTTGTCATCTGATAACGCCAAATATCGCCACGTACAGTGGTTGAAGTTCGTCCGCCGCCACCCCCCTAGGCGGACGCGATCAGGCAAGGAACCACTACTCATGGCGTCTACGACCCTGGACACCGGCGTCACGTCGGCCACTCCTGGCGGCAAGACCTTCCTCGGCCACCCCCGGGGACTCGCCACTCTCTTCATGAGCGAGATGTGGGAGCGCTTCAGCTACTACGGCATGCGCGCCCTGCTGGTGCTCTACATGACCGCCTCGGTCGCCGACGGCGGCCTGGCCATGAAGACGGCCGTCGCCGCCGCCGTGTACAGCGTTTACACGGCCATGGTCTACCTGCTGGCCCTGCCGGGCGGCTGGATCGCGGACCGCTTCCTCGGTGCCCGCAAGACCGTCGCGGTCGGCGGCACGATCATCATGATCGGCCACTTCCTGCTGGCGGTCCCCTTCAGCGCGTCGTTCTTCGTCGGCCTCGCCTTCATCGCGGTCGGCTCCGGCCTGCTCAAGGCCAACATCTCGACGATGGTCGGCCACCTCTACGACGGCCCGAACGACCCGCGCCGCGACGGTGGCTTCACCGTCTTCTACATGGGCATCAACCTCGGTGCCTTCGCGGCCCCGCTGGTCATCGGCACCGTCGGCCAGAGCGTCAGCTGGCACCTGGGCTTCGCGCTCGCCGGTGTCGGCATGGCCCTCGGCCTGGGCCAGTTCCTGCTGGGCACCCGCCACCTGAGCCCGAAGAGCAACGTCGTCACCTCGCCGATCACCCCGGACGAGAAGCGGAAGATCTTCACCAAGGCGGGCATCTGGCTGGCCATCGCCGCCGTCTTCTACGGGGTCGTCGCCGCTACCGGCCACTTCACCATCAACTGGGCGATCTGGCCGCTGTCCATCGCGGGCCTGGCGATCCCGGTCCTGGTCTTCACCAAGGTGAAGCGCGACAAGGACCTCGACGCCAACGAGCAGTCCAAGATGAGCGGCTACATCTGGTTCTTCGTCGCCGCCGCCGTGTTCTGGATGATCTACGACCAGTCCGGCTCGACGCTGAACATCTTCGCCGATGAGCACACCGCGTCCACGCTGTTCGGGCTCAACTTCCCGTCCAGCTGGTTCCAGTCGCTCAACCCGCTGTACATCATGGCGCTGGCCCCGGTCTTCGCCTGGATCTGGGTCGCGCTGGCCCGCCGGTCGAAGAACCCCAGCACCACCATGAAGTTCGCCTTCGGTCTGCTGATGATCGGCGCCTCCTTCATCGTCATGATGCTGGCGATGGCCTCCGCCTCCGGCGACACCAAGGTCACCCCGCTGTGGCTGGCCATGGTCTACCTGGTCCAGACCGTCGGTGAGCTCACCCTCTCCCCGGTCGGCCTGTCCGTCACCACCAAGCTGGCGCCGACCAAGTACGCCAGCCAGATGATGGGTGTCTGGTTCCTCGCCGTCACCGCCGGTGACTGCGTCGCCGCCATCTTCCAGCTGGTGCTGGGCGACAAGATCGTCGGCGGCACCGCGTACTTCGCGGTGCAGGGCGTCATGGCGATCCTCGCGGGTGTCGCGCTGGCGATGTACCGCAAGAAGGTCGTCAAGCTCATGGGCGACGTGCACTGACGTCCGCCCGGTGAAGCTCCGGGGCCGCCGTGGATTCCTGAGATCCACGGCGGCCCCGGTCGTTTTCTGCCTACGGTGCCCGGCATGACGACCTCGTTGCCGCAGCAGCTCGCCCGTACCCGGCAGTTCACCCTGGGCCTCCCCGTCCAGCCGGAACCCTCCGCCGACGGCTCGACCGTGCTGTTCCTGCGCAGCCGGGGCGGTAGCGACCCGCTCAGCTGCCTCTGGGCGCTGGACGCCGACAGCGGCGAGGAACGGCTGATCGCCGACCCGGCCGCGTTGGGCGCCGCCGCCGGCATCGCCGCTTACAGCACCGACGCCGACGGGTCCCTCGCCGCGTTCGCGCTGGACGGCGGGCTGTGGCTGGCCGACACCGTCGAGGGCGGTGTCCGTCCGATACCCTCCGCGGCTGAACCGCGGGATCCCCGCCTCGACCCGGCCGGCCGCACGATCGCCTACGTCAGCGGCGGCGCCCTGCGGGTGGTCGGCACGGACGGTACGGGCGACCGCGCGCTGGCCGAGCCCGAGGCGTGCGACATCACGTACGGTCTCGCCGAGTACGTCGCCGCCGGGGAGATGTACCGCGACCGCGGGTACTGGTGGTCCCCCGACGGCACCGCGCTCCTCGTCGCCCGGGTCGACGAGCGCGCCGTCACCCGGCTCTTCCTCGCCGACCCGGCCGATCCGCAGCGGCCGCCCCGCGCCATCCGCTACCCGCTGGCCGGCACCGCCAACGCCGACGTCTCGCTCTGGCGGCTCGGCCTCGACGGCAGTCGGGTGGAGGTGCGCTGGGACCGCGATGCGTTCGAGTACCTCACCGCCGCCGGCTGGGACGGCCACGGACCGTACGCGGCCGTGCAGAGCCGCGACCAGCGGACGGTGCGTACGCTGGCGATCGAGCCGGACGGCGCCACCCGGCTGCTGGCCGAGCGGACGGACCCGCACTGGATCGAGCTGATCCCCGGCCTTCCGGTCCGCACGGCGGGCGGCGCGCTGGTCGACACCGCCGACGACGGCGACACCCGGCACCTGACCGTCGACGGCGAACCCGTCACCCCAGCGGGGCTCCAGCTCCGGGCCGTGGTCGGCGTGGACGGCGAGGAGGTGCTGTTCACCGCCTCGGAGGATCCGACCGAGACCCACCTGTGGGTCCACCGACCCGGCCTCGGCCTGCGGAAGCTGAGCCACGGCCCGGGCCTGCACGACGGAGTGCGGCGCGGCGGCACCCTGGTGCTCACCACCCGGGCCGAGGGTGTCCGTTCCACCGTGCTCCGGGACGGTCTCCCGCAGCTCCCGCTCACCTCGTACGCCGAGCCGCCCGTGGTCACCGGCCGGCCCGAATTGCTACGCCTCGGTCCACGCGAGCTGCGCGCCGCGCTCTACCTGCCCACCGGCCACCGCCCCGGCGACGGCCCGCTGCCCGTGCTGCTCGACCCGTACGCCGGGCCGGCGATGCAGAAGGTCACCACCGGGGGCGTCTGGCACGAGCAGGTGTCCCAGTGGTTCGCCGACCAGGGCTTCGCGGTGCTGGTGGTGGACGGGCGCGGCACCCCCGGGCGCGGGCCCCAGTGGGACAAGACGGTCTGGGGCGACAAGGCCGGGCCCCCGCTGGAGGATCAGATCCACGGCCTGCGCGAAGCGGCCCGACTGCGGCCGGGACTGCTCGACCTCGACCGGGTCGGCATCCGCGGCTGGTCCTTCGGCGGCTACCTGGCCGCTCTCGCCGTGATGCGGCGACCGGACGTCTTCCACGCCGCCTCCGCCGGGGCCGTCCCCACCGACTGGCGGCTCTACGACACCCACTGGCAGGAGCGCTTCCTCGGCCACCCCGACCGGTACCCCGAGCACTACGACGGCGGCTCCCTCGTCGCCGAGGCCCCGAACCTGAGCCGCCCGCTGCTGCTGATCCAGGGCCTGGCGGACGACAACGTCTTCCCCGCCCACCCCCTGCGCCTCTCCGGTGCCCTGCTCGCCGCCGGCCGCCCCCACGAGGTCCTGCCGCTGCGGGATTCGGGGCACCGGCCGATGGACGAAGCCGTTGTGGAGAACCTTCTGCTCCACGAACTCGACTTCCTGCGGCGGTCATTGGGCCTGGGGTAGACGCCGGGAGTGTTCATTGTGTGCAGGAAGTCGGCCTGGCCGACCTCCTGCACACGCGCTTGCCCCTCGTCAGGACGGGTAGACGATCGAACCCAGCGGCGGGCAGGGGATCAGCATGGTGCCGATGCCCGGCCGTTCGACGAAGGCCCGGGCCGCGGCGGCCTGTTCGCGTCGGGTGTCCAGATCGTCGGCGTGCCAGGCGTCGTGCCTGGCGCGGGTGTCGTCCCACGAGTCGTCGATGAGGCTGAGGCTGACATTGCCGGCGCTGCGCTGGAAGTCCGCCTTCACGGCGGCCTGTCGCAGTGCGGTCTGCGTGGCGGCGAGGTCGAGGCGGGTGATCAGCACGCCGGGGGTGTTCGGCTCGCGGGTCGGCAGGGGGGCCTGCGGGAGCAGCGAGACCCCGGTGTCGAGGCGGCCGATGTTGTCGACGGTCGCCTGCTGGGCCTCCTGCACCATGATCTGTATCTCCCGGTGCAGCCAGAGGAATTCGTCGAGGTCGGCCAGGGTGACGCGCATCCGCTCGTACAGGCTCCGGAACCGGGGGTCATGGTGCAGCGGGCGCACGAGCGGCATGTGGAACGCCACGCAGTCGTTGAACCCGTTCGCCACGGCGGCGTCGAAATGGAAGAGGGCCTGGTCCACCTGCCCCTGTGCGATGGCCAGGGCACCGAGGCCCGAGTGCCCCGAGGCGACGAGCCACCCGCCGTCGGGACCGAGCGCCGTGGCGCGCGCGACGATGTCATCGAGGCCTGCGACGACGTCGACGCCCCGTGGGCTGAGGCCGGTGGTCATGACCTCCACCTGCAGATCGTGCATGTGGGCGGCCAGGGACGTGACGGTGTCGGCCATGGATCTCCTCGGTGGTGGTGAGGGTGGCAGGTGCTCAGGCTCGGGCCAGCCAGCCTTCTTCAAGACCGTCGGGCACCCCTCATCGTCCGATCTCGGGGTCGCAAGCGTAGTCGAATTACCTTGAGGGGAAACGGTGTTCGACAGGAACCGGGAGCTTCGCGATCCGCAGACCGGGCGCTGCGAAAGGGCATTCGGACTGCGAAAACGCAACTTCGACAGGGCCCGCAGAAGCGGCTAACTTCACCTGGCCTCCGGCGATCACCCACGCTCGCACGGGAGTTGTTGCCCCTACCAGGGAGAGACGCTTGCCCCACCTTGCGCTGTACACCTTCGGCACCCTGAAGTCGCCCCTCGCCGATTCCTCGCCCCTCACGAACGAGTTCTACGACGTCGGTGCGACCGTCTACCAGGAGATCACTCAGCACCCCGGGTACCTCACGCACGCCGAAGCAACCGACCCCGAACGGGGCGTGCTCTTCGACGCGAACTGGGGTGCGTGGGGCGAGTTCACCGTACCGACCTGGTACGCAAAGGGCCGTACGCAGGAAACCACAGCCCTGGCCGCGACCCTCTCACTCTGGACCGACCTGCGCTCCACCTTGGACGCCGTCTACACCGGTCTGCACCGCCAGTCGCTGACCAGGCGTCACGACTGGATCGAGAAGACACAGCACCCGAACTACGTGACCTGGTGGGTCCCCGACGGCGTGATACCCAGCTGGCAGGACGGGGTTTCCAGACTGGAACACCTCCAGGACCACGGCCCCACCCCGCACGCCTTCACCTTCCACCGCCCGTTCACCCCGGACGGAACTCCGGCCGACACCGACGGCATCGGGCCGAAGGGCCCCCGGGCGCGCTGACAGGCCCCCGGCCTGGGTGGGCGAGGGCCTGCGCGTGGGCGTCAGGGCTGGTCGTCGCGGTGCTCGGGGCGGGGCATCTTGAGAGTGGCGAGGACACCGAGGGCGACGGTGGCGATCGCGAGGGCGAGGAGGGCGACGAGGACGGCGCCGACGAAGAACTTCACCGGTGCCACGGCTCGTCCCTCTCCAGGTCGCGGAGGAGGTGGAGGAGGTTGAGGAGAGTACTCACCGGCGCGTTGCCGAAGTCGATCAGGATGCGGCCGTCGAGGGTCGTCTCGCCGGGGGCGGCGGAGCCCCAGAGGAGCCCGTGCGGGAGGCCGCGGCGGTGCAACTCGCCGAGCAGCGTGGCGATATGGGCCTCGGTGTAGTCGCGCATCCGGGGGTCGTCCGGCGCGATGGGGTCGCGGGTCACGCGTCGGAGTCCAGCTCGTACCAGGTGGTCTTGCCGCGCTTCTGCGGGTCGACGCCCCAGCGGTCGGTGAGACCCTCGACCAGCTGGAGGCCACGGCCGGTCTCGGCGAGGCCGGGGGACGTTCGGGGCTGCGGGAGGGCGTCGCTCTCGTCGGAGACGGTGACCCGGAGGGTGTGACCGAGGATGGCGAACCAGACGACGGGCGCGGGGGTGCCGGCGTGCCGCCAGGCGTTGACGATCAGCTCGCAGAGGGCGAGTTCGGCGTTGAAGATGGCCTCGGCGTCCCAGCCGCCGCTGCGGGCCATGGCGTCCCGCAGGGCCTGGCGGGAGAGGGTGAGCGAGGGGGTGTTACGGGTGCACACGGGAACCTCCGTGAGGCTGTGGTGTGGGGAGAGATGGAGAGGTGATGACGGTCGTCACCGTGAGCCAGACCGGGGCGGCGGTTGCTCTTCGGTGTGCGGGCAGCAGGCGCCTACTGCCCTGAATGAAAGCTTTACTGACGATGCGTCGGATCGAGCTGAGAAAGACGATAGCGCGGTCCGCCACAGATTTGTGGCGGACCGCGAGAAGTTCCCTCTAACGTGGCAGTCTCTCTGCGGCAGACTGGTCCCACGACCTGCAGAGAGGACGCCATGGCGCTTCGATCGAACCCAACTCTCCGCCAGCGTCGGCTGGGTGCCGAACTGCGCAGGATGCGGGAGCAAGCCGGACTCGGCGGCAGCCAGCTCGCCCGGGCGCTGGGCATCAACCCGGCCCATGTCACGCAGATGGAGAGCGGGAGGACAGGCATCAGCGTCGAACGTCTGCGCACGATCGCCGCGTTGTGCATGTGCGCCAACGAGCCTCTGATCGAGGCACTTGCGGAAATCATCACGGATCGCGACAAGGGCAGCTGGTGGGAAGAGCACCGTGGAACTGTCTCGGACGACTTCCTTGAGGTCGCCGAGATGGAAGGTCATGCTCGCGGGCTTTCGACCTACACGATGGCCTTCATCCCTGGCCTTCTCCAGACCAATGCGTACACCTCTGCCGTCTTCGACCGATCCCTGACGCCTCTCCCGCGCCACGAGGTCGACCTGAGAACGGCATTTCGAATGCGACGGCAGGACGTCGTACGATCCGGCGCAACGCCGTACTCCGCCTACATCCACGAGGCGGCCCTGCGCATGCAGTTCAGCGGGCCGAAGATTCAAGCCGAACAGCTGGGGAGCCTCATCGAGGACTCCGAGCGGTCGACCATCTCGGTTCGAGTCGTGTTGTTCGACGTCGACGCGCTTCCACTCAACTATGAGAACTTCACGTACGTCGAAGGCCCGGTTCCGGAGCTCGACACAGTGCAGGCGGACTCCAGCGTTGGCAATGTGCTGTTCGATGCACCAGCCCACATCGCCAGATTCCGATCAATGCTCGCTCGGCTCGACTCGGCAGCCCTCGCAGAAGATGACTCCCGAGAGTTCATTCGTTCCATCAAGAAGGATATGGAAAGCAAGTATGCCTAACTCTGCCTGGCAGAAGTCTAGTTATTCTGGTGCCAACTCAGACTGTGTCGAGGTGCGGACTGTCGACGGGGCTATCGAACTCCGTGAGTCCGACGACGGCGACGTCATCGTCCGCACGACGCCTACCAAGTTTGCCAAGCTCCTCCAGGCGGCCAAGGCAGGCGAGTTCGACCACCTCACCACCACCCCCTGAGCGAATCGCTCTGGCGGCCTCTTGCTCCCCGCAAGAGGCCGCCAGTGGCTAGCCTGACTCTCATGACCAGCTCTGCGTGGCAGAAGTCCAGCTTCAGCGAAGCAGCCAACAATTGCGTCGAGGTGCGCACACATGGAGAGGTGATCGAACTCCGCGAGTCCGACGACGGCGACGTCATCGTCCGCACGACGCCTACCAAGTTCGCCGACTTCCTCCAGGCCGCCAAGGCAGGCGAGTTCGACTACCTCACCGCCATCCCCTGAACGCGAAGCCCCCGCGCCCGCCACCCCGGGGGCGCGGGGGCCGTCTACAGTCCCGAGCCTCAGATCTCCCGGACGCCCTCCCGCCACACCGCCGCCGTCAGCGGCACGCCCGGGCGGTACGCCAGGTGCACGTGCGAGGGGGCGTCCAGCAGCAGCAGGTCCGCCCGCGCCCCCACCGCGACCGTGCCGACATCGCTCCGCCGCAGCGCGTGCGCGCCGCCGGCGGTGGCCGCCCAGACGGCCTCGTCCGGCGTCATCCCCATCTCCCGCACCGCCACCGCGATGCAGAACGCCATCGAACTCGTGAAGCTCGACCCCGGGTTGCAGTCCGTCGACAGCGCGACCACGGCGCCCGCGTCCAACAGCCGCCGCCCGCTCGGGTACTCGGCCCGGGTGGAGAACTCCGCCCCCGGCAGCAGCGTCGCGACCGTCGCCGAACCCGCCAGCGCCGCCACGTCCTCGTCGGTCAGATGCGTGCAGTGGTCCGCCGAGGCGGCCCCCAACTCCACCGCCAGTTGCACGCCCGGCCCGTACGTCAGCTGGTTGGCGTGCACCCTCGGCGTCAGGCCGCGCTCGATCCCCGCCATCAGGACCGCCCGCGCCTGGTCACCGTCGAACGCGCCCTTCTCGCAGAACACGTCCACCCAACGGGCGTGCGGCGCACAGGCGTCCAGCATCTCGCCGGTCACCAGGTCCACGTACCCCGCCGGGTCCTCGGCGTACTCGGGCGCCACGATGTGCGCGCCCAGGTACGTGGTCTCGGGCGTGTGCTTGGCAGCGATCCGCAGCGCCCGGGCCTCGTCCTCGACCGTGAGCCCGTAGCCGGACTTGCACTCGATGGTGGTGGTGCCCTGCCGCAGCGCCTCCCGGACGAACCGGGCCAGGTTGGCGTCCAGTTCGGCATCCGAAGCGGCCCGAGTGGCGGCCACCGTCGTCCGGATACCGCCCGCCGAGTACGCCTGCCCGGACATCCGGGCGTTGAACTCGGCGGTGCGGTCGCCCGCGAACACCAGGTGGGCGTGCGAGTCGACGAAGCCCGGCAGCAGCGCCCGGCCCTGGGCGTCGAAGCGCTCGTCCGCCGCCGGGGCCTGGGCGGACGGGCCGACCCAGGCGACGGTGTCGCCGTCGATCACCACGGCCGCGTCGGTGAGCAGGCCGAGCGGCCCGGTGCCGTGCCCGGGGTCGTTGGTGACCAGGCTGCCGATGCCCGTGATCACAGTGGTCCTGGTGCTCATCTCATCGCCTTCCGAAGGGAGTCGGACAAAGGGAGTCGGACAACGGAGTTCAGCAGTCCAGCGCGCCGATCGCGGAGCGCAACGCCCCCGGCACGTCGGCCACCAGCTGGTGCACGCCGTCCCGGACGACGTGCCGCCCGCCGACCACCAGGTGCCGGACGTCCGCCGCCGAGGCCGCGAACACGGCGATCTCGGCGCCGAGCCGGGGCGGCGGCCCGGCCGTACGGACGGAGTCCAGCGCGATCGCCGTGAAGTCGGCGAGCGCCCCGGCCTCGATCCGCCCGGCCTCGGGCCAGCCCAGGGAGGCGTGCCCGTCCTCGCCGCCGGCCCGCAGCAGCGCGTTCGCCGTCCAGTGGCCGCGGGTGCGGGTCCGCAGCCGCTCGTCCAGCTCCAGCGCCCGGGCCTCCTCCCACGGATCGATGATCGCGTGGCTGTCGCTGCCCAGGCTGATCGGGCTGCCCGCCGAGGCGAGCCGACGCGCCGGGCCGATGCCGTCGGCGAGGTCCCGTTCGGTGGTGGGACACATGCAGACGGTGGTCCCCGAGTCGGCGAGGAGCTTGACGTCCTCGTCGGTGAGGTGGGTGGCGTGCACGGCCGAGGTGCGCGGGCCGAGCGCGCCGTGGTCGGCGAGCAGCCGGGTCGGGGTGACGCCGTGCGCGGTCAGGCAGGCTTCGTTCTCGGCGGTCTGCTCGGACAGGTGGACGTGCAGCGGCGCCCCGCGCATCGCCGCCCAGTGCGCGACCGTGCCCAGCTGTTCGGCCGGGACGGCCCGGACCGAGTGGATGGCGGCGCCGATCCGGGCGTGCTCGCGCGGCTCGATCGCGTCCGCCCGGGCGGCCCAGGCCTCGGCGTCGCCGTCGCTGAACCGCAGCTGCGGGTGGGTCGGCTCGGCGCCGAAGCCGGAGGACAGGTAGCAGGTGTCCAGCAGGGTGATCCGGATGCCGGCCCGGGCGGCGGCCTCGATCAGCGCCTCGCCCATCGCGTTCGGGTCGGTGTAGCGGGCGCCGCCGGGCGCGTGGTGCAGGTAGTGGAACTCGCCGACGGCACTGATCCCGGCGAGCGCCATCTCCGCGTAGACGGCGGTGGCGAGTTCCAGGTAGCTGTCCGGGTCGAGCGCCCCGGCGAAGCGGTACATGGTGTCGCGCCAGGTCCAGAACGTCCCGGAGCCGACCTGGACGTGCCCGCGCAGGGCCCGGTGGAAGGCGTGCGAGTGGGCGTTCGCCTGGCCGGGCAGCAGCAGCCCGTCGAGGCGGACGGCGCCGGGCGGGCAGGGCCCGGCGTCCGGCTCCACCCGCACGATCCGGCCGTCCGGGCCGGTGGTGATCAGCACGTCCTGTTCGACGGCGGGCCCGTTGACCCCCGGCAGCCAGGCGTACTGCGCCCAGTACGTCGTCGGAACCGTCACTGACACGCCAGGTCCTCCAGTACGTCGGCGAGGGCGGCGACCCCGGCCAGGCAGTCGGCCATCTCGGCGTGCTCGGCCGGGGAGTGCGAGACGCCGGTGGGGTTGCGCACGAACAGCATGGCGGTCGGGATCGCGGACGCCAGGATCCCGGCGTCGTGTCCCGCGCCGGTGGGCAGCACCGGGGCGTCGAGCAGCTTGGCGAGCCGGTCGCGCAGCGGGCCGTCGAAGTCCACCACCGGGGTGTAGGACTCGCGGGTCAGCTCGACCCGGACGCCGTCGCGCTCGCCGCGCTCGGCGGCGGCCCGCTCGATCTCGGCGACGAGTTCCGTGAGGGTGCGCTCGTCGGCCGCCCGGGAGTCCAGCCAGCCGCGCACCAGCGAGGCGATCGCGTTGGTGCCGTTGGGCTCGACCGCGACCTTGCCGAAGGTCGCCAGGGCGCCGGCCAGCTTCGCCTTCTTGCGGGCGGCGAGCACCGTGTTGGCGTACGTCAGCATCGGGTCGCGGCGGTCCTCGATCCGGGTGGTGCCCGCGTGGTTGGCCTCGCCGTGGAAGTCGAACCGCCAGCGGCCGTGCGGCCAGATCGCGCCCGCCACGCCGACCGGCTGCCCCTCGGCGAGGTGGCGGCCCTGCTCGACGTGGAGTTCGACGAAGGCGCCGATCCGGGACAGCCGCTCCTCGTCCGCGCCGATCGCGGTCGGGTCGTAGCCGGCCTTCTCCATCGCGTCGGGCAGCCGCACCCCGCCGGCGTCGCGCAGCTCGTACGCGGCCTCGCGGGAGAGCACCCCGGCCGTCAGGCGGGAGCCGATGCAGGCCACGCCGAACCGGGCCCCCTCCTCGTCACCGAAGTTGACGATCGCCAGGGGCTTGTCGAACTCGGTCCCGCGGGCGCGCAGTTCGTCCAGCGCGGCGAAGGAGGAGACCACGCCGAGCGGGCCGTCGAAGGCGCCGCCGTCCGGGACGGAGTCCAGGTGCGAGCCGGTGACGACCGCGCCCTCACCGCGGGGATCGCCCAGCCAGGCCCACTGGTTGCCGTTGCGGTCCAGCTCGTACGTCAGGCCGCGGCTGCGGGCCTGCTGCTCGAACCAGGCGCGGCACTCGGCGTCGGCGGAGTTCCAGGCGAAGCGGCGGTAGCCGCCGGAGGCGGCGGAGCGGCCCACGGGGAGCAGCTCCGCCCACATCTCTTCGAAGGTCACAGCTCACCCATCGGGACGCGCACACCGCGCTCGGCGGCGACCTCGGTGGCACGGTCGTAGCCGGCGTCCACGTGCCGGATGACGCCCATGCCCGGGTCGTTGGTGAGCACCCGGCGGATCTTCTCGCCGGCCAGCGCGGTGCCGTCGGCGACGGTGACCTGGCCGGCGTGGATCGAGCGGCCGATGCCGACGCCGCCGCCGTGGTGGATGGACACCCAGGAGGCGCCGGAGGCCACGTTGACCATGGCGTTGAGCAGCGGCCAGTCGGCGATCGCGTCCGAGCCGTCGAGCATCGCCTCGGTCTCCCGGTACGGGGAGGCCACCGAGCCGCAGTCCAGGTGGTCGCGGCCGATCACGATCGGGGCGGACAGCTCGCCGGAGGCGACCATGTCGTTGAAGCGCTCGCCGGCCTTGTCGCGCTCGCCGTAGCCGAGCCAGCAGATGCGCGCGGGCAGGCCCTGGAAGTGCACCTTCTCCTGGGCCATCTTGATCCAGCGGGCCAGCGACTCGTTCTCCGGGAAGAGGTCGAGGACGGCCTTGTCGGTCTTGTGGATGTCCTGCGGGTCGCCGGACAGCGCGGCCCAGCGGAACGGGCCCTTGCCCTCGCAGAACAGCGGGCGGATGTACGCCGGGACGAAGCCGGGGAAGGCGAAGGCGCGGTCGTAGCCGGCCAGCTGGGCCTCGCCGCGGATGGAGTTGCCGTAGTCGAAGACCTCGGCGCCGCGGTCCAGGAAGCCGACCATGGCCTCGACGTGGCGGGCCATCGACTCGCGCGAGCGCTGGGTGAACTCGGCGGGCTTCTCGGCGGCGTAGGTCGCCATGTCGTCGAAGTCGACGCCGACCGGCAGGTAGCTGAGCGGGTCGTGGGCGCTGGTCTGGTCGGTGACGATGTCGATCGGCGCGTCCATCGCGAGCAGCTGCGGGACCAGCTCGGCGGCGTTGCCCAGCACGCCGATGGAGAGCGGCTGCTTCTTGTCGCGGGCGGCGGTGGCGAGCTCCAGCGCGTGGCTGAGGTCCTTGGCCTCGACGTCCAGGTAGCGGTGCTCGATCCGGCGGGAGATCCGGGACGGGTCGCAGTCGATGCAGATCGCCACGCCGCCGTTCATGGTGACGGCCAGCGGCTGGGCGCCGCCCATCCCGCCGAGGCCGGCGGTGAGGGTGATGGTGCCCTCCAGCGTGCCGTTGAAGCGCTTGTTGGCGACGGCGGCGAAGGTCTCGTAGGTGCCCTGGAGGATGCCCTGGGTGCCGATGTAGATCCAGGAGCCGGCGGTCATCTGGCCGTACATGGTGAGCCCGAGGCTCTCCAGGCGGCGGAACTCCTCCCAGTTGGCCCAGTCGCCGACCAGGTTGGAGTTGGCGATCAGCACGCGCGGCGCCCACTCGTGGGTCTGCATCACGCCGACCGGGCGCCCGGACTGGACCAGCATGGTCTCGTCCTGCTTCAGGCCCTGCAGCGTCTTCACCATGGCGTCGAAGGAGCGCCAGTCGCGCGCGGCCTTGCCGGTGCCGCCGTAGACGACCAGCTTCGAGGGGTGCTCGGCCACCTCGGGGTCGAGGTTGTTCATCAGCATCCGCAGGGCCGCCTCCTGCTGCCACCCCTGCGTCGTGAGTCCCGTCCCCCGCGCCGCACGCACCTCACGCGGCCCGCTCGCCTGCTGCTGCACCATGTCCCGGCCTCTCTGCGGATGGATTCATTCAAGCTAGGTTCGACTGAATATAACTAAACAAGCCACTTTCGACCAGACCCCCGAACAATCCGATCAGCCCCGGCACCGGTCGACTTGGCGCGCTAGCCTCAACCCGGCGAACACCAGCCACTCGGCCCAGCGTCGAGGAGCGGAGAACACGATGACGGCCATCACCGTGCGGCCCGGCAGACTCCGGGATGCAGCGGAGGAGATCGAGCGGAGCACAGGACTACGCGTCCAGATCATCGGAGGAACCCTGGTGATGTCCCCGCCACCCCGCGGCAAGCACGCGGGGACCACCAAGCGCCTGTCCCGCCAGTACGGCGAGTCCGTCCCGCTTCCCGCGCCGCTGCCCTCCGAGCTGGACACTCACGGCCTTCCGCTCTACGCCCCTCGCCGCTGAGTCACGCCGCGGCGTCGCCGCCGTCCCAGTCGATGCCGATCTCGGCGAGCCAGCGGCGGTCGGCGGCGTCGGGAGCGGGCGGCGAGGGCGGGCGGGGGATGTCCTGGACCGGGCCGAGGCCGTACTTCTCGGCGGCCGCGAGGGCGCGGGCGTCGGGTTCGATGACGCCGACGTGGACGGCGGACTCGTCGCCCGGATCGAGGACGGTCAGTTCGGGTTCGGGCAGGCGCCGCAGGGTGACGCGGCGTCCGCAGGCGGGGCAGGACCATTCGTCGGCGCCCGAGGCCAGGCGGGCGACGAACTTCATCTCGTGGATCACGCGCATGGGCGGCACCCCCTGCACTAGGGGATGCCCGGGTTCGTGGCAAGTACTCCCCCGGCCTCATGTCGAGGCCGTACCTATTCCAGGAAGAGCCCCCGCGCCGCCGCCGACTGTTCGATCGCCTCCAACCGGGCCTCCGCGCCGGGGAGTTCGTCGCACATGGTCTGCAGCAGCACCCGGCCGAGCATCATCGGCGCGCACGCGGTGTCGAAGACCAGCCCGGTGCCGACGGCGGCCGGCAGCATCAGGTCGGAGAGCTTGGCCACCGGCGAGAAGGCGCTGTCGGCCACGGTGAGCACGGTCAGCCCGCACTCCCGGGCCACCACCAGGGCGTCCATCAACTCCCGTGGGTAGCGCGGCAGGGCGAAGCACAGCAGCGCGGTGGCGCCCGCCGCGGTGGCCTGTTCCAGCCGGTCGGCGAGCATGCTGCCGCCCTCGTCCAGCAGCCGGATGTCCGGGTGCACCTTCGACGCGAAGTACGCGAAGCCGCGCGCCTGCGCGGAGGCCGCCCGCAGGCCGAGCACCGGCAGCGGGCGGGAGGCGGCGAGCAGCCGGGCGGCCCGGATGATCGGTTCGGGGTCGGCGAGCAGTTCGGCGAGGTGGCGCAGGTGCTCGATCTCGGCCAGCACGGCCTGCTGGTGCTCGTTGCGCACCGCGTCGTCCGGGGTCTCCGGCGCGGCCTGCTCGCCCCCGCCGAGTTCGCGCAGCTGCTTGCGCAGCGCCGGGTAGCCGTCGTAGCCGAGGGCGACCGCGAAGCGGGTGACGGAGGGCTGGCTGACCCCGGCGAGTTCGGCGACCTCGACGCTGGACAGGAACGGCGCCTCGGTGGCGTGCCGGACCAGCGAGTGGGCGATCCGCCGCTGGGTGGGCGTCAGCCGGTGCCCTTCGAACAGCTGGAGCAGCCGGGCGGAGGGGCCGACGCTACCGGTCTCGTCGATGGCGGTCATCAGCTCTACCTCCGGATGCGAGCGTTCGGAACGACGACTGTGCAGCAGCGCGCCGCCCCTGGCAAAGACGTCTCGTACGGCGGGACGTCGCACGGGACGTCCCCATGATCGGGCACCGGGACCGGGGCCGGACACCGGCCTCGGGGTAACCCTGATTTCTCCCTGACCCCGCCCGGATTCCCCCCGCGAACGGATGGACCGGGCCGTGCGGCGGCCCCACGCTACTGGCATGGACACTCGCCAGGACGACCTTCGGCGCGACCTCGACGCCACCCTGCAGGCCCGCAAGGAACTCGGGAAGGAGTACGAGGAGGAGCTCCTCGACTCCTTCATGAAGCGCCTCGACGCCCGCCTGGACGCCCGGGTGGAGCGTTCGGTGGCCGCGCGGCTGGACGACTACGAGCCCGACCACCGCGACCGGCACCGCTCCCACCGCCCCTGGGCCCCCGGCCGGGCCGGCAACCGGCTGGCGGTGATCTCGCTGGCCCTCGGCATCCCGCTGACCGCGATCGCCGGCAGCCCCGAGAGCGGCGGGCTCACCGGCCTGCTGGCCTGCTGGGCGGGCATCGTGGGGGTCAACCTCGCCGCGGCCCTGGGCAACCGCCGCGACCGGGACGAGCGCCGGACGCGGAGCGACTGGGACTGAGCCCCGGCCGCCCCGCGTCCGAAGGACGACTCAGGCCAGCCGGCCGGTGACCCGCTCGACCGCCCGCACCAGGTCCCCGGAGGCGACCAGCGCGGCGGCGGCCTCCAGGTCCGGCGAGAGGAAGCGGTCGCGGCCGGCGCCGCCGACCCCCGCCTCGCGGGCGGCGGCCATCGCGGCCGCGGTGGCCGGGGCCAGCGTGCCCGCCGCGTCGGCCTGCTGACGGATCTCCAACGCCCGGGCGGCGGCGGTGAGTTCGACGGCGAGGATGCGGCCGAGGTTCTCGACGGCCTGGCGCAGCTTGCGGGCGGCCGACCAGCCCATCGACACGTGGTCCTCCTGCATCGCGGAGGACGGGATCGAGTCGACCGAGGCCGGGACGGCGAGCCGCTTGTTCTCGCTGACCAGCGCCGCCTGGGTGTACTGGGCGATCATCAGGCCGGAGTCCACGCCCGGGTCGTCGGCCAGGAAGGCCGGCAGGCCGTGCGAGCGGGCCTTGTCGAGCAGCCGGTCGGTGCGGCGCTCGGAGATCGAGCCCAGGTCGGCGGCGGCGATGGCGAGGAAGTCCAGCACGTAGGCGACCGGCGCGCCGTGGAAGTTGCCGTTGGACTCCACCCGGCCGTCCGGCAGCACCACCGGGTTGTCCACCGAGGCGGCGAGCTCGCGCGAGGCGACCAGCTGGGCGTGCGCCAGGGTGTCCCGGCCGGCCCCGGCGACCTGCGGGGCGCAGCGGATCGAGTAGGCGTCCTGGACGCGCGGCGCGTCGTCCTGGTGGTGGCCGGTGAGGCCGGAGCCCTTGAGCACGGCGAGCATGTTGGCGGCGCTGAGCGCCTGGCCCGGGTGCGGGCGGATCGGGGCGTGCAGCTCGGGGGCGAGCACCTTGTCGGTGCCGAGCAGCGCCTCCAGGGTCATCGCGGCGGTGATGTCGGCGGTGGTGAACAGCCGCTGCAGGTCCGCGATGGCCATCACCAGCATGCCGAGCATGCCGTCGGTGCCGTTGATGAGGGCCAGGCCCTCCTTCTCCAGCAGCTCGACCGGCTCGATCCCGGCGGCGGCCAGCAGCTCGGCGACGGGCTTCTCCACGCCGTCCGGGCCGGTGGCGGTGCCCTCGCCCATCAGCACCAGCGCACAGTGCGACAGCGGCGCGAGGTCGCCTGAGCAGCCGAGCGAGCCGAACTCGCGCACCACCGGGGTGATGCCCGCGTTGAGCAGGGCGGCCATGGTCTGGGCGACCAGCGGGCGGACGCCGGTACGGCCGGAGGCGAGGGTCTTCATCCGCAGGAACATCAGCGCGCGGACCACCTCGCGCTCGACCGTCGGGCCCATGCCGGCCGCGTGCGAGCGGACCAGCGAGCGCTGCAGCTGGGCGCGCAGCTCGGGGCTGATGTGCCGGACGGCGAGCGCGCCGAAGCCGGTCGACACGCCGTAGACGGGGCGCGGCTCGGCCGCGAGGGCGTCGATCCGCGCGCGGGACGCCGCCATCTCGGCGAGCGCGTCGGGGCCGATCTCGACCCGGGCGTTGCCCCGGGCGACGGCCAGCACGTCCTCCGCACTGACGTCGGCCTTGCCGACCTGGACCAGCGGAGCGTCGGGGGCCACAGCACTGTGCATATCCATATACATAATCACATCAGGTGAATGGAGATATGACAACAGCTGCCCACCATCCGGATTCTCCGACGCCCGGATCCGCGCCGCACGCCCGGGCCCGGCATCACCTCCCCAACTCGGCCTCGATGAGGTCGACCGCCCGCGCGGTACCGCCCTCGGCCCTCCCCGCCGCGGCCAGCGCCTCCAGCCGCTCGGCCACCTCCGCGTCCCCGACCAGCTCCAGCAGCGCGCCGCGCAACGCCTCCGGGGAGGCCGCGTCGGTGTCCAGCCGACGGGCGACGCCGAGGCCGACCAGGGCGTCCGCGTTGGCGAACTGGTCGACGCCCTGCGGCACCGCGATCATCGGCACGGCGTGGAACAGCCCCTCGCTGGAGCCGCCCATGCCCGCGTGGGTGACGAAGGCATCCGCCTGGGCGAGCACCGAGAACTGCGGCACCCACCGGTGCACCTCCACGGTGTCCGGCACCTCGCCCAGCTCCGCCAGGTCGGTGTGCCGGCCGATCTGCAGCACGGTGTGCCAGCCCGGGAGGTCCCCGAAGGCCGCGATGCAGGCCCGGTAGAACGCGGGCCGGTCGGTGTAGGCCGAGCCCAGCGAGACCAGCAGCACCTTCTCGGCGTCGGCCGGGCGCCCCCAACGGCCCTGGTGGGAACGGTCGCCGAAGCAGGGCCCGACGAAGGTCACCCGCTTCTCGTCCACCCGGTCCGCGTTGGGCTGGAGCGCCCGCGGGACGAGCGCGATGCACCGCTCGGGGCGGTTCTTGAAGGCCTCGACGTCCTGCTGCACCGCGCCGGCCGCGGCCAGCCAGTCGGCGAACCGCCGGTGGTGCTCAGGGCCGCCGGGGCCACTGCGGATCGCCTCGAAGACCTCCGCCAGATCCTCCTCGACGCCGTCCCAGCCGACGAAGCTGGAGGACAGCTGCACCACCGGTACGCCCAGCCGTTCGCCGAGCGCCCGCCCGGCGAAGCCCGCGATGTCGTAGAGCACCAGGTCGGGGCGGTCGTCCTCGAAGGTCTCCAGCAGGGTGGACCACATCGACAGCGCATCGTCCAGGAACACCTCCTGGATCGCCACCGGGCCCTCCGGCCAGCCGGCCGGGTCATCGGCGAGCGGCAGCCCGGTCGCGTACGGGACGAAGGTCGCCCCGGTGGACTCGACGATCTCGCGGAAGGACGGGTCGTTGACGTAGCTGACCCGGTGACCACGGGCGACCAGCTCGGTGATCACGGCGAGGCTGGGGTTGACGTGCCCGTGCGCCGGGATGGAGACCATCAGGATGTGTGCGGGGCGGTTCATGTGCACCTCCAGGGAAGACGACGAAGACGAGACGGTTCGTCTCGCGGCATGGAGAAGACAATACGTCTCGTCTCGCCATTGCGCATAGACTTTTCCCCATGACCTCCAGAACTGCCCCCGACCCCACCCGCCGCAGCGAACGCGCCCGCGCCGCCGTCCTCACCGCCGCCACCGAACTCGTCGCCGAAGTCGGCTACGGCAAACTGACCATCGAGGCGATCGCCGCCCGGGCCGGCGTCGGCAAGCAGACCATCTACCGGTGGTGGCCCTCCAAGGGCGCCGTGGTCTTCGACGCCTTCCTCGCCGTCAGCCAGCACGAGGGCAGCCTCGCCCTCCCCGACACCGGCGACCTCGCCGCCGACCTGCGGGCCGTCCTGCGCCCCACCAGCGACGAACTCACCGACCCGGCCACCGACCGCACCTACCGAGCCATCATCGCCGAGCTCCTCAACGACCCGGCGCTGCACGCCGAGTACCGCACCCGCCTGCTGGACCCGCTCCTGGAAGTCACCCGCGACCGCCTCCGGGCCGCCCGCGAGGCCGGCCAACTCGCCCCCGACGCCGACCTCGACCTCGCCGTCGAACTGATCTACGGCCCCCTCTACTACCGCTGGCAGTACCGGCTCGGCCCGCTCACCCACGAGCACGCGGACCGCCTGGTCGACGCCGCCCTACGGGCCCTCAACCAGCCCGCCGCCAGCGGGACTTCCGACGCCTGACCACGTACACCGCGAGCACCACGAACAGCACGACCAGCAGCACGGCGAAGGCGAGCCAGCCGAACACCGCGTCGAGCGCCCTGCCCACCACGCTGCGCCCCCTCTTGTGCTTGCGCCGCGAGGACGCATGGGTGATCTGGTGCGCCCGCAACCCGACCCCCGCCGTCCGCACACCCGCCGGCCCGCTCACCCCCGCCGACGCCGTACCGACCTGGCCCGCCATCCGCACCACCGGCACCGCCTCCGCCGGCCCGGCCACCGCCACCCCGCCGCCCAGCACCAGCACCCCGGCCACCGCCACACCCACCAGCCGTCCGCCCACGGTCATCCCCCGCTCCCCGATCCAGCCCCCGACACCATCCCACCCCACCCCCGCCACGGCACCCCCGCCCCCTCAACCGCGACCCAGCCGCGACACCCCGGTCACCGAACCGGCACATCCCCCATGGGCGCGCGGGCAACAGCCCCGCGCGCCCACACCCCCCTCACCCCCACACCCACCTCACCCCCGCACCCACCTCACCCCCGCACCCACCTCAGGCCCCCCGACACCCAACCCAGGCGAGAGGGACGCGCTGCGGGAGGGGGCGGTGGAGGGGGTGGGTGCGGAAGGGGGCGTGACGGGTGATTTTCAGACTGCCAA
>NZ_JBVJLM010000044.1:0-24818 GCF_055584725.1 Kitasatospora sp. NPDC101108
GCCCCCCCCCCCCCCGTACCCGCCCCCGGCGTCACCCACCCTCCCGAAAGCCCCACCCCCCAACAGCAACCCCCCACCCCCCTACCTGGGCACCACCAACACCCCCACCCCGAAATACCCCCGATCCCCACACCCCCCCACCGGACACCCCCCCGCCGCCGCCCCCGCCAACAGATCCGCCAACTCCCCCGCCCCCGCCCCCGGATGCAACGCCGCCGCAACCGCCACCGCCCCCGTCACGTGCGCCGCCGACATCGACGTCCCCGCCAGCGCCGCGTACTGCCCGCCCGGCCAGTCCGAAACGATCGCCCCCTCCGCCCCGGCGTCCGGATCCCCGCCCGGGGCCGCCAGCGAGATCCGGCCGCGCCCGTAGTTGGTGTAGGAGGACGGCAGCCCGTCCCGGTTGACCGCCGTGACGGTGACCACCCCGGGCAACTCGCCGGGAAGGCGGATGCACTCGGTGCCCAGGTGGCGGGTGAGGGCCGGCCCGGACACCCGGTCGTTGGGGCTGCGCCGGTCCGTCCGGGCCGCGCCGAGGTCCTGCCCGTCGTTGCCGGCCGAGGCGACCACCACCGCGCCCTTGCGCCGGGCGTACGCGACGGCCCGGCCGACGGCCGCGATCAGCGCCGCCTGGTCCGGGTCCTCGGGGCAGTTGTACTTCCACGGGTCGGCGAAGTAGCTGTCGTTGATCGCCTTGGCCCCGTGGTCGGCAGCCCAGAGCATGCCGCAGACGATGTTCTCCGCGTAGTACTGCCCCAGCGGCCCGAGCAGCCGGACGGCCGCGATCCGCACCCCTGGCGCGACCCCGATGACGCCCTGCCCGTCCCGGGCGGCGCCGATGATCCCGGCGACGTGGGTACCGTGCCCGCTCTCCTCCACGCCGGAGTCGGGCCGCCAGGAGCCGGTGCGGGCGTCCGGCCGCCCGTCGGCGCAGGAGGCCGAGGCCTTCGGGTCGACGGCCGCCCGCAGGTCCGGGTGGGTGTCGTCCACACCCGAGTCCAGCACCGCGACCAGCACCTTGCGCATCACTTCCGGCCCCGGCACCCCGCCGACCCTGTCCCCCGTCGGCCCTGCTCCCGGCCCCGCATGGACCATCGCCAGGTTCCACCCCCCACCCTCCCCCGGATCCGGCACCGTCCCCGCCCCCGCCCCACCGTTCTTCCCGTCCCTGCCATTCCTCCCCTCCCTCCCGTCCCTCCCGTCCGACCCCCCAACCCGCCCCACCCCCGCCGCGAAGTCCCCGGCCCCGTCCACCTCGCGCGGCGGCCCCACCACCGGCACCGTCCGGGTCGCGCCGACCGCCGCGATCCCCGGCCTGCTCCGCATCCGCTCCGCGAAGCCGCCGGTGGCGTACGCCAGCACCGCCCCGATCTGCGGGTACTCCTGCACCACCTGTCCGCCCGCCGCCCGGCTCTCCTTCCCTGCCTTGGCGGCCCCCGCGGCGTCCTCCCGCTCGGCCAACACCAGGTAGCTGAGGTAGGCGCGCCCGGGTCCCGAGACGTACGGCACGGCGCCACCGGCCACCAGGGCGGTGACCAGCATCGCGAGCAGCGCCCGGGCGGGCCCGCACACCCTGCGGCGGCGGGCCGCACGGACGGGACCGCCGGACCGGTGCGCCTGCGCCATGCCACGCTCTCCGCTCGTCGGTCCAGTGAGGTCACAACCAAACCGGGCGGCCACCAAGTGATCACCTGCCCGATTCATCACCATATGAGCGGATCCTCATTCCCGCCCCCGCAGCTACACCCGCTTGTCAGTCCCACCCGGCACCATGGGGGCATGGCGCCCCAGCACCCGACCCCGCCCGCCGACGCCCCCGGGCCCGACACCCCCCGGCCCGACACCCCCGGGCCCGACGACTCGCTGGCCGGCTTCGCCCCCGCCACCCGGGCGTGGTTCACCGGTGCCTTCTCCGCCCCCACCACCGCCCAGGCCGAGGCCTGGCGAGCCATCCGGCGGGAGACCGACGTCCTGGTGGTCGCCCCCACCGGCTCCGGCAAGACGCTCGCCGCCTTCCTCTCCGCCCTCGACCGGCTCAGCAGCACCCCGCCCCCCGCCGAGACCAAGCGCCGCTGCCGGGTGCTCTACGTCTCCCCGCTCAAGGCCCTCGCCGTCGACGTCGAACGGAACCTCCGCGCCCCACTGACCGGCCTGCGCCAGGCCGCCGTCCGGCTCGGCCTGCCCGAGCCCGAGGTCCAGGTCGCCATCCGCTCGGGGGACACCCCGGCCGCCGACCGCCGCCGCTTCGCGACCCACCCGCCGGACATCCTGATCACCACCCCCGAGTCGCTCTTCCTGCTGCTCACCTCCGCCTCCCGGGAGGCGCTGCGCGGCATCGACACGGTGATCCTGGACGAGGTCCACGCCGTCGCCGGCACCAAGCGCGGCGCCCATCTCGCCCTCAGCCTGGAGCGGCTGGACGAACTGCTGGACCGCCCGGCCCGCCGGATCGGCCTGTCCGCGACGGTGCGCCCGGTCGAGGAGGTGGCCCGCTTCCTCAGCCCCCGGCGCGGCGCCGTCGTCGTCCAGCCGGCCTCTTCCAAGGAGTTCGACCTCTCGGTGGTCGTCCCGGTCCCCGACCTGGACGACCTGCCCGCCGCCCCGGCCGCCGGCGGCGCCGCCGGCACCGACCCGCAGCGCCAGGGCTCGATCTGGCCGCACGTCGAGGAGCGGATCGTCGACCTGGTCGAGGCGCACCGCTCGACCATCGTCTTCGCCAACTCCCGCCGCCTGGCCGAGCGCCTGTGCAACCGGCTGAACGAGATCGCCCACGAGCGCGCCACCGGCACCGCCGCCCCCGAGGCGCACGCCCCGGCCCAGCTGATGGGCGGCTCGGGTGCCGCCAGGGGCGTGCCCCCGGTGATCGCCCGGGCCCACCACGGCTCCGTCTCCAAGGAACAACGATCCGTCGTCGAGGAGGAGTTGAAGGCCGGTCGACTGCCCGCCGTGGTCGCCACCTCCAGCCTGGAGCTGGGCATCGACATGGGCGCCGTCGAACTCGTCGTCCAGGTCGAGTCCCCGCCCTCGGTCGCCTCCGGACTGCAGCGGGTCGGCCGGGCCGGCCACCAGGTCGGCGCGGTCTCCACCGGCGTGTTCTTCCCCAAGTACCGGGGGGACCTGGTGCAGTCCGCCGTGGTCACCGAGCGGATGCGGTCGGGCCTGATCGAGGCGCTGCGCATCCCGCGCAACCCGCTGGACGTGCTGGCCCAGCAGCTGGTCGCGATGACGGCGCTGGACTCCTGGCCGGTGGACGAGCTGCTCACCGTGGTCCGCCGCGCCGCGCCCTTCGCCACCCTCCCGCAGTCCGCCTTCGACGCCGTGCTCGACATGCTGGCCGGCCGCTACCCCTCGGACGCCTTCGCCGAGTTGCGCCCCCGGGTGGTCTGGGACCGGGTGGCCGGCACGGTGACCGGCCGCCCCGGCGCCCAGCGCCTGGCCGTCACCTCCGGCGGCACCATCCCCGACCGCGGCCTGTTCGGCGTCTTCATCGCCGGCACCACCGCCTCCGAATCGAAGGGTGGTGGGCGACGGGTGGGGGAACTCGACGAGGAGATGGTCTACGAGTCCCGCGTCGGCGATGTGTTCACCCTCGGCACCAGCTCCTGGCGGATCGAGGAGATCACCCACGACAAGGTGCTGGTCACCCCGGCCCCCGGCATCCCCGGCCGGCTCCCGTTCTGGAAGGGCGACACCCTCGGCCGCCCGCTCGAACTCGGCCGCGCCCTCGGCGCGTTCACCCGCGAGCTGGGTGCGCTCCAGCCCGAGGCCGCCACCGAGCGCCTCAAGCAGGCCGGCCTCGACGACTGGGCCGCCGCCAACCTGCTGGACTACCTCGCCGAGCAGCGCGCCGCCTGCGGCCACCTCCCCGACGACCGCACCATCGTGGTCGAGCGCTTCCGGGACGAGCTCGGCGACTGGCGGATCGTCATCCACTCCCCCTTCGGCGCCCAGGTGCACGCTCCCTGGGCACTCGCCCTCGGCGCCCGGCTGCGCGAGAAGCACGGCCTGGACCCCCAGGTCATGCACGCCGACGACGGCATCGTGCTCCGACTGCCCGACGCGGACCTGCTCTCCCCCGACTTCGACTTCAGCAGCCCCTCGGAGCCCGCCGGTCCGGCCCGGGACGAGGCCCCGGTCGGCGCCGACGCCGCCCTGTTCGACTCCACCGAGATCGAGCAGCTGGTCACCGACCAGGTCGGCGGCTCCGCCCTGTTCGCCTCCCGCTTCCGCGAGTGCGCCGGCCGCGCCCTGCTGCTCCCCCGCCGCAATCCCGGCCGCCGCACCCCGCTCTGGCAGCAGCGCCAGCGCGCCGCCCAATTGCTCGAAGTCGCCTCCGAGTACGGCTCGTTCCCGATCGTCCTGGAGGCCGTCCGCGAGTGCCTCCAGGACGTCTTCGACGTCCCCGGCCTGGTCGAGCTGATGGGGGACCTCGAATCCCGCGCCGTCCGCCTGGTCGAGGTCACCACCCCCGAACCCTCGCCGTTCGCCCGCTCACTGCTGTTCGGCTACGTCGCCCAGTTCCTCTACGAGGGCGACTCCCCGCTCGCCGAACGCCGGGCCGCCGCCCTCTCGCTCGACTCCCGGCTGCTGTCCGAGCTCCTCGGCCAGGCCGAGCTGAGCGAACTGCTCGACCCGCAGGTGCTCGCCGAGCTGGAGGCCGAGCTCCAACGCCTCACCCCTGAGCGCCGGATCAAGGACGCCGAGGGCGTCGCCGACGCGCTGCGCCTGCTCGGCCCGCTCACCGAGGCCGAGTTGACCGTCCGCGGCGCCGAGCCGCTGTGGGCCCTGGAGCTGGAGGCCGCCCGCCGGGTGATCCAGGTCCGGATCGCCGGCGAGCAGCGCTGGGCCGCGATCGAGGACGCCGGACGGCTGCGCGACGCGCTCGGCACCCCGCTGCCGGTCGGCGTCCCCGAGGCCTTCACCGAACCGGTCAAGGACCCGCTGGGCGACCTGCTGGCCCGGCACGCCCGCACCCACGGCCCGTTCACCGCCGCCGAGGCCGGCACCCGCTACGGCCTGGGCACCGCCGTCGTCACCGGCACCCTGCACCGCCTCACCGCGTCCGGCCGCCTGGTCCAGGGCCAGTTCCGCCCCGCCGGAAGCCACACCGCCCCCGAGTGGCACACCGCCCCCGAGTGGTGCGACGCCGAGGTGCTGCGCCGGCTGCGACGCCGCTCGCTGGCCGCCCTGCGCCAGGAGGTCGAGCCCGTCCCACCCCGGGCCCTGGCCGCCTTCCTACCCCAGTGGCAGCACCTGGCCGGGCACCGGCTGCGCGGCCCGGACGGCCTGCTCCGGGTGGTCGAACAGCTCCAGGGCACCGCCCTGCCCGCCTCCGCCCTGGAGAAGCTGATCCTCCCGGCCCGGCTCGGCGACTACTCGCCCGGCCTGCTGGACGAACTGATGGCGGCCGGCGAGATCGGCTGGTGCGGCGCGGGCGCCCTGCCCGGCAAGGACGGCTGGCTCAGCCTGCACCTGGCCGAGAACGCCCACCTGCTCCGCCCGGAGCCGGTGACGCCCGCGCTCACCCCGCTGCACAGCGCCCTGCTGCAGTCGCTGGCCGGCGGCTACGGCCTGTTCTTCCGCCAGCTCGTCCAGCAGCTGCCGGAGGAGACGGCCGAGCCGGAGGTGGTCGAGGCCCTCTGGGACCTGGTCTGGGCCGGGTACATCACCAACGACACCCTGGCCCCGCTGCGCGCCCTGCTCGGCTCCGGCCGCACGGCCGGCGCCACCGCCCACCGCGCGCCCCGGTCCACCCCGCGCGGACGTTACGGCGGCGCGGGCCGCGCCTTCGGCCGGGCCGGCGGAGCGCTGCGCAGCGGCCCGCCGACGGTGGCCGGGCGCTGGTCCCTGCTGCCCGCCCTCGCCGCCGACCCGACGGTCCGGGCCACCGCCCAGGCCCAGAGCCTGCTGGACCGGCACGGTCTGCTCACCCGCGGCACGGTGGCGGCCGAACGGGTGCCCGGCGGCTTCGCCGGCGTCTACCGGGTGCTCGCCGCGATGGAGGAGCGCGGCCGGGCCCGCCGGGGCTACTTCGTCGAGGGCCTGGGCGGCGCCCAGTTCGCCATGGAGGGCGCGGCCGACCGGCTGCGCTCGGTCAGCGGCCGGCTGGAGCGGGCCCGCGCCACCGAGTGGCCGGCCGCGCCGACCGCCGAGCCGCCGCAGCTGCTGGTGCTGGCCGCCGCCGACCCGGCGAACGCCTACGGCGCCGCGCTGCCCTGGCCCGAACCGCCCGCCGCCCCGGGGGCCGAGACCAAGGCGCACCGCCCTGGTCGCAAGGCCGGCGCCCTGGTGGTGCTGGTGGACGGCGAGCTGGCGCTGTACGTGGAGCGCGGCGGCAAGTCCCTGCTGGCCTGGCCGCAGGACGGGGCGACGGTCGCGCTGGCCGCCGGGGCGCTCGCCGGGGCGGTCCGCGCGGGCGCGCTCGGCAGCGTCACGGTCGAACGCGCCAACGGTGAGCCCGCCCTCGGCTCCGACCTCGGCCGCGCCCTGGAGGAGGCCGGCTTCCACGCCACGCCCCGCGGGCTGCGGCTGCGGCCCTAGCGAGGCCCGGGGGCACCGCGAAAAGGGCCCGGAGGCCGCGAAGGAGCCCGAAGAGCGTGGAAAAGCCAGGAGGCCGCGGAGTCAACGACCCCGCGGCCTCCGGCCACGTCGATTCACCCGATCGGCGGCGGCGGTGCCTCCACCCGGCTCACGGCCTCCTCGCGCCGGCTCCGGCGCCGCACCGGTCCGGTCGCGTTGCGGTCGGCATGGACCGGTATGAGACCGAGCCCCCAGCCGCCGGCCGCCAGCAGCCCCAGCACCGCGCCGTCGGCCAGCTGCCCCCGGACGGCCACGAGCCACCAGGCGAGCCCGGCCGCGAGGGCGACCAGGACCCAGCGGGCCGGCCACCGCACCGCGCGCCGCAACCGCAGCCGTATTCGGGCCACCGTGCGCACCGTCACGATCCTCCGCACGACCGCCCTCCTCCGCTCGCCCCGGGTATCGGCAACCCGGGAGTCGAGGCCGGATCAGGCAGCGACCACGTCCATCGCGGCAGCCTTGGGCGACATGTTCGCCCGGTCGGCGCCGGGGGCGGGCAGCGGAACCGGTTCGAGTACCGGCCTCAGCAGATCACCTTCGGAGAGGGTGGCCATCGCCGCAAGTTCGGCGAGCGACAGTTCGTCGCTGACCTCGCGCATGACCTCGGACATCCGGACGTCGAGCGCGTCGCAGATGGCGGAGAGCAGCTCCGAAGAGGCCTCCTTCTGTCCCCGCTCGACCTCGGAGAGGTACCCGAGCGAAACCCTGGCGGCCGCCGACACCTCGCGGAGTGTGCGGCCCTGGCGCTGGCGCTGCCGACGCAGTACATCGCCCAGTAGGCGACGGAGCAGGATCATCGGTGCCTCCCTCCTCGGACTGCGGATCGAGATGTCACGCCCCCACCGTACCGCCTTGCCCGCTTCGCGTGCGGGGACCCTGGTCGTGTTCACTCTGGGCTGCAAGGCCGTCCCCCTCCTTGTTCCGGTGTCGTACCCGGGTTCGCGGGCCCCTCGTGGTACCCGACCTGGCCCACCCGGCCACCGTCACGCAACTCGTTCGCCACCTGGTTTCTGCCCAACCAGGCCGTTGGATGTAACACGATCCTCCAGCTGTGTCATACCCGTACGCCAGTTCGGCAGATCTCGGTTCGGTGGAGATCCGTCCGCCGGCCGTCATCGAGCGAGTCGGCCGGCGAGCAGTTCCAGGGCGGCGGTCACGGCGTCGTGACGGATTGTGGCACGAGCGCCCGACAGCAGGGGCGAACTGACCAGAGTTCCCCCCGGGCCGGCGACTGCCAGGTGTACGGTGCCCACCGGCTGCCCGTCCTGCGGGTCCGGACCGGCCACTCCCGTCGTCGCGAGCCCGTACGTGGCCCCCAACAGGGTGCGCACGCCCTCGGCCATCTGCCGGGCCACCACCGGGTGGACCGGACCGTACACGTCCAACAGGCCCTCGTCCACCCCCAGCACCGAGGCCTTGAGCTCGGTCGCGTACGCGGTGACCGAGCCGCGGAAGGTGGCGGAGGCCCCGGGGACGTCCACCAGCGCGGCGGCCAGCAGCCCTCCGGTGAGCGACTCGGCCACGGCCAGCGTGCCGCCCTCGGCCCGCAGTGCGGCGTGCACCCGCTCGGCCAGCTCGTGGTCCGTCACCGGAGGTCCCCCGTTCCTAGCGGTCCGCGTGCCCCGCGGACATGCCCTCGCGGCGCAGTCGCAGCGCCTGCCCGACGTAGTCCAGCGCGGTGCCGACGGTCAGCAGCACCGCCAGGCCCATCAGGACCGCCCGCCCGGTGGCCAGCCACCCGTGCAGGTCCAGCACGTACATGCCGACCGCGATGCCCTGGGTCAGCGTCTTGAGCTTGCCGCCGCGGCTGGCCGGGATGACCCCGAAGCGGATCACCCAGAAGCGCATCAGGGTGATGCCGAGTTCACGGGCCAGGATCACCGCGGTGACCCACCAGGGCAGGTCGCCGAGCACCGAGAGGCCGATCAGCGCCGCGCCCATGATCGCCTTGTCGGCGATCGGGTCGGCGATCTTGCCGAAGTCGGTGACCAGGCCCTTGCGGCGGGCGAGTTCGCCGTCGAACAGGTCGGTGATCATCGCGATGGCGAAGGAGGCCCAGGCGACCGAGCGCCACTTGGGGTCGTGCCCGCCGTCGGCGAACAGCAGTGCCACGAAGACCGGCACCAGCAGCAGCCGGACCATGGTGAGCACGTTGGCGATGTTCCAGACACCCGGCGCCGACGGCAGGGCGGCCGCCGGTCTGCCCGGGTGGGCCGCAGCCGGGGCGCCGGGCCCCTTGGTCATTCGCCGGCCCCCGGAGCTTCGGCCCCCGCGGTCCCGGGCAGTCGCACCTGCTCCAGCGCCTCGGCGATCAGGTCGACGCCCTCGCTGGCCACCACGGTGGCCCGCCAGAACTGTCCGACCTGCGGGTCCTCGACGCCGTGCAGGGTGGTCAGGCCGTCGGTCTCCGGGGCCTGGTGGGCGGAGCGGCCCTCGACCACGCCGTCCTCGATCGACTCGATCAGCACCTCGACCTCGGTGCCGATCCGCTGCTCGGCCCGCTGGGCGGTCATCTCCTCGGCGAGCCGGCTCAGCCGGTCCAGCCGGTCGGCGACGACGTCCTCGGGCAGCTTGCCGTCGTAGGTGGCGGCCTCGGTGCCGTCCTCGTCGGAGTAGCCGAAGACGCCGATCGCGTCCAGCCCGGCGTGGGTGACGAAGCGCTCCAGCTCGGCGAAGTCCTCCTCGGTCTCACCGGGGAAGCCGACGATGAAGTTGGACCGGGCGCCGGCCTGCGGGGCCTTGTCCCGGATGGTGCCCAGCAGCTCCAGGAACTGGTCGGTGGAGCCGAAGCGGCGCATCCGGCGCAGCACGGCGGGCGCCGAGTGCTGGAAGGACAGGTCGAAGTACGGCACCACGTCGGCGGTCCCGGTCATCGCGTCGATCAGACCGGGGCGCATCTCGGCCGGCTGCAGGTAGGAGACCCGCACCCGCTCGACGCCCTCGATCGCTGCGATCTCGCCGAGCAGCGTCTCCAGCAGGCGGATGTCGCCGAGGTCCTTGCCGTACGAGGTGTTGTTCTCGCTGACCAGCACGATCTCGCGGACGCCCTGTCCGGCCAGCCACTGGGCCTCGTTCAGCACGTCGGAGGGACGGCGCGAGATGAAGGAGCCGCGGAAGGCCGGGATGGCGCAGAAGGAGCAGCGCCGGTCGCAGCCGGAGGCGAGCTTGACCGAGGCGACCGGGCTGTCGTCCAGCCGCTTGCGCAGGGTGCGCGGGCCGGAGGCCGGGGCGAGGCCCTCGGGCAGGTCGGTGATCGGCTCGGCGGCGGCCTCGGCGCCGTGGCCGGGCAGCGCGACGGCCTCGGCGGCGGACTGCCGCGCGGCCGGGCTGATCGGCAGCAGCTTGCGGCGGTCGCGCGGGATGTGCGGCGCGTGGTGGCCGCCGGAGAGGATGGTCTGCAGGCGGTCGGAGATGTCCGCGTAGTCGTCGAAGCCGAGCACCCCGTCGGCCTCGGGCAGCGCGTCGGCGAGTTCCTTGCCGTACCGCTCGGCCATGCAGCCGACCGCGACGACGGCCTGGGTGCGGCCGTGCCCCTTGAGGTCGTTGGCCTCCAGCAGGGCGTCGACGGAGTCCTTCTTGGCGGCTTCGACGAAGCCACAGGTGTTGACGACGGCGACATCGGCCTCGGCGGCATCGTCGACGAGCAACCAGCCGTCGGCTTCCAGTCGCCCGGCGAGTTCCTCGGAGTCCACCTCGTTGCGGGCGCATCCGAGCGTGACAAGGGCGACAGTGCGGCGTTCAGGCATAGGGCCAAGATTAACGCGCGGCCTCCGGTGCCGTTCGCCCCGGAGTCCGCGCGCCACGGATCAGCTGATCATCGACGGCCCCCGCGGGCCCTGTGGTCAGCCTGCCTGCGGGTCTCCGGGGGTGTACGTGACGTGCACCACCTGGCCGTCCTTGCCGAGGACACCGAGGTCCTTGCCGTTGACGTACGCGTGCACGGCCCCGCCGTTGCCGAGCACCAGCTTGATCTGCTTGGGGTCGGTGAAGGTCTGGTCCTGGCCGTCGCTGATGTTGTTCTGGAACAGCGACTTGCCGTTGCCGTCCATCGCCGAGACCCAGCTGGTGCCCTGGGCGACCAGCTTCACGGTGACCTTGTCGGCCGGGACGGCGGCGATCGCCGCGGCGCTCGGCGCGGGCGCCGGCGGCTGGACGCTCGGCGTGGCCGGGGCGACCGAGCCGGTGCCGGAGCCGCTGGGCAGCGGCGCACTGGCGGAGCCCGTACCGGTGTGGCCGCTCTTGCCGCTCACCAGGTTGAAACCGATCAGGGCGACCACCGCGACGATCGCGGCGACCATCGCCGCCGCCCAGTTCGGCCGGCTGCGGGCGGGCACCTTGATCGGGCTGCTGTCGATCAGCTGGGTGGCCGGGCGCCTGGAGGCCGGCGAGCCGCCGTGCGCGTCGTCGAAGCGGGCGACCAGCGCCTCGGCGTCCGCGCCGACCGCCTGGGCGATCGACCGGATGTGCCCGCGGGCGTAGAAGTCGCCGCCGCAGCGGCCGAAGTCGTCCTCCTCGATGGCATGGACGATCGGCACCCGCACGCGGGTGGCGGTACTCACCTGGTCCACCGTGAGTCCCGCCTCGATCCGGGCGGCGGACAGCACCCGGCCGATGCTCGGGGCATCGGCCGCCTGCACCTCGTCGTCGGTCGGCTCGACGGACGACGGGGCGTTCTCGCGGTCGGAGGACTTGCCGATGGTCACGGGGCACGCCTTTCGAGCGGATGGCCACCTGCTGGAGAACAGTCTAGGGGCGCGGGCGGATCGTTTCTCAAGCGGAGCGGGCCGAATGCGCGCGCCCGCCACGACCGGGGCTCCGGCCCCCGCTGACCGGTGGTCAGCGGGGGCGCAGGACGGAACCCGGGGTGCGCTTCGCGCCCTGTGACGCGCCGTACGGACGCTCGGTTCCCCGTTCCCGCGCCTACCCTCCTCCGAACGAGTGAACACCCTCGGAGGGCACGGTTCGTCAGCCCCTCAGGGTGACCAGCACCCCGTCCAGTTCGTCCGGCTTCACCAGCACGTCGCGGGCCTTGGAGCCCTCGCTCGGACCGACGATCCCGCGCGACTCCATCAGGTCCATCAGCCGGCCCGCCTTGGCGAAGCCGACCCGGAGCTTGCGCTGGAGCATCGAGGTCGAACCGAACTGGGTGGAGACCACCAGCTCGGCCGCCTGGATCAGCAGGTCCAGGTCGTCGCCGATCTCCTCGTCGATCTCCTTCTTGGGACCGGCCCCGGCCGTCACGTCGTCCCGGTAGACGGCGCTCAGCTGGTCCTTGCAGTGCTGCACCACCTTGGCGATCTCCGCCTCGGTGACGAACGCGCCCTGCATGCGGATCGGCTTGCTCGCGCCCATCGGCAGGAACAGCGCGTCGCCCTTGCCGATCAGCTTCTCCGCGCCGGGCTGGTCCAGGATGACCCGGGAGTCGGCCATCGCGGAGGTCGCGAACGCCAGCCGGGACGGCACGTTGGCCTTGATCAGACCGGTCACCACGTCCACCGAGGGCCGCTGGGTGGCGAGCACCAGGTGGATGCCGGCGGCGCGGGCCAGCTGGGTGATCCGGACGACGGAGTCCTCGACGTCGCGCGGGGCGACCATCATCAGGTCGGCCAGCTCGTCGACGATCACCAGCAGGTACGGGTACGGCCGGAGCTCCCGCTCGCTGCCCAGCGGCGGGGTGATCGTGCCGGCCCGCACCGCCGCGTTGAAGTCGTCCACGTGCCGGAAGCCGAACGCCGCGAGGTCGTCGTAGCGCATGTCCATCTCGCGCACCACCCACTGGAGGGCCTCGGCGGCCTTCTTCGGGTTGGTGATGATCGGCGTGATCAGGTGCGGGATGCCCTCGTACGCGGTCAGCTCGACCCGCTTGGGGTCGACCAGCACCATCCGCACCTCGTCCGGGGTGGCCCGGGCGAGGATCGAGGTGATCAGGCAGTTGATGCAGGAGGACTTGCCCGCGCCGGTCGCACCGGCCACCAGGATGTGCGGCATCTTGGCGAGGTTGGCCATCACGGTGTGGCCCTCGACGTCCTTGCCCATGCCGACGACCATCGGGTGGGTGTCCTCGGCGGCCGTGCGCGAGCGCAGCAGGTCGCCTAGGTTGACCATCTCGCGGTCCCGGTTGGGGATCTCGATGCCGACCGCGGACTTGCCCGGGATCGGGCTGATGATCCGCACGTCCGGGCTGGCCACCGCGTACGCGATGTTCTTGGCGAGCGCGGTGATCCGCTCCACCTTGACGGCCGGGCCGAGCTCGACCTCGTAGCGGGTGACCGTCGGGCCGCGGGTGAAGCCGGTGACCTTCGCGTCCACCTTGAACTCGGCGAAGGTGCCGGTGAGCTGGGCGACCACCTCGTCGTTGAGGGCGCTGCGGGCCTTGGCCGGGCCGCCGCGCTCCAGCAGGTCGAGCGAGGGCAGCGCGTAGGTGACGCCCTCGCCGAGCTGCAGCTGCTCCATCCGCACCGGCGCCGGGCCGTGCTCCGCGGGCGCGCCCGGGCCGCCGTTGCGGGCGGCCGGGACGGCGGGCTCCTCGGGCGCCGCGGTGAGGTCCTTGACCTGGTGCATCATGTCCGCCACCGCCGAGGAGGCGGGCACGCCGTAGACCAGCGCGCCGTCCAGGTCGGCGGCCGCGCCGGCGGCGAGGTCCCGGGTGGCGTACGGGTCCAGCGGTTCCCTGTCCAGGGGCCCCTTGTCCAGGGAGACGCGGACGGCCTCCGGCTGCTCCTCGTCGTCCTCGACGGACTGCTTGCGCCGGCGGCGGCGACGGCGGGCGGCGACCTCGTCCACCGGGTCGTCACCGTCGGTGTCCACGCTGAAGGGCAGGGCCTCGGGGTCGGCGTCCTCCGGCGGATCGGTGGACAGCTCGCGCTCCGGCGTACGCCCCCAGCGCGGGTCCTCGGGGCCGGGCTCGACCACGCCGAGCCTCACCCCCACGCCGCGCAGCCGCTCGCCGATCCGGTTGACCGGGGTGGCGGTGACCACCAGCAGGCCGAAGAAGGCCAGCAGCAGGAGCAGCGGCACGGCCAGCACCGCGCCGGCGGCGGCCATCATCGGGGTGGACGCGGCCCAGCCGACGATCCCGCCGGCCGCCCTTATCCGGGAGGCCCCGCTGCCCATGGTGGGCGCGCCGCAGCCGATGTGGACCAGGCCGAGGATGCCGACCAGCAGCGTGCTCAGCCCGATCACGATCCGGCCGTTGGCCTCCGGCAGCTCCGGGTGGCGCCAGAGGCGGATCGCCATCCCGGCCAGCAGGAACGGCACCAGCACGTCCAGCCGCCCGAACAGCCCGGACACCACCGCGGTGGCCGCCCCGTTCAGCCAGCCCTCCGAGCTGAACCAGGTGCCCGCCGCGACCACCAGGGCGAGCGCGAACAGCAGCAGCCCGATCCCGTCCTTGCGGTGGGCCGGGTGGAGGTTCTTGGCGCCGTCGCCGACGCCGCGGAAGATCGCGGCGATCGGGCTCGCGAGGGCGTTGAGGGCGCTCATCAGCACCGAGCGGCGCTGCGGGGGCGGCGGGGCCGACTTGGCGGCCGCCTTCTTCGCGGGGGCCTTGCGGGCGGGCGCCTTCTTCGCGGGCGGCTTGCCCGGGGCCTTGGCCGCGGCCTTCTTGGACGGTCCCGGACTCGGTTTGCGTGCGGCGTTTCCGGGCGTACGAGTGGCCATGGGTCAGCAGCCTACCGGGGCGGACGACCCGAGCACATGCGGCCGAGCCGGGGCGCCCGGACGTGTCGCAGACACACCGTCACGCTGACCGCGTTTCACCCGGTCGCAGCAGCAGGACCACCCGTACGGGTGGAGTCCGGGGCGGGTCTACGCGCTGCCGGGGCGCATCGCGTCCAGGGCCCGGCGCAGGCCGGCCAGCTTGCGCTCCAGGTGGGCCGCGGTGGCGGCCACCGCCGCGTCCTCGGCCCCGTCCAGCTGCTTGCCCAGCGCCTCGGCCTGCTCCTCGACCGCCGCCAGCCGCGCGGACAGCTCGCCGAGCAGCGCCCCGCCGAGGGCCTGCTGCTCGCCGCCGCCCGCCTCCAGCTGCAGCCGCAGCAGCGCTGCCTGCTCCTTCAGCTGGCAGTTCTTGACGTACAGGTCGACGAAGACCGAGACCTTGGCCCGCAGCACCCACGGGTCGAAGGGCTTGGAGATGTAGTCCACCGCGCCGGCCGCGTAGCCGCGGAAGGTGTGGTGCGGGCCGTGGTTGATCGCGGTCAGGAAGATGATCGGGATGTCCCGGGTGCGCTCACGGCGCTTGATGTGGGCGGCGGTCTCGAAGCCGTCCATCCCGGGCATCTGGACGTCCAGCAGGATCACCGCGAAGTCGTCGGTCAGCAGCGCCTTGAGCGCCTCCTCACCGGAGGCGGCGCGCACCAGCGTCTGGTCCAGGGCGGAGAGGATCGCCTCCAGCGCCAGGAGGTTCTCCGGCCGGTCGTCGACCAGGAGGATCTTGGCCTTCTGCATCGGGGCTCGCCCTCCTGTCGCCTGCCTGCTGCCCGGTGTGGGCACTCGCGTACTGCCCACCGCTACCCCGGTCATGCTAGCCGCACCCCCTCGCCCGGCACATCGCTCCGTCGTGACCCGATCCGGAGCGGCGCGCGGCCAGTGCTCCGGCGCACGCTCAGCAGCGTGTCGCCGTCCGGTCACTGTTCGCAACGCTCGGTGACCCTACCGGGTTCCCGGGCCCGACCGCCAGCAAACCGGCCGACCGGCGGCGCGAACCCGGAGTTCGCGCCCGCCGGCCCCTCACGCGCGGTCGCCGTTCAGCCACTCCGACATCACGGACAGCAGGTGGTCGGTCTCCACCGGCTTGGTGATGTGGTCGGTGGCGCCCGCCTCCAGCGACTTCTCGCGGTCGCCCTTCATCGCCTTGGCGGTCAGCGCGATGATCGGCAGGCCGGCGAACTGGGGCATCCGGCGGATCGCCTCGGTGGTCGCGTAGCCGTCCATCTCCGGCATCATGATGTCCATCAGGACCAGCGCCACGTTCTCGTGCTGCTCCAGCATCTCGATGCCCTCGCGGCCGTTCTCGGCGTAGAGCACGGTCAGCCCGTGCTGTTCCAGCACGCTGGTCAGGGCGAACACGTTGCGCACGTCGTCGTCCACGATCAGCACCTGCTGGCCGTCGAAGCGGGCGCGGGCCGGCCGGGGCTGTTGCACGGGCTCGACGGCCCGGGGCGCGGCAGCGCTCTCCAGCGCGGCGGTGCGACGGCGCTCCATCGCGCCGCGGCGGCGCTCCTCGGCCATCTCCCGGACCTCCTGGGCCCAGTGGTCGGCCGGGCTCTCGCCGACCGGCACCGGCAGGCCCACCGGGGTCACCCCGACCGAGGCGCGCGGCGCCGGCGGGTTCGCGGCGCCCGGGCGCTCGGCGGGCCGCTCGGCGGCGGCGTCCGGGGCCTCGGTGCGCAGCGGCAGGTAGAGCGTGAAGGTCGAGCCCTTGCCCAGCTCGCTCTCGGCGTGGATCTCGCCCCCGAGCAGCCGGGCGATCTCCCGGCTGATCGACAGGCCGAGGCCGGTGCCGCCGTACTTGCGGCTGGTGGTGCCGTCGGCCTGCTTGAACGCCTCGAAGATCTCCCGCAGCTTGTTGCCGGGGATGCCGATGCCGGTGTCGGAGACCGAGAAGGCGATCAGCTCGTCGTCCGGGCCCTGGATCGAGCCGAACTCCAGCAGCCGCTCGCGCACGTGCTGGGGGACGTCGCGGCCGGCCGGGCTGATCGAGAAGTCGACGCCGCCGGTGTCGGTGAACTTGACCGCGTTGGAGATCAGGTTGCGCAGCACCTGCTGGAGCCGCTGCTCGTCGGTGTGCAGGGTGACCGGCAGGGCGGGCGAGACCCGGACCGCGAAGTCCAGGTTCTTGTCGACCGCGACCGGCTGGAAGGTGGCCTCGACGTAGTCGACCAGCTGGACCAGGGCGATCCTGGCCGGGCGGACGTCCATCTTGCCGGCCTCGACCTTGGACAGGTCGAGGATGTCGTTGATCAGCTGCAGCAGGTCGGAGCCGGCGCCGTGGATGGTGTCGGCGAACTCGACCTGCTTGGGCGAGAGGTTGCCCTCGTTGTTGTCGGAGAGCAGCTTGGCCAGGATCAGCAGCGAGTTGAGCGGGGTGCGCAGCTCGTGCGACATGTTGGCGAGGAACTCGCTCTTGTACCGGGAGGCCAGGGCGAGCTGCTCGGCGCGCTCCTCCAGCACCTGCCGGGCCTCCTCGATCTCGCTGTTCTTGATCTCGATGTCGCGGTTCTGCTGGGCGAGTTGCTCCGCCTTCTCCTGCAACTCCTCGTTGGTGCGCTCCAGTTCCTCCTGGCGTGCTTCCAACTCGGCGGACCGCATGGAGAGTTCGGCGGTGAGCCGCTGGGATTCCAGCAGCAGGCCCTCGGTCTTGGTGTTGACGCTGATGGTGTTGACGGTGACGCCGATCAGGTCGGCGATCTGGTTGAGGAAGTCCAGCGCGACGGTGGTGAAGGAGCTGAAGGTGGCCAGCTCGATCACGCCCAGCAGCCGGCCCTCGAACAGCACCGGCAGCACCACGATGTGGGTCGGCGAGGCCTCGCCGAGGCCGGAGGCGATCTTGAGGTACCCGGGCGGCGCCTCCTTGACGATGATCGCCCGCTTCTCCACCGCCGCCTGGCCGATCAGGGACTCGCCCGGCCGGAAGGTGGTCGGCATCGCCCGCCGCTGGTAGCCGTAGCTGCCGATCAGGCGCAGCACGGTGTCGTTCTCGTCGTCGTCCTCGGTGATCAGCTCGGCGGTGCGACCGGCCGGCTGGGCGAGGAAGAAGGCGCCGTGCTGGGCGGAGACCACCGGGGTCAGCTCGGTCATGATCAGCGAGGCGACGGCCTCCAGGTCCCGGCGGCCCTGCAGCAGGCCGGAGATCCGGGCCAGGTTGGTCTTGAGCCAGTCCTGCTCCTGGTTGGTGCGGGTGGTCTCGCGCAGGTTGGCGATCATCTGGTTGATGTTGTCCTTGAGCTCGTCGAGCTCCCCCGCGGCGTCCACGTCGATCCGCAGGCTCAGGTCGCCCCTGGTCACCGCGGTGGCGACCTGGGCGATCGCGCGCACCTGCCGGGTCAGGTTGTTGGCCAGCTCGTTCACCGACTCGGTGAGGTCCTGCCAGGTGCCGTCCACCCCGGGCACCCGGGCCTGGCCGCCGAGCCGCCCGTCGGTGCCCACCTCGCGGGCGACCCGGGTGACCTCGTCGGCGAACGCCGACAGCTGGTCGACCATGGTGTTGATGTTGGTCTTGAGCTGGAGGATCTCGCCGCGCGCGTCGACGTCGATCTTCTGCGAGAGGTCGCCGCGGGCGACCGCCGTGATCACCAGCGCGATGTTGCGGACCTGGCCGGTGAGGTTGTTGGCCATCTGGTTGACGTTGTCGGTCAGGTCCTTCCAGATGCCGGCCACGCCCGGCACGCTCGCCTGACCGCCCAGGGTTCCATCGGTGCCGACCTCGCGGGCGACCCGGGTGACCTCCACCGCGAACGCGGACAGCTGGTCGACCATGGTGTTCAGGGTCCCGGCGAGCGTCGCGATCTCGCCCTGCGCGTCGATGGTGATCTTCTTGGAGAGGTCGCCGCGGGCCACCGCGGAGGCGACCTCGGCGATGTTGCGCACCTGCCCGGTCAGGTTCGAGGCCATGAAGTTGACGTTGTCGGTCAGGTCCTTCCAGATCCCCGACACCCCGCGCACCCGCGCCTGGCCACCCAGGATGCCCTCGGTGCCCACCTCGCGGGCGACCCGGGTGACCTCGTCGGCGAACGCCGACAGCTGGTCGACCATGGTGTTCACGGTGGTGACCAGCTCCAGGATCTCGCCCCGGGCGTCGACGGTGATCTTCTTCGACACGTCGCCGCGGGCCACCGCCGTGGTCACCTCGGCGATGTTGCGCACCTGACTGGTCAGGTTGTTGGCCATCAGGTTGACGCTGTTGGTCAGGTCCTTCCACGTCCCGGACACCCCGGGCACGCTCGCCTGGCCGCCGAGGATGCCCTCGGTGCCGACGTCCCGGGCCACCCTGGTCACCTCGTCGGCGAAGGAGGAGAGCTGGTCGACCATCGTGTTGATGGTGTTCTTCAGCTCCAGGATCTCCCCGCGGGCGTCCACCTGGATCTTCTGCGAGAGGTCGCCCTTGGCGACCGCGGTGGTCACCTGGGCGATGTTGCGCACCTGGTCGGTGAGGTTGTTCGCCATGAAGTTGACGTTGTCGGTCAGGTCCCGCCACACCCCGGCCGCCCAGGGCACCTGCGCCTGGCCGCCGAGCCGCCCCTCGGTGCCCACCTGGCGGGCCACCCTGGTCACCTGTTCCGCGAAGCCGGACAGCTGGTCGACCATCGTGTTGATGGTGTTCTTCAGCTCCAGCATCTCGCCGCGCGCGTCCACCTCGATCTTCTGCGAGAGGTCCCCGCGGGCCACCGCCGTGGTCACCTGGGCGATGTTGCGCACCTGGCCGGTCAGGTTGTCGGCCATGAAGTTCACCGAGTCGGTCAGCTCGCGCCAGACCCCGGCCACGCCCGGTACCTGGGCCTGACCGCCGAGCCGGCCCTCCGTGCCGACGTCCCGGGCCACCGTGGTGACCTGCGCGGCGAACCCGTTCAGCTGGTCCACCATCGTGTTGACGGTGTTCTTCAGCTCCAGCATCTCGCCGGCCACGTCGACGGTCACCTTGCGGGACAGGTCGCCCTTGGCCACCGCGGTGGTCACCTGGGCGATGTTGCGCACCTGCGCGGTCAGCCGGCCCGCCATGGTGTTGACCGAGTCCGCCAGGTCCTTCCAACTGCCGGACACGCTGCGGACCTTCGCCTGCCCGCCGAGCTTGCCCTCGGTGCCCACCTCGCGGGCCACCCTGGTCACCTCGTCGGTGAACTCCGAGAGCTGGTCCACCAGTCCGTTGACCGTCCGGCCGATCTTCAGGTACTCGCCGCGCAGCGGGTGGCTCACCCCGTTGCTGTGCAGCGAGCGCAGCTCCATCTTCTGGTCCAGGTCGCCCTCGGCGATCGAGGTCAGCACCCGGCCCACCTCGGCCATCGGACGGGCCAGGTCGTCGATCAGCGCGTTGCAGTTGTCGACCGCCGCCATCCAGGCGCCCTCGCCCGCGCCGGTCTCCAGCCGCTCGTTCAGCCGGCCCTCACGGCCCACGGCCCGCCGCACCCGCGCCAGCTCACCGGTCAGGTGCTGGTTGCGCTCGGCGACCTCGTTGAACACCGCGGCGATCTCCGCCAGCGGCCCGTCGCCCGGCACCGTCAGCCGGCGCCGGAAGTTGCCGTCCCGCATCGCGGTCAGCGCGGCCAGCAGCTTGCGCAGCTCGGCGGGCTCCGCGCTGCGGTTGTGGCCCGATCGCCGGCCGGCCGCGATCCGCGGCGCGGTCCCGGACCGCCCGCCGCGCGGCGCGGGCGGCGTCGTACCGGTAGCGTCCTTGGTGGCGTCCTTGGTGGCCGAACTCAACGGGGCCCCTCCCACATCGTGTGAACTGTCCGGTGACCGCCGCGCCGGCACGGCACGAACCCGGGCACCGGCCCGGCTGGGCTGCGCGCCGGCCGGACCTCGGCCCACCGGCACCCACACGACCGTACTGCTCCCACCGGCCGTCGCGGACCCCCCAGTCTGGCAGCACTGGCATCGGGTATACGGCCGGTTGCACTCGGTTGTCCCCGCACCGTCCGAAACAGGTGGGCAGAATCACTCTCCGGTGCCTGTTTCACGGCCCGGCCCCCACGGGGAACCAAGCGGAAAGTAGGGTGGAGCGCTGCACCGGGCCACGACCCGACCCAGCGCCGCCTCACCGCGACGGCGCGCACGGGGAGGTCGGTGCCGTACCCCGGACAGGACAGGGCCAGAGCAGCAGAGGAGAAGTGGGCAACGTGGTCACTGCGCGCGCAGCCGCCACCTTCGACCCCGACGGCAGGTCCGCGGCCGCCGCCCGGGGCTTCGTCCGGGATGCGCTGCTCGGCTGGGGCCTGCCCGAGGTCGTCGACGACGCCGTCGTCCTGGTCAGCGAACTCGTCACCAACGCCGTCGTGCACGCCGGCACCGCCGCCGAGGTCAGCTGCCTGCGCGAGGAGCAGACCGTCCGGATCGAGGTCACCGACCACCACCCCGAACGCGGCCTGCCCTCGCTCGGCGACGGCCCCGTCTCCGCCTCCGACCGCTACGCCGACCCCGACGGCGAGGGCGGCCGCGGACTGCTGATGTGCTCCGCCCTCGCCGAGCGCTGGGGCGTCGAGTACGCGGCCGGGCAGAAGACCGTCTGGTTCCGGCTCACCCTGCCCGCACACGTGGTCGGCACCCGCTACGCCGTTCCCGCCACCCCCGGCAGCGACCTGCCCAGCAGCCGCGGCCCGGTGCACGTCGCCGTGGTCCAGCTCGACGAGGACGGCCGCGTGCTGGCCTGGAACCCCGACGCCGAGGCGCTCTTCCAGTACCCCGCAGCCACCGTCCTCGGCCGCCCCTGGGCCGACCTCGCCGTCTGGCCGCAGACCCCCGGCAGCGGCCCCGGCCTCGCCGACACCCTCCGGCTGGCCCGCTGGGAGGGCGGCTACGGCCTGCGGCTGCCCGACGGCGAGGAGGTCGAGGTGTACGGCGTCCAGGTGCGCGTGCGCGACACCGAGGGCGTCCCCTCCACCCTCTGCCTGCTCGTCCTCGAAGCCGACCGCGCCGTGCTGCGCTCCCCCGCCCGCGCCCTGCCCGGCGAACGCGCCGACGCCGCCGGGCCCCGGCTCGACCTGCTGGCCGGCCCCGTCGACACCGACGACCTGGAGACCCTGCTCCAGCGCACCGTCGAACGCGCCCGCGACCTGCTCGACGCCGACGCCGCCTACCTGCTGCTCACCACCGACGACGAGACCGAGTTCGAGGTCCGCGCCGCCACCGGCCTGACCACCGGGCACCGCCGGCACACCCGCTTCCCGGTCGAGACCGGCAACCGCTACGACTCCGCCCGGCTGCCCTCCGTCCACGAGGACCTCACCGCCCGCCCCACCGGCCTGCCCCTGCTCGCCGACAGCGGCATGCGCTCCCTGGTCACCGTCCCGCTCAAGGTCGAGGGCCGCCTCATCGGCTCCCTCGGCATCGCCACCGCTGCCCCCGGCCGCTACGACAACGAGGACGCGCTGCGACTGCAGTTCGCCGCCGACCGGGTCGCACTGGCCATCGAGAGCACCCGGCTGACCGAGCTCGAACGGCTGCGCCGCGGCTCGCTCTCCTTCCTCGTCGAGGCCTCCGACCTGCTGGCCGGCACGCTCGAACACGAGCAGACCCTCGCGCTGATGGCCCAGATGGCCGTCCCCACGCTCGCCTCCTGGTGCGCGGTCTACACCAACGGCGACCACAGCTCCCCCGCCGGGCTCGCCTTCGTCCTGCACGAGGACGAGGACCGGATCGATCCGCTGCGCGACCTCCTCGACAAGACGACCTCCCCCGAGGCCGGCCCCACCTACGGCGTCCGCTTCTGGACCGCCCCCACCGAGACCGCCGCCGCCCACGGCCTCACCGACAGCCCCGAACTCGCCGGTCTGCTCGGCGAGACCGTCGTCCTGCCGCTGACCGCCCGCAACCGGGTCATCGGTCTGCTCGCGCTCGGTGTCCCGGCCGGCGTCCGGTTCCGCCAGGAGATCCTCGAACTCGCCGAGGACCTCTCCCGCCGGGCCGCCCTCGCCCTCGACAACTCCCGCCTCTACTCCGAGCGCACCGCCACCAGCCAGGCCCTGCAGCGCAGCCTGCTGCCGCCGGACCTGCCGGAGATCCCGGGCGTCGAGGTGGACGTCTACTACCAGGCCGCGGGCGAAGGCAACGAGGTCGGCGGCGACTTCTACGACCTGTTCACCATCCGCGAGGGCACCTACGGCTTCGCCATCGGCGACGTCTGCGGCACCGGCCCCGAGGCCGCCTCCGTCACCGGCCTGGCCCGGCACTCGCTGCGCCTGCTCGCCCGCGAGGGCCTGGACGCCCCGCAGGTGCTGAGCCGGCTCAACGCGGCCATCCTGGACGAGGGTTCGCGCAGCCGCTTCCTCACCCTGCTCTACGGCGAACTGACGCCCCGCCCGGACGGCAGCACCGAACTGTCCCTGGTCTGCGCCGGCCACCCGCTGCCGCTGAGACTGCGCACCGACGGCCAGGTCGACCGGGCCGCCACCCCGCAGCCGCTGCTCGGCGTCATGGAGGACCTCGACCTCACCGCCGAGCACCTGGTGCTCTCCCCCGGCGAGGTCCTGCTCTGCGTCACCGACGGCGTGACCGAACGCCGAGAGGGCCGACGGATGTTGGGCGACGACGGCCTCGCCGAGGTGCTCACCGGCTGCACCGGCCTGACCGCCGGCGCGGTCGCCATGCGGGTGCAGCGGGCGGTCGAACGCTTCGCCCCCGAGCCGCCGTCCGACGACATGGCGATCCTCACCCTGCGGGTGCCCGACCAGCGCCCGTGCTGAGCGCCCGCCAGCTGACGCAGTCACAAATTGTTATCTTCACAAGGGTACAAGCGAACCGGGCCGGGTAGACCGATCTCGCCGGGGAATCTCCCCGACGAGGACGTGACCAGCGGCTCTCCGCCGGCCCACCACTTCCGACCTCACTTCTGACCGCCGCCCGCGCACGCTCCAGCCGTGCGCCCTCGGCGCGGTCGCGCGCATCCACCCCTCGACACCACACCACAGCGTCACTGCGCCCTGCGCGCGCACAGAGTGAAAGGAGCCTCCGGTGAGCAACGACGCTACCGGGGCAACGAACGCCCGCTCCACCGGAGCCGACGCGGGTAACCTCGGCTACCTCGCCCTCGGCCTCACACTGCTCGCCTACGGTCTGCTCTCCACCGGGATCCTGCACCACACCGGCGTCGGGGACGCGGCCCACCTCGCCCACCTGCTCGGCGGCGTCACCCTCTTCGTCGCGGGCCTCTGGCAGCTCCGCCGCGGCGAGGGCTTCACCGGGACCGCCTTCACCAGCCTCGGCGCCTTCTGGGCGACCTGGTCGGTGGCCGGCGGCGCGAGCAAGAACGCCGCAGGTCTGTTCCTGCTGCTGTGGGCCCTGCTCGCCCTCAGCCTCACCGCGGCCGGCTGGGGCGCGGGCCTGTTCAGCCGCGCCGTCTACGGCCTGTTCACGCTCTCCCTCGTGCTGAACGCCATCGCGGTCTTCGGCGGCTACAGCGCTCTCGGCAAGGCCGCCGGCTGGATCGCGGCCGTCGCCGGGCTGGCCTCCTGGTACTGGGCCACCTCCGCGCTGAGCAACGGCTCCTGGGGGAAGATCGCCCTGCCGGTCAAGTGACCTGCTGCGGCAGGTCATCCTTCGGGCGGCCTTCCGTGGGCCGGTCCTCGGCAGCGGTGCGGGGTCGGGTCTCCGTCTCGACGGAGGTCCGGCCCCGCCGGCCTGCCGCCAACGCCAGGACGGCGTAGGCGAAGAGCAGGATCGCGACCGCGACGATGCCGTCCGCCCAGAAGTGGTTGGCCGTCACCACGACCACCGCGACCGTCAGCACCGGGTGCAGCACCACCAGCCAGCGGAACGGACTCCGCGACACCCGCACCACCGCGACCGCCACCAGCACACACCAGGCGACGTGCACCGAGGGCATCGCCGACAGCTGGTCGGCCACCACCACCCCGCCGACCGCGCCGCCGTACACCGACTGCCCGTACTCCGCGGCCACGTCGACGAACCCGCTCTCCGGCAGCATCCGCGGCGGCGCCACCGGGATGAACTGCACCAGCAGGCAGACAGCGGTGGTGATCACCACCGTGTTGCGCACCCACGCGTAGCGCTCCCGGTGGCGCAGGAAGACCCAGAGCAGCACGCCGAGCATGACGGCGAAGTGCATGACCGCGTAGTAGTAGTTCGCCAGCCGCACCGCCACCGGGTACGGCGTGACCGCCGCCTGCCAGGACGCCTCGTCCGGCAGCCCGATCTCCTGCTCGGTCCGGTGGATCCAGCCCGCCCGGTCCAGCGCGTGGTCGGCGCTCATCACGGACAGGTGCCCCACCAACTGCCACAGCGCGAACAGCGCCAGCAGCGTGCCGGCCTCCCGCAGCAGCGCCGACACCCCCGGCCGCCGGACCCGCGCCGCCGCGTACGCGCCGCCGTGGAGGACGACGGCGGCGCCCCCGGCGGTCTGCCAGGTCAGGGTCAGATTCTGCATTGGCCGAGGGTAACGCAAAAAGACCCCCTCCCGAATGGGAGGGGGTCTTTTTGGAATGATTGTTCGGCGGCGTCCTACTCTCCCACAGGGTCCCCCCTGCAGTACCATCGGCGCTGTGAGGCTTAGCTTCCGGGTTCGGAATGTAACC
>NZ_JBVJLM010000045.1:0-22159 GCF_055584725.1 Kitasatospora sp. NPDC101108
ACCAGCACCCCACCCACAGAGTCGGCAGTCTGAAAATCACCCAGCCCCCGGAGCGCCCACCCCCGGAACCGCCCCCGGCGTCACCCACCCTCCCGAGAGCCCCCCGACCACCCCCAACCCCCCTACCGCACCTCGACGAACGCCTCCACCCCCCGAGCCCCCCGCTCCCGCGGAGCCTCCGCCGGCCGCCCCACCGCGACGGCCCCCATCGGGTCCCAGCCCTCCGGCAGCTCCAGCACCTCCCGGACGGTGTCGCGGCAGAACATCGTCGACGACACCCACGCGGAGCCGTACCCCTCGCCGGTCAGCGCGACCAGCAGGTTCTGCACCGCCGCACCGACGGCCACCGTGAACATCTCCCGCTCCGCCGCGGCCCGCCGCGGATCCGGGTAGTCGTGCGAGCCGTCCATCACCAGGCATGGCACCACCAGGTACGGCGCGTCCCGCAGCACGTTGCCCCGGGCGGTGCGCCGGGCGATCCGGGCCTCGTCCCAGCCGTCGAGTTCGCGCAGGTCGCGCTGCCAGGCGCCGAGCATGGCGTCGAGCAGCCGGACCCGGGTCTCGGCGGACTCCAGCAGCACGAAGCGCCAGGGCGTGGTGTGGTGCGGCGCGGGCGCGGTGACCGCGGCGGCCACCGCGCGCCGGACGGCGGCCGGGTCGACCGGGTCGGCGGTGAAGGAGCGGACGGTGCGCCGCAGGGTGACGGCCTGGCGCAGTGCCTCGGAGGTGCCGAGCCGGAACATGTCGTCGGCGGCGGGCCGCACCAGCGGTCGGGTGCCGGCGCCGTCCTCGGTGGTGACCAGGTGTCCGAGGCCGCGCACGATCGCGACCGGGACGCCGGTGGCCTTGCCCTTCACCAGGTCGGCGGCGGCGGCGAGTTCGTCGGCGGTCGCGGTGACGGTGAGCACCAGCTCGTTGCCGTGGCTGTCGGTGCGCCCGCGGTGGTCCTCCAGCACGGACAGCCCGGCGGCGCCGATCGCGACGTCGGTGAGCCCGTTGCGCCAGGGCCGTCCGAAGGTGTCGGTGACGACGACGGCGAGCCGGCGCCCCGTCAGCTGCTGGAGCCTGGCGCGCAGCGCCCGCGCGGAGGCGTCCGGGTCCTCGGGCAGCAGCAGGACGGTCCCGGGGGCGGTGTTGGAGGCGTCGACCCCGGCGGCGGCCATGACGAAGCCGTTGCGGTTCTCGACGATCCGCGCCGGTCCGCGCCGGGCGACCACCCGGACGGTCTCGGCGTCGATCGCGGCGTCACGGTCGGCGGCGTGCAGCAGCCGGCCCTCGGCCTTGCTGACGATCTTCGAGGTCACCAGCAGGATGTCGCCGTCCAGGTACGTCCCGGCCTTGGCGATCAGTCCGGCGAGGTCCGCCCCCGCGTCGACCTCGGGAATCCCCTCGACCCCCAGGACCTCCAGCGCCGGGGTCACTTCCGTACCTGCTCGGCGAGAGCCAACGCGGTCCGGGCCATCTCCGCGGTGGCCTCGACGTCGGTCATCAGCAGCGGGACGGCCCGGCAGGCGATCCCGGCGGCCTCGACCGCGGCGACGGCCTTCTCGTCGGCGGTGTCCACCAGCCAGCCGTCGATCAGGTCGGGCCCGTAGTTGAGCGCGACCGCCTCGGCGGTGGCCTCGACGCCGACGGCGGCGAGCACCTTGTCGGCCATGCCCCGCACCGGGGCCCCGCCGATGATCGGGGAGAGCCCGACGACCGGCGCCGGGGAGGCGGCGACGGCCTCCCGGATGCCGGGGACGGCGAGGATGGTGCCGATCGAGACGACCGGGTTGGACGGCGGGAAGAGGATGACGTCGGCCTCGGCGAGGGCCTCCAGCACGCCGGGCGCGGGCTCGGCGGTGTCCGCGCCGACCGGGATGATCGCCTCGGCGTCGACGGCGGCGTGCAGCTTGACCCAGTACTCCTGGAAGTGGACCGCCCGGGTGCCCTGCTCGTCGGTGATCCGCACGTGGGTCTCGACCCGGTCGTCGCTCATCGGCAGCAGCCGCACGCCCGGGTTCCAGCGCACGCACAGCGCCTCGGTGACCTGGCTGAGGCTGTACCCGGCGTTGAGCATCTGGCTGCGGACGAGGTGGGTGGCGAAGTCCCGGTCGCCGAGCCCGAACCACTCGGGGCCGACGCCGTACTCCTTCATCTCGGCCTTGATCGACCAGGTCTCGTCGGTCCGGCCCCAGCCCTGCTCCTCGTTGATCCCGCCGCCGAGGGTGTACATCACGGTGTCGAGGTCGGGGCAGACCTTGAGGCCGTAGAGGTGGATGTCGTCACCGGTGTTGCCGATGACGGTGATCTCGTCCTGCGGTCCGACCGCCGCGAGGAGTCCGCGCAGGAAGCGCGCCCCGCCGATTCCGCCTGCCAGTGCCACGATGCGCATGGGGTCATCCTGCCACGGTCGGACTCTTCGTCAGGCCGTGCTCAACGCTGCTCGGCCTGCTCCCGCTGGTGTTGTTCGGGGACGTTCGTGGCGGTGGCGGCGCCGTACTGGTTCATCTCGGTCAGGCCCGGGGTGTAGAGGTGGATGGAGACGGCGGGTTCGAGAGCGCCGTTGACCATCTCGTGCAGGTAGCCGGAGGAGAACACCCGCTGCCCGCCGGGGCGCAGGGTGCGGGCGGCTGAGCCGCTGGGGGTTCCCCCGGCCGAAGGCTGGGGGAGGGTGAGGGAGCGTTCGATCAGCTCGCCGCGGACCACGGTCATCACGCCGGAGGACTCGCCGTGGTCGTGGAAGCCGCTGCTCTGGCCGGGCAGCCAGCTGAGCAGCCAGACCTCGTAGCCGGGGCCGGTCTCCAGCCGGGCGTACCAGCGGGTGAGCGCGTCGTAGCGGACCAGTGGCTCCCAGCGGGCGCGGTCGGCGGCGATCTCGCGGACCAGCCGGGCGTACCCGGCGACGGTGGTGGGGTGGCCGGGCAGGTCGGTGCGGGCGAGATGGGGGAAGGCGAGCGGGTCGCCGGCGATGGAGACGTCGCTGAGCCCGTCCGCCCAGCGGGGTCCGTCCGTGCGGGGCACGGCGGGGGAGAGGCTCCCCCGGCCCGGCGGCTGGGAGGTGATCCCAAGGCGGGCGAGCTTGTTGCGGTCGCGGTTCCGCTTGCGGATGCGGATCATGCGCACGGTGGTCGTCCTCGGATGGGTCGGCTGGTTCGGGGAGCAGCCGGATCCGGGATGTCCTGGGGCGGGAATCGCGGGCGGCCTCTGTGCTTCCTGGGGGGCGGCGCGCGGTGGGACGCGGGCGCCTAGATACAGCAGGAACAGAGGCGACAACAGGAGTTCACGGCACGGCGGAGCGTGGAACCGCTCCGGGGGCTGGCGAACTCTGACATAGGGGAAAGGAGACCGCATCCGCGGGGGCGGTGTCAAACCGGAGGATGCGGCATTCGAGTGGATTAGGTCGGGATCTTTCCCGGATGGGGTGATTCATCACTCTCTATGTTTCGATGGGAAGATCGCCGGGAAGGGAGGCCGATGACCGGCCTGTGACGGTGACCGAGCCTCATTTCACGAGTGGTTGCGGACGTTTCGATGTTGTCCAGGGCTTTCAGGCTGAAGGTCCGATGTGTCCGAATATGTACACTATTCGTAACGGCTTGGTGCCAGTGAGTGAATCCCGGCCTCAATACCAGAGCTCGGCTTGACTGGGCCAGAGTGACGCAACTGTAATTTCACTCGTGTCGTCAGCCGCACGAGGCAACGGCAACCACGGGGACGCCAAGTAGGGGCAGAGGAGGCGCGCCACATGAGCGAGCTCTTTGAGCTGTTGATCGGGGACGGCATCGCGGAGGACGAGGAGGAACTCGGTTGGCAGGAGCGCGCGTTGTGCGCCCAGACCGACCCGGAGTCCTTCTTCCCCGAGAAGGGCGGCTCGACCCGCGAGGCCAAGAAGGTCTGCCTCGCCTGCGAGGTCCGCTCGGAATGCCTGGAGTACGCGCTCGCCAATGACGAGCGTTTCGGCATCTGGGGCGGCCTCTCGGAGCGCGAGCGCCGTCGGCTCAAGAAGAGCGCCGTCTGAGCGGGGAGGCCCCCGGCCCCCGCTGACCCTCCGCCAACCGCGGACCGCCACACAGTTGTACGAGCGCCTCACCGCGACGGTGGGGCGCTTTCGCGTTCCCGGCCCGCTTCCACCGCTCCCGGCCCCTTCTTCACCGCCTCCGCACCGGCACCGCGCACGAGGCGGCCGCCGGGAGCCGTTAGTGTGGTGCGCCATCCGGTTGCCGTTCACCGGCTGTGTCCACCGAGAACTGGGGCCCGCGCACTCGATGACCGTCTACAGCCACCAGAGCGGCTTCACCGCTGCCAGGCCGCCCGCCTACCCGCGTCACCTGGTCACCGCGGTGATCGTCTCGCACGACGGCGCCCGCTGGCTGCCGCAGGCCCTGGCCGGCCTGCTCGGCCAGGACCGCCAGGTCCAGCGGATCCTCGCGGTCGACACCGGATCCACCGACAACTCCCCGCAGCTGCTCGCCGACACCCTCGCCGACTGGCTGCCCGAGAGCGGCCCGCTGGTGCTCGGCCGCCGGGCCGGCTTCGGCACCGCCGTCGCCGAGGCCGTCTCCGGGGCCGCGCCGCTGCGCCCCGAGGACCTCCCGTACCGGCTCGACCCCTCGGGCTACGACCCGGTCACCGGCGGCTGGGACGACTTCGGCGACCCGCTCGCCCAGGAGGACGACCTCGGCCGCGGCGGCCCGCGCGAGACCCAGCCGGTCGAATGGCTCTGGCTGCTGCACGACGACTGCGAGCCGCAGACCGACGCGCTGCGCCGCCTCCTCCAGGTCGCCGACTCCACCCCGAGCGCCGGCGTGATCGGCCCCAAGCTGCGCAGCTGGTACGACCGCCGCCAGCTGCTGGAGGTCGGCGTCACCATCGCCCGCTCCGGCCGCCGCTGGACCGGCCTCGACCGCCGCGAGCAGGACCAGGGCCAGCACGACCAGGTCCGTCCGGTGCTCGCCGTCTCCAGCGCGGGCATGCTGGTGCGCCGGGACGTCTTCGAGGAGCTCGGCGGCTTCGACAAGGCCCTCCCGCTGATGCGGGACGACACCGACTTCTGCTGGCGGGTCAACGCCGCCGGCCACCGCGTGGTGGTCGCCCCCGAGGCGGTGCTGCGGCACGCCGAGGCGGCCAGTCGCGAGCGCCGGGCGATCGACTGCGGCCCCGCCCACCCGCACCGGGTGGACAAGGCCGGCGCCGTCTACACCCTGCTCGCCAACTGCAGGGGCGCGCTCTTCCCGTACGTGCTGCTGCGCCTGGTGCTCGGCACCCTGGTGCGCGCCGTCACCAACCTGCTCGGCAAGGACCCCCGCCAGGCGGTCGACGAACTGGCCGGGCTCGGTCACGAACTCGTACGCCTCCCAAGGCTGTTGGTCGCCCGCAAGCACCGCGCCCGGACCAGGGCGGCGGACGCCCTGGACGACCGCACGCTGTTCCCGGCCCCCGGCGCGACCACCCGGCTCGCCGTCGAGGGCGTGATCGGCTCGCTCGGGATAGGGGGCGCCGACGACTCCGGCAGCCGCCACGGCTCGGTCGAGGCCGGCGGCGACGAGGACGGCGAGGACCTCGTCGTCGAGCAGTTCGCGCTGGTCAAGAAGCTGGCCCGGCGCCCCGCGCCGGTGCTGTTCGCCGCCCTGCTGGTGTTCGCCCTGATCGCCTGCCGCAGCCTGCTCGGCGGCGGCGAGCTGTTCGGCGGCGCCCTGCTGCCCGCCTCCGACGGCGCGGGCGGCCTCTGGTCGATGTACGCGGACGCCTGGCACCCGATCGGCACCGGCTCCACCGCCGCCGCCCCGCCGTACCTCGGCGTGCTCGCGGTGCTCTCCTGGCTGCTGTTCGGCCACGCCGACCTCGCGCTCACCCTGCTGGTGGTGCTCACCGTCCCGCTGGCCGCCGTCAGCGCCTACCTGGTGTCCCGGCCGCTGCTGGACTCCAAGCTGGTCCGCGCCTGGGCCAGCGCCACCTACGCGCTGCTGCCCGCCGCGACCGGGGCGCTCGCCCAGGGCCGGATCGGCACCGCCGTCCTCGCCGTGCTGCTGCCGCCGCTGGCCCGCGCCGCCGCGATCGCGGCCGGCCTCGGCATCCGCCAGGAGAGCGCCGCCAAGGGCGCCCGCCCCGGCTGGCGGCCGGTCTGGATGACCGTCCTGATGCTCACCCTGGCCACCGCCTTCGTCCCGCTGACCTGGGCGCTCGCCGTGCCGCTGTGCCTGGCGACGCTGGTCGTCGCGGTGCTGCGCGGCGGCGCCTTCGGCTCCGGCGGTACGGCCCTGCGGCTGCTCGGGCTGCGCGTCCTGGTGATCCTCGCGGTGCCGGTCGCGGTACTCGCCCCCTGGTCGCTGAAGGTGCTGTCGCACCCGCAGTGGCTGCTGCTGGAGGCCGGGCTGCCCGGGCTGCACGGCGCCGGGGCGAGCGCGGCCGGCCTGCTGCTGGTCAACCCGGGCGGCGCCGGGGTGCCGCCGGTCTGGCTCTCCGCCGGTGTCGTCCTGGCCGCGCTGGCCGCACTGCTGCGCGCCGACCGGCGCCGCGCGGTGCTCGCCGCCTGGGGCGCGGCCGGCGCCGGCCTGCTCTTCGCGGTCGCGGTGGCGGGCACCTCCGTCACCCCGGCCTCCGGCGGCCCGGCGGTGCCCGCCTGGGCCGGCCCGGCCACCCTGATCGCCGGGATCGCCCTGCTCGCCGCCGCCGCGATCGGCGCCGACGGCGCCAACGCCCGCGTCGCCGGGATCGCCTTCGGCTGGCGCCAGCCGGTGGCCGCCCTGGTGGTGGCCGCCGCCGTGCTGGCCCCGCTGGGCACCGGCCTGTGGTGGGCGCTGACCGGCGCCGGCGGTCCGCTGCACCGCGCCGACGGCGGCCAGGTGCCCGCCTTCATCGCCGAGGAGGCCGGCACCACCGACCGGGCCCGCACCCTCGTCGTCACCGGGCAGAAGGGCGCCGTCCGCTACACCGTGCTGCGCGGCGCGGGCCTGACCCTCGGCCAGGCGGAGTCCACCGTCGACCCGGCCACCGGCACCCAGGACGGCCTGAACAAGACGGTCGGCAACCTGCTGGCCGGCTCCGGCGCCGACCAGGCGAACGCGCTGGCCGGCTACGGCATCGCCTACGTGCTGGTCGAGCGCCAGGCCGTCAACGCCTTCAAGGACGTCCTGGACGCCACCCCCGGCCTGGTCAAGGCCAACCAGGCGGCCGACACCGCGCTCTGGCAGGTCAACGGCGCCCCCGCGGTGCGCGCGGTGATCACCGCCCCGGGCACCGCCCCGGTGGTCGTCCCGGCCGGGGTCCGCGACCTCTCCGCCACCGTTCCGGCCGGTTCGGACGGCCGGGTGCTGCGGCTCGCCGAGTCCGCCGCCCCCGAGTGGAAGGCCACCGTGAACGGCACCGCCCTGGAGCCCACCACGGTCGACGGCTGGGCGCAGGGCTTCAAGCTCCCGGCCGGCGGCGGCAAGCTGAGCGTCACCCGCGAGGACAGCCTCGTCCACACCGGCTGGATCTGGGCCCAGGTGCTGCTCGGCCTCACCATCCTGGTGCTGGCCCTGCCCGGCCGCCGCAGCCACAAGGACGACGACCTGCCCGAGGAGGTGGTGGCCGCCGCCGCGCTGGCCGCCGCCGCCCAGGCGCAGGCCCCCGCCCCCGGCAGCCGCCGGGCCCGCCGGATGGCCGAGCGCGGCGAGGGCGGCGAGCCCGGCGCCGAGGAGCCCGGGGTGTACGAGGGCCGGCCGGGTGCGGTCCCGGCGCAGCCCGCCGGAGAGCCGGTGACCGGGGCGGTCCAGGCGGCCGCCGCCGTCCAGGAGACCGAGCCGTACACCGACCCGTACCAGACGTACCAGCAGGCCGACCCGTACAGCTACGACCAGTACCCGGCCCAGCAGCCCGCGGCCGCGCCCTACGGCGGCCAGGGGTACGACGGCCAGACGTACGACGGCCGGCAGCAGGCGTACCCGCAGCAGGGCTACGAGCAGCAGGGCCACGAGCAGCACGGCCACGAGCAGCACGGCCACGAGCAGCAGGGCTACGAGCAGCAGGGCTACGAGCAGTACCCGCAGGGGCAGTACGGCTACGACCCCTACCAGCAGCAGCCCCAGCAGGCCTGGCTGCCGGGCCAGCAGGGCGAGCCGTACTACGACCCCAACGACCCGGGCGGCACCGGCCACTCCCCTGCGCACCACCCTCCGCACCAGCACGGATCGGGGAACTGACCCGCGATGAAGAAGCCCGCTTTCAGGAAGAAGTCCGGCGCCGGGTTCGAGGAGGCCTTCGAGCCCGCGGCCGTCGAGCCGGCCGGGGCCGCGGAGCCCGGCCGCCCGGCGGTCGAGCTCCCCGGCCGCTCCGCCGGGAGGACCACCCGGTCCCTGCTGGCCGCGGCCGTGGTGCTGGCCGCGGTCCTCGGGATCGCCGAGGTGCGCCCGCCGGCCGGCCCGGCCAAGGCGGACGCCGGGGGCGCCCCCAGCACCGCCCAGGTGGAGCGGACCGCGGCGGTCTGCCCGCAGCCGTTCCAGGGCCTGACCGGCTCGACCACGCTCACCGCCTACACCCCGCCCGGCACCGGCTCCGGCACCAGCACCGGCTCCGCCACCGGCGGCGCGGGCTGGCTCTCCGACCAGTCCGCCCCCGCCACCCCGCCGACCGCCGCCCCCTCGGCCCCGGCCTCCGCGGCGCCGAGCGGATCGCCCAGCGGGTCGCCCGGTGCGGCCCCGAGCGGCTCGGCGACCCCGGCCCCGGACAAGAACGCCGCGCCCACCGACGCCAAGCTGACCGTGACCAAGCCCGGAACCCCGGCCACCGGCCCGGCCACCAACGGTGACGCCGCGCCCGGCACCGGGGCCGTCGCCACCGGCGCGCTCGCCCCCGGCTTCACCGTCACCCAGACCACCGTGGTCACCGAGCAGCGCGGCCTGGGCCTGTCCGGCCTGACCTGCACCCCGGAGAACACCGGCTTCTGGTTCGCCGGGGCCAGCACGGCCGGCGACCGGGTCGACTACCTCAGCCTGGTCAACCCCGAGTCCTCCGCCGCCGTGGTCGACATCCAGCTGTACGGCGACAAGGGCCTGATCGACAACGACGCCGCCAACGGCATCACCGTCGCCCCCGGCAGCTCGCAGTCCGTCCTGCTGTCGACCCTCAGCAAGGGCGCCGTCACCGACCTCGCCGTGCACGTGGTGGTCCGCTCCGGGCGGGTCGGCGCCGCGCTGCACGCCGCCGACGGCTCCAAGGGCGCCGACTGGATCCCCGCCTCGGCCGATCCGGCCCCCACCCAGGTGCTGCCCGGTCTGCCCGCCGACACCTCCGCGGCCCGCCTGGTGGTCTGGGCGCCGACGGACGACGACGCCGACCTGAAGATCCAGCTCTCCGGCAAGAACGGGTGGTTCACCCCGGCCGGCAACGAGTCGATCCACGTCAAGGCGGGCATGGTGGCCGCCGTGGACCTCGGCAAGGTCACCCGGGACGAGGTCGCCGGGCTGCGGCTGTCGCCCAGCGACGACAAGCACGCCGTCCCGGTCGTGGCCGGCCTGCGGGTCGACCGCACGGGCGGCAACGGCAAGAGCGACGCGGCCTGGCTCACCGGCAGCAACCCGGTCGGCGCCCGCGCCACCGTCGCCGACAACCGGGCCGGCGCCTCCACGCTGTTCCTGACCTCCACCGGCGACGCCGCCACCGTCAAGGTCACCGCCTCGGCCGGCAGCGGCGGCGGCACCCCGGCGACCAAGGAGGTCCAGCTCCCGGCCGGCGGCACGGTCGCCATCCCGGCGCCCGAGCCCGCGGGGCTGAACGGGGTCTTCGCGCTCACCGTGGAGACCGAGTCCGGCGGCCCGGTGGTCGCCGCCCGGATGCTCTCCGTCCCCAACAAGGACGTGCCGATGTTCACCGTCCAGGCGCTGCGCGACGACCACAGCACCGTCCAGGTCCCGCAGGCCGCCCAGGACCCGGGCGTCGTACTGCGCTGACCCGCCTTCCGGGGCCCTGCGGGGCCCCGGAAGGGTCAGTCCTCGTCGTAGCGCGGGTCGATGGCGTCCGGGGACAGCCCCAGCAGCTCGGCCACCTGCTCGATCAGGATCTCGTGCACCAGCGCCGCCCGGTCCTCCCGGGTCTTCGCCCGGATCTCCACCGGCCGCCGGTACACCACGATCTGGCTCTTGCGGCCCTTCTCGCCGGGGGACACCCGGCCCAGCGGCACGCCGTCCTCGGCGTCGGCGCCGTCCGCCTCGTGCAGCGGCACCTCCTGCACGGCGAACTCCACCTCGATCAGCTGCGGCCACCGCCGCTCCAGCCGCTCCACCGACTCGCGCACGTAGTCGTCGAACAGTTCGGAGCGGGTGAGCGAGATCGGCACCTGGGGCGGCGCCAGCGGGCCGCGCAGCCCCCTGCCGTGCCGGTCGCGGTGCCGGGGGCGGCGCGAGGGGCCTGTCGATGACTGCGGTGCGGAGCTGTCCATATCACTGCCGAGAGTAGTCCTTGGCGGGTCGGAAGTGGACCACTCCGACGGGGGAATCGCCGGGGCGACGGCGCGTGCCCGGACGGCCCGGAGCGAGCGGGGCGGCGGGAGCCGAACGGCGCGCCGAGGGCGCCCCCGGGCCCGGCCGGGACGTTCGCTCGGGCGCGCGGACCGCGACACGGCACCCCCACCGGGCAGGCGGTCTTCGCTCCCCGGCGGGGAGTGCGGTACCGTCCACCCTCGTGAGCTCTGTACGTCGTTGTTCGCGGACCGCGTGCGGCCGACCGGCCGTCGCGACGCTGACGTACGTCTACGCGGACTCCACCGCCGTGCTGGGCCCGCTCGCCACCTACGCCGAGCCGCACTGCTACGACCTGTGCGCCGAGCACGCCGAGCGGCTCACCGCCCCGCGCGGCTGGGAGGTCGTCCGGCTCGCCGCCGAGGCCGGGCCGCTGCGCCGCAGCAGCGACGACCTGGAGGCCCTCGCCAACGCCGTCCGCGAGGCCGCCCGCCCGCAGACCCCCCGTCAGGGACGCGGCCCCGAGGGCGAGTCCACCGAGGGCGGCCGCCGCGGCCACCTCCGGGTGCTGCGCTCGCCCGACAACTAGGGCCTGTCCGGCGGACCCCGCCACCCTCACCCGGCACGATGCGTTCGCCCGGCCCGGGTACGCTGCCCGTCTGACCTCACCGCGCCCCGTCGACCGGACGGGCGGGTGGCCGACACATCGATCAGACAGAACCAGGGTGGAGCCGCAGTGCGCGACCTCAAGCAGCTCGTGAAGGCGTACGACGTCCGAGGCGTCGTCCCGGACCAGTGGGACGAGAGCCTGTCCCGGGCCTTCGGCGCCGCGTTCGTGCAGGTCACCGGCGCGTCCGCGATCGTGGTCGGCCACGACATGCGGCCTTCCTCCCCGTCGCTCAGCCGGGCCTTCGCCGAGGGCGCGGCGGCCTACGGCGCCGACGTGGTGCAGATCGGCCTCTGCTCGACCGACCAGCTCTACTACGCCAGCGGCAAGCTCGACCTGCCCGGCGCGATGTTCACCGCGAGCCACAACCCGGCTCAGTACAACGGCATCAAGCTCTGCCGGGCCGGTGCCGCCCCGGTCGGCCAGGACACCGGCCTGTCCGAGATCCGCGAGCTGGTCGAGTCCTGGACCGCCGAGGACGACACCGTCACCGTCCCGGCCCGCGACGTGGAGCCCGGCGCGCTCTCCGAGCAGGAGACCCTGCGCGGCTACGCCGACCACCTGCTGGGCCTGGTCGACCTCACCGCGATCCGCCCGCTGAAGGTCGCCGTGGACGCCGGCAACGGCATGGGCGGCCACACCGTGCCGACCGTCTTCGACGGCCTGCCGATCGAGCTCGTCCCGATGTACTTCGAGCTGGACGGCACCTTCCCCAACCACGAGGCCAACCCGCTCGACCCGAAGAACCTGGTCGACCTCCAGGCCAAGGTCCGCGAGGTCGGCGCCGACATCGGCCTGGCCTTCGACGGCGACGCCGACCGCTGCTTCGTCGTCGACGAGCGCGGCGAGCCGGTCTCCCCGTCCGCGATCACCGCCCTGGTCGCCGCCCGCGAGATCGCCCGCGCCAAGGCCGCCGGCGAGGCCGAGCCGACGATCATCCACAACCTGATCACCTCCTGGACCGTCCCCGAGGTGGTCCGCGAGCTCGGCGCCACCCCGGTGCGCACCCGGGTCGGCCACTCCTTCATCAAGCAGGAGATGGCCGTCACCGACGCCGTCTTCGGCGGCGAGCACTCCGCGCACTACTACTTCCGCGACTTCTGGCGCGCCGACACCGGCATGCTGGCCGCGCTGCACGTGCTGGCCGCGCTCGGCGGCCAGGAGCGCACCCTGTCCGAGCTGACCGCCGAGTACGACCGCTACGCCGCCTCCGGCGAGATCAACAGCACCGTCGCCGACCAGGCCGCCAGCACCGCCGCCGTCCGCGCCGCCTACGCCGGCCTGGAGGGCACCACCGTGGACGAGCTGGACGGCCTCACCGTGGCCGGCCCGGACTGGTGGTTCAACCTGCGCGCCTCCAACACCGAGCCGCTGCTGCGCCTCAACGTCGAGGCCAAGGACCCGGCGCGGATGGCCGAGCTGCGCGACGGCGTGCTGGCCGTCGTCCGCGGCTGAGTCCCGCCGCCGTCCGGGGCCGGGCCCCCGCGCCCGTCCGCACTCCGGCGGAGCGCGCCTGACCGAAGCACGCGGTGCCCCGGCCGGTAGGGTTGCCTATCGGCCGGGGCACCTCCGTGCCACCACCGAACTTTGGAGAGCCCCATGAAGCTCGAATCCTTCCTGCTGGAGATCCTGGTCTGCCCGCAGTGCCGGGCCGCGCTCACCGAGGGCGGCACCGAGGAGCAGCCCGAGCTGGTCTGCACCGGCGCGGACTGCGGCCTCGCGTACCCGGTCCGCGAGGGCATTCCGGTCCTCCTGGTGGACGAGGCCCGCCGCCCGGCCTGATCCTGTTGGGGCGTGACGGACACGCCCCCGGGGCGCAAGCCCCACCCGCGCCCGCCGACCACAGGACTGCCGGAGGCCCGCCGCATGCTCGACGACACCCTGCTCGACGACCCGGCCGCCCTCCAGCGCGCCGACCGCGACCGCGCCCTGCTGGCCCTGGCCGGCGCCGGTGCCCGGGTCCGCACCGCGCTGCGGCAGGCCGACACGGCCGGTCTCGACCGGCTGCGCCCGGACGGCCGACCGCGCGCCGTCCTGGTCGCCGGTCACGGCAGCGCCCTGACGGCGGCCGAGATCCTCGCCGTGCTCGCCGGCTCCGCCACCCTGGTCACCCCGCTGCCGCCGACCGAGGCCGCCGCCCCGCGCGCCGACCGGGCCGGTGCCCCGCCCGCCTTCACCGCCGGGCTCGGCTGGCAGCTGCCCGGCTGGGCCGGCCCGCTCGACCTGCTGGTGGTCAGCTCCGCCGACGGCGGCGAGCAGGGCCTGATCAGTCTCGCCGAGCAGGCGTACGCGCGCGGCTGCGCCGTCGTGGTCACCGCCCCGGCGGACAGCCCGCTGGCCGAGGCCGCGCTGCAGGTACGCGCGCTGCCGTTGCCGTACGTCGCCGCGGTGCTGCCCGACGAGGGGCCGGCCGTCGCGCCGGCCGCCGAACCGGACCTGCCGGCCGAGGACCCGGCCGCGCTGTGGTCCCACCTGACCCCGCTGCTGGCGCTCGCCCAGAAGCTCGGCCTCACCCAGCTGCCGTACGACGCGCTGCCGGCCGTCGCCGACCTGCTGGACGCCACCGCCGTGCGCTGCCGCCCGGACGCCGCCGCCTACACCAACCCGGCGAAGGGGCTGGCCGCCCGCCTGGCCGGGACGGTCCCGCTGCTGTGGGCCGAGGGCCCGGTCGCCGGCGCGGCCGCCACCCGGTTCGCCGCCCAGCTGGCCGACCGGGCGGGCCGCCCGGCGCTCGCCGGGTCGCTGCCGCAGGTGCTCACCGCCCACCGCGGCATGTTCACCGGCCAGTTGGGCGCGGGCGCGGACCCGGACGACTTCTTCCGCGACCGGGTCGAGGAGCCCGACCCGCTGCACCTCCAAGTCCTGCTGCTGCGCCACGTCCCCGGCACCGGACCCTCGGAGGAGCAGGACGGCCCCGTCGAGGTGACGGAGGACGACGAGCGGCCGCGCACCTTCGGCGTCAGCCGGGCGCACCGGCTGGCCGCCGCCCACGAGGTACGGCTGACCGAGTACGCGAGCACCCTCCCGGACCAGCTGCACGCGCTGGCCGACCTGATCGCGCTGACCGACTTCGCCGCCGTCTACCTGGGGCTCGCCGCTGCGCAGTCCTGAGCGCTCTGCCGATAGGTTTGGGCGCGTGAGCGAGCGAGCCGTCGACGGGTGCGGGTGGGCGAATGAGTACTGAGGGCGGGACGAAGGCACTGGTGGCGGCGCTGTCCGCGAACCTGGCGATCGCGGCGGCGAAGTTCACCGCCTTCGGCTTCACCGGCTCCTCCTCGATGCTGGCCGAGGGCGTGCACTCGGTGGCCGACTCCGGCAACCAGGTGCTGCTGCTGATCGGCGGCAGGCGGGCGCGCCGGGCGGCGGACGAGGAGCACCCGTTCGGGTACGGGCGCGAGCGCTACGTCTACGGCTTCCTGGTGGCGATCGTGCTGTTCAGCGTCGGTGGCCTGTTCGCGGTCTACGAGGGCTGGCACAAGGTCAACCACCCCGAGGCACTGGAGTCCTGGGGCTGGGCGGTGGGCGTGCTGCTGTTCGCCATCGCGATGGAGGGCTGGTCCTTCCTCACCGCGGTGCGCGAGTCCGTCAAGGCCAAGGGCGGCCAGGGCTGGGTGCAGTACATCCGCACCGCCAAGGCGCCGGAGCTGCCGGTGGTGCTGCTGGAGGACACCGGCGCGCTGATCGGCCTGGTGCTGGCGCTGGGCGGCGTCTCGCTCACCGTGGCCACCGGCGACGGCGTCTGGGACGGCATCGGCACCCTGTGCATCGGCGTGCTGCTGGTGCTGATCGCCGTGGTCCTCGCGCTGGAGACCAAGTCGCTGCTGCTGGGCGAGTCCGCCGACAAGGAGTCGGTGCGGCGGATCCGGGCCGCGCTGGTGGACGGCGAGGCCGTCACCGGGGTGATCCACATGCGCACCCTGCACCTCGGGCCGGAGGAGCTGCTGGTCGCCGCCAAGATCGCCGTCAACGCGGAGGACAGCGCCGCCCGGGTGGCGGCGGCCATCGACGCGGCGGAGGAGAGGGTCCGCTCGGCCGTTCCGATCGCCCGGGCGATCTACCTGGAACCGGACGTCTACAGCGCCGAGAAGGCCGCCGCGGGCGAGGACCCGGCCGCCACCCCGGGTGGCCCCGGGCCGGCCGCGGCGCACTGACGCGCCGTCCGCCCGGCTCGCGGACGTGCACCCGGGCGGCACCCGGGCGGCACCCGACGGCACCCGTTCCGGTGCGCTCGGGCCGGGGTCGAGCGGCGGTCGGATCGGCGACCGAAATCGGTCATCCGCGGACGCCCGGTGGGGCCGCCGGTGTAGATTCGTCACCAGAGCCAGAACGTCGCTGCTGATGGCGGTCGATCGGCGGTCCGTGCCCCCAGGGTGTGCGCCGGTCGAGGGAGAGAGGTCCTCCGACGGTTTGTGCTGCGCAGCGGGGAACCGCGGTCCGCACCACCGGACCGGGTCGCCCCGGCGTCGCCGTGCACCCGGACGGCCCGCCATGCGCAACGCACATCCGGACCATGGCCCCGCCCCACCCCATCAGCGAGGAGCAGACGCATGTCGACCGACATCACCGGTGACTTCAAGGTCGCCGACCTTTCCCTGGCGCCGTTCGGCCGCAAGGAGATCCAGCTGGCCGAGCACGAGATGCCCGGCCTGATGGCGATCCGCGCCGAGTACGCCGAGGCGCAGCCGCTGGCCGGTGCCCGGATCACCGGCTCGCTGCACATGACCATCCAGACCGCCGTGCTGATCGAGACCCTGACGGCGCTCGGTGCCGAGGTCCGCTGGTGCTCCTGCAACATCTTCTCCACCCAGGACCACGCGGCCGCCGCCATCGCCGTCGGCCCGGAGGGCACCCCGGAGAACCCGCAGGGCGTGCCGGTCTTCGCCTGGAAGGGCGAGACCCTGGAGGAGTACTGGTGGTGCACCGAGCAGGCGCTGACCTGGCCTGACGGCAAGACCCCGAACATGATCCTGGACGACGGCGGCGACGCCACCCTGCTGATCCACAAGGGCGTCGAGTTCGAGAAGGCCGGTGCCGCTCCGGACCCGTCCACCGCGGACAACGACGAGTTCCGGATCATCCTGGAGCTGCTCAACCGCACCCTCAAGGACACCCCGAACAAGTGGACCGAGGTCGCCGCCACGATCAAGGGCGTGACCGAGGAGACCACCACCGGTGTCCACCGCCTGTACGAGATGCACCGTGACGGCCAGCTGCTGTTCCCGGCGATCAACGTCAACGACTCGGTCACCAAGTCGAAGTTCGACAACAAGTACGGCTGCCGCCACTCGCTCATCGACGGCATCAACCGCGCCACCGACGTCCTGATCGGCGGCAAGGTCGCGGTCGTCTGCGGCTACGGCGACGTCGGCAAGGGCTGCGCCGAGTCGCTGCGCGGCCAGGGCGCCCGCGTCATCGTCACCGAGATCGACCCGATCTGCGCGCTCCAGGCGGCGATGGACGGCTACCAGGTCGCGACCCTGGACGACGTCGTCGAGATCGCCGACATCTTCATCACGACCACGGGCAACAAGGACATCATCATGGCCTCGCACATGGCCCGGATGAAGCACCAGGCCATCGTGGGCAACATCGGCCACTTCGACAACGAGATCGACATGGCCGGCCTGGCCAAGCTCGACGGCATCGTGAAGACCGAGATCAAGCCGCAGGTCCACGAGTGGCGCAAGGCCGACGGCCGCACCATCATCGTCCTCTCCGAGGGCCGCCTGCTGAACCTGGGCAACGCGACCGGCCACCCGTCCTTCGTGATGTCCAACTCCTTCGCGAACCAGACGATCGCCCAGATCGAGCTGTTCACGAAGACCGAGCAGTACCCGATCGGCGTCTACGTGCTGCCGAAGCACCTGGACGAGAAGGTCGCCCGTCTGCACCTGGACGCGCTGGGCGTGAAGCTGACCACCCTGACCCAGGAGCAGGCCGACTACATCGGCGTCCCGGTCGAGGGCCCGTACAAGTCGGAGCAGTACCGCTACTGATGCGGTGACAGCACGACGCCGGTGGCCGGCACCCCCCGTGGGTGCCGGCCACCGGCGCGTCCGGACTCAGCGGATGACGTCGGTGGTCCAGGTGCCCCGGTCCGGGCCGAGCGCCGTGGTGTGGGCGAGCAGCCACGGCAGGCCGCCCAGCCGCTCCAGGGTGGCCGGCATGCCGGCCCCGGAGGCGATGGAGACCTCCACCCCGTTCTGCACGGTGACCAGCGGCGGATTCGGGTCCGTGTAGGGGGAGCCGTCCGTGCCGGTGAAGGTGGCGTGCGGCCCGTTCGGACGCATGCTGACCGAGACGTTCTTGCCGTCGAGCTGGAACATCACCCACAGGCTCCAGGCGCCCACTCCGTCGGTGTCCGGCACCGACAGCTGGACGTCAGTGGCCTTGAACGCCTCCGGCAGGCCGGTGAACCGGACCGGGAGCGGGACGTTCCAGCGACCGAACCTGACGTCCTGGGCGGCCCTGTGCAGCACTTCCTCGGTGACGTCCCCGGGGTTGCCGCCGTAGCCGGTGATCTCGGCCCAGCGCCCCGAGGCGGTCAGCCAGCGCAGCGTGGGCTGGGACGAGCCGGACCTGCGCTCGGGAACCGCCCAGTAGGCCGTCCGTCCGTCGACCGGCTCGGCGTCCACCCTGGTCAGCGCGGAACCGCCCTCGGTCATCGGGGGCTCCTCGCCGACCGGGTACTGCGAGAGCAGGATGCGCGGCGCGTTCTCACCGGCGCCGCGGGCCTCGGCGTGGATGCCGTGGTAGCCGGTCTCGTAGCCGATGCCCCGCTCGCCGCCGACCCAGTCGGGCAGCCAGCCGAAGTGGACCTCGGTGGTCAGCGGGTCGAAGCCGGTGGGCGTCGGGGACGCGGTCGGGGTGGCGGACGGCGAGGTGGTCGCGGTGGGGCCGACCGGCGGGGCGGGGGTGGCGGAGCCGCCTGCGGGCGCCAGCAACGTGGTGGCCGTGATCACCGCGGCGGTGACGACGGCGACGGCACCGACCACGGCGAGCCGGCGACGGCGCAGCCGGGTGGTGCCCTCGGCGACCGAGCGGCCGGCGTCGATCCGGGGCGGCGGCGCGGGCCCGTCGGCGATGGCCGTCAACCGGGCGGTCAGGTCGTCGTGATCCTTGGTGGTCATGGCGTCCTCTCGGCGGCGGTGGGACGGGGGACGAGGGTGCCGCGCAGCGTCTCCAGGGCACGGGAGCTCTGGCTCTTGACGTTGCCGGAGGAGCAGCCCAGGGTCTCGGCGGCCTGCTCGATCGACAGGTCGCAGTAGTACCGCAGCACCACGGTGGCCCGCTGCCGGGGCGGGAGGGCCGCGAGGGCCCGGCGCAGGTCGAGGGAGGCGTCCAGGTCCACGGCGCCGGCCACCCCTTCCGGACCGGCCTCGGAGCGGACGGTTCGGCGCCACCACGGGGAGCGCTGCTCCGCGAGGAAGGTGTTCACCAGCACCCGGCGGGCGTAGCCGTCCCGGTTCTCCATCCGCGAGGCCCGCGCCCAGTTCACGTACAGCTTGGTGATCGTCTCCTGGACCAGGTCGTCGGCCCGGTGCCAGTCCCCGCACAGCAGATAGGCGACCTTCCGCAGCCAGCCGCTCCTGGAGGCCACGTACTCCGTGAACTCCGCGTCGCGCGTCTGCTTCGCCATCCGCACCCCCTCTCGTCGTGACGACGGCGTCTCTCCCGCGCCGTCCACACCCCTAATGCGCGCACCACCCGCGAACGTTGCACGCGGACGCGCACGTAGGCTTTCGGGCATGCCCAATGGCCGGTACTCGCTCCACGACACCCATGACCACGTGCTGCTCGGCGAGGAACGTTTCAGCTGCGCGCCCGGAGCGGCCGGGTGGCGGTACGTGTCCAAGACCTACGCGCCGGACGGCCGGGTGCTCGGCAGCGTCGACCTGACGCTCGACTCGCGGGCCCGGCCGCTGCGCATGGAACTGCGGGCCGGTGGCTGGCAGGTGCGGGGCGGCGCGGTGGACGGGGTGGCCTGGGTCCGTACCGACGCGGCGGACCCGGGCGGCGAGCACGCGGTGGAGGGGCACGACCGGGCGCACGGCTTCACCGGGAGCTCGCCGGCCTTCCTGGTCGCCACCGCCCGGATGCTGCGGCTGCGGGAGGGGGCGAGCGCGCGGGTGCGGCTGGTGGCCTTCACCGAGCCGGTGCTGGCGCCGCGCACCTTCGACCAGGGGTGGCTGCTGGAGGGGGTGGACACCCACGGGACCGACTCGGGGCCGCTGGTGGTCGAGCGGTACCAGGTGGCGGACCTGGAGACGGGGGAGCAGCAGGTCGTGCACCTGGCGGGGGACGTGGTGCTGGCGGCGGCGGGGATCGAGCTTGAGGAGCTGGCGTCGCCGCCGAACGCCTGGACGGTGGGGGAGTGAGCGGAGTGGGGCGAGGCGCGGGTGGGCTCAGGCCGGCGGGGCGAAGCCTGCGTCGGGGGCGGGCTGCGCGGGCGGGGGCGGCAGCAAGGGTGCGGCGGGCTGCGCGGTCCGGGTGGGCTGCGCGGGCTTGGTGAAGGAGGGGGCGACGGCCGCGGCCGGGGCCGCCGGTACCGGCGCGGGCGCCGCGGGCATGCCGAGGACGCGGTACGGCCGGCCGTCGGGCATGACCGCCGGGTGCGGGGCCGGCGCATGGACGGGCGCCGCCGCCGCGTACTGCTGCTGGGCGCGCATCCACTCCCGGCGCTGGCGCTCGGTGAGCACCGCGCCCAGGTAGGCGGCCGGGTGGAGCCCGTGCGGCACCGGGTGTCCGATCCGGCCGGCCAGGTCCTCGGCCAGCCCGGCGGACATCCGGAAACTCACGCTCGCGTCCAACTGGCCGATCCGGCCCAGCAGTTGGCGACTGGCGAGCCAGAGCGGCTCGGGCACCGCAGAGAGGTCCATCGCGACCAGCTCGCGGCCCATGTCGTGCAGCAGCTGCGGGTGCACCATCGGCAGCGGGCCGGCGTGCCCGCCGACGCCCGGGGTGCGCTCGCGGATCACCACCGTCCCGGCGAAGATGTCGCCGAGCCGCTTGCCGTCCGTGTTCAGCGCGGAGGTGATCACGGCCGGGGCGCCGGTTATCGCGATCACCTCGAAGAAACCGACCAGCCCGCGCACCAGCGAGTGCCGGAACCGCACCGGCCCACCGTCGGTGCGCACGACCCGCAGGCCGAGCGCGGCCTTGCCGAGCGAGCGCCCGTGGGTGAGGGTCTCGATCATCACCGGCAGGGCGACCAGGAAGAACACCGTCATGCCGAGCATGGTGGCCGCGAGCGCCGCATTGTCGAGGTCGGCCAGGGCGACGCTCATCACCAGTGTGCAGATGAACAGGGCGGCGAACTCGACGAGCAGGTCGAGCACGATCGCCAGCGCCCTGCTCGGAAGCTTCGCCGTCTGCAGGTCGAGGACGACCGCCTCACCCGTCACCAGGTCGCTCAAGACACCTGTCCGTTCACGCTCACGCGGGACGGGGGGAGCGCGGTCCGATCGGCCCCCCACTGCCCGCTCTCCGCAGTCTGATCCGCAGCCGCAAACATACGGCGCCCGGTGGGCGCACGGGAAGTGAGATCCCGGCGGCCGAACCGGCGGCGTCTCCTGGCATGCTGGGCCCGCACGTGTCCGTACGTACCTGCCCGACCGCGCACGCGCGCCTCGCGCCATCGCCGACCATGGAGCCGCCGAATGGACCTGGACGTCTTCGTCGCCACCCACCAGGGGGAGTGGGCCCGGCTGGACGCCCTCGCCCGTAGGCGCCGGCTCAGCGGCGAGGAAGCCGACGAACTCGTCACCCTCTACCAGCGCGCCACCGGCCACCTCGCCAAGGTCCAGGCCGCCGCTCCGGACCCGGCCCTGGTCGGCCGGCTGACCGGGCTGGTCTCGCGGGCCCGCAGTGCGGTGACCGGCGCCCGGACCAACGGCTGGCAGGACGTCGCCCGCTACTACACGGTGAGCTTCCCGGCCGCGCTGTACCGCGCCCGCCGCTGGTGGGTGCCGGTGGCGGCCGTCTCGATGGCCGCCACCGTGCTGCTCGCCTGGTGGATGGCCACCCACCCCGAAGTCCGCAACAGCCTCATCGCCCCCGACGACCTGCGGGAGATGACCCGCCCCGGCGGCCAGTACGAGGCCTACTACTCGGACCGGCCGGCCAGTTCCTTCGCGGCCCAGGTCTGGACGAACAACGCCTGGATCGCCGTGCAGTGCCTGCTCTACGGGATCGCGCTGGGCATTCCCGTGCTCCTGGTGATGTGGACCAACGTGGTCAACCTGGGGGTGGGCATCGGACTGATGGCCTCCGCCGGGCGGCTCGACGTCTTCCTCGGCCTGCTCATCCCGCACGGCCTGCTGGAGCTGACCGCGGTCTTCGTGGCGGGCGGCCTCGGCCTGCGGCTCGGCTGGACCGTCATCGACCCCGGGCCGCGTACGCGCACGGTGGCGCTGGCGGAACAGGGCCGGTCGATCATCGGGATGTCGATCGGCCTGGCGACGGTGCTGGCGGTCTCCGGAGTGCTGGAAGCCTTCGTGACGCCGTCCGGCCTGCCGACCTGGGCCCGCATTTCCATCGGTGTGCTGGCCGAGGTTGCCTTCCTCCTGTACGCCCTGGTGCTCGGCCGGAAGGCCGCCGCGGGCGGAGAGTTCGGTGATGTGGACGCGGCCGACCGGGCGGACCTGCAGCCCGTCGCGGCCTGAGCCGATGTGATCAACAGGCCGCTGACCTGCTAGTCTTCTCGCATCCCGACCAAACCATTGACGTGGTGAGGGTGGGCTAGTAGGTTTGAACGGTTGGGAGCGACTGGACAACGGTCGGGCCCGGGCGTTAGTGTCTACGACACCGCCGAAATCGAGGCGAGCGTGTTTCACGAAATGCGCGCCCTCCGATGAAGCAAATCCCCCGGACTGAGCACACCGGAAGCTTTGATAAGCTTCTGAGCGAAGTTCGAAGGAAATCCCCCCAGCGGGAATCGGATGAATGAAACTCCGGAAAACGGAGCGGAAAACATCTGGTAAGCTGGAAACACGAAAGAACGAAGCGCCCGGAGGGCCCGCTGGAAGGCGGCCCGAAGGAAGCGTCCGTTCCTTGAGAACTCAACAGCGTGCCA
>NZ_JBVJLM010000046.1:0-19495 GCF_055584725.1 Kitasatospora sp. NPDC101108
CAGGCCACGGGCCTTCAACAACGCGCCGAGACTGGAGGCCGTCAGCCCCTTACCGAGCGAAGAGGCGACACCCCCGGTGACGAAGAGGTGCTTGGACATCGTGGATGAGCGTTTCAGCGTTCCCAAGAGGAGACTCCGTGGTGGGGCGGGGAGGGGGCGACAGGGTGGCCTAACGGCCGGCGGTGGGGCTGAGCGGCCGGTCCGGGAGCCGCGTCGGCGGGAGCTCGTCGTCCAGGGCCAGGCTTCCCTGGTTGATGGCGCGTTCGAGCCACCAGCCCGCGAGGAGCGAGGTGACGACCGCGGTGAGCACCAGCGAGGTGAACACCGACGGCGAGCCGATGCCCGTGTCGAGGGCGACGGTGGCGAGCACGATGCCGGGGCCGCCGCGGGCGTTCATCGCCACCGCGAGGTGGACGGCATCGGTGGCCGGCCGCCTGGCCAGCCGGGCGCCGGCGTAGACGCTGAAGGCCTTGACGACGCAGGCCACGGCGAGGAAGGCGACGAAGAACGCCGGGTCGAACTGACGGATCAGGTCGAGCTTCAGCCCGACCACCGCGAAGTAGACGGGGACGAAGAAGCCGGTCGCGAAGCTCCGGATGGCCTTGATCGCCTCGTCCGCGGCCTGGCCCGAGGCCGCGCCCGCGGCGCCCGCCGTCAGGCCGGAGATCAGTCCGACGACGAAGGCGCCGTACATCGGGGCCACGCCCAGGTAGAGGCAGACGGCGGCCGAGGCCAGCACGGCGGAGACCCGGACGGCCAGCGGGGCCACCGCCCCGCCGCCGGTCGCCGCCACACGGCGGCGCAGCAGCAGGCCGACCAGCGCGACCAGTGCGAGGAAGCCCACGGACGCCAGGGAGTGGTAGACGGCCGAGGCGTTCGCCGAGCGGATGCCGAGCTCCGAGGCGAGACCGAAGCCCTTCGAGCTGCTGCCGGCCACGATGCCCACGGCGACCGAGATCACCACGTTGAGGACGATGTCCTCCAGCACCGCGACGGAGAGCACGATCCGGGCGAACGGCGTCCTGGCGATCCCCAGGTCGAGCATGATCCGGGAGATCACCGGGATGCTGGTGATCGCGATGCTGCAGGCGAGCACCAGCGTCAGCGCCGTCCGGTTGCCCGCCGGGCCGAGCAGGTCGGTGGTGTCGAGCACGGAGGTCGCCACCAGGCCGAACGCGAACGGCACCACCATGCCGACCACGGCGATCAGCCCGACCGTACGGCCGTCCTTGCGGGAGAACACCGTCCGCATCTCGACGCCGGCCAGGAACATCAGCAGCAACATGCCCAGCTGGTAGACGAGTTCGAGGCACACCGCCACCGGCCCCTGCTTGGGGAAGATCCAGTGCTGGACCTGGGGCAGCACCTGCCCCAGGACCGTGGGGCCGAGCAGCAGCCCGCCGAGGATCTCCCCCACGACGGGCGGCTGCCGGAGACGTCTGAAGAGCCTGCCCGTCAGGTGCGCCGCCAGGAGCAGCAGCACCAGCGCGGAGAGGATCTTGAACAGGTCAGTTTGCGACATGCTGCTGGTCCAGGCTCAGGCGGGAGGCGACGGCGGAGCGCGAGCCGGTGTACTTGCCGTGGTAGCCCACGGCCTCGCCCTGCATGGCCCAGAAGGCGAGCTTGCCGATCATCATGCCCGGGTAGACGCGCACCGGGTGGGCGACCTTCATCTCCAGGGTCCACGGGAAGACGGCTCCGCTGTGCCCCAGGGGCGCCGAGAACTGGATCCAGATGCCGAGGGTGGAGGCCGAACGGCAGGCGTAGAGCGTGGCCGCGTAGTTCGGGCTGCCCATGGCCTCCATGGTCCCGCCGAGGTAGAAGCGACCGGGTTCGAGGACCATGCCCTCGGGGCCCATCTTCACGTGCTCGGCGTTCGGCGGCTCGAAGCAGTCGATGACGTCCTGCTCGTACCAGAGGATGTCCTCGGCGAGGCGGAAGCCGTAGCTGTTGGGCTCGATCCGCTCCGGGTCGTAGTCGTCGATGTGGATCCGGCCCGCCATGACCTCGGCGTGGATCTCAGGTCCGCTCAGGATCACAGCCAGCTCCCCAGCAGCTCGTGGACGGCGGCGCGGTACGCGTCGAGGCCCGCCCCGTTGTCGATGACGGCGTCCGGCTCGATCAGGTCGATCTGCCGGGTGGAACGGTCCGCCCGGGTCGGGTCGTCGCGCTGGTCGAGACGGCTCTGCCGCAGGTCCTCGTCGCACACGATGCGCAGGACGCGGAAACCGTGCGCCCGCAGGGCGGGCGCGTCCACGTGCGGGTCGCGCAGGTCGTCGTTGACGACGAGTTCGGCGTCGGTCAGCGCGAGACGGCGGGTGAAGTCGTCGGCGAGCGACTCGGGCCGGATGCGGCGCATGGCGTCGGCGAGCGCCTCCATCAGCACCTGGTCCTGGGCGTCCTCGCGCAGGTCGGCGCCGGCCGTGCGGTACACCTGCTCCTGCAGGTGGTAGAGCGGCTCGGCGAGCTTGACCCGGGCGTAGGTCAGACCCTTGTCCCGGGCGAACTCCTCGATCAGGCCGGCGCAGGTCGACTTGCCGACACCGGCCAGACCGATCACGCACACGCGCAGGGAGGGGCGGGGCTGGTTCTCGGTCACGAGGTCTCCTGGGGGGCGGGCGAGCCGGCGGCGGCCGGGTCGAGGACGGCGTCCGGGTCGATGTCGAGCGTGCCGGTCAGCCGCACCATGGCCACGGAGTCCAGCGCGGTGCGCAGTTCGGCGAGGGACTGGTAGAAGCGCGCGTAGTCGGGCACCAGGTGGGACTGCCAGGTGAAGAAGGTGGTGTCCACCTGGCGGTCCACGATCTTGTTGAGGTGGGCCCAGCGCTCGTTGTCGTCCGTGAGGTGCCGGACGGCGAGCGGCTCGCCGGGGCGGACCTCGGGCAGCAGGACCGCGGCCAGCCGCTTGGGCTCGGCGGAGAACTCGGCCCCGAGCCAGGACTCGAAGACGTCCGGGTCCATCAGGATCTTGTGCCCCGGCTCGTGGCCGTCGAGCCCGGGGTCGACCTGCTCGCGGACGAGCTGTTCGAGCCGCGCGTCGGCGCGGATCGTGCCGACTCCGACGTACGGGTAGTCGCGCCAGGGGTGCACGCTGATCCGGCCGCCGTCGAGCGTGCAGAACAGCTTGTCGCCGGTGAAGTACGACCAGCCGGGGCGGCGCAGCGCGGACAGCAGGGTGGTGGTCTTGCCGGCGCCCTTGGGGCCGGCGACGATCACGGCCTCGTCCCCGCGCTGGATGCCGGAGGCGTGCAGCACGACGGTGCCGTTGTCCTCCTCGTGCCGGATCACCAGGTCCCGGACGAAGTCGAGCACCTGGACGGTGGAGGCCTCGGTGATGCGCAGCTGGAAGGTGTTGTCCTTGCGCGCGTCGACCGGGGCGTCGAGCAGCGTGGCGCGGTTGACGTACAGCCGGCGGCCGCCGCGGTCGACGATGTGCGCGTCGAAGTTGAACTCGGCGGCGTTGCTGCGCCGGATCACCGACTGCGGCAGGTCCCACACCTCGGGGGCGACGTCGGCCGACGGGTCGTAGCCGCGGACGTCGATCCGGAAGGTCGGCTCGTGCGCGCCCTCGTCGGCGAGCAGGTGCCGGAAGAAGCGCTGGATCGGCGCGAAGGCGGCCGCCGCGTCGTCGGCGAGGTCGAACCGAACGGTGGTGTGCAGGAAATTCAGGTACTGGATCACGTCTGGTCACTTCCGTTGGCGGGCAGTCCGGTCGTCGAGACCACCCGGAGCAGAGCTTCGGCGTGGGCCTGGAGGGACTGGGCCCAGATCGGGTTGAGCAGCGGGGCGAGGCCGTCGATGCCGAGCTCGAAGGAGACGCTGAGGCCGACCTCCGCACCGGCGGAGGTCTCGACGACGCTCCACTCGCCGGTCATCCGCTCCAGGTCCCCGGCGGTCTGCTCGAAGCACAGCCGCAGGCCGGGCCGGGTGCTCTCGTTCTGGACCCACGTCACCTCGCTGCCGTTCAGCAGCACGGTCCACTCGGTCGAGCGGCTCTTCCGGTCCGCGGGGTCGAGGACCCGGACGCCGATCACGTGCGGGGCGCGGGGCGCGAAGGCGGGGCTGTCCTTGACGACCGCCCACAGCTCCTCCGGAGTGCGACCGGGCACCACGGCCGTCGCGTGAATCTCGGGCAACTTGATCACACCTCTCTTGCTAAGCGGCCTTCATGAAGGGGGCGAGGAAGCCGATGTCGAGCCCCGCCGTCCGGGCCAGCCGGGCCCACACGCGCAGGGTCCGGAGCATGTCCCGCTGCCCCTCCGCGACCAGGCGGTCCGGCAGTTCACCGGGGAAGGCCTCCAGCAGCCGCTCCCAGAGGACCTGGATCCGGTCGACCCGGCAGCTGTCCCCGCCGAACTCCTCGTCCAGGGCGAACACCTCGATCAGGTCGGGTCCGGAGGCGTCCACGACCTCGTGCATGCCGTACTCCAGCGCCATCGCCAGGCAGTGCACGTCGTCGACCGGGGCCCGGCCGGCCAGCCGCTGGTCGATGTCCAGGAGCTGTTCGAGGAACCGGAGCTTGGCGGCCTGCTGCATCTGCGGCTGCTCGGAGCCGCCCTCCAGGTCCTCCAGGTAGGCGCGTCCCTCGGCGAGCATCAGCCACGCGGCCTGGACCCAGGCCTCCACGGCCTGGGGGCCGGGCATGGCGTGGCCGCCGCGGACCGCGGGGAACGGGACGAGCCGTTCGGCGGCCCCGGTCGCGGCGCCCTGCTGCTGGTTCGGGGTCATGCCGGTACCTCCTCGTTGCGGTAGCCGATGTCGAGCCGGGCGGCGCCGGAGCGCAGCGCGCGCAGCAGCGTCGCGGCGTCCTGGGCGTCGAGCCGGCCCAGCTCGGTGAGCGCGACCGGGTCCACGGTGAGCGGGAGGTCCCCGGTGACCCCGGGCAGGACGACGCTTCCGCCGGGCGCGACGAGGAGCGAGGCGCCGGGCAGGAACGGCCGCACAGTGCCGGTGACCTCCACGCGCACGGTGACGGCCTCGGCGGCGCCGGTGGCCCGTACGGTGTCCAGGGCGAGCTCGGTGAAGGCCGCCGCGAGCGGCTGCGCGGCCGCCGACGGCGCCAGGGCGCCGGCGATCTCCTTGCGGAGCCGCTCCAGGTCGGCGGCCACCGCCGCGACCCGTTCGTCCCGCCAGGTGCCGTCCGCCACCAGCCTGGCCCAGCGCAGCGCGTACCACTTCCTGGTGGTGTACACGTCGCCGTGGTGCGACAGCAGCGCGTCCATCACGTGCAGCAGGACGTTGTACGCGTAACCGACGCGCCCGCGGCTCTCGCCGGCCGCCTCGGCGAGCGCGGTGTGCGCCACCTGCTCCAGCGCGACCTGCAGGGACGCCCTGGACCAGACGGTGGCCAGCCCGGGGAGCTCGTCGAGGAACGGGGCGGTACCGTCCAGCGCGATGCCGTTGACGATCCGCTCGGTCTGCTTGCGGCGCGGCTCGCGCTGCTTGTCCCAGCTGCGGAACCCGGCCACCGTCGCCTCCGGCGCGAGGCTCGCGAGGCGCTTCAACTCCGCGAAGTTGGAGGCGAGTTCGGCCTCGCTGAAGGAGACCACCTCAAGGTGGTGGCCGTCCTCGAAGATCTTGGTCGAGATGCGCGGCCCCTCGATCGGGTCACGCTGGATGCGGATGAAGTCCAGGTCGCTGGTGGCGTTGGCCAGCCCGTGCACGGGGGAACTGGTCAACAGCAGCAGGCCCTCGCCGACCCGCTCCCGCATCAGCGCGGACAGCCAGTCGGGGTCGAGACCGCGCCCGGAGAGGAACGCCGACACGTGTCCGTGGCGGCGCGCCGCCAGGTCGTCCGGCGACAGGGCATGGGGAAAACCGGGTGGTGCACCCATCAGAGTCGAATTCCTTCCTTCGGTCAGGAGAGGGCGGCCTGCGCGGCGGCCTTCGGCTGCTCCACGCCCAGCTCCCGCAGGACCAGATGGGCGGGCAGCGTGTTGTCGACGGCCTCCGGTGCCGCGCGGTGCGGGATCCGGGGACCGACCGCGGCGTGGACGGCGTGCAGCCGGCTGTCGCCGGTGTAGACCACGTGGGCACCGCTCTTGGGCTGGCGGCGCACGGTCACGCCGTCCGCCGACAGCGGTGCCGTGGGCTGGTAGTCGTCGTCCAGGACGAGGAACACCACCGGCGGCGGCACGGCGCCCTCGGCCAGCGGCCGCCCGCGGCCGTCCACGAACCCGCGGACCACCGGCCGCCCGTTCTCCGGGTCGGTCAGGGTGCGCAGCGCCGCCATGGCCCGGGCCATCGCCTGGCCGGCCCGCCCCGGGTCGGCCGGGTCGGTGGCCCACAGCGAGCCGTTGTTCGCGGGGTGGTAGATCACCTCGGAGTGTTCGACGTCCAGCGCGCCGGCGGTGGCCGGGGCCGCGAGCCCGGCCCGCACCAACTGGTCGTTCACATGGACCAGATGGGTGCAGCCGACCATGCCGTGGTCCGCGCCGAGGACCACCGTGTCCTCGGCGCGGGCCCGGTCCAGCACCCGGCCGAGGATCGCGTCGGCGTCCTGGTAGCAGGACCTGAGGTACGACCAGACGCGGTCGGCGATGTCCGGCCGGTGCGCCGCGCTCTTCTCGTCGCACCAGCCCAGCAGTTCGTGGCCCACGTCGTCCGTCATCGGCAGGTAGACGACCACCAGGTCGGCCGTGTGCTCCTGGAGCACCGCCTCGGTGGCCGCACCGAACGCCCGGGTGACGCAGCCCACCGAGGAGAGGAACACGTCCTCCGCGGAGCCGTCCCCGCCCTCGGCCAGGCGGGGCCCGAAGACGCCGGCCCGGTAGAGCGGGCCGACCCCCTCGCCCGCGAACGGCGGGCACTGCCGCAGCTTCTGGACGAGCGGACCGTTGCGCCCGCCCGTCCGCGGTTCCCAGACCCCGGTGTGGACGAGCAGCGGGCCGCGCGCCCCGCGGACGCAGGCCACCCAGGTGGCGTGGCCCGCGTCGTCGAGGCGCAGCGGCTGCCAGCCGCCGCCGGGGGTGAGCGCCAGTTCGGTGCCCGCGGCCCGCACCCGCACGACGTCACCGGTCGCGCCGGTCTCCACGTCCACCCAGGACCCGGCGATCTGCCAGGCCCGCACCGCCGGTCCGGGAGCGAGCTCCAGGAAGGCGTGCCGGGTCAGCCGCCGGCTGTACGCCTCGACGGCCCCGTCGACGTACGGTCCGGCCGCGCCGGTCTCGTCGAACACCCAGGGGGCGTGCACGAAGGCGCTGCGCCGGTCGCGCTCCCAGGCCGTCTCCCACACCGTGGGGACGGCCGGGAAGCGCGGGTCGAAGCCGCTGACGTGCTCGGCGATCCCGCCGCCGGCCCCGGGCACGGTGTACCCGGTGACGCCGTGCTCGCTCGGCCAGGCGCCGGTGAACAGGGTCGCCAGCGAGGGCGGCGTCTGGCAGTTGGGGTGGGCGGGACGCGCCGCCGTGACGGTGCCGCGCGCCCGCATCCGGGTGACGGCCGGCAGCGCGCCCTCCCGCTCCAGGCGGTCGACCACCCAGTGGGCGGCCGCGTCCCAGACGACCCAGTAGACCGTCACCGTGACCTCAGCTCCGCCAGCAGCGCCGGGAGATCGGCGACGGAGTCGCACTCGTACCCGGCCCGGCCGGTCAGGCCCTCGGCCAGCTGGTCCGCGTACTTGCCCGTGCGCACCTGCACGGTGGTCAGCCCCGCGGCCTCGCCACCGGCGATGTCGGTGCTCGCGTCGTCGCCGACCACCACGCAGGCGCCCGGCGGCACCCCGAGCGACCGGGCGGCCAGCTCGAAGAAGTCCGCGGCGGGCTTGCCCAGGACCCGGGCGGTGGTGCCGGCGGAGTACTCCACCGCCGCCACCAGCGCACCGGTGTCCAGGTGGTCGCCGTCCGGCCGCTTGAAGTAGCGGCCGCGCTGCAGCGCCACCAGCTCGGCCCCGCCGCGCACCGCGCGGAACGCCTCGTCCAGTGCCCGGTAGTCCAGGACGTCACGGCAGTCGCCGATCAGCGCGTGGGTGTACGGCGGTTCGGTCGCGAGGTTCGGCAGCTCGCCGATCAGCGCGCGGGAGACGAGCGGGTACACCCGGGTGCCGGGCGCGGCGAGGAGCTGCTGCGCCGCGACGACCGGGGTGAACAGCTCCTCCCTGCGGACCGGCAGTCCGTAGTCGACGAGCTCGGCATGGATCCGGGCCGCCGGCTTGGAGTCGGTGTTGGTCAGGAACCGGAGCGCCAGCCCCGACTCCCGCAGCTCCTCGACGGCCGCGGCCGCGCCCTCGACGGCCTTGCCCTGTGCGTAGAGCGTGCCCTCCAGGTCGAGCAGGACGGCACGGATCGCTGCCCCCGGCATCAGACCACCGGCCTGGCCAGCTCGGGGCGGGCGGCGACGGCGTCCTTGAGGAAGGTGCGCTTGGAGTAGAAGCCCCGCTCGCTGTTCAGCCCGCGCTCCCGCAGGAAGGACTCCAGCCAGGAGGCGATCTCCGCCATCTCCTTGGAGACGTCCGCCTCGTCGGGCTCCACGGCGGTGCGGCTGCGCAGGTACTCCAGCTCGCACTGGTTGAGGGTGACGTCCCGGGCGTCGACCAGACTGCAGTGGTCGAAGAAGATCCCGTACACGTGACCGGTGCGCGCCGACTCGAAGTTGATGTCGTAGCGGACCCGGCGGAAGGACGGCAGCCGGACGGCCTCGACCTTGAGCTCCTCCGTGACGTACCGCTCGAAGCCGCCGTCGTCGGCCAGCGAGAGACCGTAGGTGTGGGTCTCCCGCCGCTCGAAGGCGTCCTCCGCGTACCACTTCCGCTTGAGCAGGTGCTTGCCGTCGGTCGTGGGGATGAAGGAGGCGTACCCGCGCTCGTCCTCGGTGGGGCCGGTCACCTCGAAGAGGTGGTTGAGGTAGTCCCAGGCCTGGTACTCGTCCCGGTACTCCATCAGGTAGCCGGGCAGCGCGCCGCCCTTGACCTCGCGGTACAGCTCCAGGGTGAGCGTCCAGGCGTCCACCGGCGGTGTGAGCGTGTACTTGTACTCCAGCTCCTTGCCGGGGAAGCACTTGCGGTAGTAGCGCTGGTGGTTGTTGAGGAAGAGGAACTGCTCGGCGTGACGGGCGAGCGCCGGCCGGAGCCAGCCCAGCTCCTCGATCCCGGCGGCCGGGACGGGCTCCTCGGTGATCCGGATGAAGCAGGCGTCCTCGGCCAGGAAGCGGATCTGGCTGTGGACGTGGGCGGACGTCCCGTCACTGCTCACGTAGAACAGCGGCACCAGGGGCCCGTTCGCGCGGTCGCTCACCGCGGCCGCCGCCGCGCGGAGTTCCGCGCCGGGGAGCATGTCGGGGAACAGTCCGGCGCCCTGGGCGACGGAGCCGTGCGTCCGGGTGCCCGCCACGTCGCGGGCCTCCAGCCGGACGCTGCGCAGCGCGGCCCAGTCGACGACCACGGTGTTGCCGGGGAAGGCCTGCTCGACGGGCCGGTCGAGCGGCACCAGGACGACGGGGTCGGCGTCGTCGAGCGGGGCGGTCCCGTTCAGCAGGTGCAGTCCGCCGAGGAGGAGCCAGGCGGCCTGCGGGCGGCCCGCCGCGTCGGGCGTGCCGGGGGTCGTGCTGCTCACGTCATTCTCCCTTGTGACCGGTGGTCGCGACGGTTCCGTTGCTGATCACTGCCTCGGTGCCGGTGACACCCGCCGCCGCCACCGCCGGAACTCCCGCTTCGCGCAGGAGGATCGCCAGGTGGCCGAGGGCCGAGCCCTGGTCGAAGACGAAGCCGGCCACGTGCTCGATCAGCACGGAGAGCACCGCGTAGGGGCGTGCGGCGACGACGACCGGCTTCCGGTCGAAGGCCTTGACCGCGTCCAGGATGCGGGCGAGACCGTCGTGCTCGCTCACGTCCTGCGACTTGTTGATGCTCACCGCGGGCCCGATGGACAGACGGCGCAGCAACTCGTCGTCGTCCAGGCGCAGCAGCGGACCCTGGGCGGTGCCGGGCGAGATGGACACCTCGCCGTGGGCCACCACGACCGTGTCGTCACCGTCGAGCACGGAGTAGTCGACGAAGTACAGACCCGACCCCTCCAGGACCCACTCGATGGTCACCGGGCCGTACTTGTCGTGCATCGCGGTGGTGAACCGGGCGATCTCGTCGAGGTGCTCCAGCAGCGCCTCGCCGCTGGGCGCGGCCGACACGTTCTCGGGCGCGTCGAAGCCGAGGGAGATGTCGCCGACCACGATCGTCTCGCCGCCGGCGGTGCCCCGGTTGAGCGCCATCAGGCCCTCGTCGGTGTACTCGACCACGAGACCGTCGCCGGCCCGGCGGGAGATCACGCCGAGGCGGCCGCGGATGAAGTCCCGGACCACGACGGCGTGCAGGAGGGTGCCGTCGGCCGTGGCGCCGGTGGTCAGCGCGAGCTGGTCGAGCACCTCCTCCTTGGGCACGACGATCTGGCGCAGGGTGTCGCCGAAGTCCAGGACGCACTCGTTCGAGCCGCCCGACAGCTCCTCCCGGAGCCGGTCGGCGGTGGCCTCGTCGTGCAGGCCCCGGCCGTTGAACTGGAGCACCCAGCCGGCGCCCACGGACACGCCGACGGAGTGCGCCATCCGGTGGGCCGGTCCGCGCTTGGCCGTGTAGCCGCCGTAGACGGCCGCGACGTCGGCCAGGTGGAACGAGGCGGGGAGCTCGTCGAAGTACAGCCGGTAGGACTCGGCCACCGGCTCCGACGAGATGCGCGCCTGCTCGCGGACGGCGGTCAGCGGGCGGACCTGGATGAGGTGCAGGCCCTCGTCGTCCACCGCCCACTCGACGTCGACGTCCTGCTCCCGCTGCTCCCGCAGCGCCCGTGCCAGCTCGACCACCTGACCCAGGGCCTCCTGGTCGGCGGCCGGGAGGGAGGCCCCGGTGTCCGCGAGCTCGGCCGAGTCGGTGCGCCGCGGCACGGCGACACCGGCCACCAGCTCGTCGGCGAGCCCCTCGACGTACTCGATGGTCACCCGCTGGTCCTCGGCACCGTCCAGTCCGGTGAACGCCACACCGGCGAGGCGCGGACGCACCAGGCGCTGGACGATGACGGCCAGCCGCGGCGTCGGGTCGAAGTCGCCGGCCCGGATGCGGGCGGCGACGGCCGGGGCCTCGTAGTAGGAGCGCCAGCACTGCTCGACGGCCGCGATCGCCTCCTCCGCGCCGCGCACACCCAGGATCGACTGGTGCACGCCGGCCTGGCTGGAGCCCTCGGTGTCCTCGTCGAGCCCGGAGGAACGGACCGCGAGCTCCACGTCCGCGTCCTTGAACACCTCGTTGAGGCGGGCCCGGAGCAGCTTGCGGGCCTCGTCGCCGAGCCGGATCTGCGCGCCGGTCTTCTGGATCCGCTCGACGGTGTCGGTGAAGAACGCGCCCACCGTCGCCTTGAGGTCGCCGAACGCCTCGGCGAGATCGGCCCGGTGCTCGTCGGTCAGCGACTCCACGAACTCCCCGGCCGGCACGACGAAGGCGGTCGGCACCCGGAAGGCGTGGCTGGAGCGGGCGAGCTGGGCGAACTTGGGGCCCACCTCGGAGACCTCGACGCTGGCACCGAGTCCGGGGAAGCGCTGGCGGGCGAACTGCTTGTCGAAGTCGACGTGGATGTCGCTCGACCGCGGGCCGACGGAGCCCTGGTACTTGCCGTCGTAGAGGACGATGTCGCCCTGGGGGCGCCACCACATCATCTGACCGATGTTGATGCCGCTGTACACCCGGACCCGGTTCATCGAGTAGAGCTGCAGGGTCCACTGCCCCGTGTAGCCGATGTCGCCCAGGCTCGCGGAGAGGTTGATGAACAGGCCCAGTCGGGCCACCGAGGAACGCGCCGCGAAGGTGGGCGCGTAGTGCTCGCTCCCCAGCACCTCGATGGTATGGGCGAGGTAGAGTCTGCCCGGTTCGAGGACGTACCCCTCGTCCGGGATCTCGATCTCCTCGAACTCGTTGGTCTGCCGGGCGTCGAGCGGCATCGACTGGTAGACCCGCAGGGTCTTTCCGAGCCGGAAGTTGTAGCTGTTCGGATTGACCTGCTCAGGCGTGAACGGCTCGATGGTGATGCGGCCGTTCGCTCGCTCGCGCGCGATCTCGTTACCCGTGAGAATCATCGTTTATCCATCCAGTTGCTCCCGATATCGGGGGGCGTGCACTACATGTGCGAAAGGTCCTTCGGCCGTACGGCTCGCCCGGCGCGGTGGTCCGCCTGGGCGTCCTCGGGGGCCGCCTAGGACCGGGCGTCCGCCGTGACCTGCGCCACGGTCACCGCCGAGGCCACCGGCAGGCCGCCCCAGCCGGTGTCGGTGGGGACGGCGATCACGGTCGCTCCCGCGATGAGCGCGAGGCCCGAGAATCCGAGGGCGATTCGTCCGACGCAGCTCCGGGCGCGCTCGCCTGCACTGAGGTTTCGCATGCTGTTCGACATCCAGTCATGAGGAACCCCTTGCGTCACAAGGGGTGGGGTGTCGATCACCCTGCCATGAGACCGCATTAAGATTCGGCGCGCTGACCGTGCACCTTGTTGCATGGCAACAAGTTCCGCAGCGTGCAGACCACCGTGAAATGGGGAAAATCCGACATATGGACAGGCGTGCGGTCGACTCTCAGCTCCTGCATCAGCTGTATGGATATGTGTTGTCGCGCAAGAAACCCGTCACCCATGTGGGGGACTTCGCCACCGTCTGCGGGGGTTCGGCCGAGGAGGCCGAGGAACTCGCGGAACAACTGGTCGCCATGGGCCTGCTCGTCCACGACCCGCGTGGAGGCCTGGTCGCGATATCCCCGGACGAGGCCGTCGCCCGGCGCGTCAGCCCCCTGGAACGCGAGATGCGCGCGAGACGCTCCCTCATCGAGCGCAGGCGCGGTCAGCTGATGTCCTTCCTGCCCGTCTTCGAGGCGAGCCTGAGCGACCGGCAGTCACCCTGCCCGTTCGAGGTGATCGAGAGCCTCCCCGCGGCCCTGAGCGCGATCGAGGAACTCGCGGCCGGCTGCGAGGAGGAGGTGTTCACCGCCCAGCCGGGCGGCGCACGTGCGGCGGACATCCTGGAGGAGGCCGCGCCCCGGGACGAGGCGATCCTGCGCCGGGGCATCCGGATGCGCGTGCTGTACCAGCACACCGCCCGGTTCAGCCCGGGCACCAATGTGTACGTGGAGAGGATCAGTCGGCTCGGCGGCCAAGTACGCACGCTGGACGACCGTTTCACGCGGATGCTGGTCTTCGACCGCAAGACCGCCGTCATCGCGGTGCCCGACAACCCGAACGCCGCCGCCATCGTGCGGGAACCGAGCATGGTCGCGTTCATCGTGGACACCTGCCAGCGCCTGTGGCTGCTGGCCCAGCCCTTCACGGCGGAGTCGCGCTCCCACGCCGAGATCGAGAGCAACCTGCGCGAAGCGATCGTCCGGATGCTCACCGAGGGCATGACGGACTCGTCCATCGCACTGCGCCTGGGCATGTCCGTACGGACCTGCCGCCGCCACATCGCCGACCTGATGACGGATCTGAAGGCACAGAGCCGGTTCCAGGCCGGCTACACGCTCGCCCTCTCCCAACTGCTCAACACCGACGCGCAGGCCGGCACCGGCGAGCGGTGACGCGCGGCGCCACTGAACCTCCCCCGCGGACGGCCGACGGCGTCACGGTGTGCCGAGGGCGGCTTCCTCCCGGTCGAGGTCGTGCTGGAGGCGGCGGCGGGTGGTGTCGCTGATGCGGTGCTCGTCGTAGAGGCGGTGCAGTTCGGCGCTCTGGACGGCGATGACCTCGTGGCGCAACTGGCGGTAGGCGGCGTCGGCGGTGGTGCCGTCGGGGGCTTCGGGAGTGCGGTCGAGGCGGGCCGTGAGACCGCGGCGTACCCGGTCGAGGGCGGTGTCCGGTACGGCCTCCAGTTCGGCGAGGTGTTCGACGTGGTCGAGGGCGGCGTGGTTGAGGGCGTCGCGGGCGTCGTCCTCCTCTCGGGCGGTGTGCTCGGGTTCGAGGGCGAGGCCGGAGCGGTTGACGACGGCGGCGAGGGTCAGACCCTGGACGACGAGGGTGAACACGACGACGGCGGTGGTGAGCACCAGGACCAGCGGCCGTCCGGTGAGCTTGGTGCCGTCGTCGGCGAGCAGCGGGATGGACAGGGCGGCGGCGAGCGGCATGACGCCCCGGGCTCCGGCCCAGGTGACCACCCCCGCGACCCGCCAGGACAGGCTGCCGACTCCCTGACTGGGCTTGACCGCGCGGGTCAGCGGCAGCGTCGAGAGCACCCGGACGGCGATCAGCACAGCAGCGAGCGCCAGTGCCTGCAGCGGCCACCAGCCGGTGCCGGAGGGCAGGTCCCGCACCAGGGTGGGCAGTTCCAGGCCGACGATGCTGAACACGACGCTCTCCAGCAGGAACACCACCACCGCGTACACGGCGTGCAGCTGCAGCCGGATGTGGGCGTCGGTGAGCCGGTGGCCGGAACGCCCGAGCAAGACGCCCGCCACCACGACCGAGGTGACGCCCGAGGTGTGCGCGGACTCCGCGAGCACGTACGCCGCATAGGGAGTGACGAGGGCGATCACCGTCTCCAGCACCGGGTCGGTGGTGCGGCGGCGCACCAGCCAGACCAGGCCCGCGGTGGCGGCGCCGACCAGGCTGCCACCCCCGCCGAGCAGCAGGAACTCCCCGCCCGCCGCCGGCAGGCTCACCGAGGCGCCGACGGCCACCGCGATGCCGACGGCCACCTTGAACAGCACGAGCGAGGTGGCGTCGTTGAACAGGCTCTCCGCCTGCACCAGTACCTGGACCCGCCCCGGCAGCGCCAGCCGACGGCCGAGCGCGGTGACGGCCACCGGGTCGGTGCTGGAGAGCACGGCACCCAGGACGAAGGCCATCGCGGGCGGCAGCCCGGCGACGGCGACGGCCACGAAGCCGACCGCGGCAGCGGAGGCGAAGACCAGGCCGAAGGAGAGGATCGTCACGGGCCGCCACACCGTCCGCAGGTCGCGCAGGGACAGTTCCTCGGCGGAGGCGTACAGCAGCGGCGGCAGGACCACCATGCCGATCACCTGCGGCGGGATGTGCAGCGCGGGCACACCGGGTATCAGCGCCACGCCGATGCCCGCCAGCACCAGCAGCGACGGCGCGGGCACCCGCAGGCGCTGGGCGAAGGTGGCCACGGTCGTGGCCAGGACCACCAGAACGAGAACGATCGCCACAACGTGCATCGGTGGAAAGGACCCCATCGCAAGAACCGGGGTCACCGCCGCGGATCGCCGCAGTCATCCCCCGCGCCGACCAGGCTTCCCGGCACACCTGTGGTCATTTTATCGGAGCATTAGCGGGGATCGGCAGAGGTAGAACCGCGGGACATATCGCACGCTCAGGCGAACTCGCGCAGGCGCGGCCGCACTCCCAGCGCGGTCAGGGCGAGCGCCGCCACCAGGGCCGCCGCGCCCAGGCCGGCCGTGACGGCGTCGAGGTCGTCGTCGGTGCCGGCGACCGCCCCGTCGAAGGCGCGCTGGTTGATCGCCTGGTCGTCGTCGAGCGCGGCGCTCAGCACCCCGAAGTCGGCGTTCGACTGGCCGGGAGTGAGGCCGGTGTCGAAGGTGACCGCCTCCTTGAGCTTGCCCTGGGCGTTCAGCTCGCGGATCTTCCGGTCGTCGCGCTGGTACTGCTGGAAGGCGGTCAGCACCCGTTCCGCCGCGTCCTGTTCACCGGGGAAGGTGATGTTGCGCAGCTCGTCACCGAGGTACCCGCCGAAGCCGACCTGGCTGTGGTCGGCCCGGTGCTTGTCGGCCGGTGCGGCGAGCTTGTCGTCGTACGTGGCGAGGGTGGCGCCGTCGACCCGTGCGAAGGACTGGGTCTTGTCGAGGAAGCTCTGCTCGTAGGCGGCCGCCCGGGACGGGTCGGTCAGGTAGCGGCTCTCGTCGGCGTTCAGGTCGTACGCCACCGCGCGTGCCCGGCTGAGGGCGATCACCGAGTCGAAGGAGTTGCTCTTGGCGACCACCAGCTGGTGGTCCGCCCGGGAGGTCAGCGTCAGTGCGGTGACCATCCCGACGAGGACAAGCAGGGTGGTGGCGGCCAGCGGCACGTTCACCAGGCGCCGGAAGCGCACCGTGAGCACCCGCTGCAGCAGCCCGAGGGCGGCCAGGGCCAGCAGCCCGGTGACCAGGATCGTCCACCAGCCGCCGGCGAGGGCGTCGCGCTGGTCGGTGTAGTTGCGGTCCACGACGGCCGCGTTGGCCTTGGTCACCTCGTCGACGGCCGGCAGCAGGCGCTGGCGCAGCAGGTCGGTGGCCTGGTGGTAGGCGGCGAGGGCGTCCGCCGAGGGGCGGCCGGCCGGGGCGTGGGCCTGCTCCTCCAGCAGCTGGGCGCGGGCCACCAGCGCCTCGTACTGGCCGAGTTCGCCGATGACGGTGCGCACGGCCCGCTGCCCGGCCGCGTCGCCGGCCACCGCCTCCGTGACGCGCTGCAGGTCGTTGTCGGCCTGGGTGCGGCGCTGCTCGTAGGTGTCCAGGGTCTCCTTGCGCAGCGCCGTGTAGTCCGGGTCGCCACCGAACAGCAGCAGGTTGGCGGCCTGGGCGTCCATGTCGTTGAGCGCGAAGTAGAGGTCGGCCGAGCGGACCACCTGCGGGGCGGCCCGGTGGCCGATGACGTCCGTGCCGTCCCGAGCGCCGCCCAGGACGGTGCCGGTCGCCGTGCCGGCGGCGAGCAGGGCCACCAGGCAGAGCCCGGTGAGTCCGCGCACCAGGCGCGGGGTGTTCCACCACGTCCGGCTGCGCCAGGAGTGGCCGGGCCGGTGACGGGGGGCGCGCGGCTCGGGCAGTGGCACGGCTGCCTCCGGTCGCGCCGTCTCCGACGCGACTCTGTTCCCCTCGACAGCCGTACCGCTCGACGTCCCCGTTGGCATCGCCGCGCGCCCCCTCCCCCTGTTTCTCACTGGCCGCCGAACCTTCCCCGGAGGAACCCGCCGGGGTTCGGGGTTCGGCGAACGGTTCGCCGTCAGGCCCCACGCCCGGACGGCGAACCGTTTCCTCGCAGCTCAACCTAGGTTCTGTCGAACGTCCGCCCGTCCTCCCTGATGCGTCCTTGACGCTTTCGACGACCGTCTTGACGCAGCATTGGCGCCGAGGGTCAGGGCTCGTAGCGGTAACCGATCCCGGGTTCGGTGATCAGGTGGCGCGGCCGGGCCGGGTCGGGTTCGAGTTTGCGCCGCAGGCCGGAGAAGTAGACCCGCAGGTAGTTGCCCCGGCTCTCCGCCTCCGGCCCCCAGACCTCGGTCAGGATCTGCCGCCCGGGCACCAGCCGGCCGGGGTTGGCCAGCAGCAGGGAGAGGATGCGCCACTCCGTCGGGGTCAGCCGGACCGGTCCGTCCGGGCCGGTGACGGTGCCCGCGTCGAGGTCGACGGCGTTCGGCCCGATCCGTGCGACCGCTTGGGGCGCGGGCGCGGCGGGACGCCGCAGGATCGCGCGCAGCCGGGCCATGACCTCGTCCACGACGAACGGCTTGGTCACGTAGTCGTCCGCCCCCGCGTCGAACGCGCGGAGCTTGTCCTCGATGCCGTCCCGCCCGGTCAGCACGATGATCGGCACGCTCAGCGTGGAGCGGATGCCCTCGATCACGTTCACCCCGTCGAGGTCCGGCAGGCCGAGGTCGAGCAGGATGGCGTCGGGCGGCGCCTGGCCGGCCGAGTCCAGGGCTTCCTGGCCGGTGGCCGCGGTGAGCACCGAGAAGTGCCTGGCCTGGAGGTTGATCCGTAGGGTGCGCAGCAGCGCCGGCTCGTCGTCCACCACGAGGATGTGGCTCACTGGACCGTGCTCCTCTCCGGTCGCGGACTGCCTGGCTCCGCCGTCTGCGGCTCCGGAACGGCGGGCAGGGTGAGCAGCATGGTGGTGCCGCCGCCGGGGGTGTCCTCGACCTCCAGGCTGCCGCCCATGGCCTCGGCGAGGCCGCGGGAGAGGGCGAGGCCGAGGCCGACGCCGGTGGTGTTGTCGGTGTCGCCGAGGCGCTGGAAGGGCAGGAAGACCCGGTCGCGGTCCTCGGGGGCGATGCCGGGGCCGCGGTCGATGACCCGGATCTCGACCAGGTCGGCGTGGTGGCTGGCGGTGACCAGGACGGGCGCGCCGGGGGCGTTGTGGCGCAGCGCGTTGGTGATCACGTTGGCGAGGACGCGTTCCAGCAGCGGCGGGTCGGCCAGCACCGGCGGGGCTGTGTCGAGGTCCAGCGGCTGGATCGGGGCCTGCGGATCGGACAAGGAGTCCATGGCTCGTACCAGCATCTCCTCCAGTGAGGTCGGTGCCAGGTGCAGGGTGAGGGCGCCGGCCTGGAGGCGGCTCATGTCGAGGAGGTTGTCGACCAGGCGGGTGAGTTTGACCAGCGACTCGTCGGCGGTGGCGAGGAGTTCGGCCTGGTCCTCGGGGGAGAACTCGACGTCGGGGCTGCGCAGGGAGCCGACCGAGGCGCGGGCGGCGGCGAGCGGGGTGCGCAGGTCGTGGCTGACGGCGGCGAGCAGTGCGGTGCGCATCCGGTCGGCGGCCTTGATCGGCTCGACCTCCGCGGCGACCACGGCCAGCCGGTCGCGTTCCAGCGCGGCGGCGACGTGGGCGGCGAAGGCGGTGAGGACGCGCTGGTCGGCGGCGGGCAGCCGGCGGCCGGTGAGGACCAGGAGGGACCGCTCGCCGACCGCGACCTCGGTCGCCTCGCCCGCAGTGCTGTCGCCACTGCCGTCACTGCGGGCGATCGTCTCCCCGGTGAGGCTGTCGAGCAGGGCGACGGAGTCCATGCCGAAGGCCGTCCGGGACTTCTCCAGCAGGGCGGGCAGGGCGTCGGCGCCGCGCAGCACGCTGCCGGCCAGGGTGGAGAGGGTCTCGGCCTCGGCGGTGGCGCGGGCGGCCCGGGTGGTGAGCCGGCCGGCGTGGTCGACCACGGTGGAGACGGCGAGCGCGATGGCGGCGAAGACCACCAGGGCGACGATGTTGTTGGTCTCGCCGATGGTCAGGCTGTGGATCGGCGGGATGAAGAAGTAGTTCAGCAGCACCGAGGCGATGACGGCGGCCAGCAGGGCGGACATGGCGCCGCCGAGCAAGGCCACTGCCACCACACCGAGTTGGAAGATCAGTGCGTCCGTGGTCAGGTTCAGCTGGGCGTGGAACTGCGAGAGCACGGCCGTGAGCAGCGCGGGAACGACCAGGCCCGAGGCGAATCCGGCGACGGTGCGGCGCTTGGAGTGGCGGCGGCCGAGCGAGGGCAGTCGGCCGCGGCCGGTGAACTCGTGGGTGACCATGTGGACGTCGATGTCCTCGGAGGCGTCCACGGTGGTCTGCCCGGTGCCGGGGCCGGTGAGGAAGCGGCTGACCCGGCCACGGCGGCTGGTGCCCAGCACCAGCTGGGTGGCGTCATGGGCACGCGCGAAGGCGAGCAGCGCGGTGGGGATGTCGTCGCCGACCACCACGTGGTAGCTGCCGCCGAGGGCCTCGACCAGCTGCCGCTGCTGGGCGAGCGCGCCGGAGGAGGCACCGGCCAGGCCGTCGCTCCTGGTCACGTGGACGGCCAGCAGGTCGCCGCCGGCGGTGCGGTCGGCGATCCGGGCGGC
>NZ_JBVJLM010000047.1:0-18843 GCF_055584725.1 Kitasatospora sp. NPDC101108
GCCCCCGGGGGGGGGGGGGGGGGGGGGGGGGGGGGGGGGGGGGGGGGGGGGGGGGGGGGGGGGGGGGGGGGGGGGGGGGGGGGGGGGGGGTTGGGGGGGGGGGGGGGGGGGGGCCCCCCCCCCCCACGGAGGAGGGGGCACCGCTGTTCCTGCCCTGGTCGGGGTCAGTGGTGGCGGTGGTCGTTGGGGGTGAGGCGGGGGCCGTAGCGGGGGGCGTGGGCGGTGGTGGCGAGGAGGAGGCGGCAGATGCGGTGGCGGTGGGGGCGGTAGGGCTCCAGGAGGGCGAGCATCTGGGTGTCGTCGCTGCGGGGGCGGCCGGCCAGGGCCCAGCCGACCAGGTTGGGGAGGTGGAAGTCGCCGACGGAGACGGCGTCCGGGTCGCCGTTGCTGCGTTGGAGGGTTTCGGCGGCCGTCCAGATGCCGATGCCGGGGACGGCCGTGAGGCGGGTGAAGGCCTGTTCGTGGGGCATCGTGGAGGCCTCCTCCAGGCGGGGGGCCAGGCGGACGGCGCGCATCACCGTGGCGGAGCGTTTGGGGTCGACGCCGGCCCGGTGCCACTCCCAGCTGGGGACCATCGCCCATTCGCGGGCCGACGGGGCCACCCGCATGCCCTCGGCGGGGCCGGGGGCCGGGGTGCCGAAGTCGCGGAGCAGGGTGCGCCAGGCGCGGTAGGCCTCATCGGTGGTGACCTTCTGTTCGAGGATCGCCGGGACGAGGGATTCCAGGACCAGTCCGGTTCGGGTGAGCCGCACCCCGGCCGTTCGGCGCTGGGCGTCGCGCAGCGGGCCGGGGGGCAGCACCAGTGCCTCGGGGTGGTCCTCCGCGCCGAGCAGGACGGGCAGGCGTTCCAGTAGCCACTGGGCGCCCGGGCCCCAGGCCGTCGCCTCGACCTCGCCGGCGGCGGGTCGCGGCAGCACCCGCAGGGTGCCGATGCCGGCCGGGGTGCGGGAGGCGCGCCAGACGGCGCCGTCGCCGGTGGTGCGGTAGGAGGGGTCGGCGGGGCCCCGGCGCAGCGGCAGGAGGGTGCGGACGGGGTCGAGTGGGAAGCCCGGCCGCCAACGGCGTACCGCCTCGCTGCCGCCCGTCACTGCTGTCGCCTCCTGTGGTGCCTGAGGCTATGAACGATACGCGGAGCGGGTGACGTTACCGGTTCTGGAGTTTGGCGGCGGCCGTGCGCAGGGCGGGGAGCCGGGCGTAGAGGGCGTTGCCGGGGCATTCGGTGTTGAAGGCGTCGCGGTGGCCGGAGATGGCGTCGAAGTCGACGACCGTGCCCTTGGGGTAGCGGCTGGCGTCGGAGCCCGAGGTGAGCTTGGTGTGGCCGTCGGCGGCCTGGCCGGTGAGGCCGAGCTTCCAGGCGGAGATGGCGGTGAGGCCGTCGAGGAGCTGCTGGGGCGGGGTGTCGTTGACGAAGGTGCCGATGGCGGCGACGCCGGAGGAGTCGGTGTTGAAGCCCAGGGTGTGGGCGCCGTGGACGGGCTGGGCGACGCCGCCGGCCCGGCCCTCGTAGATGGTGCCGCAGCGGTCGACCAGGAAGTTGTAGCCGATGTCCCGCCAGCCGCTGGTCTTGACGTGGTACTGGTAGATCGATCTGATCACCCGGGGGGCGTCGCTGCAGGCGTAGTCGGTGGCGGTCGCGGTGTGGTGGATGAAGACCGCGCGGACGGGGCCGGTGTACTCGAAGCCGGGTTCGCGCAGGGACTCGTCGGCGCCCCAGCCGGCCCGGGTGACGATCCCCGGGCGCGGTGCCTGGCCGCCTTCGGCCGGGGCCGCGGGGAGGGTGCGGGTGGCGGCGGGCGCGGGGGCACCGGCGCCGGGGTCGACCAGGTCGACCCGGAGTCCGGGCGGCGGTCCGGCCGGGCCGGGGCGGACCTCGACGGCGACGCCGTCGCTGCGGCCGGTCCACAGCGGGGCGGTGGCGCCGTGCGGGGCGTGGTCGGGGCCGTCCTCGGGGTCGGCCTCCAGGGTGTGCCAGTCGCTCCAGCGGCCGGTGGCGGCGTCGCGGGTGCGGACCCGGACGGATCCGCCGTTCAGGGCACCGGCCGGTCCGTCCCAACCGACGCCGAGGAGTTCGTACGGTCGGGTGGTGCTCGGTGCGAGGCCGTGGCCGGCGGACAGCGGGAGCGAGGTGGTCGTGCCGCCGCCGGGGAAGTCGCGGCGCTCGGCTCCGGGGGCAAGGGGCGCGGCGGAGGCGGCGGAGGCGGGCTGGAGCAGGAGGGCGGCGGTGCATCCGGCGAGCACCGCGGCCGGGAACGGGAGGCGCGCGGCTCCGGTCGAGAGGCGCGCGGCCTGGTGTGAAAGGCGCATACAGGGGATCGTCGCCGCAAACCGGACAGCTCGCCACGCCGCCCCGCGCCCGCTCGGCCGCCCCTCCCGGCGTGCCACTCGAAGGCCGTAGGCTGGGGCGCACCATGACTGCGCCATTCGCTGCCGATGCCCGCACCCCCGTCGAGCTGCTGCACGCATACCTGCGCGGCGGCACCCCTTCGGTCGATCCCGCGGCCCCGCTGGTCACCTTCTACGACGACGCCACCGGCGAACGGGTGGAGCTCTCCGCCCGGACCTTCGACAACTGGGTCGCCAAGACGTCCAACCTCCTCCAGGACGAACTGAACGCCGGCCCGGGCGACCGGGCCGCGCTGCTGCTGCCCGCCCACTGGCAGAGCGCCGTCTGGCTGCTGGCCTGCTGGTCGGTCGGCGTGACGGCGGTGCCGGACGGCGACCCGGCCGACGCCGACCTGGTGGTGAGCGGCCCGGACGGTCTGGAGGCCGCCCAGGCCTGCGCGGGCGAGCGGGTGGCGCTCGCCCTGCGGCCGCTCGGCGGCCGTTTCCCGCACCGCCCGGACGGCTTCCTCGACTACGCCGCCGAGGTGCCCGGCCAGGGCGACCGCTTCGCGCCGTACTCCCCCGTCGCGCCGGACGGGCAGGCGCTGGAGACCATGGTCGACGGGCTGCCGCTGAAGCTGACGGGCGAGCAGACCGTCGCGCTGGCCCGGGAGGGGGCCGCACGCCTCGGCCTCAAGCCCGGCGACCGGGTGATGTCGACCCTCTCCTTCGACGACTGGACCGGTCTGGAGGCCGGCCTGCTGGCCCCGCTGGCCGCCGGCGCCTCGGTGGTGCTGTGCCGCAACTCGCAGGGCCTGGACGCCGGGCAGTGGGAGAAGCGGGCCGAGTCCGAACGGGTGACTGTCCGTCTCGGCTGACCCCCGCGCCGCCCCGGCGGGTAGGGATGCCTGCCATGGCCGAGGATGACACCGAGCACCCCCCGACCGACGAGACTCCCCCCGCGTACGCTCCGCCGAGCGGACCGGGACGCCCGCGACGGCGCCGGCGGTGGCTGATGATCACCGCCGGCGCCGTCGCGTTCCTGCTGGTCGCCACCGGCGTGACGCTCTGGATCGCGTACCGGAAGCTGGACGGCAACATCAGGACCGACTCCGCCACCGACCAGCTGCTGGCCAAGCTGGAGGGCGAGCGGCCGGGCCGGGCCGCGGGGACCGAGGGTGCCCGGAACATCCTGCTGATCGGCAGCGACGACCGCACCGGTCCCAACTCCTCGTACGGCGGGCAGCCCGGCAGCCAGCGCTCGGACACCACGATCCTGCTGCACCTGGCCGCCGACCGGAGGCACGCGACGGCGGTCTCCATCCCGCGCGACGTCATGGTGACGGTGCCCTCCTGCGAGAAGCCGGACGGCAGCCGCAGCAAGCCGGGGACGATGCAGTTCAACTGGGCCTTCGAGCTGGGCGGTCCGGCCTGCTCGATCCGCACCGTCGAACAGCTGAGCGGCATCCGGGTCGACCACTACGTGATCCTCGACTTCAGCGGCTTCAAGATCATGGTGGACGCGATCGGCGGGGTCGAGGTGTGCGTGCCGCAGCCGATCCACGACAAGGACGCCAAGCTGGACCTCGCGGCCGGGCGCCAGGTGCTGCACGGCGAGCAGGCGCTCGGCTACGTGCGGGCGCGGGAGAGCCTGGGCGACGGCAGCGACACCCAGCGGATGGGCCGTCAGCAGCAGTTCCTGGCCTCGCTGATCCGCAAGGTGCAGTCGCAGGGGGTGCTGCTCAACCCGGCCAAGCTGTGGCCGGTGCTGGACGCGGCCACCTCCTCGGTGAAGGCGGACGGCGGCCTGTCCTCGCTCGGCGCGCTCTACGACCTGACCCAGGACCTGCGCGGCATCCCCTCGCAGGACGTGGTGTTCCTGACCGCGCCGCGCCGCCCGTACCGCTACGACTCGGACCGCGACGAGTTCGTGCAGCCGCAGACCGCCCAGCTGTTCACCGCGCTGCGGGCGGACCGGCAGATCACGGTCCGGCCGCCGGGTTCGACGCCCGCGCCGGACGCGGGGGCGAGTCCGGGGGCCGTCGCGGGCTCCGACGGGGCGGCGGCGTCACCCTCGGCGAGTGACTCGCCCACGTTCGAGGGACGCACCGCGGACGTGGACGCCTGCGCACAACACTGAGGCCCGGACCGGAATTTGCCAGCCTATTGCATTTCCGTGACGGATCTCATACTCGGAACGATTCCCCCGTTCGGCTCGTCTAGTGTGTCCGGATCGACCCACCGCCCGGGTGGGCCGCCCCCGTGACGGCCGGACGTAGGGAATCCCGTGCAGCAGGACCAACCGAACACCGGCGGGTACACCGGCGGAGGCCGCCGGGACGAGCGCCGCCGGGCCGCCGCGGCCGCCCGGCGGAACCGGCGCCGGCGGGCGCTCAAGTGGACGGCCGGGACGGGCGCCCTGGTGCTGGTCGCCGGCTGCGGCGGGGCGTACTACCTGTACCAGCACTTCAACAGCAACCTGACCTCGGTGAAGGTCCAGCTGGGCGACGAGGCGGAGCGACCCAAGGCCGCCGGCGACGCGCTGAACGTCCTGGTGATCGGCACGGACAGCCGGGCGGGTCTCGGACGCGAGTACGGCGACGAGGGCAGCACCGGGCACGCCGACACCACGCTGCTGTTCCACATCGCCAAGGACCGCTCCAACGCGACGGTGGTCAGCATCCCGCGCGACCTGATGGTGCCGATACCGGAGTGCGCGGACGACAAGGGCAAGAAGATCCCGGGCGCGGCGCGGGACATGTTCAACAAGAGCCTCGGCCAGGAGGGGCGCGACGCGGGCTGCACCTGGAAGACCGTCGAGAAGATGACCGGCATCCGGGTCGACCACTTCGTGCAGGTCAACTTCGAGGCGGTCAAGACGCTCTCCACCGCCGTCGGCGGGGTCGAGGTCTGCGCGGCCAAGGACATCGACGACAAGGACTCGCACCTGAAGATGTCCAAGGGCCGTCACGTGGTCCAGGGCGAGGAGGCGCTGGCCTTCGTCCGCACCCGGCACGCGGTCGGTTTCGGCGGCGACCTCACCCGGATCCCGCTGCAGCAGCAGTTCATCAGCTCGATGATCCGCAAGATCAAGAGCGACGACACCCTGACCAGCCCGAGCAAGCTCTACCGGCTCGCGGACGCCGCCACCAAGGCGCTCACCGTGGACTCCGCCATCGGCAGCGTCGACAAGCTGAAGGACCTGGCGCAGGACATCAGCAAGGTGGACACCAAGAACATCACCTTCACCACCGCGCCGGTACTGGACGACCCCAAGGACGCGGACCGGCTGATACTGAAGCAGCCGGACGCCGGGCAGATCTTCTCGATGATCGCGGGCGACCGCTCGCTGACCGGGACGGCCGCTCAAGCCCCCGAGTCCACCGCCCCCGCCTCGGCCGCACCGAGCACCACCACCCCGGCGGTGGACACCAAGGACGTCCCGGTGACGGTGCGCAACGGCAGCGGGACGCGCGGCCAGTCCGGCCCGACGGTGGACAAGCTGAAGGCCAAGGGCTTCGCCAGGGCGGCGGTCGGCTCGGACGCCCCGCCCGCCGCGACCACCACGGTCTCCCACCCGGCCGGCCAGGAGGCCGGAGCCGCCGCGCTGGCCGCCGCCCTCGGACTGCCCGCCGACGCCGTACGGCCGAACCCCAAGGCGGGCCCGAAGGACCCGCTGCTGCTGGTGCTCGGCAAGGACGCCCTCGCGGCCCCCTCGCAGGCGCCGACCGAGGCCCCGAAGGACCTCCAGCGGGTGCAGGCGGACGACGTCGACGTGTGCGCCAAGTAGCTGCCCGGCCCACCGTCGACCCGGTGACCGGCACCGGGCGGCCGCCGGTCGCCCTGACCTGACGTGACGTCACCGAACCGGCCCGCCGGTCGGGTTGGCCGGCGGGTGCCTCAACGTGCCCGGGAGAGCACGTCCTTGGAGGTCGGGGCGACGCTGCGCATCACCCGGCGGGCCAGCGAGCGGGGCGAGGTGATGAAGCCGAAGCCCCAGCTGAGGTGCATGGTCGCGAGCGCCACCGGCAGCAGCGCCTTGGCGCGGAGGGACAGCCCGCGGCCCTCGACCACCGCACCGCCGAGGATGCCCAGCAGGTAGGCGCCGGGCACCGCGAGGAAGGCCGGGTGGACGGCGGCGCCGAGCACCAGGCCGAGCACCACCGCGAGCAGCGCGCTCGGCGGGGCGAGGTAGCGCAGGTTGACCGAGCCGCGGTGGTAGCGGGTGACCACCCGGCGCCAGCGGCCGTAGTCCTTGTACTGCTTGGCCAGCGCCCGGACGGACGGGCGGGGGCGGTACGTCACCTTGAGCTGGGGGGTGAACCAGACCAGCCCGCCGTCCTGGCGGATCCGGTAGTTCAGCTCCCAGTCCTGGGCGCGGATGAACTCCTCGTTGTAGCCGCCGAGCTTCTCCAGCACCTCGCGCCGGAACACCCCGAGGTAGACGGTGTCCGCCGGGCCGGCCAGGCCGCCGGTGTGGAAGGCCGCGTTGCCGACGCCGATCTTGGAGGTCATCGCGGCGGCGACCGCGTTCTCCCACTCGGTCTCGCCCTCGGCGTGCATGATGCCGCCGACGTTGGCGGCGTCCATCTCACCGAGCAGCCGGACGGCCGTGGTGATGTAGCCGGGCGTGAGCAGGCCGTGGCCGTCGACCCGGACCACTATCGGGTACTGCGAGCCCCGGATCGCGGCGTTCAGCCCTGCGGGGGTGCGGCCGGTGGGGTTCTCCACCGTGCGCACCCGCGGGTCCTCCGCCACCAGCTCGGCGGCGATCTCCGCGGTGCGGTCGGTGGAGGGACCGAGGGCGATCACCACTTCCATCGGCCCGGGGTATTCCTGGTCCAGGATGCGCCGGACGGCCGTGCGCAGGTGTCGTTCCTCGTTGAGCACCGGCATGATCACGGAAACAGCCGGCAGCTCCTCAGCAGCCTTGGTGTTCATCGGGGCCAACCGTACCGGTGCCGACGTGTTGCCGTCTTGTCCCGGTTCGGCTGTTCCCGGTCCCCCGGAGGGCGGTACCGGCGCAGTGATGGGGACCACCGTACCGTTCCGCTCCCCCGGGCCCGAATCCGGGCGGGACCGGTGCAGGTTCGGCGCAGGTTCGGGGCGGGTGGTGAACGCCGGTGAACAGGGCGGAGCCGGCCGTCGACAGGATGTTCACCGGCCGCCACGGCAGGGGCCGGGCGCTGTGCGCGCCCGGCCCCTGCTCCCCCGTTCCCCCGGTTTCCCCCGTTCCCCCGTGGGTGGCCCGACGTCCCCCGTCGCCGGGTCAGTCCGTCGCGATGGCCGCGAGGACGTTCATCCGTCCGGCCCGGAAGGCCGGAACCAGGGCGGCGACCAGGCCGATCACCACCGAGGAGACCAGCGTCACCACGATCGTGGTGGTCGGGACGGAGAGCGTCCCGAGGCCCTGGTCCCGCAGCACCCGCTGGGCGGTGACGCCCCAGGCCAGGCCCAGACCGGTGCCGAGGACGGCGCCGAACAGGGCGATCACCACGGACTCCAGTCGGATCATCCGGCGCAGCTGGCGGCGGGAGATCCCGATCGCCCGCAGCAGGCCGATCTCGCGGGTCCGCTCCACCACGGACAGCGCCAGGGTGTTGACCACGCCGAGCACCGCGACGGTGATCGACAGGCCGACCAGGCCGTAGATCAGGTAGAGCAGGGTGTTGACCTGGGACTGCACGAGCTCCTTGTAGCCGGCCTGGTCCTTGACGGTCAGCTGCGGGTACTGCTGGAGCGCGTCCTGCAGGGCGGTGAGCGTCCTGCCGACGTCGGCGCCGGAGGCGGCCTTGGCGTAGAAGGTCCGGTCGACGGGCTGCTCGGCCGCCGGGACGGCCTTGGCCATGGTGGCGAAGTCGACGAAGGAGGCGTCCCCGTAGAGCGAGTCCTTCGCGAACACCACGCCCACCGGGAGCACCTGGGTGTGGCCGCCGGCGTAGTGGACGGTGATGCTGTCGCCGACGTTGAGGTGGTGGTCGGTGGCGAAGTTCTCGCCGATGCCCAGCGATCCGCGCCCGATCGACTCCACGCCGCCGGACTTGACCGGCAGCCGGAAGTCCGTGGTGAAGAAGGCCGGCGGCACCGCGGCGATCCCGGCCCGCTTGGTCGTTCCGTCGGGCAGCTGGAACCTGGCGTCGAGGTCCTTCTCGGTGGTGACGTGGTCGATGCCCGGGGTCCGCCTCACCGCGTCGATCATCTCGGGGGTGACGCCGGTCTGGCCGCCGCGGATGATGTAGTCGACCCCCACCGACTTGTCGATCTGCGCGCTGGCCGAGCTGACCGCCGAGGAGCTGAACACCGAGGAGCCGATCACCAGCGCCAGTCCGATCATCAGTGCGGCGGCGGTGGCGCCGGTGCGGCGCGGGTTGCGCATCGCGTTGCGCTGGGCGAGCTTGCCGGAGGGGCCGAACAGGGCCGGGAGCAGGGCGCCGAGCACCTTGATGACGACGGTGGCCAGCAGCGGGCCGAGCACCACGAAGCCGATCAGGGTGAGCAGCAGGCCCAGGCCCAGGAGCTGCCCGCCGGTGCCGGCCTTGTCCGCCGTGCCGGCGAGGACCAGCAGGCCCGCGCCGCCGCCGGTGAGCAGCACCCCGAGGACCGTGCGGACCAGGTTGGAGCGTGCCTCGGCCGGGGTCCCGTGTTCGCGCAGGGCGGCCATCGGTGCGATCCGGCTGGCCCGGCGGGCCGGGATCCAGGCGGCGACGACGGTGATCAGGATGCCCACCGCGTAGCCCGCCACGAAGACGTCGGGCCCGATCTCCAGGTCGCTCGCGTCGAGGTCCATGCCGATCGCGTTCATCAGCTTGATCAGGCCGAAGGCCACGCCCAGGCCGGCCGCCACGCCGAGGGTCGAGCCGAGCACGCCCAGGATCAGCGCCTCGACCAGCACCGAGCCGTTCACCTGGCGGCGGCTGCCGCCGATGGCGCGCAGCAGGCCGATCTCGCGGGTGCGCTGGGCGACCAGCATCGAGAAGGTGTTGATGATCAGGAAGCCGCCGACGATCAGCGAGATCCCGGCGAAGCCGAGCATCGCGTACTTCATGAAGTCGAGACCGCTGCCGATCGCCTTGGTGTTCTCGTCCTTCTGCTCGGCCGCCGTCTTGACCTGGAAGCCGCCGCCCACCGTGGCGAGGGCGTCGGCCTTGAGCTGGTCGTTGCTGCGGCTGCCGTCGCCGAAGGCCTCGACGGAGGTGTAGGCCTGCTCGCCGAGCAGCACCTGCTGGGCGGTCGGGGTGTCCAGGAAGGCCAGCGCGGCGCCCGGGTTGGTGGTGGTGAAGGAGGCGATGCCGGCGATCGTGTACGGGTGCCGGCCGCTCGCGTTGTCGACCCGGACCTTGTCGCCGACGCCCAGCTTGGCCTTCCTGGCGGTGTCCGCGTCCAGCACCAGCTCGCCGGAGTTCTGCGGGACGTGCCCGGAGGTGATCCGCACCGGGTTGCGCGGGGTGTCGGTCCAGTTGCCGACCAGGGTCGGCGCGCCGCTGGTCGGGCCGACCAGCTTGTTGGTGGCCGGGTTGACCAGGATCGCGTTGCCGACCATGACCTGGCCGACGGCGGTCTTCACGCCCGGCACCGAGGCGACCTGCTGGGCGAGCGCGGCCGGGACGGTGGCGGGCTTGTCCCCGGCCTGCTCCTCCTGGTCGTCGGCCGGCTTGGGCGGCTGGACCGAGATGTCGGAGGCGGTCGCGGCGAACAGCTTGGAGAAGGTGCTGGTGGCGGTGTTGGAGAACACCAGGGTGCCGGACACGAAGGCGACCGACAGCACGACGGCGACGAGCGAGAGCGCCATCCGGCCCTTGTGGGCGAAGAAGCTCCGCAGTGAGGTCTTGAGCAGCATGGTTTCGTCGTCCCGCCGCTCAGCTGGTGCGCTTGCCGTCGAAGCGGCGCATGCGTTCGAGGACGGAGTCGGCGGTCGGCGCGTGCATCTCGTCGACGATCACGCCGTCGGCGAGGAAGAGCACCCGGTCCGCGTAGCCGGCCGCGACCGGGTCGTGGGTGACCATGACCATGGTCTGGCCCAGCTCGTCCACCGAGCGGCGCAGGAAGGTCAGCACCTCGGCGCCGGCCCGGGAGTCCAGGTTCCCGGTGGGCTCGTCGCCGAAGATGATCTCGGGGCGGGCGGCCAGCGCGCGGGCCACCGCGACGCGCTGCTGCTGGCCGCCGGAGAGCTGGGTCGGGCGGTGCTTGAGCCGGCCGGCCAGGCCGACGGTCTCCACCACCTGGTCCAGCCAGGCCTGGTCGGGCCTGCGGCCGGCGATGTCCATCGGCAGGGTGATGTTCTCCAGCGCGTTCAGGGTCGGGAGCAGGTTGAACGCCTGGAAGATGAAGCCGATCTTGTCGCGGCGCAGCCTGGTCAGCTGCTTGTCCTTGAGGCCGGTGATCTCGGTGTCGCCGATCCGGATCCGCCCGCTGCTGACCGTGTCCAGGCCCGCCAGGCAGTGCATCAGGGTGGACTTGCCGGAGCCAGAGGGGCCCATGATCGCGGTGAAGCGGCCGCGCTGGATGTCCACGTCGACCGCGTCGAGCGCGGTCACCATGGTCTCGCCCGATCCGTAGGCCTTGGTCACCTGGCGGGCCGAGGCGGCGACGGCGGACGGTCCGCCGGGAAGCTGGGGGTCGTACACGGCAGCTGCCGTCGTCACTGGAGTCTCCTAAGAAGTGGCCCACCCGTTGACCCCCACCCTCCCGGCACGGTCGGTGGCGGACCCGACGGAACCGGGCCGCCTTCGGAGGGGCGGGGATGTGAGAACCACGTTAGGAGTCGCCGTCGGACGGCTCGTCCTCCGCCGGAATGAAGCGGTGCAACCAAGGATCTACGGGTGCGGCACCCCCTCCCCCTAGGGGGTGCCGCGGGCCTTCTCGGGGTCGCCCCGTACGGGGCCGCGCGGGCGGCCGCTCAGCTGGTCAGGACGGGTGCGGCCAGGCGTTCGAGGGCGTCGGCGAAGCCCTCCACGACGGGGACGAGCTGGGCGTCGGTCTCGCACTCGACGAGGGTCGTGCCGTCCTCCGCGGCGGTGATGTGGCGGTCGAGCACGAACCAGCCCTGGGTGACATGGCCGGCGCCCATCGAGCTGAGCACCGGGCGCAGCGCGTAGTCCACGGCGAGGACGTGCGCGGGCGAGCCGCCGGTGGCCAGCGGCAGGACGGCCTTGCCGGCCAGGGCGTACTGCGGGAGCACGTCGAGCAGGGCCTTGAGCAGGCCCGAGTAGGCGGCCTTGTAGACGGGGGTGCCGATGACGACGCCGTCGGCGCGGGCGAACAGCTCGGTGACGGCGACGATCTCCGGGTGGTCGAAGTCGCCGGAGAGCAGCGCGTGCGCGGGCAGGCCGCGGGCCTCGAAGGGGATGACGCGGTGACCGCGGTCCACCAGGCGGGCGTCGACGTGGCGCAGCAGCCGGGTGGTGCGGGAGGTGGCGGACGGAGAGCCGGAAACGGACAGGACGGTGGCCATGGTTCACCTCTGGCTGGAAGCGGGGGCGCTTCGCGGCGACCGCTGCTCGGCCGCTGCGGTGGGGGGACGGCTCGACGGGTGCGCTTCAGCCGCGACAGAGGGAACCGGACACGCGCTGCAGGTCGACGTGCCGCCGACGCGTGAGTGCCCGCCCCTGGTCCATGTCCGGAATGCAAACACGCTGCGTTCGGAGCGGTCAAGAATCGTTTCGGCGCTCGGAACCCGGGTGACGGGCACGTTTCACACCGGAACGATCCGGCGCGTGCATCAAAACTGCTACAAGAGGCCTGGCAGGGCCCCCGGGGGGAGTCAGCGGTAGCGGGGTCGGGCATCCTCGACGGCATGAACACGTGGCAGGAGGGCCGCCCGGGCGGCGGCGCGAACCCGTACGGAGGCAACGGCGGCGGTGCGGCGGCCGAGCCGCCGCTGCCGGCCGGGCTGAACCCGCGCGGGCCGGGGGCGCCCGCTCCGCACCGGCCGGGGCCGTCCCGCCTCGGCGGCGTCCCGCCGCAGGCCGCCCCCGGAGGCCCCGGCCGTCCGGGCCCCGGTGGTCCCGGCGGCCCGGGCGAACCGGGTCGGCCCGGGGGTCCGGGCGGTCCCGCCGGTCCCGGCGGTACCAGGCCGGCCGGTGCGCAGGCCCGGCGCTGGCCGCGGCGGCGGATCGTGAAGTGGACGGTCTTCGGCGTGCTGATCGCCGTCATGGTGACCGCCGTCTCCACCTGGTTCTGGGCGGACTCCAAGCTCAACCACGAGAACGTGCTGGCCGACTACCCGGGCCGTCCGGCCGCCGGCAAGGGCACCAACTGGCTGATCGTCGGCTCCGACAGCCGCGAGGGCCTCAGCGAGTCCCAGATGGACACCATGCACACCGGGCACGACGTCGAGGGCAAGCGCAGCGACTCGATGATGATCCTGCACATCGGGGACAACGGGAGCACCCTGATGAGCATCCCGCGCGACTCCTGGGTGCCGATCCCCGAGTACAGGACCAGCGGCGGGAAGACCGTCAAGGCCACCACCTCGAAGATCAACTCGGCCTTCGCCAACGGCAACGGCCGGCTCCTGGTGCAGACCGTCGAGCTGAACACCGGCATCCACATCGACCACTACGCCGAGATCGGCTTCGCCGGGTTCGCCGGCATCGTCGACTCCATCGGCGGTGTCGAGATGCACATCGACCAGGACATCAAGGACAAGGACTCCGGCCTCGACCTCAAGGCCGGCGACCAGACCCTCAACGGCACCCAGGCCCTGGCCTTCGTCCGCCAGCGCCACCAGATGGCCGACCAGGACCTCGGCCGGATGCGCAACCAGCAGAAGTTCCTCGGCGCCCTCGCCCACCAGGCCGCTTCCCCGGGCACCGTGCTGAACCCGTTCACCTTCTACCCGCTGGTCGACTCGGCGCTCGGCACCCTGATCGTCGACGACGACTGCGGACTGACCGACCTGGGCTCGCTCTTCCTCGCCATGAAGGACGTCAACGGCGGCAACGGCAAGACCCTCACCATCCCGATCGGCAACGCGGACTACCACACCAGGACCGGCGAGTCGGCGGTGCTGTGGGACACCAACAAGTCCAAGCAGGTCTTCGACGCCTTCAAGAACGACAGCGCGGTGCCGGACTTCAAGTAGCCGGCCACAACGGGTGACCGCCCCGCGACAATGGGTGGATGTCACTCGTCACCGCACTCGTCTACCGCCGACGCCACCGCCTCCTGGGCCGCCTGGTCCAGGAGGCGCTCGCGCTCTACGGCATGGAGGTCCCGGCCGCCTGCGAGATCGGGCCCGGGCTCACCGTGTTCCACCGCGGCTTCGGCACCGTCCTGCACCCGTACACCACGCTCGGGGCGGGCGTGACGCTCTACAACGGTGTGACCATCGGCCGGGCCGACCCCTGGGTGCCGCAGGAGCAGAGCGCGATGCGGCGGGTGGTGGTCGAGGACGGCGCGGTGCTGTGCGCGGGCGCCAAGGTGGTGTGCAAGGAGGGCGTGCTGACCGTCGGGGCGGGCACGATCGTGGGCGCCAACGCCGTGCTCACCCGCTCGACCGGGCCGGGCGAGATCTGGGCCGGGGTGCCCGCGCGCAGGGTGGGGATGCGGGAGGGGAGCTGGACGCCCCCGGTCGCCGTGTCCGGCTGACCTCAGGCGGACGGCGCCGCCGGCAGCCGGTCGAGCACGATCCCGAAGTGCTCGCGGTAGGCGGACAGTGCGGCGGCTTCGGTGAGCCGCTCCTCGGTGCGGCCGCCGTCGGGGGCGCTGCGGATCAGCCGGGTTCCGCTGAGGGTGGTGCGGCCGCCGTCAGGGGCGAGCAGCGAGCAGGTGGCCGAGCGGGTGAAGTGGGACTGCGGCGAGGTGGTCTGCCACCAGCAGGTCGGCCCGAAGTCGGCCAGCCGGTAAGGCCGTTGGTCCAGCCGGTACTGCGGCTCGCCGTCCATCAGGACGTCCAGCTCACCGTGGCCGCCGTACGGGCGGACGGTGAACACGCCCTGGGGGTCGGCCTGTTCGCCTCGCTCGTCGAGGCGCAGTGGCAGCTCGCTGAACCGGCCGAAGCCCACGTCGACCAGCCAGGGCCCGTCCAGGTCGACGCGCAACGCCAGGTGGGCCAGCGGCGGCCCTGGGCGGCCGCCCCCGAAGGTCCGGGCGGCCAGCAGGCTCACCCGGTAGCCCAGTGAGCGCAGCAACTCGGCGAAGGCGCCGTTGAGTTCGTAGCAGAACCCGCCGCGCCGCCGGTCCACCAGCTTCGCCACCAGCGCAGCCGGCTCCAGCACCACGGGCTCGCCGAGGTGGATGCTCAGGTTCTCGAACGGGACCGCCCGCAGGTGGGCCCGCTGCAGCCGGGCCAGCCCGTCCGCCGAGGGCGTCCCGGGGTCCGTGACCCCGATCCGCTCCAGGTACGCCGCCCGGGCGGCGGCGGTCAGCCCCTCGTACGCCTGCTCGCGATCCATTCGCCCATTCCACCCCGGGCCGGGGCGGCGGGCCATCGGTCCTTGGGCCTAGGACGCGGGGCCCGGGCCGAAGGAGATGACCCGGGAACGACACCGCCCCGGAGTGGGGAGCCGGCCGGGCCGACTTCCCACTCCGGGGCGGTACGCGTGCCGGTGGCCGCGGTGATTACTCGACCACGCCGGACTTGGCGATCTTGATGGTGGCCGAGGTGCGGCCGCTCTGCGAACCGAGGCCCTCGATCTTCTTCACGACGTCCATGCCCTCGACGACCTCGCCGAAGACGACGTGCTTGCCGTCCAGCCAGTCGGTGACGATGGTGGTGATGAAGAACTGCGAGCCGTTGGTGTTGCGGCCGGCGTTGGCCATCGACAGCAGGCCCGGGCGGTCGTGCTTGAGCTGGAAGTTCTCGTCCGCGAACTTCTCGCCGTAGATGCTCTTGCCACCGGTGCCGTTGTGGTTGGTGAAGTCACCGCCCTGCAGCATGAAGGCGGGGATCACGCGGTGGAAGCCGGAGCCCTCGTAGCCGAAGCCGTTCTGGCCGGTAGCCAGCTCGCGGAAGTTGCGGGCGGTCTTCGGGACGACGTCGTCGAACAGCTTGAAGACGATGCGGCCGGCCGGCTCGTCGTTGATGGTGATGTCGAAGAAAACGTTGGAACCCATGCAGGGATCATGGCACGACCCGCAGGCCGCCGCGCGCCACCCCCGGCTCACCCCCTGGTGGCGTCGGCGTGTTATCCGGCGGACGTCGGGCCGTCCGTGCAGCCCTCGGCGCCCCCGGGGGTTTCGGCGTTCGCCGTCATTCCCGGACGGTGGAAGCTAACATCGATGTCAGGTTCAAGCCTTCGGCCGGAACGGTGGGGCGAACAGCTGGGGGACGGCATGCGGATCGGTGAACTGGCCCGGCGCACGGGCGTGAGCGAGCGCTCGCTCCGTTACTACGAGCAGCAGGGACTGCTGGTCGCCCAGCGCACCGCGGGCGGCCACCGGGAGTACCCGGAGATGGCGGTGGACCGGGTGGTGCACATCCAGGAGCTGTTCGCCGCCGGGCTGCACAGCCGGACCATCTACAAGATCCTGCCCTGCATGCGGGACTCCGACGGCGGCCCGAGCGAGACCGCCACCCCTCTGCTGGTCGAGGAGCTCACCTCGGAGCGAGACCGGATCGACCGGCTGATCACCGATCTGCTGCGCTCCCGCGAGGTGCTGGACGAGGTGATCGCCGGCGCCTCCGGGGAACCGACGGCGACCGAGGCGGCGTAGCGGCGGTATTGGGGCGGCTCAGCGGCGGTACGGGGGCGGCTCAGGCCTTGAGCTTGCGCCAGACCGTCTCCAGGGCCGCGATGTCCGCCGCGTCCAGCCGGTCGGTGAACACCGGGGCCAGGGCGGCCCGTCGGGTCGCGTCGGCCTCGGCGAAGAGGGCGCGGCCCTGCGCGGTCAGCTCGATCCGTACCGAGCGCCCGTCCGAGGACGAGGGCGTGCGGGACACCAGCCCGCGCCCGGCCAGGGCGTCCACCACCCGGGAGACCTGGCTGCGGCTGAGCATCGTCTTGGCGCCGAGGTCGGAGGCGGCCACCGGCTCCCGCTGGTAGTTCAGCCAGAGCATCACCTCGAACCAGGACAGCGGCAGCCCGTGCACCCGGGCCAGCTCCCGGTCCACCCGGGCGGCCAGGGTGGTGCCGGCCCGGACCAGCCCGTAGAAGGCGTGGTCCTGCTCCGACAGCGGGCCCAGGGAGAGATCGGCGCGGTCCATGCCGTTCATCGTACCGAGAGTGCGTGCGTGTGCACACAGTGCCTGGCGGCGCCCACCGACGCGACCGCCGACCAGTACGATCGGCCCCAACCAGCCTGAGGGGGGCGGAACATGAACCGGATCGGGGTCTACCTGGCGCATCCGCGGCCGGGCAGCTTCAACCACGCGCTGTACGACGCCGTGGTGGACGAACTGCGCGGGCGCGGCTGCGAGGTGCTCGCCCACGATCTCCACGCGGAGGGCTTCGACCCACTGCTCACCGCCGAGGAGACCGGCACGGTGGCCGCCGCCGGGGGCAGCCCCGACCCCCGGCTCGCCCTGCACCGCGCCGAGGTGGCCACCCTGGACGCGCTGGTGCTGATCCACCCCAACTGGTGGGGCATGCCGCCCGCGGTGCTCACCGGCTGGGTGCAGCGGGTGCTCGCCCCCGGGGTCGCGTACAAGCTCGGTACGGCCGACGGGGAACCGGCCGGGCTGCTGCGCGCCGGGCGGGCCCTGGTGCTCAACACCTCGGACACCCCCGCGGCCCGGGAACGCGACGAGTTCGGCGACCCGCTGGAGCGGATCTGGGCGGCCTGCGTGCTGCCGTACGTCGGGATCACCGACGTACGGCGGACGGTCTTCCGCACGGTCACCGACTCCCCCGCCGCCGAGCGGGCCGCATGGCTGCGGCAGGCCCGGGAGCTGGCGGCCGCGCTGGTCGGCTGAGCCGCCGACCGCCTCCGCTACAGCTCCAGCTCCGCCACCTCCTGGTCGCCGCTCAGCTCGCCGGTCGGGCGGAAGCCCAGCCCGGCGTAGAACCCTGCGGGCCCGTCCGGGCCCGGGTGGTAGGTGACGGTCGCCCGGGTGCCACCGCGGCGGCGGATCTCCGCGCAGACCTGCTCGACGGCGAAGCGCCCGTAGCCGCCGCACTGCCGCTCCGCGTCGACCAGCAGGCGCCAGAGGCCGGAGCGGGGGCGGTCGTCGGGGCGTTCCGGGTGGAACCGGACGTCGAAGAAGGCCATCACGAAGCCGACCGGCCGCCCGCCGTCCAGGATCAGCCGGGGCCAGGCCGTCTCCCCGTGCACGTACGCCTCGGCCAGCGACTTCGCCACCGGCGCGACCAGGCCCTCCTGGTCGGGGCGCACCCGCAGGGCGAGGGCGGCGTCGATGTTGTCGGGGGTGAGCACGGCGAGGCTGAGGTCAGACGGCATGGCGGGCAGCCTAGGGAGACCGACTGCCCGCCGTCGCCGGATTTACCGGCCGGGGGTCACGCCCCGGCCGGGTAGTCGGTGCCGCGGCCGACCGCCGCCCAGGCCTCGGCCTCCTGGCGCGCGCCGTCCAGGTGGCCCAGGACGGCGTCCACGGCGTCGGTGCCGAGCGCGAGCCGCAGCGGGGTCTTCTCCGCGGCCAGCGCGGCCAGGATCGCCTCGGCGGCCTTGACCGGGTCCCCCGGCTGCTTGCCGTCGGAGTCCGGCAGCCCGGTCCGGACCGGGCCGACCACCGGCTCGTACACGTCGATCGGAGCGCTGTGGGCCAGCGCGCCGCCGCCCGCGAAGCCGGTCCGGAAGGCGCCCGGCTCGACGATCAGCACCTTGATCCCGAAGCCGGCCACCTCCAGGGCCAGCGCCTCGGACAGCCCCTCCAGGGCGAACTTGGTGGCCGAGTAGGCGCCCACACCGGGGAAGGAGAAGCGGCCGCCCATGCTGCTCATCTGCACCACGGCGCCGGCGCCCTGCGCCCGCATGTGCGGCAGCACGGCGCGGGTGAGCGCGGCCGGGCCGAAGAAGTGGAGGTCCATGAGGTCCCGCAGCTCGCGGTCGGTGGACTCCTCGACGGCGCCGATCAGGCCGCGGCCGGCGTTGTTCACCAGGACGTCGATCCGGCCGTGCCGCCGCACGGTCTCCTCGACCACGGCCGGGATCCGCTCCTGGTCGGTGACGTCCAGCTGCACCGGAACCACCCGGCCCGGGTGGGCGGCGGCCAGCTCCGCCAGGGTCTCGGGGCGGCGGGCGGCCGCGACGACGGTGTCACCGGCCGCCAGCGCGGCCTCGGCGATCGCCTGGCCGAAGCCGGAGTTGGCGCCGGTGATCAGCCAGACCTTGCCGTCGACGTGCTGCTCGGGGGTGCTGCTCATGATCGGTACTCTCCCGCAATGATCGCGCCGTGCACAGAAGTTGACGATCATTTATGTCACCGGGGAGGCCGGTTCGTCCAGGAGGGTTCGACGGCGGACGACGAACGGCCCCCGACCGCTCGGCGGCGGTCGGGGGCCGTTGCGAACCACGAGTCGACAGGCCCTACGGCAGGTTGCGGGCCATGACGATCCGCTGGACCTGGTTGGTGCCCTCGTAGATCTGGGTGATCTTCGCGTCCCGCATCATCCGCTCCACCGG
>NZ_JBVJLM010000048.1:0-17841 GCF_055584725.1 Kitasatospora sp. NPDC101108
CAGGCCACGGGCCTTCAACAACGCGCCGAGACTGGAGGCCGTCAGCCCCTTACCGAGCGAAGAGGCGACACCCCCGGTGACGAAGAGGTGCTTGGTCGTCACGGCGCGGCCGTTCGCTGCCTTGCCGGAATGGGGCTGTGCCAAGAGGGGGCTCCCGTGGGTCGCGTGTCGAAGGTGACGTGGGCGGGAGGCTCGCGGCTCGCCGGGCGACGGGAGGCCGGCGAGTGCTCGGCGCTCGAAGGGTCGTCGATTCGGCTGGTCCGGGGCGTTTGATCCCGCCGGTCCACGGGATACCAGGGTATCAGTGACCCGACCGGGACGCCCTTCGGCCCGCGCGCGGCACTCCGGGAGCGTACGCCGGGCGCAACACCGGCGCATCATGCGCCGCACGAGTCACACCGGTCGCACCACCCACCGGACCGGGCCAGCCGGAGCGCGCCGTCCGGGCCATTGCGGCCCCTCCGTTACGGCCACCCGGAGCTGATCCTTCCGGACCATCCTGCGTCGCGCCCCCGCGATGCACGGCATTTCCGCCGAATTGCGGCGGCACACGAGGCTGCGCCCGCGTGCTTCGCCCCTTTCGTCCGTCGTAAGCTGCACGGACGCATCGCGACAGCACGAGCACGCGGAGGGCGTGGGAGCGTCAGGACACTCCCGGTCCCCGATGCGCGACCGGACCTCCTCGTAATCCAGCTCCTCCCCACCCACCCCCAGGGGCTCGACCGAGCCCCGCGCGGACACTCCAGCAAGGCCCGCCACCACCCCCGGCGGGCCGGACGTCCCGGGGGGTGAACCTCCGGCCCCGCAGACCGCTCGCTCCCCCGTTCGCCGATGCCCTGACCACATTGCGAACTGGAGATCCACGTGGCCGGCCGTATCGAGGACTACGCACTCATCGGGGACATGCAGACCGCTGCCCTGGTCAGCAGGGACGGGGCGGTGGACTGGCTGTGCCTTCCCCGCTTCGACTCGCCGGCCGTGTTCGCCGGCCTGCTCGGCACCGATGAACACGGCTTCTGGCGGATCGGCCCGGCCGAGGCCGTCGTGACCGAGCTCCCCGCCCCGGCCGCCACGGCCCTCACCACCACCGGCCGGATCCGCATCGCCACCCCCGCCGACCTGCGCGTGCCCCCGCCCACCGCCGCCGCCCCCGCCCTGCCCGCCGACCGGCGCCGCTACCGGGGCGACTCGCTGATCCTGGAGCAGGAGTGGGACGCCCAGGGCGGCACCGTCCGGGTGATCGACTTCATGCCGCCCCGCCCGCTGGCCGGCCGGGACGCCGTCCCCCAGATGATCCGGATCGTCGAGGGCGTGGCCGGCGCCGTCCGGATGCGCTCGGCGCTGCGGATGCGCTTCTCGTACGGCCGGATCGTCCCCTGGGTGCACCGGGTGGAGCAGGCCGGGGGCGGCCACCGCACCGTCGCCATGGCCGGCCCGGACTCGGTCTGGCTGGACGGCGAGGCCGACACCTACGGCCGCAACCTCACCACCTACGCCGATTTCACCGTCCGGGCCGGTGAGCGGATCGCCTTCGCCCTCACCTGGCAGGCCTCCCACCTGGAGGCCCCGGCCGTCCCGGACGCCGAGGCGATGCTCGACGCCACCGCCGACTTCTGGCACGACTGGGCCGACCAGTGCACCTACCAGGGCCCCTACCGCGAGGCCGTGATCCGCTCGCTGATCACCCTCAAGGGCCTCACCTACGCCCCCACCGGCGGCATCGTCGCCGCCCCCACCACCTCCCTGCCGGAGGACATCGGCGGCGAGCGCAACTGGGACTACCGCTACACCTGGCTGCGCGACGCCGCGATCACCCTCTCCTCGCTGCTGCGCACCGGCTACCGCGAGGAGGCCAAGGCCTGGCGCGAGTGGCTGCTGCGGGCCGTCGCCGGGGACCCGGAGAACCTGCAGATCATGTACGGCATCGCCGGCGAGCGCGAGCTCAACGAGACCTCCCTCGACTGGCTGCCCGGCTACGAGGGCTCCCAGCCCGTCCGGGTCGGCAACGGCGCCGCCGGGCAGCTCCAGCTCGACGTCTACGGCGAGGTGGTCGAGGCCCTGCACCTGGCCCACATGACCGGCCTGGTCCGCAACGACCACGCCCACCACCTCCAGCTGCGCCTGATCGAGTACCTGGAGGACCACTGGCAGAACCCGGACGAGGGCATCTGGGAGGTCCGCGGACCGCGCCGGCACTTCGTCCACTCCAAGGTGATGGCCTGGGTCGCCGTCGACCGCACCATCAAGCTGCTGGAGCAGACCCCCGAGGACGCCCCCGCCGACGGCCACCTGGAGCGCTGGCGCGAACTGCGCGACACCATCCACCGGGACGTCTGCGAGAAGGGCTACGACCCGGAGCGCAACACCTTCACCCAGTACTACGGCGGCCAGGAGCTGGACGCCTCGCTGCTGCTCATCCCCCAGGTCGGCTTCCTGCCGCCGGACGACAAGCGGGTGATCGGCACCATCGAGGCGATCCAGCGCGAACTGTCCACCGAGGACGGCTTCGTGCTGCGCTACCCGACCCACGACGAGTCGGGCAACAACGTGGACGGACTGTCCGGCCACGAGGGCGCCTTCCTGGCCTGCTCGTTCTGGCTGGCCGACGACCTCGCCATGATCGGCCGGGTGCAGGAGGCCCGCGAGCTGTTCGACCGGCTGCTGTCGCTGCGCAACGACCTCGGGCTGCTCGCCGAGGAGTGGGACCCGCGGCTCAAGCGCCAGGTCGGCAACTTCCCGCAGGCCTTCAGCCACGTCCCGCTGATCGACACCGCCCTGCGGCTGACCGCCTGCGGCGCCGCCTACCTGTCGGCCCAGCCGGACGGCCCGGCCGCCGACCGGGTCGAACAGGCCACGGTCTAGAACCGCCTCAGGCGCGCTGAACCAACTCGTCGTAGGTGCTGAGCACCTGGGCGACGGTGGCGGCCTCGTCCGGCCAGGTCTCGGCCTGCTGCCGGCCGGCCGCCACCAGCTGCTCGCGGCGGGCCGGGTCGGCCAGCAGCTCGCGCACCGCCCGGCCGAGCGCCGCCGGATCGCCCGGGGGCACCAGCACGGCGGCGTCGCCGACCAGTTCGGGGATGCCGCCGACGGCGGTGGCGACCACCGGCACGCCGGCCCGCATCGCCTCCTGGACCACCAGCGAACGGGCCTCCCAGCGGCTGGAGACCACCACCACGTCGGCGGCGGCCAGCAGGTCGGGCACGTCGGTGCGGTAGCCCAGCAGCCGAACCGGCAGCTTCTCGGCGGCCACCCGCTCGCGCAGCGGGCCGGCCTCCGGGCCGTCCCCCGCGACGAGCAGCAGCGGCTCCGGGTCCAGCGCGGACAGCTCGCCGGTGGCGTCCAGCAGCAGTCCGAAGGCCTTCTGCGGGACGAGCCGGCCGACCGCCAGCACCAGCGGGCGGTCCGGGCCGTCGCCGAGCAGCGCGGCCCGCGCCTCGGCCCGGCCGATCCGGCCCTCGGGCGTCGGCGGGGCGGCGACCGGGCCCAGCCGGGCGTCGGTGGCGCCCAGTTCGCGGGCCCGGGCGACGAGGTCGGAGGAGGCGCCGAGGACCAGGTCGGCGGCGCGCGCCACCCGGCGCTCCATCAGCCGCTGCAGGCGCCGCTCCATACCGGTGGCCAGCAGTGCGTGGTGCGAGGTGACCACCAGCGGGGTCTCCGGGCGCAGGCCCGGGAAGCGGCCGGCGGTGCGCAGCGCGAGGTCGGACAGCAGTCCGGCGCGCAGCCCGTGGGCGTGCACCACGTCGGCGCCGGTGAAGGCCCGGCGCAGTTCGCCGATCGCGGTGGCGTCGCTGCGGGCGCCCGCGGTGGGGGTGATGTCGACCGTGTGGAACCGCGCGCCCGTGCGGGAGAAGCCGAACAGCGCGTCCGTACCGGCCGGTGCGCAGACCGTCACGATCACCCCGTGCGCGACCAGGCCTTGGGCCAGGGAGCGCACGTGCGCACCGATGCCGCCGGTGCTGGCGGCCAGGACGAGTACCACGTGCAGCTGCCCCGGTTCCGGGGCGGCCGCGGTGGCCCGGGCAGCGGAATGGTCCACGTCGTCTCGCATCCGACTCGATCAGGTTCGCGCGCCGCTTCGCGAGGGTTGCCCGCCGGGCGGCGCTCGGGACTGGAAAGCCAAGTTTCCAGCCGCCACCATGCCAGGTCGGCGGCCCTCTTGGACAGTCGGCACCACGGGGGGCGCGCCGTCGTCCTGCGGTCGGGGCCGCCGCCCGGGACTACCGGTGGCGGGGGGCCCGGGCGGCGGCCAGCAGCTCCTCGGCGTGGGCGCGGCCCAGCTCCGAGTCCTCCAGGCCGGCCAGCATCCGGGAGAGTTCGCGCACCCGCTCCTCGTCGTTCAGCACCTTGACGCCGGAGCGGGTCACGGTGCCGTCGTTGGTCTTCTCCACCACCAGGTGCCGGTCCGCGAACGCGGCCACCTGCGGGAGGTGGGTGACGACCACGACCTGGGCGGTTTCGGCCAGTTTGGCCAGCCGGCGGCCGATCTCGACCGCGGCCTTGCCGCCGACGCCCGCGTCCACCTCGTCGAACAGGTAGGTGGGGACGGGGTCGGCGCCCGCGAAGACCACCTCGACGGCGAGCATCACCCGGGACAGCTCACCGCCCGAGGCGCCCTTGGCGATCGGGCGCGGCTGGGCGCCGGGGTGCGGGGCGAGCAGCACCTCGACCTCGTCCACGCCGTGCGGTCCGTACGCGACGCTGCGGCCGTCCACCTCGATCCCGGCCAGGTCGTCGAGCCGGGTGATCGAGAAGGTGACCCGGGCGTGCGGCATGGCCAGTTCGGCGAGTTCGGCGGAGACGGCCTCCGCGAAGCGCCCGGCGGCGGCCTGCCGGGCGGCCGACACCTCGGCCGCCAGCTCGGCCAACTCGGCCCGCAGCTGGGTCTCCTGGGCGCCGAGCTGGTCGATCCGCTCGTCATCGCCGTCGAGTTCCGCGAGCCGGGTGGAACTGTCCTCGGCCCAGGCGATCACCTCGGCGAGGGTGTTCTCCTCGCCGCCGTACTTGCGCAGCAGCTGGGCCAGCACGGCCCGGCGGTCCTCGACCGCGGCCAGCCGCACCGGGTCGGCGTCCAGGTCGGCGGCGTAGCCGGCCAGGTCCCCGGCGACGTCGGCCAGCAGGTACCCGACCTCGTTCAGCCGGTCGGCCAGGGCGGCGAGGCGCTCGTCGTGGTGGCGCACCGCGTCCAGGGCGCGCCGGGACTGGGCGAGCAGGGTGCCCGCGTCCAGCGCCTCCGGGTCGGCCGGGTCGCCGGCCAGGGCGGCGTGGGCGAGGGTCGCCGCGGAGGACAGCGCGTCGGCGTGACCGAGCCGCTCGGCCTCGGCGGCCAGCTCGACGTCCTCTCCGGCCACCGGCTCGGCGGCGGCGATCTCGTCCAGGCCGAAGCGGAGCAGGTCGGCCTCCTGGGCGCGCTCGCGGGCCCGGGTGGTCAGCTCCTCCAGGGTGGCCGAGACCTCGCGCAGGGCGCGGTAGGTCTCCCGGTAGCGGGCCAGCGGCTCGGCCACCGACTCGCCCGCGTAGCGGTCCAGCGCGCCGCGCTGGCGGGCCGGGCGCAGCAGCCGCTGCTGGTCGGTCTGGCCGTGGACGGCGATCAGGTCCTCACCGAGCTCGGTGAGCAGCCCGACCGGCACGGCCCGCCCGCCGACGTACGCCCGGGAGCGCCCCTCGGCGGAGACGGTGCGGCTGACCAGCAGGGCGCCGTCGTCCAGTTCGGCCCCGGCCTCGACGGCGCGCGCCGCCACCGGGGAGTCGGCCGGCAGTTCCAGCCGGCCCTCCACCACGGCGCGCCCGGCGCCGTGCCGCACCAGGCCGGGGTCGGCGCGTCCGCCGAGCAGCAGGCCGAGGCTGGTCACGACCATGGTCTTGCCGGCGCCGGTCTCACCGGTCACGGCGGTGAAGCCGGGGGCCAGCTCGACCACCGCGTCGTCGATGACCCCAAGATCCCGTATCCGCATCTCGTCCAACACGGAGACGACCTTACGAGGTTCCGCCCCCGGAGCGCGACGAGCGGCAACGGCGCGCGGCAACTCGATGCCGCCGAGTTCACCCGTTACGGGAGGTTTGGGCGGCGGTGGGCACCGTGCACCACGGCAGGAAGAGCTGCACCAGCGGGCCGATCAGCAGCGCGTACACGACCGTGCCGACCCCGGCGGTGCCGCCGAGCAGCAGTCCGGCGGCCAGTACGGTCAGCTCGATGCCGGTGCGGATCAGCCGCAGCGATCGCCCGGTGCGCCGGTGCAGGCCGGTCATCAGGCCGTCGCGCGGGCCGGGGCCCAGGCGCGCGCCGATGTAGAGGCCCGAGGCGACGCCGTTGAGCACCACCGCGGCGGCCATCAGCGCCACCCGGGCGAGCAGGCCGTGCGGGCCGCCGACCAGCCCCAAGGTGAGGTCCATCGCCGCGCCGATCATCAGCACGTTGGCGACGGTGCCCACCCCCGGGAGCTGGCGCAGCGGGATCCACAGCAGCAGGACGAGGACGCCGCAGATCGTGACCCAGGCGCCCACGGTGAGGCCGAGCACCCGCTGCAGGCCCTGGTGGAAGACGTCCCAGGGGTCGAGGCCGAGACTGGAGCGGAGCATCAGCGCCATGCTCACCCCGTACAGGGTGAGGCCGACGGCCAGCTGCGGGAGGCGCCGGCCCAGCGCGTGGGTGTCGCCGAGGACCCGGACGGCGAGACCCACGCGGGCGGCCGGTTCGGCGGTGGTCGTGGACGTCGGGGTGGTCGTGGACGCCGGGGCGGTCGTCGACGCGGGGGTGGTCGTGGTGGCCAATGGTGCTCCTGCGGATGGTGCCGCACCCCGGGGAGCGGCCCCGGTGGTGGCGGCTCGACGGCCGCGCTGCCATGATGAACGGGCCAATACCGCCCCCGACAGGGCCAATCCCGAGCAAGTGGACTGATGCGCGATGGCCGACTGGCACACCACCGTCACCCCGCCCGCACTGGCGAGGCTGCTCGCCACCGCCCGGCTCCCCGAACCGGCCACCGCGCGCCGCCCCGCCTACCGCACCCTCGCCGGGCAGATCCGGCTGCTGGTCACCGAGGGCCGGCTGCCGGTCGGCGCCCGGCTGCCCGCCGAACGTGAGCTCGCCTCCGCGCTGGACCTCAGCCGCACCACCGTCGCCACCGCCTACGAGACCCTGCGCGGCGACGGCTACCTGCACAGCCGCCGCGGCGCCGGAAGCTGGACCTCCCTGCCCGAGGGCGCCCCGCCGCCCAGCGACGCCCTGCACCCCGTCCCCCCGGACGAACAGGGCCGGATCCTGGACCTCGGCGTCGCCGCCCTGCCCGCCCCGCAGCCCTGGTTCGGCCGGGCCGCCGCCCGGGCCGTCGAACTGCTGCCGCACTACGCCGCCGGGCACGGCCACTACCCCACCGGCGTCCCGGTGCTGCGCGAGGCCGTCGCCCGCCGCTACACCGAGCGCGGACTGCCCACCACCCCCGACCAGATCCTGGTCACCACCGGCGCGATGGGCGGCCTGCACCTGGTCCAGCGGGTGCTGGTCGGCCGCGGCGACCGGGTCGCCGTCGAGGCCCCCAGCTACGCCCACACCCTCCAGGCCCTGCGCCTCACCGGAGCCCGCCTGGTGCCGGTCCCGTACGCCTCCGGCCCCGGGCCGAAGGACGCGCCGGAGCGACGGACGTCGGCGCCGGCCCCGCGCGCCCGGAGGTGGGCGGGCGGATCACAGTCCCGTTGGGACCTGGAGGAGTGGCAGCGGGTGCTGCGCGGGGCCGCTCCCAAGGTCGCGTACGTCATCCCGGACTTCCACAACCCGACCGGCACACTGATCGACGAGGAGCAGCGCCGCCGGCTGCTGGCCGCCGCCCGGGCCGCCGGGAGCATCGTGCTGGTGGACGAGACCACCGCCGAACTCGGCTGGGGCGTCCCGGAGTCCACGCCGCTGCCGCGCCCGATGGCGGCGCTGGACCGCTCCGCCCAGGTGGTCACCGTCGGCTCGGCCGGCAAGCTGCTGTGGGGCGGGCTCCGGATCGGCTGGGTCCGGGCCGCGCCCGCGCTCGTCCGGCGGCTGGCCACCGAACGGGTCTACAGCGACGTCGGCACCCCGGTGCTCGACCAGCTGATCGCCGCCGAGCTGCTGGGCGAGCCGCTCCGGGACGTCCGCGCCCACCAGTTGGACCGGCTGCGGGCCACCGCCCACGCCTTCGCCGCCGCGCTGTCCGAGCAGCTGCCGGACTGGGGCTGCCCGCTGCCACCCGGCGGCCTCTCGCTCTGGGTCTCCACCGGCGGCCTGTCCGGCGCGGCGCTGGCCCAGGCCGGGGAGCCCGCCGGGGTCCGGATCGCGGCCGGCAACCGGTTCGGCTCGGACGGCGCCTTCGAGCACCACATCCGGCTCCCGCTCACCGTGCCCGCCGCGGCCGTCCCCGCCGCCGTCGAACGGCTGGCCGCGGTGGCCGCGCGCGCGACGGCGGGCGGCCGCTACGGCCCGGCCGACGAGGGCCAGGCCCTGGCGGTCTGACGGCCTGGCGGTCCGAGCGCCTGACCGGCCGTCAGCAGGGCTGGTTCGACCGCCCGCGCCAACCCGTCACCGGGAGCGCGAACTTGGCCACCAGCCGGTCGGTGAACGGCGCCCGGTGCAGCCGGGCCAGCCGCACCGGTGTCCGTCCCCGGCGCACCTCCACCCGGGCCCCGGCGGGCAGTTCGACCGAACGCCGCCCGTCGCACCAGAGCACCCCGTGCGGGGTCTTCGGCTGCACCTCGACGGCCAGCACCGAGTTCGGCGAGGTCACCAGCGGCCGGGCGAACAGCGCGTGCGCGGAGATCGGCACCATCAGCAGCGCCTCCACCTCCGGCCACACCACCGGCCCGCCGCCCGAGAACGCGTACGCGGTCGAGCCGGTCGGCGTCGCGCAGACCACCCCGTCGCAGCCGAAGTTGGAGACCGGGCGGCCGTCCACCTCGGTCACCACCTCCAACATCCGTTCCCGGGACGCCTTCTCGATCGACGCCTCGTTCAACGCCCAGTCCTGGTGCACCACATCGCCGTTGGTCCGGACGATGACGTCGAGCGTCATCCGCTCCTCGACCTCGTAGTCGGCGTCGACCACCCGCTCGACCACCACGGCCAGGTCGTCCCGCTCGGCCTCGGCCAGGAAGCCGACCCGGCCGAGGTTGATGCCCAGCATCGGCAGCCCGTGCGAGCGCGCCAACTCCGCGCCCCGCAGCAGCGTCCCGTCGCCGCCGGCGACCAGGATCAGCTCGCAGCCGTCCGCCGCACCCGGTCCCTCGGCGACCTTCTCGACCCCCTCCGGCAGGTCGAGGTCCACTGCCTCGGCCTCCAGCAGCCTGATCCGGAGCCCAGCCTTCAGCAGCCCGTGCACCAGACCCTCGACGCTGCGCAGCGCCGCCTCCCGGCCGGTGTGCGCGATCAGGAAGACCGTACGTTCTTCATCGCTCATGCCGCTGCCCTCTCCCTACGCCAGCCGGGTCGACCTCGGCCCGGTGCGGCCGCGCCATACAGCATGACGGGCCGGACGCTCGCAGAGCACCCTACCGGGGCCCTTCCGCCACGGCCCGGTCCGCCTCAGCGGGGTCCAGCCGCGGGGCGTCCCGGCGCATCCAGAGGAAGTACTCGACGTTCCCCGACGGCCCCGGCAGGGGGCTCGCGGTGACCGCGCGCACGCCCAGCCCCAGCTCCCACGCCTGCCCGGCCACCTGGCGCACCATCTCGGCACGCAGCTGCGGGCTGCGCACCACCCCGCCGCTGCCGAGCCGCTCCTTGCCGATCTCGAACTGCGGCTTGACCATCAGCACCAGGTCCGCGTCCTCGGCCGCGCAGCCGGCCAGCGCCGGCAGCACCAGCCCCAGCGAGATGAAGGACAGGTCCCCGACCACCAGGTCGACGGGGGTGCCGCCGATCATCTCCAGCGTCAGTTCGCGGACGTTGGTGCGGTCCATCACCGTCACCCGCTCGTCGCTCTGCAGCGACCAGGCGAGCTGCCCGTAGCCGACGTCCACCGCCAGCACGTGGGCGGCCCCGGCCCGCAGCAGCACATCGGTGAACCCGCCGGTGGAGGCGCCGGCGTCCAGCGCCCGGCGGCCCTCGACCACCAGGCCCTGCGGCACGAAGGCCGCGAACGCCCCGGCGAGCTTGTGCCCGCCGCGCGAGACGTAGTCGGGGTCGTTCTCGTCCTTGGCCACCACGACCGCCGCCGAGGTCTCCACCTGGGTGGCCGGCTTGGTCGCGGTGGTGCCGCCGACGGTCACCCGGCCGGCCGCGATCAGCTCGGACGCGTGCTCACGCGATCGGGCCAGCTTGCGGCGGACCAGTTCCGCGTCGAGTCGGCGTCGTGCCACTGCCACTGGTGCTTCAGCTCCTACGAGTCCTGCGGATCAATCCCGGTCGAGCGCGGCCAGCGCGTCGGCGAGCCGCTGGTGAACATCTTCGTACACCGCGACGTGCGCCTCGGCCGGGACCCCGTCCAGAGCCTCCAGCCGGGCCAGCCCGGCGTCCACCCCGGGGTGCCCGGTGGGCAGCAGTTCGACGCCGAGCGGCCCGGCCGTGTCCGCCGGGCCGCCGCCCTCACTCGTCCCGGTCATCGGGCTTCTTCGCGCTGGTGGCCTTGCGGACCGTGGTCTTCCTCGTCGCCGTGCGCTTGGCGGCCGACTCGGGTTCGGCACCGTTCCGCTCCGGCTGCTTCCGCCGCGCGGCGGCGCTCTTCCTGACAGTCGCCTTCTTCGCGGCGGCCGCCTTCTTCGCGGGCGCCTTCTTCGCAGGTCCCTTCTTCGCCGCGGGCGCCTCCTCCGTCCCGGTGGCGGGCGCCCCCATCTTCCCGGCGGCGGGGTCCTCGGCCGCCTCGGCCACGGCCTCCCGCAGGGCCGCCTCCGTCTTCGGGGACAACGGCGGATCGACCTCGACCGGCTCGTCCACCTCCACCCGTTCGGCCACTACCGGGTCCGTCGCCACCGGCTCGTCCTCGAACTCCCAGCCGCGCCCGAACAGGTCGTCCGCGCGGGGCGCGGGCGTCGGCCCGTCCTCCGGGCGCGGTGCCGCGTACGGGTCCGGCGCCGGCTTCGTCGCGGCCGGCTCCTCCTCGACCTCGCGCAGCTTGCTCTCCAGATACGCCAGCACCACGCCGACCTTGGTCACCTGGTCGCCGACCTTCTCGAAGGCCTTCTCCACCTCGCTGCGCGCCACCCCGACGGCCAGGTCCACCCCGGCCCGCCCCGCGGTGACCGCCTCCTCCGCCAGGGTCTGCAGCGACTTCGCCGACGGCGGGAACTGCCCGCCCAGCTTCCGCTCGACCTCGGAGACGTCGACGCCGGTCTTCTCCAGGACCGCGGCCGCCGTGTCGGCGACCCGCTTACCGACCTCCTCCACCACCACGGCGGCGGCCGCCACCGCTCCCCGCACCGTCCTCGGCAGCATCCGGGTGCCTCCTCCGCGCCTGCGCGCGCCTCGCTCCGTCGCCCTCGGCGCCCGGGCGTTTCCGGGCACCCCACTGACGACGCTACCGCCAAAACCCTCCTGAGGTACCGTGGCCCGGCAGTCCGCACCGCAGCGACCTGGGGATGGAGCGACCGCCATGGCGAACGCCGAGGAGTGCCGGGAAGCACTGGAACAGCTCAGCCGGAACATCGCGAACTCCACCGGCGACGTCCGCAAGGCCGCCGCCCTCGACCGCTCGCTCAGCTGCCGGATCACCGACCTCGACCTGACCTTCACCGGCCGGCTGCGCGACGGCCGGATCCAGGACGTCGTCACCACACCCGGGCGGCCCACCGAGAAGGCCGCCATCCGGCTCACCATGGCCAGCGACGACCTGGTCGCGCTGGTCGGCGGCGACCTCAACTTCGCCGCCGCCTGGGCGAGCGGCCGGGTCAAGCTGGAGGCCGGCCTGCGCGACCTGCTGCGGCTGCGCACCCTGCTCTGAGGCCCCCGTACTGAGGCGCCCCGGATTGAGGCGCCGACATTGAGGCGCCGGCATGGAGGCCCCCGCTCCGAGACCGCCCGCGGCCCGGCCCGGCCGCCGAACGGTCAGAAGCCGAGCTCGGCCAGCGCCTTCCGCCCGTCCACCGGCCCGCCGTCCGCCGCGTCCAGCGCCGTCCAGGCGGCCGCGCACAGCGCCCGCAGGCCGTCCCAGCGGTCCCCGGAGCCGGCCAGCCGCAGCGCACCGTCCTCCGCCGTAGCCGTCCAGCCGCCGCAGGAGAAGCCGCCGTCCGCCGCCGTCACCGCCGGCTGCGGGACCAGCAGGCCGCGCAGGTCCGCCGCCAGGTACGTCGGCCGGTGCTCGACCGGGGCCGAGAGCAGCTGCGCCGGGGTGGTGACGCCGGTGAACACCAGCAGGCTGTCCACCCCGCCGTTGAACGCGCCCTCGATGTCCGTGTCCAGCCGGTCCCCGACCACCAGCGGACGCCGGGCGCCGGTCCGCAGCACGGTCTCCCGGTGCATCGGCGGCAGCGGCTTGCCCGCCACCTCCGGCTCCACCCCGACCGCCGCCCGCACCGCCGCCACCAGCGTCCCGTTGCCGGGCGCGATGCCGCGCGCGGTCGGCACCGTCATGTCGGTGTTCGAGGCGACCCACGGCAGCCCGCCGCGCACCGCGTACGCCGCCTCGGCCAGCTGCGGCCAGCCCACCGACGGGTCGAAGCCCTGGACCACCGCGAGCGGCTCCTCCGCCAACGAGCGGACCGCCACCAGCCCGCGTTCGGCCAGCGCCTCCTCCAGCCCCGGACCGCCCACCACCAGCACCTTCGCCCCGGCGGGCACCTTCTCGGCGACCACCCGGGCGGCCGCCTGGGCCGAATTGATGACGTCGGCCGGCTCGGCGGGCACGCCCAGCTCGGTCAGGTGCTCGGCGACCACCCGCGGCGGGCGGGAGGCGTTGTTGGTCACGTACGCGAGCCGCATCCCGGCCGTACGGGCGGCCGCCAGCGAGTCCACGGCGTGCTCGATCGCGTGCGGGCCGGCGTAGACCACGCCGTCCAGGTCCAGCAGCGCCGTGTCGTACGCCTCGGTCAGCGGGCGGTCGCTGCCGCCGGGGGCGGTCCGTCGTGCGGTGGTGGCCGTCTCGGTCATGCCTGCCCAATCTCGTCCACCGCAGCGTCGTGGTGCGCTGCGGTCCGTCTGCTCGTCACTCCCGCCCGGTCAGACGTCGTCGTCGACGCCCTCGGGCTCTCCCCCGGCCTGCCGCGGCAGGCTCGGCTCCCGGCCCTGGTCCTCCCGGTACCCGGGTGCGCCGGGCAGCAGCGGGCCGAACGCCCCGGCGCGGGCCGCCAGCGTCGCCCTGGTCTGCCGCAGCGCCGACCGGTAGTGGTCGGCCTCGGGGCGCATGGCCACGGCCAGCGCCAGGTGCTCGGCCGAGGTCTCGAAGTCGCCCAGCCGGGCCGCCGCGACGCCCCACCCGAACTGAGCGTAGTCGTCCGACGGATCGGCCAGCGCCACGGCCCGGAAGTTCTCCAGCGCCGCCGCGTACGAACCGGCGTCGAACTGCGCCCGGGCCAGCGCCTCCCGGATGCTGCGCGAGTGCGGTTCGGCCTCCGCCGCCCGGGCCAGCAGCTGCTCGGCCGCCGCCGGGTGGCCCTGGGCCAGCAGCTTCGCGCCCCGGCGGAACCAGTCGTAGACGTCCCCCGCGGGCTCCCCGGGCCGCCCCTGGGCCGGGACGCCCCCCGTCGGCGGCTGCTCGCCCGGCACGCCGCCGTCCGACCGTTCCTGCCCGTCCTCCATGCCGTACCTCGCCCTCGGTCGTACACCCGCCCGACCGTTCGGCACGGGCATTCGGATCTCTCAACAACGCGTACCCGGTTACGATGCCCAGAATGAGCACACCCAGTGCAGAAGACGGAGTCGAGACTCCCGTGGGCGGCCCCGGTGACCCCGGGCACGTCGCCACCGCAGGCCTGTCCCTGTCCCCCTTCCGTGGCCTGCGCTACGTCCCCGACCGGGTCGGCGCGCTGGCCGCGGTGATGTCCCCGCCCTACGACGTCGTCGACCCGGGGCGCCGGCTGGACCTGGAGACGGCCGACCCGCACAACGTGGTCCGGCTGATCCTGCCCCGGCCCGAGCCCGAGGACGCCGGCGACCGGCCCGACCGCGACACCAAGTACCGGCACGCCGCCCGGCTGCTGGCCGACTGGCAGCGCGAGGGAGTCCTCGCCGCCGACCCGGACCCGGCGATCTACGTCTACGAGCAGCGGGTCCCGGCCACCGACGACGCGCCCGAGCTGCTCCAGCGCGGTCTGATCGGCGCCCTCGCGGTGAGCGGCCCCGAGGTCGGCGTCGTCCTCCCGCACGAGGACGTCATGCCCCGGCCGGTCGCCGACCGGGTCGGGCTGATGCGCACCACCCGGGCCAACCTCGAACCGCTGCTGCTCACCTACCGGGGCGACGGCGGCGCCTCCGGCGTCATCGAGCGGACGGTCGAGGGCGCGCCGCTGCTGTCCACCACGACCAGCGACGGCACCCACCACCGCCTGTGGGCCGTCACCGACCCCGCCATGCTCGGCGAGATCAGCCGGGACCTGGCCACCTGCCGGGCGCTGATCGCCGACGGCCACCACCGCTGGGCGATGTACCTGCGGCTCCAGCGCGAGCACCGCCACCTGCCGCGCAGCCCGTGGGACCGCGGCATGGTGCTGCTGGTGGACACCGCCCGCTACCCGCTGCGGGTCCGGGCCATCCACCGCGTGCTGTACCGGCTGCCGGTGGCCGAGGCGCTGGAGAAGCTCGGCGACCAGTGGAAGGTCAAGGAGGTCCCCGGGCCGCTGCCCGCCGCCCTCCAGGCGCTCGCCGAGCAGAAGCGGCACGGTGGCAACGGCTTCGTCCTCACCGGCGGCGACGGAGTCTTCTGGCTGCTCAGCGAGCCCGAGGAGGCCCTGCTCGACGCGACCGTGCCGCACGACCGGCCCGAGGAGTGGCGCCGCCTGGACGCCACCGTGCTGCACGCCACCCTGCTCGACCACACCTGGCACGTCCCCGACGGCCCCGACGACATCGGCTACCTGCACACCGCCGTGGCCGCCGAGCGCGAGGCCGCCCGCGCGGGCGGGACGGCCGTCCTGCTCCACCCGGTCCGGGAGAGCGTGGTGCGGCGACTGGCCGAACAGGGCGTCACCATGCCGCGCAAGTCCACCTCCTTCGGGCCGAAGCCGGCCACCGGACTGGTGCTGCGCAGCCTTCCGCTGGGGTAGGGGCCCCGGACGCCGTGAGGCCCTGCCGTTCCCGGGGGAACGGCAGGGCCTCACGGTGTTTCAGGGCGCTCAGGCCTGGGCGTCGTCGCCCTTGGCCTCGTCCTTGGCGGCCTTCTCGGCCTTCTCGGCCTCGGGGGCCTCGTCGGCCTCGGCACGCTCGGGCACCACGCCGTCGAAGTCCTCGTCGATTTCGAGGTCGTCCTCGTCGTAGTACTCCTCGACGTCCTCTTCGTCCTCGAAGATCACGCGGTCCTCGGAGTTGTCGCCGCCGCGCTTCTTCGCCGGAGCGTCGACCTGCTCGGCGTCGTCCTCCGCCAGCTCCGGGTCGAGCGCGTCGGTGAACTCCACGCCGTCGATCTCGGCCAGGCGCTCCGAGGCGTTGGTCGAACCGTCGGTGTCGGCCTCGGCGGCCTTGGCGAACCAGTCACGGGCCTCGTCGCCACGGCCGGCCGCGATCAGCGCCTCGGCGTACGCGTACCGCAGGCGGGCGGTCCACGGGTGCACGGCGCTGGAGGCCAGCTCCGGGCTCTGCAGGGTGACGACCGCGGCGTCGAACTGCTCCATGTCGCTGCGGGCACCGGCCGCCACCAGGCGCATCTCGACCTGGCCGGCCTTGTCCAGCTGCTTCACCTCGGGCTCACCGGCCATCGCCAGCGCCCGCTCCGGACGGCCCAGACCACGCTCGCAGTCGGCCATCACGGGCCACAGGTCGGCGCGGCCGGTCATCCGGCGGGCGGCGCGGAACTCGGTCAGCGCCTCGGAGTACCGCTGCGTCATGTACGAGGCGAACCCGGCCGCTTCGCGGACGGCGGCCACACGGGAGGCCAGTCGCAGCGCGACGCGCGAGTACTGGTAGGCCTCCTCCGGCTCGCTGTCGAGCAGGCGGGCCACCATCACCAGGTTGCGGGCGACGTCGTCCGCGAGGGTCTTGGGCAGGCTCTTGAGCTCCTGGCGCACGTCCGCGTCCAGCTCGAAGCCGGTGACGTCCTCCGGGATCGGCAGGCGCCTGACGGGCTCGTAGTTGCCACGGCGGTCGTCGTAGTCCCGACGGTCACGGTCGCCGCCGCGGTCGTCCCGACGGTCCCCGCCACGGAAGCCGCCCTGGCGGTCGTCACGGCGGAAGCCACCGCGGTCGCCGCCACGGTCGTCACGGCGGAAGCCACCGCGCTCGCCACCGCGGTCGTCGCGGCGGAAGCCGCCACGGTCGCCGCCGCGGTCGTCGCGGTCGCGGTTGAAGCCACCCTGCGGACGGTCGTCACGGCGGAAGCCGCCACCCTGCGGGCGGTCGCCGCCACGGTAACCACCGCGGTCGCCGCCACGGTCGTCACGGTCGCGGTAGGACGGGCGGTCGTCACGACGCGGACGGTCGTCACGCTCGTCACGACGGAACCCCTGCGGGCGGTCGTCACGGCGGAAGCCGCCACCCTGCGGACGGTCGTCACGACGGAAACCGCCACGGTCGCCACCGCGGTCGTCACGGTCACGGTTGAAGCCACCCTGCGGACGGTCATCGCGACGGAAGCCGCCACCCTGCGGACGGTCGCCGCCACGGAAGCCACCGCGCTCGCCGCCACGGTCGTCACGACGGAAGCCGCCACGGTCGCCGCCGCGGTCGTCGCGGTCGCGGTTGAAGCCACCCTGCGGACGGTCGTCACGGCGGAAGCCACCACCCTGCGGACGGTCGCCGCCACGGAAGCCGCCACGGTCGCCGCCGCGGTCGTCGCGGTCGCGGTTGAAGCCACCCTGCGGGCGGTCGCCGCCACGGTAACCACCGCGGTCGCCGCCACGGTCGTCACGGTCGCGGTAGGACGGGCGGTCGTCACGACGCGGACGGTCATCACGCTCGTCACGACGGAACCCCTGGGGGCGGTCGTCACGGCGGAAGGCGCCACCCTGCGGACGGTCGTCGCGACGGAAGCCGCCACGGTCGTCGCGGTCGCGGTTGAAGCCACCCTGCGGGCGGTCATCGCGACGGAAGCCGCCACCCTGCGGACGGTCGCCGCCACGGAAGCCACCGCGCTCGCCGCCACGGTCGTCACGACGGAAACCGCCACGGTCGCCACCGCGGTCGTCGCGGTCGCGGTTGAAACCACCCTGCGGACGGTCGCCACCACGGTAACCACCACGGTCGCCGCCACGGTCGTCACGGTCGCGGTTGAAACCACCCTGCGGACGGTCGCCACCACGGTAACCACCGCGGTCGCCGCCACGGTCGTCACGGTCACGGTAGGACGGGCGGTCGTCACGACGCGGACGGTCATCACGGTCGTCACGACGGTAGCCGCCACGGTCGTTGGACCAGCCCCCACGGGACCGGGGCTCGTAGCCTCGGCCGTCGTCCGATCGACGCTCGGGACGGCCCTCGGGCTGGTTCGACATCCTGGTGACTCCTTCTGCTGCTTCAGCTCCACCGCGGACCGGGCAACATCAGTGCCGTCACGCGGTATCGGCGCCGGCCTCCTGGCCGCGCACCATCTCCATTGTCCGGCATCCCGGAAGCCTTCGCGCCTGGGCGGAAGTCCCGGCCTGCCGGCCTCGTGCAAGTTCGCAAAACACAAAAAGGCCGCGGCCCCAGCGAGTCGCTGGGGCCGCGGCCTTGAATAATTGTTCGGCGGCGTCCTACTCTCCCACAGGGTCCCCCCTGCAGTACCATCGGCGCTGTGAGGCTTAGCTTCCGGGTTCGGAATGTAACCGGGC
>NZ_JBVJLM010000049.1:0-5367 GCF_055584725.1 Kitasatospora sp. NPDC101108
GCTTCGGTGCGCAGGGGGTTGATCTCGGAGACGGCGCCGACGAGCGTGGTCTTGCCGACACCGAAGCCGCCCGCGATGACGATCTTCGCGGAGGTGGTGGCGCGGGTGGGGGCGGCCGCGTTAGAGCTTGCGAAGTCCACTGAGGACCCTTTCGAGCAGCGTGACGTCGGGCTGGTTTCCGGATTCGCCGCCGGAAGCGGGCTGGTGGATGGCGACCAGGCCGGCTTCGGCCAGGTCGGCCACGAGGATGCGGGCCACTCCCAGGGGAAGGGAGAGCAGCGCCGAGACCTCGGCGACGGATTTCACCTCTCTGCACAGGGTGCAGATCCGCTGGTGCTCCGGGAGGAGGGTGGCCAGGCGCTGCGGGTCGACGTCGGCGGAGACCAGGGCCTCCAGCGCGAGCTCGTAGCGGGGCCGGGTGCGACCGCCGGTCATGGCGAACGGTCGGATCAGCGGGCCGGAGTCCGGTTCGTCCTCGAACTCCTCGACGTGCCCGGGTTCCTGGGCCGGCTGGTAGCCGGGGGCCTGGCCGGGCACCGGGCCGGGCGCGGGCGTCGGGTAGCCGGCCGGCGGGGTGTCGAAGGCGGCCTGCGGCCGGGAGTACGGGTCGGGCCGGCCGTACTGGCCGTACTGCTGCTCGGGTCGGGCGTACGGGGCCTGCTGGGGTTGTCCGTACTGCTGGCGACCGTACGGCTGACCGTGGCCGGCGCCGGGTGCTCCGAAGGCGTCATGGCCTGTGCCAGGGTACGGAACGCCGTACTGGCCGCTGCGGTCGTCGGGCGGTGTCACGGTTCCTCTCCTCACAAGGTGCGGCGGTGCGGTGCGAGCTTCGGTACGAGTCCGGAGCCGGTGGTGCGAAGGCCGTACGACGTCCGAACCCGAGCCCGCCGAAGCGGGCCCGGGAAGGACGCGGAGGTACTTCGAATACCTGGACGGTATCCGACGAACCGTCAGTGCAGGAGACTGCCCTGGAGTTCCGCGCGGAGTGCGGGGGTGAGGACGGCGCCGGCTCGGTCGACGAGCAGGGCCATCTCGTAGCCGACGAGGCCGATGTCGGAGTCGGGTGCGGCCAGGACGGCGAGGGCGGAGCCGTCGCTGATGGCCATCAGGAACAGGAAGCCACGCTCCATCTCGACGACGGTCTGGTTGACCTCGCCGCCTTCGAAGATCCGGCTGGCGCCGGAGGTGAGGGAGGTGAGGCCGGAGGCGACGGCGGCGAGCTGGTCGGCGCGGTCACGCGGGAAGCCTTCCGACATGCACAGCAGGAGGCCGTCCGCGGAGACCACCACGGTGTGGGACACCCCGGGGGTGTTGTCCACGAAATTGGTGATCAGCCAGTTCAGGTTCTGTGCGGCCTGGCTCATCTGAGTCAACTCAACGCTCCTGGTGGTTCGAGCCGCCGAAGAGATCGGTGCTCCGGTTCTGTCCGTTGCCGGACTGGTCTACCTGATCGGGGTCGATCCGGAAGCTTCCGGTGTTGCCGGCGCTGCGGCCCTGCTCCACACCGCGGCGCAGGTTGGTGAGGCGGCCACGGACCTCCTCGGGGCTGCGGGAGACCTGCGGCCCCTCCTGCGGGGTGGGCTTGGCGTTGCCGGGCACCAGGTTCTGCTTGGGAACGCGCCGGGGCAGTCCGGCCCCGGTGGTGCCGCTGGACGAGGGCTCGCGCAGCTGCTCGGCACGCTGCCAGTCGCCGTCGTTCGGCGACTGCCAGGTGGAACTGGCGGTCGGGCCGGTCGGGCCGTATCCGCCGAGTGCGGACACGTCGTGGCCGCGGGCCTCGTCGGGCGAGGTGGTGTCCTTGGCGCCGGCGAACCAGTTCGGGGTCTCCCCGGACGGGCTGCCGAGGGCCGGGGCGCTGCCCGGGCCGCCGCCCGCCAGCTGCTGACCGGGGCGGCGCTGGGGCAGCCCGGACGGCAGGGTGGTGGAGGGCTCGGCGGCGGGCAGGGCGGGCGGCTCCGGGGCGTACGGGTGGCCGGCCGGGGCCTCCTCGGCCTGCTGGCCGTAGCCGTCCTGGGCGTACTCGTCCTGCTGGTAGCCGTACTGGTCGTCGGAGTAGCCGCCCTGGTCGTAACCCTGCTGCGGGTACTGGCCGTAGCCGTCCTGGGCGTACTCGTCCTGCTGGTAGCCGCCCTGGTCGTAGCCGTACTGGTCGTCGGCGTACTGGCTCTCGGCGTAGCCCTGGTCGTAGCCCTGCTGCGGGGCGTACTGGTCGTAGCCCTGCTGGTAGTCCTCCTCGACCTCGGCGTCCACCACCGGCGGCTGCGGGGCGCCCTCCAGGGCCGCGCGGCGGACCTGGTCGAGGCGCTGCGAGCGCTGGACGGCCTCCAGGGCCGGGCTGAAGCCGGAGGAGCCGGCGTTGCCGATGCCGGTCAGGTGGTCGTCGAAGCCCAGCTCCGCGGCGCTGCGGTCGCGGCCGTCGGGGGCCCACTCGGAGGTCGGCTCCTGGTCGGCGAAGATCCGGGAGACGGTGAACTGCTCCTCCGGCTCCGGCGCCACCGCGGACTGGGTGACGAACGGCGGGAGCATGACCAGCGAGGTGGTGCCGGCCGACTCGCCGGACGGACGCAGCTGGACGCGGATGTCGTGCCGCTGGGAGAGCCGGCCGACCACGAAGAGGCCCATGCGGCGGGAGATGGTGGCGTCGACCGTGGGCGGCTCGGCCAGCTTCTCGTTGATCTCCGCGAAGTCGTCGGCGGTGAGGCCGATGCCCTTGTCGTGGATCTCGACCAGCACCCGGCCGTCCGGCAGGCGGGTCGCGTTGACCAGCACCCGGGTCTGCGGGCTGGAGAACGAGGTGGCGTTCTCCAGCAGCTCGGCGAGCAGGTGGACGAGGTCGGTCACGGCGGCGCCGACGACCTCGACCTCGGGGATGCCGGACAGCTCGACGCGCTCGTACTGCTCCACCTCGGAGGCGGCGGCGCGCAGCACGTCGACCAGCGGGACCGGGGTGTTCCAGCGGCGGCCGGCCTCCTCGCCGGCGAGGACGAGGAGGTTCTCACCGTTGCGGCGCATGCGGGTGGCGAGGTGGTCCAGCTTGAAGAGGTTCTCCAGCTGGTCCGGGTCGGCCTCGTTGTTCTCCAGGTCGGTGATCAGCGCCAGCTGGCGCTGGATCAGGCCCTGGCTGCGGCGCGACAGGTTGGTGAAGATCGCGTTGACGTTCCCTCGCAGCAGCGCCTGCTCGGCGGCGAGCGCCACGGCCTGCTGGTGGACCTGGTCGAAGGCCCGGGCGACTTCGCCGATCTCGTCCTTGCCGTGCAGCGGGATCGCGGTCACCGAGGTGTCGACCCGGTCGGGGTCGGTCTTGGAGAGCTTCTCGACCAGGTCCGGCAGGCGGTGGTCGGCGATCTCCAGGGCGGCGCTGCGCAGGGTGCGCATGCCGAGGATCATCGAGCGGGCGACGTAACCGGTGAGCAGGCCGGCCAGGATCAGTGCGGCGACGACGATGACCGTGTTCAGGATGGCGTCGTAGAGCGCGTTGTCCTTGAGGTTGCGGGAGTCGGTGAGGACGTCGTCCAGCAGCGCGACTTCGGTGTTCCGCAGGGCCTGGATGTGGGTCCCGGCGGCCTGGTTCCAGTTGTCCGGGGTCAGACCGGCGTTCTTGGCCTCGGCGTACGCGGCGTCGGCGGCGGCCTTGCCCCTCTGCTGCCCGATGGCGGCGGCCTCGGCGTAGTTGGCCGCGAGCGCCAGCAGGCCCTGCATGGTGGGCGCGGTGCCGTTGGGCATCTTGAAGGCCGAGCGGTCCTGGGCGCTGGCCAGGGCGACCTGCGCGTCCGCGTACTTCTTGGCGTCGACGGGGTCGCTACCGGTGGTGAACTCGCTGATCGAGACCTGTTCCAGCTTCTCGGAGACCAGGATCTGCTGGGTCATGTCCTGGTTCTCGTACCGCGTGGTCGCGCCCGTCGAGGCGCCGACCAGCAGGCTGAGCATCAGCGAGCGCTGGGTCGAGGCGGAGGCCTTGGCCAGGGACATCGCGTAGATCGCGCGGCCCTTGCTGGTGGCGTTGGCGGAGCCGTTGCCGACCGAGTTGTCGTAGGCCAGCAGCGGGGCGAACATCGTCGAGTAGGCGCTCGCGGTGGCGCTGGCGAACAGCTCCTTGCCGTACGCGACCTTCCGCAGGTGCGGCAGGTCGACCACCAGGGTCTCGAAGGCCTCGTGGCGGCGCGGCAGCTCGCCGGACTTGTCGGAGGCCGCGTACGCCGCCTCGTAGGCCTTCAGCGCGGCGTCGGTGTCGCCGCGGCGCTTGGTGACCTCGTTGTTCGGGTCCTGCCCGGTCATCAGGGGTATGAGGGTCTTGTCGCGCTCGTTCTCCAGCGCTTCGGCGAGTTCGGTCGCCGCCTTGGCCAGCTCGGCGGTCTTCTCGGCGCGGGAGGCCTTGATGTAGCCGTCGACCGAGGTGTTCACTCGCAGACCGCCGAAGACGAGACTGATGATCACGGGGATCAGCAGGATCGCGATCAGACGGGTCGGCACGCGCCAGTTGCGCGGACGGAGGAAGTCGTACCGGCTGGAGCCGCCGTCGCCCGCAGAACCGGCGCCCGGGCGCGGCTCGCCGGCCGCGGTCGGGGGCTTGGGGGCCGGGATGGTCGGGGTGCGCTCCTCGGTGGGAGTGAACGCGGAGAATCCGGCCTGTTCCGCGGCGGCGCCATTCGGCTCGCTCTGGCGGGGCTCGGAGCGCCGCTGCGGGGCGGGTTGCTGCTTACGCCTCACTCGACTACTACCTCTCGGCCGACTTGCCGGCCATGGATCAATCCAGCGCTACCCCCGGGGCCCTGGCCCGCCGCCGGACAGCCGGCGCGGGATATTCAGGGGTAGCTGGAATTTCAGCACGTGCAGGGATGGGGGACAAACAGCCGCCGCATGACGCCCGCGTCGTCACAATCCGGACAATCAGCGACATGACGGAGCAAATCCGTGGTCACCTGGCGCTGAGTGGCGCTGATTCGCCACACTGCGTCACTGTTGATCACGAAATGCCTACCGAACTGTTATCCGCTGCTTATACGCGGGCCTTGCGCGTGGCCCCCGGAGGATACCGGCCGGTAAGCGCCGCCGCCCCGGCGACCCGTCAGTGTGACGGCTCACCGGGGCCGGACGGTTCCGCTGTTCTCCTGTTCGGTGCGGCGATCGCGCGTTCGACTACCGCAGTCGGGCCAGCAGGGCGTGCTCGACCAGGGTGATCAGGGCGCTCTTGGCGCTGTCCCGCCGCCGGGCGTCGAGCGTGATCACGGGGGTGTCGGCGCCGAGCTGGAGGGCTTCGCGCACTTCGTCCGCCGTGTGCGGCTGGTGGCCGTCGAAGCCGTTGAGGGCGACGACGAAGGGCAGGCCGCTGTTCTCGAAGTAGTCGAGGGCGGGGAAGCAGTCGGCGAG
>NZ_JBVJLM010000050.1:0-4052 GCF_055584725.1 Kitasatospora sp. NPDC101108
CGCAGCGCCTGCTCGACGCCGTACTCGTCCAGCTCCGACAGGAGGCCGTCCACACCCTCCCGGTCGGTGGTGTGGTCGTCCGCGAAACGACGGTCGCCCGTCGCGTCCGGCACGTACTTCACACAGACAACGATCCTCAAGCTCACGGCCTTGTCTCCTGTACTGGTCTCGTCCGGCGGCTGCGGCGTGCAAGCGGGGGCGAACACGGCACGCACCCGCTCCGGGCAGCGAGTTTCCCGTGCCGGTCCGGAACTTCCTGGCAGCATACTCGGCGGTAGTCCAGGGGTCACTACTGGCCAGTAGCTTACGCCGGACGGCCCGCCTCGCAGCCTGCGCCCATCCTGCCCCAGCGGGGGTTACCCGTCACCCGTCACCGACCGCCGCGCCCAGCGCCGCGATCACGTCCGCCTTGCGCGGCATCCCCGCCGCCCGGCGCACCACCCGACCCGCCGCGTCCAGCACCAGTACGGTCGGCGTCCGCAGGACCTCCAGCCGACGGACCAGTTCCAGCTGCGCCTCGGCGTCCAGCTCGACGTGCTCGACCCCGTCGACCATCACCGCGACCTCGGCGAGCACCCGCCGGGTGGCCCGGCAGGGCTGGCAGAAAGCCGTGGAGAACTGCACCAGCGTCGCCCGCTCACCGAGCGGCCCGCCCAGGTCCGCCTCCGACAGCCGTACCGTCCCGTCCTTGGTGCGCACCCTCAGCCTTCCGTCGCGCCCGGCCCTCAACAGCCCGAACGTGGTCGCCAGCGCCAGTACGACAACGCACACCACCAGTCCGGTCATCCCCCCAGTCTGCGACAGCCCGTGCGAGCTCCGAAAGGGAGGTCGACCCGCCGACAGCGGGCCCGTACGATCGGCGGGTGGACTCCGACCCCCTCCCCCCGCCGCAGCCGCTCGCCGCAGCCGTCCGTCGCGACCCTCCCGGAGTCCCCGTGCAGACCGACCCCCGCGCTCCCCGCTTCGCCGCCGTACTCACCGCGGTGGTGCTGGCCGCCGTCCTCATCACCGGCAGCGGGCTGCTGCTGGCCGCCCAGACCGTCGTGTTCGTCATCGGCGCCATCGGCGGCCCCCGGGTCTCCCCGTACGGCCGGCTGTTCCTCACCTTCATCGCCCCGCGCCTGGCGCCGCCCACCGAGACCCAGGACGAGCGACCGCTGCGCTTCGCCCAGGGCGGCGGGGCCGTCTTCGCCGCCGTCGGCACCCTCGGCTACCTGACCGAGGTCACCTGGCTCGGCCTGCTGTCCACCGCGTTCGCCCTGGCGGCCGCCTTCCTGAACGCCGCCTTCGGCTACTGCCTGGGCTGCGAGATCTACCCGATCGTCCGACGCGCCCAGGGGCGCCTGGGCGCGGGCGCCTGACGCAGCCCCCGACACCACCCGGCCGGGAAACGACGAGGAACGGGAAAGTTCCGACCGGATCCATCACGGAGATCACACCGTGAATATTCGCTTGACCGCACGCCTCAGGTGACAGCAGGCACTCGTTCGGGGGATCATCTCCGTGTATCACCCGTGACCGCCGCGGCGTGCCGTGCTCCGGTCGGCCCCTGCGCACGGCGCGGGTACCCGCCGTACCGGGCTCCGGCCCGTAGAAGTCAGGACTGACCGTGGCAGAGTTCGTCTACCCGCCGGTGATCGGCGCCGCACTCACCGCCTTCCGCGCGCTCGACGTGCGGATCAAGATCATCGGTGCCGAGAACATCCCCGCCGAGGGCGGAGCGGTGCTGGTGAGCAACCACATCAGCTACCTGGACTTCCTCTTCGCCGGACTCGGCGCCTACCGCGGCGGGAAGCGCAAGACGCGCTTCATGGCCAAGGACGACGTCTTCCGGCACCGCGTCTCCGGTCCCCTCATGCGCGGCATGAAGCACATCCCGGTCGACCGCGCCGACGGCCAGCCCGCCTACGAGGCCGCCGTGCGCGCCCTCAAGGCCGGCGAGGTCGTCGGGGTCTTCCCCGAGGCGACCATCAGCCGCTCGTTCATGCTGAAGAAGTTCAAGACCGGCGCGGCCCGGATGGCCGCCGACTCCGGCGCCCCGCTGCTGCCCGTCGTCCTGTGGGGCACCCAGCAGCTCTGGACCAAGGGCCGTCCGAAGACCCTGACCAAGCGCCACGTCCCGGTGACGATCATGATCGGCGAACCGATCCACCTCGGCCCGAACGACAAGCCCGTCATGGTCACCAGAAAGCTGCGCGCCGCCATGAGCGAGATGCTCGACAAGGCCCAGCGCGAGTACCCCGGCAAGCCCTCCGGACCGGACGACACCTGGTGGCTGCCCGCCCAGCTCGGCGGTACCGCGCCCACCCTGGAGGTCGCCGAGGCCGAGGACGAGGCGGAGGCCGCCGCCAAGGCCGAGCGCCGCGCCGCCCGGGGCTGACCCGCGCTCCGGAAGCTTCCGTCCACTCAGTGTGACCGGACCGACGCGATCCGTCGCGTGTCGCCCGGTTCCCGGCGCTCCCGTCTGGCACAGTGACAGCTCGTTCCAGGGGCCTCCTTCCCCTGGGTTCGTCCTGAGCCCGTCGGCCGTCGGAGCCGGGGCGCACGTCGGAGCGGTCGGAAAGGTCGGAGTCGGAGATGACGCGGAGCGCCGGTACACGGCAGTCCCCCACGAGCAAGGCCCGCACCCGCGCGACCGCCGGTGCGGGCCTTCTGCTCGTGGGCGCCCTGATCACCGGCTGCGGGGCCGAGCCGGGCGAGATCCCGCTCTCCGAGATCCGACCGGAGTCCCCCACCGCCACGCCCCAACCCACCCAGTCCGCGACCCCGGGCGCCGTCGGCGCCGCGAACACGCAGGCGCACAACGGACTGATCGTCAGCCGGGCCTACACCGACGCCACCCGCACCACCAGCGCCATCGTCACCGTCGGCCCCGACGGAACCGGCCAGCGCCAGGTCACCCAGCCGCCCGCGCGCGCCCGCGACGACCGCCCCGACTGGTCCCCCGACGGCAGCGCCATCGCCTTCGACCGCACCGACCCCCAGACCGGCGCCGCCCGCCTCTGGACGGTCTCCGCCACCGGCGACAACGCCCACCAGATCAGCCAGCTCTGCGACACCGCCAGCGCCGGCGCCGACTGTGCCAACGAGGACGAACGCGCCCCCGCCTTCTCCCCCGACGGCAAGCAACTGGCCTTCAGCCGCTCCTGGGGCGCCCTCGACCAGGCCCACGGCAACCAGGTCCAGTACTCGGACCTCTACCTGATGAGCCCCGACGGCACCAACGTCCAGCGGCTCACCTTCCTGACGAACGACAAGCCGTACTCCGGCGCCGTCAGCAACCCCAGCTGGTCGCCCGACGGCAAGCAGCTCACCTTCGAGTACCGCACCAGCGCCACCGGACAGCCCGCCAACAGTCGCGCCATCTACGTCGTCGGCGTCGACGGCACCGGGCTCCGCCAGCTCACCCCCTGGGAACTGCGGGCCGGCGACCGCGCGGCCTGGTCCCCCGACGGCACCCAGATCCTCTTCACCACCTACCCGGCCGGCGCCGACAACGCCCCCGGCGGGGGCATCTACACCGTCCACCCCGACGGCACCGCCATCGGCGCCCTCACCCCCGCCCCGTCGACGACCTTCTACGGCGGAGCGGCCTACGCGCCCGACGGCAAGTCCATCGTCTTCACCCAGGCCCCCACGGGCTCCGGCTCGGATCTCTACAGCATGCGGCCGGACGGTACGGGCGTCACCAAGCTCACCAACAGCGCGGACAAGTGGCTCAGCCGTCCGGCCTGGGGAACGGCGGCCGTACCGGCCCAGACCGCCCAGTCCTCCGAAACGCCGTCAGCTTCGGCTGCAGCTTCGGCTTCGGCCTCGGCGGCGCCGTCCGGGGGTGCCTCTGCGGCCGCGTCGGCATCGGCCGGGCCGACGCCGGCTCAGGCGCAGGGACAGCCGCAGGGACAGCCGAAGACCGATGACAACCAGCAGCCCGACGGCGAGGACGAGGACAACTGAGCAGAAATGCGAAAAGCCCCTGATCCGATGGATCAGGGGCTTTTCTGAATGATTGTTCGGCGGCGTCCTACTCTCCCACAGGGTCCCCCCTGCAGTAC
>NZ_JBVJLM010000051.1:0-3280 GCF_055584725.1 Kitasatospora sp. NPDC101108
AGCGCAGTCGTTACTGGCTGGAGGCGCCGGCTGGTGGGGCGGGTGCTTCGGCGCTCGGTCTGCAGGATTCCGGGCATCCGCTGTTGGGGGCGGTCACGGGTCTGGCTGATGGTGGTGTCCTGTTCAGTGGACGCCTGTCCCGGCACACCCACCCCTGGCTCACCGACCACGAGATCCAGGGCCGGGTCCTGCTGCCCGGGACCGCGTTGGTGGAACTGGCGTTGGAAGCCGCCGACCGTAGCGGCGCGTCGCGCGTGGTGGAGCTGACGCTCGAGGCGCCGATGCTGCTGCCCGCCGTCGGCGGCCTGCGGATCCAGGTCGCTGTGGACGCGGTGGACGAGAACGACCAGCACCAGGTGCGGATCTACTCGCAACCCCAGGACGCCGAGGCCGGCGACCAGGACACGTGGACCAGGCACGCTTCCGGATGGCTCGCGGTGGACGACCTCGTCGCCCCCGACGCCGACCTCGTGCAGTGGCCGCCGGCCGGCGCCGAAGCCGTCGACCTGGCGGACTTCTACCCCGCGCTCGCCGAGACCGGCTACACGTACGGGCCGGCCTTCCAGTGTGTGTCGGCGCTGTGGCGGCTCGGCGACCAGCTCTACGCCGACGTGGTCCTGCCCGAGCCGCAGCACGCGGACGCGGCGAAGTACGGAGTCCACCCGGCGCTGCTCGACGCGGCGCTGCACCCGCTCGTCCAGCAGCTCGCCTCGGCTGCCGGAGGTCTGCTGCTGCCGTTCGCCTGGAGTGACGTCTCGCTCTACGCGACCGGTGCGAAGGAACTGCGCGTGCGGTGGACTCCCACCGGCGCGGAGAGCGCCGCTCTGACGGTCGCCGACGGCGCAGGCCGGCCGGTGGCCTCGGTCGGCGAACTCGTCCTGCGGCCCGCTCGGGTCGACGCCCGGGCCGCCGATCGGCGTGGTGCGCTCTACCGGCTGGACTGGGTGCCCGTGCCGTCGACGGCCGACGCGACCGGCTCGGTGACGGTGACGGCGGATCCGGCGTCGCTGGTCGAGGTGCCAGGGCGGGTGGTGGTCCAGCTGGGCTCCGCCGAGGGCGAGGGCGTTCCCGCGGCTGTGCACCGGCTCACCGGTGAGGCGCTGGACCTGGTCCAGGCCTGGCTCGCCGACGAGCGCTTCGCCGACGCCCGGCTGGTCGTCGTGACACGCGGCGCCGTCGGCACCGAGACCGGCGACGCGCCCGCCGACCTGGCGGCCGGCTCGGTGTGGGGCCTGGTCCGCACGGCGCAGGCCGAGCACCCCGACCGCTTCGTCCTGGTCGACCTCGACCCGGCCGACCCGGGTTTCGGCGCCGAGAACCTCGACGCCGGCGGCCTGTACGGCGACGAGTCCCAGCTGGTGGTGCGCGGGGGAGAGCTGCGCGCGCCGCGGATGGTCCCGGTGCCGGCTGCGGACGCCCCCACCGCTGCCGACTTCGACGCCTTCGACGCCGAGGGCACCGTGATGATCACCGGCGGTTCGGGCACCCTCGGGACCCTGCTCGCCCGCCACCTCGTGCGCAACCACGGGGTGCGGCATCTGCTGCTGCTCTCGCGGCGCGGCGGGGATGCCCCCGGTGCGGCCGAACTGGCGCTGGAGCTCGCCGAGTTCGAGGCCGAGGTCCGCTTCGCCGGGTGTGACGCGGCCGACCCGGCGGCGCTGGCCGCCGTGCTGGCGGCCATCCCGGCCGAGCACCCGCTGACCGGAATCGTGCACGCCGCCGGCATCCTGGACGACGGGCTCGTGGAGTCGCAGACTCCCGACCGGTTCTCGGGAGTGCTGCGTCCGAAGGTGGACGCGGCGTGGAACCTGCACGAGCAGACCAAGGACCTGCCGCTGTCGGTGTTCGTCGTCTTCTCGTCCATCGCCGGCGTGATCGGCAACTCCGGCCAGAGCAACTACGCGGCCGCCAACACCTTCCTCGACACCCTCGCCGCCCACCGTCGTGCCGCCGGACTGTCCGCCCACGCCCTGGCCTGGGGCCTGTGGGACCAGGCCGACGGCATGGCGGGCGGCCTCACCGAGGCCGACGTCGCCCGCTGGACCCGCTCCGGTGTGGCACCGCTCGGCGAGGAGCGGGGGCTCCAGCTGTTCGACACCGCGTTGGCGCAGGAGCACGTCCAGCTCATCCCGGCCCAGCTCGACCTGTCGGTGTTGAAGTCCCAGGCCCGTACCGCCGGGCAGCCGGCGCCCGTGGTCTTCCGCTCCCTGGTGCGTGGGCCGGTACGGCGCAGCGTCACCACGAACGCGGCGAGCGCGGGCCGCGACAGCTGGACCGACCGGATGGCGGCCCTGGCGGAGAGCGAGCGGACGCGCGCGATCACCGAGACCGTGCGTGCCGTCGTCGCCCTGGTCCTCGGCCACTCCGACTCCGCGACCATCGATGTCGAACGGGCCTTCAAGGACCTCGGGTTCGACTCCCTCACCGGCGTCGAACTGCGCAACCAGCTCAACACCGCCACCGGCCTGCGGGTGCCGACCACGCTCGTCTTCGACCACCCGTCGCCGCGTGCCGTCATCGACTACCTGCTCGCCAAGGTCTCCGACGCGATCGGCACGACGAGCGCGGTGACGACGGCGGGCGTACCGGCCCTCCGCGCGCGGTCGGCCTCCGAGGACGACAACGAGCCGATCGCGGTGGTGGGCATGGCCTGCCGCTACCCCGGTGGGGTGGCGAGCGCCCAGGACCTCTGGGACCTGGTGGCCGGCGGAGTGGACGCGGTGGGCGAGTTCCCGTCCGACCGCGGCTGGGACGTGGAGAAGCTCTACAACCCGGACCCCGAGGTGACCGGAACCTCCTACACCCGGCAGGGCGGGTTCCTATACGAGGCTGCCGAGTTCGACGCGGAGTTCTTCGGCCTCAGCCCGCGCGAGGCCGCGGGGATGGACCCGCAGCAGCGCCTGCTGCTGGAGACGGCCTGGGAGGCGTTCGAGAGCGCGGGTATCGACCCGGCGTCCGTGCGCGGCTCGCGCACCGGCGTCTACGCGGGCGTCATGTACAACGACTACGGGTCGCGGCTCGCCACGGCTCCCGAGGGCTTCGAGGGCTTCCTGCTCACCGGCAACACCTCCAGCGTCATCTCCGGTCGGCTGGCGTATTCGTTCGGTCTGGAGGGGCCGGCGCTGACGGTGGACACGGCGTGTTCGTCGTCGCTGGTGGCGTTGCACCTGGCGGTGCAGTCGCTGCGGCGTGGTGAGTGCGAGATGGCGCTGGCCGGCGGTGTCACCGTGATGGCGCGGCCGAACACCTTCGTGGAGTTCTCGCGTCAGCGGGGTCTGTC
>NZ_JBVJLM010000052.1:0-1808 GCF_055584725.1 Kitasatospora sp. NPDC101108
CGACTCTGCTGGCGAAGTATTTGATCTAGGTCAGGCCGCTGTTGCGATGCCGTGTTGGGTGCAGAGTGCGTGGATGCGGGTGGGGCGGCGCTCTGTCGTGGTGGTGGTGTCGTAGTGGGCGCCGAGTCGGCGGATGTTAATGGCCATGCCGGTGAGGACGTTCTGGAGGTGGGTTTTGGCGAGGCCCCGGTAGCGGGATCGTCGCAGGCCGGGGCCTCGCACCGCTTGTGAGACGGTGCCTTCGATCCCGGCGCGGGCCCGGTAGGCCTCGCGCCATTCGGGGCTGTCCTGTTCGGCCTGCATCCGCATCCGGGCCGTGTGGATCGGTTCGGGATGGATCTCCAGGCTCCGGCCGAGGTGGAGGGCGGAGGAGGTGCACTGGGCGCGGATGGGGCAGGGCCGGCAGTGCGCGCGGGAGAAGGCGACGCGGATCAGGCCGTTCTTCTTGGGCCGCATGGAGATGCTGGTGGCCCCGGCGGGGCAGCGGGTGACGCCTGCCTGCCAGTCGACGTGGAAGTCCTTGGGGGTGAACGTGCCGTTGTGGCAGCCTCGGCCGGTCTGGACGGTGACGGGCGCGATGAGGGTGATGTCGCGTTCGAGGGCGGCGCCGATGTTGGGCCCGCTGGGGTAGCCGGAGTCGAGCAGGTGCTCGCCGGGTTTCAGGTCCCGGTCGATGAGTTTGTCCTGGATGGGGGTGGTGGCGGCGACGTCGGGTTCGGTGGCGCGGGTGGTGTGGACGTCGGTGACCAGGTTGGGTAAGTCCTCGTCGCAGGATTCGGTCAGGTGGGCCTTGGAGCCGGTCCATTCCACGGCGTCCGCGCCGGGTCGGCCTTTGGTGCTGTAGCGGGCTTCGGGGTCGTGGGGCGAGCGGACGCGCTCGGCCGAGGGCGGCAGTTCCTTGGTGTCCCGGTAGCGCGGTTTGCCGGTGGTGGTGGTCTCGTAGTGCTGGTCCCACAGTTCGCGCAGGATCCTGACCTGTGGGAGGTCGTTCATCCACCCGGCGGTGGGGTCCGCGTCGATGGCGGCGATCAGGCTCTGTCCGTCGGCGCCGATCTGCTCGGCGAGCCTGGCGGCCGAGGCGTTCTTGCGGCGCAGGAGCCTGCTGGTCTCGACCTTGCGGCCGTAGCGTTCGTCCCAGCCGGGCCCGAGCAGCGGCACGATCAGGCCGGGGCTGGTGAGGGCGACCTCCTCCAGGGCCATGCGCAGGGCCTCGCCCAGGCACTCGATGCGGTTCAGTGTGCGCACGCAGGCCAGGACGTGGGTGGAGTCGGTGCGCTGGCGGCCGCCGGCGCGCACCAGGCCGGCGGTCGTCAGACGTTCCAGCATCAAGGTCAGCAGGGCATCCGCCCGGTCGCCCTCGACCAGGCGGGCGCGGAACTCGCACAGCACGCTGGCGTCGAATCCGGTGTATTCGAGCTCCAGTCCCAGCGTGTACTTCCAGGAGATCCGGTCCGCGACCGCCACGGCGGCGTCCCGGTCGGAGAGGTTGTGCAGGAACTGCAGGACCGTGACCATTACCAGCAGGGCCGGCGAGAGGCCGGGGCGCCCCAGGTCCGCGTACATCTCCTCGAACTCACCCACGGTGAAGTCCTCGTCGCTGAACAACGGACCCAGCGCGTCCCGCACCCGCATCTCATCGGTCCCACGGGGATGAACCCTGCGAGCCAACGCCACGGTCTCCGCCGGAATCCCCGACACACCACCAGGCCGAAGCACAACCAACCCCCACAGACAGCCAACCCACCCAAACCAGCGGGCACTTACTGTCCCACAACCACCCCAACCGACTTCGCCAGCAGAGTCGCCGG
>NZ_JBVJLM010000054.1:0-1387 GCF_055584725.1 Kitasatospora sp. NPDC101108
GCCTCGTCCAGCATCCGGTAGGTCTTGCCGACCCCCGGGGCGGAGCCGAGGTACACCCTCAGCCGGCCCCTGCGGATGCCGGGGCCGAGGGTGAGGTCGCGGGCCATGGGCGCTGCTTCTTTCCATCGGGAGGTGGCGGCTGGACGGTGCGCGTCGGCGGGTACGGGGCGGACACCTGGGCGGCGCGGGTACGGGGCGGCCGACCCGGGCGCGGAGGCATCCTCCCGCGCCCGGGTCGGCCCGGTCATCCTGGTTCGTCGTCCGGTGTCACCGTTCGGTCACTTCTGCTCGCTGATCGCCTTGTTGAGGAGGACGACGTTGACGCCCTCGTCGCCGAGGAAGCCGAGCGAGCGGCCCTCGGTGTACGTGCCGATCAGCCGGTTCAGCGTGTCGGCCGGGATGTTCCGCTCCTTGGCGACCCGGTTGACCTGCTCCTTGGCGTAGGCCACCGAGATGTGCGGGTCGAGGCCGGAGCCGGAGGCGGTCAGCGCGTCGGCCGGCACGCTCGCCGGGTCGACGCCGTCGAAGGCGGCGACGGCGGCACGGCGGTCGTTGACGGCCTTCAGCAGGTCCTCGTTGTTCGGACCGAGGTTGCTCGCACCGGAGTTGTCGCCGGCGTAGTGGTTGGCGGAGGGCCGGGGCTGGAACCACTTCGGGTCCGGGACTGGCTCCTCCTTCGGGTCGTCCGGGTTCTTCTTGGGGAGGTCGTAGTTCTGGCCGAGCAGGCTGGAACCGACCTCCTTGCCGTCGGACTTCACGATCGAGCCGTTGGCCTTGTCGCTGAACGCGACCTGGCTGATCCCGGTGACCAGCAGCGGGTAGGCGACTCCCAGGATCACCGTGAGCACCAGGAGCACGCGCAGGGCGGTGAAGTGGGTCCGCACGATGGCGGGCAGGGGCTTGGACATTGCGGTGGACTCCTTTCTCAGCTGAGGCCGGGGATGAACTGGACGATCAGGTCGATCAGCTTGATGCCGACGAACGGCACCACCAGGCCGCCGAAGCCGTAGACCCCGATGTTGCGGCGCAGCAGGGAACTGGCGTCGGACGGGCGGTACTTGACGCCGCGCAGGGCGAGCGGGATCAGGCCGACGATGACCAGGGCGTTGAAGATGATCGCCGAGGTGATCGCGGACTGGGGGCTGTGCAGGCCCATGATGTTGAGGTGCCGCAGGCCCGGGTAGACCCCGGCGAACATCGCGGGGATGATCGCGAAGTACTTGGCCACGTCGTTGGCGATGGAGAAGGTGGTCAGCGCACCGCGGGTGATCAGCAGCTGCTTGCCGATCTCGACGATCTCGATCAGCTTGGTCGGGTTGGAGTCGAGGTCGACCATGTTGCCGGCCTCCTTGGCCGCCATGGTCCCGGTGTTCATCGCGACACCGAC
>NZ_JBVJLM010000055.1:0-1198 GCF_055584725.1 Kitasatospora sp. NPDC101108
GGCCGCCCGGAGCTGACCGAGGCCGCCATCGTGGTCTCCGGCGGCCGCGGCGTCGGTGCCGCCGAGGGCTTCGGCGTGGTCGAGGAGCTCGCGGACGCGCTCGAAGCCGCCGTCGGCGCCTCGCGCGCCGCCGTCGACGCCGGCTGGTACCCGCACAGCTCCCAGGTCGGCCAGACCGGCAAGCAGGTCTCCCCGCAGCTGTACGTGGCCAACGGCATCTCGGGCGCCATCCAGCACCGGGCCGGCATGCAGACCTCGAAGACCATCGTGGCCGTCAACAAGGACCCCGAGGCCCCGATCTTCGAGCTCGCCGACTACGGCGTGGTCGGCGACCTCTTCCAGGTGCTGCCGCAGCTCACCACCGAGGTGAAGGCCCGCAAGGGCTGATCCCCCGGATTCCCCCGCGAGCAGAACGGAGGGCGTGGCACTCGGTACCCCCGAGTGCCACGCCCTCCGTCGTGTCGCCCCGCCGACTACTCGGCGAAGGCCGCCAGGTGCTGGGTGAAGCCGCCCTTGACCGGCGGCAGCGGGCGCGGCTCGGACTCCTGCTCCGCCGGCGGCTCCTCGACCGTCAGCAGCCGCAGCTCGGGCTGGTCGGAACCGGGGGAGGAGTACAGCCGCACCCGGGTGCCGACCGGGACGGTGCTGCGCATGCCGTCCACGATGCACCAGACGTCGAAGCCCTCCGTCATCCGGATCAGCGACTTCTGCCGGACCAGCGGGGTACGGGCCTGCTCGACCGCGCAGCGCCGCACCACGCCGGTGCCCTCGCTGGGCTCCAGCCGCAGCTCGGTGGAGCCGCAGGTGGGGCAGAGCAGCCGCTGGAACGTGGGGTTGTTGCACCAGGTACAGCGCTGGAAGTACAGCGTCGTACTCCGGGTGTCGGCATCGATGGCTGAGTGGACCACGTCGTCATCTCCCTGCGCTCGGACCGGCTCTGTCGGCAGAAGTACGCCAGTAGTTCGGCTGTAGTACGGCAGGAAAAGGATAGGGAACTCAGTGCCGCCCTGTGAAGGCACTGAGTTCCCTTTTTGCCGCGCGCGTGCATAATGAAGGGTACTGAGTACCGTCGTGAAACAGGAGTGGCGATCATGAGCCAGGAGTTCGATCTCTTCCGTATCTCCGAGGAGCACGAGATGCTCCGTGAGGCGGTGCGTTCGCTGGCCGAGGCGAAGATCGCTCCGTTCGCGGCGGAGGT
>NZ_JBVJLM010000056.1:0-1187 GCF_055584725.1 Kitasatospora sp. NPDC101108
ACGTGCATCGCCGAAACCACGCTCCGGCCACGTCGATACTCCGTCAATTCACTCACAGACCAAATGGTATGGTCAGTCGTGTGCAGCTCCGGTACAACTACCGCGTGTACCCCGAACCTGCCCAGTGCCGTGCGCTGGCCCAGGCGTTCGGATGCGCCCGCGTGGTCTTCAACGACGGCCTTCGGGCACGTCAGGAAGCCCATGCGGCGGGACTGCCGTACATCAAGGACACCGACCTGCAGAAGCAGGTCATCACCGCCGCGAAGCGCACCGAAGAGCGCGCGTGGCTGGGTGGGGTGTCCTCGGTGGTGCTGGTGCAGTCCCTCCGGGACCTGCACACGGCCTACCGGAACTTCTTCTCCTCGGTCACGGGCAAGCGCAAGGGGCCGAAGGTCGCCGCGCCGCGCTTCAAGTCCAAGCGGGACAGCCGGCAGTCGATCCGGCTCACCGCCAACGGGTTCTCTTTGCGCGAGTCCGGTCGCCTCTACGTGGCGAAGGTCGGAGACCTCGAAATGCGCTGGTCACGTCCGCTCCCGGCGAAGCCGACCAGCGTCACCGTCACCATGGACGCCGCCGGCCGGTACTGGGCCAGCTTCGTCGTGGACACCGAGCCGGACATCCTGCCCGAGCTGGACACCGAGACCGGCATCGACCTGGGCCTCACCCACTTCGCCGTGCTCTGCGACGGCCGCAAGGTGGACTCGCCGAAGTTCCTGCGCCGGGCGGAGAAGAAACTCAAACGCATGCAGAAGGCCCTGAGCCGCTGCGAGAAGGGATCGAAGAACCGGGCCAAAGCCCGCAAGAAGGTCGCACGTCAGCACGCCAAGGTGGCCGACCGCCGCCGGGACTGGCACCACAAGGAATCCACGAAGATCATCCGCGAGAATCAAGCGGTGTACGTGGAAGACCTCGCGGTGTCCGGCCTCGGACGGACACCGCTCGCCAAGTCCGTGCACGACGCCGGATGGTCCGCCTTCCTCAACATGCTGGAGTACAAGGCCATCAAGCACGGCCGCCACTTCGGCAGGATAGGCCGCTTCGAGCCCACCTCCCAGATCTGCTCGGCCTGCGGCATCAAGGACGGCCCCAAGCCCCTCGGCGTCCGCGAGTGGACGTGTGGGGACTGCGAGACCGTCCACGACCGCGACGTGAACGCCGCACGCAACATCCTGGCCGCCGGACGGGCG
>NZ_JBVJLM010000057.1:0-1031 GCF_055584725.1 Kitasatospora sp. NPDC101108
GGGCGAAGCTGAGAACTTAAGCGCCAGTAAACGGCGGTGGTAACTATAACCATCCTAAGGTAGCGAAATTCCTTGTCGGGTAAGTTCCGACCTGCACGAATGGCGTAACGACTTCTCGACTGTCTCAACCATAGGCCCGGTGAAATTGCATTACGAGTAAAGATGCTCGTTTCGCGCAGCAGGACGGAAAGACCCCGGGACCTTTACTATAGCTTGATATTGGTGTTCGGTTCGGCTTGTGTAGGATAGGTGGGAGACTTTGAAGCAGCAACGCCAGTTGTTGTGGAGTCGCCGTTGAAATACCACTCTGGTCGTGCTGGATGTCTAACCTGGGTCCGTGATCCGGATCAGGGACAGTGTCTGGTGGGTAGTTTAACTGGGGCGGTTGCCTCCTAAAGGGTAACGGAGGCGCCCAAAGGTTCCCTCAGCCTGGTTGGCAATCAGGTGTTGAGTGTAAGTGCACAAGGGAGCTTGACTGTGAGACTGACGGGTCGAGCAGGTACGAAAGTAGGGACTAGTGATCCGGCGGTGGCTTGTGGAAGCGCCGTCGCTCAACGGATAAAAGGTACCCCGGGGATAACAGGCTGATCTTCCCCAAGAGTCCATATCGACGGGATGGTTTGGCACCTCGATGTCGGCTCGTCGCATCCTGGGGCTGGAGTAGGTCCCAAGGGTTGGGCTGTTCGCCCATTAAAGCGGTACGCGAGCTGGGTTTAGAACGTCGTGAGACAGTTCGGTCCCTATCCGCTGTGCGCGTAGGAGTGTTGAGAAGGGCTGTCCCTAGTACGAGAGGACCGGGACGGACGAACCTCTGGTGTGCCAGTTGTTCTGCCAAGGGCATGGCTGGTTGGCTACGTTCGGGAGGGATAACCGCTGAAAGCATCTAAGCGGGAAGCCTGCTTCGAGATGAGCACTCCCACCTCCTTGAGAGGGTAAGGCTCCCAGTAGACGACTGGGTTGATAGGCCGGATATGGAAGCCCTGTGAGGGGTGGAGTTGACCGGTACTAATAGGCCGAGGGCTTGTCCTCAG